>NZ_JACJSI010000248.1 GCF_014698065.1 Nostoc flagelliforme FACHB-838
TTATGAACGACTACCAGAAACCTCTGAGACTTTTATTTACATTGCGATGATCCGGATTATGGTCAGGCGACTGGCATAATTTTTAACTCGCTTCGACTTTTAAAACATCCTCTTAAATTTAAATTTGTAACGCCTTCCACAAATCCAATTAATTCGTTAACATTGTCTTTGAGAAAGATAGCCGTGCCAGCATTATAGCCTATTGTAAAAGTATTATTCAGGACATAATCATTGGACGCAGCTTTTAACTGGATAGTATCTACCTTCTCGAAATCCTTAATTAGGGCATAGTCACCCAGACCTTGGGTATTAGGATTACCATTATCATAGTAAACTTGATCGATACTTCCCAATACAAAGGTATCGCTACCATTACCGCCATTTAAGATATCTATCTCACTGTGTCCCGGATTGAGAAAAGCGGGATTGACCCCGATGAGAATGTCACGATTCTTGCCGCTATTGAGAATGTCATTGCCTGCTAGACCTATGAGTATATCCTTGCCATTTCTCCCGTTGAGTTGATCATTACCAGGACTGCCAATAAGAGAATCGTTGCCATCTCTGCCGTTAATAGTTGTTTATACTAGATTAATTGGATATTTTAAAGTGTATGTTACCTTCCCCTCATTAACTCCGATTCTGCTCCCAACGTTCCCATATCTAAATTCGGATTGACTTTCCAAGAAAATTGATGAACCAAAATCAATGCCTACTGGGTTTTCCGTAATCAAAGCTAAACTATCTAAACCCCATTCGGGGAAAACATTACCTACCCAGAAAGCTTCTTTTGGCTTAACATCACCGAAATCATTAGTCACATCATCTAAACCATATGTGACTCCATTAAAACTAAATTCAAAATCTGTTAATATGAACTCTTCAGAACCATATCCAAATCCTACAGGTTCAGATTCATCGTCGTAACTGAAAAAACCTGTAAATGTTTCTCCAGTTAATGGGCCTTCCAAGTTATCGACGGTAAAATCATAGGAGATAGTTGCCATTGTACTTCCTTAGATATTTGACTTTTGAATTGAGAAATTAGTAGTGAAATTGAAAATTTACTTCTTCTGTTGCAAAGAAAATTTCCCAGTAAGCTGCACATTGACCTCAAAGCGATCAGATAGCTGGCGTCGGCTTAATGCAGAAGAGATGGCTTTTTGTGCTAAGAGTATTTGCTCAATTTGCTTATGATGAGACAAGCTATTGCTGTGGGTACGATAATAATAAAGTGGATGTTTAATTTGCTTTACTAGCGTGACCTCAGAAAGCCGTAAGCAAAGGTCATAATCTTCCACAGATTCAAATGACTCATCAATTCCACCCACTAGGTCATAAACAGTGCGACGGATTAATCGAAAATGGAAGATCATAAAATCAACCAATAATCGGTCTTTAGAGTATGGGATTTGGCAACGTTTTCCTTCTCCTTTAATTCTGCCTTCTTCATCGATAACAGTGTAATCGGTGTATACAAGGCCTACTTCTGGATACGTATCGAGGACAGCAGCAGTTTCTTCAACAGCTGTTGGTGCTATTAAGTCATCACTATCCACCTGCCCAATATAAGCTCCAGTAGTCGCAGCAAGCGCTGCTTTTAAGGCACACCCCTGCCCTAAATGTTCCCCTAATAACACTCGGACTCGTTGATCTTTAGCGGCATAACTATGAGCAATTTCTACAGAGTGATCTGTAGAACCATCATCCCAAATCAGTAGCTCAAAGTCTCCCCTCGTTTGTCTTAAAACACTTTCAATTGCTTTACTAAGGTAACGCTCTCGGTTATAAACAGTCATAACAATGGAAATTGGTAGTGTCATAAGCCAGACTAAAAAGTTGTTATATAAAATTTTTGCTCTGAGTGGGTACACATTTAAAAAAATAATTAAACCAGATTATAAGGCTTGTATCTTATCTGACTAAAATTAAATATTTTAGTCACTTAAAACTTGATTGATCATAAGGATACCTTTTTAACTAAAAACAGACAAATTAAATATAAGAGAACTGAAAATTACTAAAGCTCTTGTTGATCATATAAGAAACAAATGTACACAATTACACTTTCGCGAGTACACAATTACACTTTAGCGAGTGAAATACAAGTAAAAATACTGGTAAGAACAATTTTAAATTAGATAGTAAACAACCAGCAAATATTTACCTACTTGATAAGTTTAACAGATCATCTCATATCTTGCACCAACAGTAGACACCCGTAAAATACAAATTGCTTAGGGAAAAGCGGGGAATTAAAACAATGGACTAGAAAAGTCATAGAAAAAATGCCTCCTAGTTGAACAGGGTCTGGGTGTGTAATAAATAACGCTCCTAAAACTGTTAACTTGGAAAAATGAACTTATACAAGTGAAAAACAGGATTTTATAACCTTTTGTTAATCAAACCTTAGTTTCTGGCTAAAAAGTGAATGGTAAATAAAAAATGGACAGTCAAAGGATTGACAGTAAATCTCACGTCAACAGAAAGATAGAAGTTGTCACAATACTGTGCAAAAACACGAAGGCCCATGAACGATGTAATTCGGGAATTACTGCTTTCTTTAAAAGTTGATAGTGACGAAGCATCGGAAATTTCGCCAGACTCTAAAGTTTCAGAATTAGCTAGGCTTCAAAAATAAGCCAATCAATGAAGAAGAGAATATTATAGGACTGTTTACAAGACTCAAATGATGTTCGAGGGATTAACCAGTCAACGGGTCTGTAACAGGGGCAAATCACGCCATCCATTCAATCCATTGCGGCGCATCTGTCACCAGTTGAGTAAATTTATCACCTTCACATTCTCAAACTTCAGCATCACGCCGCGATGCTCACCACTCTTGCCCAAAGTATTGCCCATCTCCTCCAACAGCGATCGCAAGCAGAGGCTAAAAATGCTTTTAAAAACCTCAAGGTAAGAAACTTTAGAAGTTAGGTTTTGAGTTGGGTTGCCACAATGGAGTGATATCAAGGTTTTTAGCAGCAGATACGGCATTCTAACCTACGCTGGTACGGCTTACACACCTTTGGTTTTTGTAAAGTTATCGTAACATTTATTTATATAAAGCAATATTTGCTTAACTTAGCAAACTCAAATAAAAGAGTAAGTAATAAAAGCAATGAATCAACCCAGTGAATTATCTTTAGAACAAGAATTTAGCCTTAGAACTTTCGCTGACGTTGTGAAGCAGATGTCCCGTGAACAAGCTCAAGAGTTCTCGCTGATGCTGTATAAGCAGATGATGATAAGGGAAAAGACTTACCAGGAATTGCTAAAACATCAGTGGGAAGTTGGTTCAGGTTCAATCTTGGGCTAAAACAAACCTTGCTCCCGTTACTTTAAGTGACTCAGAAGATAACGAACACACAATTGTTTTTTTCAATGGCTTGCCAATAGAAATTATTTGCTTCCACAAGAGGAAACTGTACAATAACAAACTCACAGTAACAGTTTTGAGTTTTGATGGAACAGTGAACTACTCTGAACTACACCACCGTCAACCAATCGCACACCACAGATGTACAACCGCTCCCAAAGTTAACCCAAACCTGCCACTGGTTCAGATATGTATTCCAGTAAGGCTCACCGTCAGCAACGCCGACAGCCTGACCAACCTTGGAGATTAACTCACTGTAGGAAGAGCCAATACTGTTCAAACCCTGCTGCAATTTCAGTTTCAGCCCCTTCCAACCGTGGGTAGCAGGACTTTCGACCTGATTTAATGTTTGGGGAATGTCATGTGATATTGTACCAGTCACTTGTGTTGGGAACTCTATATTATTAATGACTGACACCGACTCACGATTTAATGCTTCATCCCGATTGAACCACTGCCCAAAAATCGAATCACGCTGATCATCGGGTGGAACAAACTGGTAAACGCACTCCCGGTTTTCACGCTTACCTAACCGACCAACATAATCCAATTTCAAATCAATTTTGGCAAGTAACTTCTGAGCGATCGCCACTGGGGTGAGTTTTTCAGAAATGGAAACATTCAGGTAATTCTTAATAACGTGCCGATGCTTTACAGCCAGTGCCTTAAACTCCACCATTTTCTCATCAGTCCCACGTAACTGAACATCTGGTGTAAGAAACTGCAACAGATTCAGATTTTCCAGTAACAAAACAGCAGGTAATAACTGCCCCTTGTTAAAATCTGGCTTCCAAACCGAATTCTCCCCTGCTTCTAACTGCGCTGCTGCCCGTTTCGCATCACGGTTGGTCAGAAATTCCCGCCCCAGTGTCAAATAGTAGTGCATCCGCAGTTGAGGATACCAGCCGTCGTCATCTTTCTCCACAAGCTCAGGGGTAACATCAACTTTATAGCGACGGGACAATTCGGCCTTGCGCTGCTGATGTCGTTCGGTTTTCGTTTTCGCCCGTTTGTCTTGCAGCTTCTTGAGTTCAGCCCCAGAGAGTTCATCGGAATCCGCGATCGCTTTACATTCAGCAGTATACAATTGCTCACTTGCCGCCTTAACCGACTCGATTACAGCCCCACTGTCATCATCATCAGCATCCGAGGCATCAATAATGGTGTATCCATCCTCGACTAATCCCCCAAGCACAGACTCTCGATAGCGCCGCATTTCGACGTTAATCACAGAACCACGCTTACCCCAAGTCTGCAAAGATTCGGGCTGAAAATTCTGGTCAACATAGCTGTAATCGTCATTATCCGCCGCCGACAACAGCGCAATGTTCGCTTGTGTGGCGATGTGCTGACTTCTTAGCAATCCTCCGATGGATGTGGAGCCATTGCCTACAACAGACATCCCCCACTCTCTAACCCAAATGTGGCGGTCAACTGTCTCCCTAACCCTTGCCAACATCTGACGCACAGAGTTAACCGGCTGCACTCCCTGAAATATTCCCCAAACACCATCAAAATGTCCTCGAATGTCGATGCTGACTCCAGTTTCTAAACTTGGGGAGGCGATAACCAAATCATACTGGGTGAGAATCTCGTTCAAGTGAGCGATACAACCAAACGCCGCATGAGATGGATCAGCAACAGATTCGCTGTCAATTCTCAGGATTCGCAGGTGTGGGTATTTCCGGCGAAAACGTTCTTCCAATGCTTGAGTTCCCCATTTTGACTTTGCTTTTTGAGCAGAGCAACATAATAAATGATGCCCCCCTTTGGCCATCGCTTTGTCTAGTGCGGCGATGAGATTCTTCGGGTTACTGCCAGAATAGTTGTAACAGTTTCCAGCTACATGCCGATAGTTGTTGACGATGACAAACGGGTTAACTCGATATTCACCAGCGAGTGATAAAACATACTTTACATCTGTGTCAGAAATATCGGCCCTTGATAGGTAAATCTTGCCGTGTTCGCTACCGAGAACATTCTGCACTAACTGCTTGAGGTTTTTGAGAACGGATACACGACGCTTCTGCACTTCCGTACCAGAGTTGAGAAGATGCCAGAATACTTGGTCGCACTCGTCAATAATAATGACATCATTCGCCCAGTCATTGGGGTTGAATCGCGCCTGACTTTCTTGATGCAGTGAATCAACACACACCCCATATCCTAATAATGTCCCTGTTTCATTCGTGCGGACTTCGGTAACATAGTTAACACCAAATCGATTGCACAATGCCTCACATAACTGGATACGATGGGTAATGATTAATACCCGTCTCTCTTGGTCGTGTGCTTTCGCTACCTCAGTTGCAAGCCATTCGGTTTTTCCAGTGCCTTTGGGAGCTTTGAGAACAATCAGTTTTTCACCTTCGGGGACGAGAAGCTGACCCAGGAATCTTTGGTTGAGTGCGATTGACGGGGGATAAGTCAACAAGGTAAACAGCTTAATCTCCCACAACTCCAGTGCAACGGCAGTGTTATAGAGTGCGTCAAATGCCGACTGCCCTTTGGCGACGATAAAATCATCAACCCCTTTCTCTGCCCCAAATGGTAAATCAATCACCCGCAGCGAACAACCCTCATTTACCAGCAGCCGTCCCATGCGGCTGATAGCGGTTCTGACTCGCTGTACAGTTTCGGGCTTATTATCCTGGTCAAAGCAAATGTTAACCTGTCTCCCCTGTGTTGCGAAATGTTTCAAGTCTGGGATGAGGTATGGTTTGCCATTAGCTGTACCATACTCATCAGTAGGAGTGCGGTATCCAGCGTTGACACCGGGGATAGCGATCGCAGCATAACCAGCAGTTAGTAACGCTCCCGCTTTTTTGACACCTTCTACAATTGTCACTGGTACATTATGCCGCCAAACCCAGTGCCAGAAGCCCCCAGGATGCTGTAAGTCTTCTTCAGTAATGGGAATGCCGCTACGATTGGAAACTTTTACCCAAATGCGATTCGGGACTAAGAGGAAGAAGGCGCGTGTTTCTTCTCTAAATGGGTGTTCGTACTTGATGAACTTGTGGATCTTCTGGCGGTCACGTCGGCGATGGTCGGGTTTGAAACAGCCCCACATCATCTGTGCGTAGTTGTTGAGGGGGTCAACGCCATTGCACCACCAGCCGCCTAGTTCGATGTGCTGGTATTTTTTCAAATCGCGATCGCGCAGTCGTCCATCATTGCGACGGGAGATTTTGGGACTGTAGAGCAGATATTCGTAGGGTAAACTCCCAGAGAGGGAATGCACATTGAGGGCAATGATTTCTTCGTCAACCTTACTGTTGAGCCATTCAGTTAAATGCTGGTCTTCTAAACTAATTGTAGTCATGTTTCCTCCAGAAATAGACGCATGGTGCAGGGTGCGGCACTTGAGTCTGTGCCGCCGATTCAACTTTTTGTGAGAGATGTGCTGGCTATGAAATCGTCAACAGCCAGCTACAGCGTTATCTCTCGCCTCCCGTGTGTGGTCGGAAGGTGAGATTAATACGTGTGCTAACAACTTTGTTGGTCTTGGGAACCTGATGCAGATGTGTAGACTGGCAGCCTGGGTGCATCACAAGCAAGCTCCCGTGTTCCAGCCAGAAGTCTGTTGGACTACCGTTTCTCGGTTTAATTTGGAATTTGCGAACACCGCCGAGGCTAAGGGATGCGATTGCAGGATTAGATCCCATTGATGGTTCATTGTCAGCGTGCCAACCGATAGAATCAGTTCCCGTGCGGTACTGGTTGCCAATGACGATACGGAATTTGTAACCAGTTAATGCAGTAATTCTGTCCCGCAAGTTAGCCAGATTGTCTGTCCAAGTCAGGGGTTTTAAGAACACGCTGTTGGAGTAGAGGTAATCACATCCAGCATCACCGTAAATACATTCAAGGCGAGGGACGGGCATTGTTTTACCCGCGATTCTGATTTGATTCTGTTGCCACTCCAGTTGTAGACAGTGTTGGTAAAGCGAATTAGCTTGTTCAAGGCTTAAGAAATCGGGGTAGTAAGTGACTGGTAAAACTGGGGTTGATTCAGCAAATAAATTAAGTTGTTGCATGGTAGTTTTGTCCAACTAAAGAACGTGTAGCGAAGACAATTACAGTTAGTTTTGTTCGGCTTTAAAAACCTCAACCAAAATACTTTCTGGATACAAACCAACTTTTCCAAATCGGGGGTCATGAATGCGTTCTATCTCTATGCCTTGTTTTCGACACAATGCACTTGCTTTTCTACCTTTAGTACCAGCTTCTTTTACCGATATTTCTAATCCTTGAAGATTAGCGAAACCCACAACGCTGTATTTGTGTCCACATGGGGTATTTACTCTGTCTTGCTCAACTTCAACAGCTTTGAGTCTCGCCAAAATTTGAGTTTGCTGCTGTTGTTGCTCCAATAAATATTGTTCTTGCTGTGCCATCTGTTGAGCGATCGCTGCGAGTAACTGTATTTGAGTCATCGCTGTTTCGCTATTAGAGGCGGGTTTAGTCCAGCCCAATTTGTCTTGAATCCATGCCCGAATGCCGATGGTGTTGAATGAACGGCATACCAATCGGGCTTGCTTGGTACAGTATCTACCAGCTTCGTAAGCGTAGTACTCTAAGATAATTGCGATCGCCATATCAGGGATACTAACAGTTCTCCACTCTCGAAGTTCACCAGCCTCAAATCCTTGCATGATAATGCTTTGGGCTAATTTAGTCGGTTTTAGTTCACCACTTTGAAGATGATTAATGATTGCAGCGTGGTCTACTCCAGCTAGCCTTGCAGTTGCTCGAATACTGGCTTTAACCTGACCATTAATGTCAACTTCAATCTCTTCAGATATCTGTTCGATGATTTGGCTGATTTCAATTTGCGACATAATTTTTCGTTGTGTGATTAGAGAGAATTAAACATTTACCCGCACTAAACTTTTTTCACCAATTAGTGAGAAGCGATTATATATAGTCCGTGATTGAGTTAAAGTTGGCGACATCAATTCAACAACGTAAAACCAAGAATTATTCACAAGCCCAATCCCCAAAATCAGCCGTTGTTTTGTTCCCTTGTCGTGAGAACAGAGCATTACTCTTTCGCCCAGAACAAAGGCAGGTTTTTGCACAGTGATGGCTTCTAACTCTCCAGTCCCGATGATTTGGTTTTGTGTAGCATGGAGTATTTCATCACGGCAATCAATTGAATAAATCCAGCACTCATGCTTCCATTGCATACCGCAA
>NZ_JACJSI010000249.1 GCF_014698065.1 Nostoc flagelliforme FACHB-838
TTTTTTTCAATTGGTTAATTGTAGAAATCCTAGATACGTTGTTACCCGAACGCGTTCACCGTACTAATCCCAGGGTTGTAAAAAGACCTGTATCAAAGTTTCGTTCTAAAAAAACAAAACACAGAGGTACTGGACAACGAGTCGAAGCTCCGAAATTTAACGTCACTCATAAGCTTTTGAGCCTTAACTGAACCGTATTGCACTAGAACCAGTTGGGGAGAGCGTTGCAAAATTGCGTCTGTATCCATTTCCTGTAGAGTGACGTTCTGATGGATGCAGGCTTTTTGAGAAACTACCTCTATTCCAGCAGCTTTCATTGCCGTATCTTTGCGTCCATGAGTTTCTACGATACCGATAACTACATCAATTCCATCTTGTTTGAGTTGATGTGCTTCTTCCAGCATTTTGTAAGTTTTGCCGACACCGGGAGCCATACCAATAAAAATCTTATGTTTCCCGCGTCGGTGAGGACGAATATAAGAACTATCGGGAGATGAGGTATGAGAATGAATCATTAACAAGATATTAGGTAAATTGACAATAGTTAATTTAGAAAGCTGGAAGAAAATGAGAGAGTTACTTTTTTTGAGTTAATCGTTTATTGGGACTGTAATCAGAGTAATTAATCGCTTTTTTGATTGACTCCCTCAAGAAGTTAACTTGCAGGCTGTAAAGCATCCAAAGTCATATTTAGCTGCAAAACATTGATTCCAGGTTCACCAAAAATTCCCAGGAATCTGCCATCAATGTTTTGAGATACTAGAGTTTGAATTTGGGCTGGATTCAGATTACGGGCGCTGGCGATACGCCGCACCTGTGTTTGGGCTGCTGCAATACTGATGTGAGGATCTAAACCGGAGCCGGAAGTATAAACTAAATCAGCAGTTGGTTGTATATTGGCTTGTTTCAGCCGTGCTACTTCCACTTGAATACGTTTGAGGAGTTCAGGATTGCTGGGTGCGAGGTTGCTAGCTCCTGACACCCCAGTTGTGGCAACTTCTGGGGCTATGCTGTATTTTACAGTGCTGGGACGGCTCCAGAAATAGCGATCGCTATTAAAGGGTTGACCTATTAAGGCAGAGCCTACAACTGTACCCTGACTGTTAGTAATTAAGCTGCCGTTAGCCTGAAAAGGCAATGCTATCTGTCCACAAAGTAGCATAAATAAAGGATAGAGGAAGGCTGTTAGTAACCACAAAGCTAAGGTAGAACGAACAGCTTTATTGAGTTGGCTCATTAGAATTTCTCCGGTTGAAAAATGACTACAAATAAATAAATGCTCACACTCAAAGTCATGAGTCCTAAAAGGGCAATAGCATAAGATGCAGAACGTGATATTGCGAACGGTGTTGCGGCTTGTACTGCTGGTGCTAGAAGTACATTCAAGCAAAGCAGTAAAAATAGAGATAAAGGAATGTGATTTGGTTTTTCGCCAATAAAGTGAAATACATTGTTCATAATTAAAATAGTGAATTGGAATACAGAGTTTTGGATTAAGCTAAACCTATGGACACAATCAAAACATCAATTATTTTGATGGCGATGAAGGGAATTACAACGCCACCAAGTCCATAGATAAAGATATTGCGTTGTAAAAGTTGATCTGCGGTTAATGGTCGAAATTTAACCCCAGTCAGTGCTAATGGAATAAGCGCTGGAATCACTAAGGCGTTATAAATCAAAGCTGATAAAACCGCAGATTGGGTACTTGCCAAATCCATAATATTGAGAGTGCCAACACCAATACCCGCAAATATTGCCGGAAGAATGGCAAAATACTTAGCAATATCGTTAGCAAGAGAAAAAGTGGTGAGTGCGCCACGAGTAATCAGTAATTGTTTACCAATCGTGACGATATCAATTAACTTAGTAGGATCAGAATCAAGGTCTACCATATTAGCAGCTTCCTTTGCCGCTTGAGTACCTGTATTCATTGCCACACCTACATTTGCTTGAGCTAAAGCTGGGGCATCATTAGTACCATCTCCAGTCATGGCTACGAGTTTTCCTTGGGCTTGTTCTGTCCGAATCACCTCAATTTTATCTTCAGGTGTAGCCTCGGCAATAAAGTCATCAACTCCTGCTTCTTCGGCAATCACAGATGCAGTAATACGGTTATCTCCAGTCAGCATAATGGTTTTAATTCCCATTCGCCGCATTTGATCAAAACGTTCTCGAATACCCGGTTTAATGATGTCTTTGAGATAAACTACACCAAAGATTTCATCATTTTTGCAAAGTGCTAATGGAGTACCACCTAATCGAGAAATTCGTTCAAAGGTAGTATCAAGTTCAGGGGTTAATTTTACATTACGCGAAGTTCCTGCGGAACCACTTCGTGAACGCACAAATCCTTTAATCGCGTCCACTGCACCCTTACGAATTTGCACCTCGTTGGGTAAATCAGTACCACTCATCCGCGTTTTGGCAGAAAATTCGATGCCTTCTGCTTGTTTGGGGTCAAAATCTAATGTTGCCCCTAATTTTTCTGCCAGTTTGACAATGGATTTTCCTTCTGGAGTTTCATCAAATATGCTTGATTCTAGAGCAACTTTTGCTACTTTCTCCATAGAATGACCGTTAACAGGAATAAATTCCTCCGCCAAACGGTTTCCCAAAGTAATCGTACCTGTTTTGTCCAATATCAGGGTGTTGATATCCCCGCAGGCTTCAACCGCCCGTCCAGAAGTCGCAATTACATTAAACTGAGCAACTCTATCCATCCCAGCAATCCCAATAGCACTTAATAATCCGCCAATAGTGGTAGGAATCAGTGCCACAAGTAAGGCTATGAGTACGGCAATACTAATAGGTGAGTTGACGTACACCGACACTGTAGGTAAAGTGGCAATCACAACCAAGAACACCTGGGTAAGAACTGCCAACAAAACCGTCAAGGCGATTTCATTAGGTGTTTTGCTGCGAGAAGCTCCTTCTACTAAACTAATCATGCGGTCAAGAAAGCCTTGACCTGGATCAGCAGTGACCCGAATTATCAGTTCATCAGAGTTGATACGCGTTCCTCCAGTCACGGAACTAGCAATATCTGACCCTGGTTCTTTCAATACTGGTGCTGATTCTCCCGTAATAGCAGATTCATCCACAGAGGCAATACCTTTAATCACCTCTCCGTCAGCAGGGATAATATCTCCAGCAATTACCTTGATTTGGTCGCCACGACGTAAGGCTGTAGAACTAACCTCTTGGGTGGAACCATCAGCAAGGAGTTTTTTGGCTTTAGCATCGGATTTTGCCGATCGCAAAGCATCTGCTTGAGCTTTGCCTCGTCCTTCAGCTACAGCTTCAGCAAAGTTGGCAAAGACAACGGTTAAGAACAGAATCAGGGTAATTAAACCATTGAATAATCTGGGATTGTCACCAGGTGTTGGGCCAAATAAGTTTGGTGCAATTGTTACTAGTGCTGTGATGATCGTACCCAACCAAACTACAAACATCACTGGATTTTTTAGCATATTGCGCGGATGCAGCTTGACAAATGCTTGCTGAAATGAACGCCTGTAAAGTCCGGCTGATTTGGCTTTGGTTGTATGTTTGCGTTCTTGTCGCGGTTTTGTAGATGGTGTCATTGGTGATTAATTAATTTAAAAAAATTAGGCACAGGCGCAAAGAAGAGAATATTTATCCACCTTTAGCAATCAGAAATGCCTCTGCTATGGGGCCTAAAACAAGGGCGGGAAGGAAGGTAAGAGCGCCAAGAATTAAAATCACGCCGCTTGTAACTCCTGTGAAGAGTCTAGTGTCAGTTCTGAGAGTACCGGTGGTCATAGAAACAGGTTGCTTGCGGGACATACTATCCGCCAAAAGTAGCAGTGCAATAATTGCGATATAACGCCCTGCCAACATACTCACACTGGCGCTGAGGTTCCACCACAGAGTGTTATCACTTAATCCTTCAAAGCCAGAACCGTTATTCGCTGCGGCAGAAGCGTATTCGTAAACTACCTGGGAAACACCATGAAAACCTGGGTTACTAATACCTGAAAGGGTATTAGGAAAACCGAAGGTAATAGCCCAAGGAATGAGAATAGCAAAGGGGTGAACTAATAAGACAACGCTGGCTAGGACAATCTCTGGTTTCTCGATTTTGCGTCCTAAAAATTCTGGTGTCCGTCCCACCATTAACCCAGTCAAGAACACCGCTAAAATTAGATAGATAAATAGGTAAGCTGTGCCAGTTCCTTGACCTCCCCAAATAATTTGCAAAAACATATTAAAGAGAGTCGCAAATCCACCTGGAGGCATTAAGGAATCGTGCATACCATTAACAGCACCACACATAGTTGCTGTGGTCATGACTGCCCATAATGCTGTTTGTGCCCATCCAAATCGAACCTCTTTGCCTTCTAAATTGGGTTGTTGTTCTCCTAATAGTGAGTTAACAAGGGGATTTCCTTGAAATTCGCCTACTGCGGCAATACCTATTAAAAAGACAAAGATGACAAAGACCATCCAAAACACTAGCCATGCTTGTTTACGGTTGTTAGCAAATATGCCGTAAGTGTAAATCAGTGCTGTGGGAATAGAAATCATTGCCCACATTTCTAATAAGTTCGTAAAGCCATTGGGATTTTCGTAAGGATGGGCTGAGTTGATCCCAAAGAAGCCACCACCGTTTTCTCCTAATTGTTTAATAATTTCAAAGTGGGCAACCGGGCCACGGGCAATTACTTGAGTTGCTCCTTCTAAGGTGGTTGCTGTGGCTGGGCCTGCCAAGGTTTCTGGCACACCCGCCAAGATTAGTAACAAGTCACCAATCACAGATATGGGTAACAAAATTCGCGTGATTGACTTAACCAAATCGCTGTAAAAGTTGCCTAATGGTCTACCAGTTAAACCACGAATAAAGGCAATTCCTACTGCTAAACCAGTCGCTGCTGAAGTAAACATCAAGAACCCAAGGGCAAAAGTTTGACTAGCATAGCTAAAAGTTGTCTCACCAGAATAATGCTGTTGATCTGTGTTGGTGAGAAAGGAAAGTGTAGTGTGCAGTGCTAAATCCCAACTTGGTGTACCTAAATTTGTGGGATTTAGCGGCAACCATCTTTGCAGCATCAGTATTAAAAAAACTAAAATCCCCATGACAAGATTGCTATACAGTACTGCTTTGGCATACTGCCAACCTGTCATTTCTTCTTGGAGACGTATACCACTAAAGGCATAAATAGCTTTTTCTAGAGGATTTATTACTGCATCAAGGATTGTTTTTTCTCCCATGAAAACGCGAGCTATATATTTTCCCAGTAAGGGAGTAGTTGCTATGACTATCAGTAATGTCAATGCAATCTACACAGGGCCCATTTTGTTAGCAAACTCCTGGTTAGGGAGACGTGGCACTTTTCAAGCTACCTTCGTTGCAGTATGCCTAACCATGCTGAATCTTGTAATGCCATCTGGTGAAGTCATGAAGGTTTCTACGATCGCCAGTAGAGCGATCGCCGCGATCGCATTGATTGTCACAGGTGTTTTGAGTGATCGCCTGCGCCGTTCCGAAGAAGCGATCGCCCTGACTCGTGCCAAGCTAGAAGCTCAAGAGGAATTGTCTAGAGTGCGTGAAGATTTTGCTTCTACTCTCACCCATGATCTCAAAACTCCGTTGCTGGGAGCAATTGAAACTCTCAAAGCTTTTGAACAAGAAAAATTTGGTGCTGTCTCATCGGCACAGCAAAAAGTTTTAGCCATAATGACGCGTAGTCATCAAACTTCCCTACAACTGCTAGAAACTTTGTTAGATATTTATCGTAATGATACAGAAGGCTTAAAACTCAATTTAGCACCTATAGATTTGGCTATTTTGGCAGAAGAAGCTGCTAGCACTCTCTCGGAATTAGCAGCTAGCCGCCGCGTTTATCTTTCACTTAACTATGGTGACTCTGATTGGCGGCGATCACTATGGGTTAAAGGTGATGCATTACAACTTCAACGAGTTTTTACCAATCTTTTAGTTAATGCTATCAACCATTCTCGGCGCGGTGAGCGTGTGGAAATAGTATTAGAACCGCAAGCTTCCTATCAAGTTGTGAAAATTTTGGATACGGGTGCAGGTATTGTACCCGAACAATTCTCCCATTTATTTGAACGATTTTATCAAGGACATAGCCAACGCCAAGCCAAAGGCTCTGGATTAGGGCTTTACCTATCTCGCCAAATTATTGCAGCCCACGGCGGTATAATTTGGGCAGAGAACAGAGTACCGATCGGTGCGATGTTTGCTTTCAAGCTCCCCGTTTACCCATCTCAATCTTCTCTTACTGTGTGAGATGCCATCTACCCCAATCAAAATTCTCCTAGTAGAAGATGATGAACTGTTTCGTTTAGGTTTGCACGTGCGATTGCAACAAGAAACTGGCTTAGAGATTATCGCTGAGGCCGAAGATGGAGAAACAGCTATTGAGTTAATTAACCAAAAATCTTTCGATGTGGTGCTACTAGATGTGGGATTGCCAGGAATTGGAGGAATAGAGGCCTGTCGCCAAATTAAGCAGCAAAATCCTCAGTTACCAGTTTTAGTTTTGACTTCCCATTCCCAAAAGTCTTTAATTGCAAGATTAATTGAAGCAGGCGCTCAAGGCTATTGTCTCAAAGGAGTGGCAGCAGAAAAATTAGTGCTCGCCCTTCGTTCTGTCGCTGCTGGGGCATCCTGGTGGGATGAAACTGCAACCAAAGAAATTCGTTCTACTTTTGCATCTGATCCTGGACAACCTAACTCAGAAAATATCTCAAAACTTTCCAACCCCCTAACCCAACGCGAACAAGAAATTTTGTTACTGTTGGCAGCCGGAAAAACTAATCAAGAAATTGCTCTGGCACTCTACATCACACCTGGGACTGTGAGGGTGCATGTTCATGCGATTTTGCAGAAATTAGAAGTGCGTGATCGCACTCAAGCTGTTGTTGTTGCTCTACAAAAAAGGTTAATCAAAGGTAACTTGAATGTAGAAGATCAGTAATTTCAAAACTTTTTCTAAACTTGAAATTACTGAATTCACATTAAATATTAAAAGGTAGGGTGTAATTTTAAGACAATTAAATTTTAGTTGCGTCAGTAGTTCATTTGTTCGCGTTGAGAGGGCTGACCTTTAAATCAATTTAAACCTCAAAAATAATGTAGGATAATCAATCACTTTTATTCATTAAATTAAAAATGCACTACACTAATACCATATCAGTAAATATTGATATGTATTATGTATTGATAATAAAATTTTCCGAATCATAAATGAGTGTTAAAAGTCAAATCCCCACCCAGGAGTCAGAAGCCAGAATATATGATCTACTGCGATTTTTTGAACTAGCAAAAATGCTGACGAAGCATTATTTGCCACCATCACTTGAATTCCATATCTTTTAAGAACATAGCTAGTTAGTACAAGAATATTTTGTTAGCATCTACTATAATAACTGTCAATCCTTTGAATATATTTGTGTCTATGCCTGTTCTCTCGTCTGAAGAATGTCCAAGCTGGAAATTTTCTATCATCATCAGATTAAACTATTGGTTGCTTGATTCAGGTGACAGTCCATAACTTAGTGCTGCAACTTATAATATGCAACCGTCAGAGGTAATAGTTCAAGTAAATATATTATGTATTTACTTATACAAACTCTCCAAATTTTAACGAAAATTCCAAACATATCTTTTATACCAAAAAGCATTGCTCCTAATCTCTCTTAATCTCAGTAGTAGTTCAGAAATAATTGGAGTTAGCTTTTAAAATTTGACTAGCAAGTAACACCATCGGATGATGATAAAAGTTGCTTCTCCAGCTAAAAATGACTAAACAACAGTATGGGCTTTATTCAAATATGTCAGTTAAAAAAGGAGAAAAACAAGATAATACTAATAAGCTTATTCTAGTTTGTGATGATGTTAGAGACAATTGTTTTTTCCTCCAAACTGTATTACAAATGGAAGGCTATGAAGTTGATATTGTGGATTCCGGAGCGGCAACCCTTGCCTATCTTGAATCTACAATACCTGATCTACTCCTACTCGATGTAATGATGCCTTACATGGATGGGTATGAAGTCGCCCGTCGTATCCAAAACAACCCGATTTTACAAAATCTGATTATTTTGTTCATTACGGCACATGAAGAGACGTTTTTAAATCAGCAGCCTGATGTGAAAGTCAGGGCAGTTATCCGAAAGCCAGTTGAGCCGGATGTACTAATAGAATATGTTCTGGCTGCTCTCTTGCAAATGCATCATCTCTAAATGAAGTTCTTATTATTAGGAAAATTTTAGGAATTCTGAGCTAAAATTGCTTGAACTTTAGCAGTTACTATATCAGGGTCAATCGGCTTTTTGATGAACTCATCTATCTTTATATCAAGAGCTTTATCAGCATCATCTTCATCAAAACTTGTCACCAGCAAAACAGGGTTAGCGCGTCTCAAACCCTATTGACAGGGGGATTATGGCAGAGGTACTGAGTTTGAGAGAGCCGCAGCTAACACAGAGAGCATATAGCGATCGTTCATCGCTGCTCGTCGTGATTTTT
>NZ_JACJSI010000025.1 GCF_014698065.1 Nostoc flagelliforme FACHB-838
GGTCATGGTTGAAGAGTCGAATTCGTCAACAACTTATTCAATTTGACTGTATCAGGGATGCTATGGAATATGTACTTCGCCTAGCGTCCTAACCGCCTTGTCTGTTGCTATAACTTTGTTAACCGAACCGTATTGCCAGCTATCCCGCCCGAAAATAAACGGCTTAGTTTTTCCTATTGCCTACCCTGTGTTTCATCCAAAAGAAAATTGCATAAAAAAAGCCCCTGGTATTACTACCAAGGGTGAAAGAAATAATACTATTTCACTTAATGTTTGTCTGAGATGTCCCTGCAATCGCCTCTACTTAGACAAGAGGCTGGAGTGTTTCTCAAATACTACAGCAAAAAGTGAGCAGGTATAAAATTAGCCAACATTCGCCAACAGTAGTTCTCGTTTTTCTGATTTTTTAACTCTCACTTGAGAGTCATCATCAACATCAACGAAGGCTGTGTCTCCATCTGTAATTTCACCAGACAGCATTGCTTCAGCCAAAGAATCTTCTAGGAGACGCATAATTGCCCGACGTAATGGTCTAGCACCATAACTAGGGTTGTAGCCTTCTCGTACCACAAGCTCTTTGAAGCGATCGCTAACTTCTAAAATAATTCCCTTTTCTGTCAACCGCTTAGAAACTTCACGAAGCATAATCTCAGCGATTTGCTTCACTTCATCCCTAGAAAGCTGGGTGAAGACGATAA
Source organism: Nostoc flagelliforme FACHB-838 (assembly GCF_014698065.1). Classification (GTDB taxonomy): domain Bacteria; phylum Cyanobacteriota; class Cyanobacteriia; order Cyanobacteriales; family Nostocaceae; genus Nostoc; species Nostoc flagelliforme_B. The sequence goes on from NZ_JACJSI010000025.1 coordinate 699, forward strand.
TTTCATCAAGACGGTTGAGGAATTCAGGACGGAAGTAGGCTTTCAATTCTTCATTTACCAAGGTGCGGATGCGGTTATAACTAGCGTCGGCTTGAGTGTCGAAGTCAAAGCCTAAGCCACTACCGCCTTTTTCAATCACCTTGGAACCGATGTTAGAAGTCAAAATGATCAGCGTGTTCTTGAAGTCCACTTTCCGACCTTTGGCATCAGTCAGATGACCGTCATCCAAGAGTTGCAACAACATATTGAATACATCAGGGTGTGCTTTTTCGATTTCGTCGAATAGCAGCACTGAGTATGGTTTCCGCCGCACGGCTTCTGTAAGCTGTCCACCTTCGTCGTATCCTACATAGCCAGGAGGCGAACCAATTAGTTTGGCGACGGTGTGGCTTTCCATGTATTCGGACATATCTAAGCGAATCATTGAGTCTTCCGCACCGAAGAAGTAGGAAGCTAATGCCTTCGCCAATTCTGTTTTACCGACTCCAGTTGGGCCAGAGAAGATAAAGCTAGCAATGGGACGATTGGGATTTTTTAGTCCAACGCGGGCGCGACGGATACCGCGAGATACAGCCGATACTGCTTGCTCTTGACCGATGAGCCGCTGATGCAGAGTGTCTTCTAGGTGTAAGAGCAACTCTGACTCAGATTCAGTGAGTTTGTTCACTGGTACACCAGTCCAAGAAGCAACGATTTGGGCGATATCTTCTTCGTCAACGACGCTAGAGTTGACAGGTTGATCGTTTAGTGCAAACGTTGCTTGCAGTTGTTCTGCGAGTTTTAATTCTTGGTCGCGCAGTTGTGTAGCTTTGTCAAAATCTTGAACTCTGACTGCTGCTTCTTTTTCTTTGGTAACACCAGCAAGTTCACGCTTGAGTTCCTTATTCGGAGAACTTTGAGAGTTCCGTAAACGAACGCGGGAACCAGCTTCATCAATCAAGTCTATTGCCTTATCTGGCAAGAAGCGATCGCTAATATAGCGGTCTGATAATTCTGCTGCTGCTACAAGTGCCGCATCCAAAATTGTCACTTTGTGATGCTGTTCATAAGCGCCGCGCAAGCCGTAAAGAATTTGTACGGTTTCTTCTACCGAGGGTTCCCCGACCTTAATTGGTTGGAAACGACGCTCTAGGGCGGCATCGCGCTCGATATGCTTGCGATATTCATCAAGGGTAGTTGCGCCGATGCACTGGAGTTCACCCCGTGCTAAGGCAGGTTTGAGGATGTTGGCTGCATCCAAACCACCTTCTGTACCACCAGCGCCAACCAAGGTGTGAATTTCGTCAATCACCAAGATGATATTGCCGACAGTGCGAACTTCTTCTACAACTTTTTTGATGCGTTCTTCAAAATCGCCACGGAAGCGAGTTCCAGCTACCAAAGACCCCATGTCGAGGCTGATAACTTGCTTGTCCTGTAAGGTTTCGGGAACATCTTGGTTGACAATACGTTGAGCTAGACCTTCTGCGATCGCAGTTTTACCAACTCCGGGTTCGCCAATCAACACTGGGTTATTTTTAGTGCGGCGACCGAGAATTTGAATCGCCCGCTCAATTTCCTTCTCACGACCGACTACTGGGTCGAGTCTGCCTTCTTGGGCTAATTTGGTCAAATTTCTGCCAAACTCTTCCATCGTTAGCGGTTGGGTGCGCTTTTGATTACCACTACCAGCAAAAGCTGGTGCATTTTCACCCAAACGCCGAACAATGGCGCTGCGGACACTCTTGAAGTCAACTCCTAGATTTTGCAGTACTTTGGCGGCAACACCTTCGCCAGCCTCAGTTAATCCTAAGAGTAAGTGTTCAGTGTTAATGTAATTTTGTCCCAAACTATGAGCTTCTTTAAACGATTGCTCGAAGAGGCTTTTTACTTTAGGAGTAAAAGGAATTTCTGGTGGTACAAAGCCAGAACCCCTACCAATAATCTTTTCTACCTCGCGACGTGCATCTTTGAGGGTAACGCCTAATTCGGCCAGCACTTTAGCAGCAACCCCAGTTCCTTCTCCCATCAAACCCAGGAGAATTTGTTCTGTTCCTACAAAGTTGTGTCCCAGGCGACGGGCTTCCTCCTGAGCTAACATAATTACTCTAATGGCTTCGGAAGTGAAGTGTTCAAACATAATGGGTTCTTGCTCCCTCGCTGCTTGGACTTTGGGTGAGATAAAATTCACCCTCATCTAAAGTTTTTTGTATTTTCTTAAGGACTAATGTAACTTTATTTAAAGTTAAGTGGCAGTGGTGAGAGCCGTAAGACATCAGGTGTACTTGCCGTCTACTAGGAGTGCTGAGTGGAATACGGAGAAAGCCAGAAGTTCTAAAGTTGACAGTTAAGCTTTCGGTATTTGACAATTTTGTTTTGTCTGCCCTGTTTTCCACTGTCAGCTAAACTTAAAATTCAGGACTTAGCACTCTAAACTCAGGACTGACAATGACTGAAGCAACGGCCGGTAAAGATCAACAACATCCACTTTATAACCGCGATCGCCCCCTTATTGATATTTTACTCGCTCAAGAGGCGACAGACTATAACTTAGCAGAATTGGCTAGACTGCGAATGCGTTATCAAGGGTTTCCAGGGGCCAGAGATATCCAAAAAGACCTAGATAAAGTCTTGCAGCAGTGGGGTTTGACCGAAACCGAGCTTTTTGAAAAAACTCGTCAGATTCACAATATCGGGGGTATTTACAAAAGTCGCGGCAAGAAAGATGAACAAGATTGGAATTAGGGAATTGGCAATTGGGCATTGGGCATGGGGCAATAAATCAATAGTTCCTCTTCCCCTGCTCCCTGCTCCCTGCTCCCTGCTCCCTGCTCCCTGCCCCCTGCCCCCTACTTCCCTTGCTCCCGTTGCTTGCCATATTCCCGCAGCTGCTTCAAGAGGTTTTCTTGAGATGAGCTAGAGATAGACGGACTGGGGGTTGGTTCAAGTATGGTGTCGGTACTACCAAAATTAAAAGGCGAGGGATTAATTGGGTAGATAGGTAAGGACTTGTCATTAGACATCGCCTCATTAGACATCGCCTGTTGAGTTGGTGCTGGGGTAGGAATTAAATTATTTGGTTTGCTCACAGCAGCTTTTACTGAATCTAAAGTAGTAGCAACCTGCACTTGCTGCTGCATCTCTTGCGTAGAAGATACTAAACCACTTAGACCATTCACCAATTGCCGCAGATTTTTGCGGAAAGCAGGATCACCTGTCAATTCATCCAAATCAGATGTAATTTTTTGGGTATTTTCAAAGGTTACTCGTGCTGAATCTAAAGTTTGTTGCAGCACCACCACATTTTTTGGATCATTTAAGCTTTTAGAAGCATCGCGTAAATTAGCTGAGGCTTGCGCTGCATTTTCCGAAAGAGTTTCTAAATTGTTGAGTAATTCTCCTTGAGTCAATCGATTGACAGATGGTGATAAGCTACTGACTGTAACACGCAGTTGGTTGCTGGTTTCGGTAATATTATTCAAAGCGCCAACCAGTGCAGAACGATTAGTTGTTAACAGATTATCCAGGTTATTCAGCAAGCGACTTGCTTGAGTTGCAGTTCCACCAAATTTATTTACGGCTTGAGTCGCGGATGCATTAAATTGGGTTGTCGCCCGTTGCACTGAATTAGCGGTGGCAGAAAAGGTATTAAGTTGTTGCCGTAAGTTTTTGGTCAAACCTCGGAGATCCTGACTTAGTTCTGTAAAACTAGATGCTGCGCTTGTAGTTGCTTCTAGAACCCCATTGACATTTCTATAAAATTTTGGATCATTGTATACACCAGCTAGCTCAGTTGAACTGCGAATCAGTTCATCAACACTAATCCCAACCTGACCTTTTAACCGAGTGCCATTACAGACTATCAGACTAGGGTTGCAATTTTTGTCTAGAGGTTTAGCAGTCACAACCCCAGTAGGCAACGTTGCTTTTGGTGTGATGTCGATAATACTTTCACTAATTAATCCGCTTTGATTAGCTTCCACCACTACATTACGGGGGATAATTAGATCAGTTTGGCCTATTTCAATCTCTACATCAATGGCATTTGGCCCTGGTCGAACCTGAGAAATAGCTCCTACCTTAACGCCACGATAACGAACTGCTGATCCTTTTTGCATTCCGCCAGCGTTAGCAAATTCCACAATAACTTTATATGAACGGCCAGCAGCAGTGAATCTGTTTAACCACAGAAAGAGTAATCCAAATACCCCTATTCCTAGCAGGAGTAATAACCCCACAGAGCCTTCTCTAAATGTTCGCCCAGACGCGAAGCGGCTTGTCATAAGACCTCGCATTTTTTTTGCCTCCACCAACAACCAATTAGGAGTTAGGAGTTAAAAGTTATAAATTATGAGTTAGGAGTTATAAGTTATGAGTTGAATTTAACTTCTCATTCCTCATTGTTAACTCTTCACTTCTCATTCTTAACTTCTCACTCCTCACTTTTTAAGTTTCTAGCCGACGACTTGAATCGGGCCTTGCACACTTCCACTGATAAATTGTCTGATCAAGGGATGTTCTGTGTTGTATATCTCACTAACTGTACCTTGCCACTGCACTCTACCTTCATAGAGAAATATAAGTCTATCAGCTGTACGGCGGATAGTGCTGTCTTGGTGGGTAACAACAGCATAAGTACTACAAACTCCATGTAAACATTGCAAATGGCGGATTAAATCTTCGATTACTGTTGAGGCAATAGGATCAAGTCCGGCTGTTGGTTCGTCGTATAGTAGAACTTCTGGGCCTTCTGAGGGACTATCGGGGTTAGACATAATTGCACGGGCAAAACTTACCCGTTTTCGCATTCCCCCGGAAAGTTCGGCTGGGTAGAGGTCGCTTATTGCTGGCAAACCTACCATCTCCAGTTTCTCTTTTACCAAATTTTGAATGCGCGATCGCGGCAGCTTGGAATTTTGATAAAGCAGAAATCCCACATTTTCCTCCACCGTCAGGGAATCAAATAGCGCCGCCTGCTGAAACACCATGCCAATGCCAACCTGCTGGCCACCATCCTCAATCAAACCGTCTCGCCGCACTCCTTGCAGATAAATTTCTCCTGCGTCGGGAGTAAGTAACCCCGCCATTATCCGCAAAATCGTTGATTTCCCAGTCCCTGATGGGCCAATAATTCCCAGTGCTTCTCCCCGGTAAATGGTCAAGTCTACATTATCTAGAACTTTATGGCTACCAAAGGACTTAGAAACACCTTTCAGTTCAATCAATGGTTCAGTCATTAGTTATTAGTCATTGGTCATTGGTGAGCCAGTGCCTTGGGTGAGTTCCCCAATTTGTATGTACTCCTTCCCTCCGGGACAATTCCCCAAATGGAGAAGTAACTGGCGTTAGCGATGTACCCTTACAAAGAAGCAAGTTATTATATATAGCGGACGCACCAGAAAGAGCGTCATTAGTCAGCAGAAAATAAACAAATGACTACTGACAATTAACTAAGGACAAATGTGTCCAATAGTCATGTAATGCTTATTGGTAGGGAATTGTATGGTACATTATAAGTATATGATTACCATTATGATTAGCAAACTTTATTTTTGTAGCATAATATTTGGTTATTTGCGATATTTAATTAATGTCCCAAAAATACCATCAATGCAAGGCTTTGGAAGACACTGTAGTAATTGAATGTCTCAGCGATCGCAAACTAAGGCTCTATTTTTGTGTAGATATCAACAAAGTAATTTAGTAGTACAAACACACTAATTTTTGTCGTAAATACTCAGAGAAAAGCTATAATAGTAAAAAATAATTAACAGTTTTGTATAAAAATATAGCGTCTTTACTTAGTTTTTTAAATTAAAAGGTTCAGATTATAGACTTATCTAAAAAATCGATAATCTGGAAATTGGCAAAATCTAAAATTCTTCACTAGTATTGTAACAATTACTGTTACAAATTAAAATAGAAATTATGAGTAGCCAATTAGAACAGTTTGCAAGTGATAATTACTCTGGCATTTGTCCGGAAGCTTTGGAATATATGATTAGGGCAAATCAAGGTAGTGTTCCAGCATACGGAAATGATGAATGGACTCAAAAAGCTACAGATTATTTTCGGGAACTCTTTGAAATTGATTGTGAAGTATTTTTTACCTTTAATGGTACAGCCGCAAATTCTTTATCTTTAGCTGCTCTTTGTCAGTCATATCACAGCGTCATTTGTCATGAAACATCTCATATAGAAACAGATGAGTGTGGCGCACCTGAGTTTGCATCTAATGGCTCTAAACTGCTACTTGCTCAAGGTAAAAATGGCAAATTAACATCAGAGGCTATAGAGGCAATTGTCACGAAGCGTACTGACATTCATTATCCCAAGCCTAAAGTTATTAGCATTACACAATCTACTGAATTAGGAACTTTATATTCTATTGAGGATCTTTTAAGTATTAAAGAAGTTGCGAACAAGTACAACTTAAAGGTTCACATGGATGGCGCTCGTTTTGCGAATGCAGTTGCTGCTATGAATAAAAGCCCTGCTGAAATTACTTGGAAAGCTGGAGTAGATGTATTGTGTTTTTGTGGTACAAAAAATGGCATGGCATTAGGTGAAGCAATTCTTTTCTTCAACAAAACCTTAGCAGAGGATTTTGATTATCGATGCAAACAAGCAGGTCAGCTAGCCTCAAAAATGCGGTTTATTTCTGCTCCCTGGTTGGGTTTATTAGAAACTGGCGCTTGGCTAAAAAATGCTAGGCATGCAAATCAATGTGCTGAATACTTAGAAAATCAATTATTAAACATAGAAGGCGTTGATTTGATGTTTCCTAGAGAAGCCAATGCCGTGTTTGTTAAATTACCTGAAGAAGTTATTTACAGTTTAAAAGCAAAAAATTGGCAATTTTATACATTCATTGGTGTGGGAGGTGTACGTTTTATGTGTTCTTGGAACACTACTCAATTAAGGATTGATGAATTGATTAGTGATATTAAAAACGCAACTATTTACAAAAACTAAATATCAAATAAGTTTATTAATCCTCAAACTTTCCAATTATGAATCCTATTAATCAGGCTATTTTAGAATCCCTGCGTTCTAGTGAGAAAACTGCTGGAGAATTAAAAGACATATTTAATTGTAGTTACAGCGTCCTTGATAAAGCATTGCAGGATCTTCTTGACGCACAGGAGATTGAAGCAGGATGGAGTAATGATGATTGTTCAGCAAAAATTTATCGGCTCAAGCGCCAGCAACAATCGGGCATAAAGACATGAGCCAAGATATGCAATATGAAAGTTGTGTATCTCGGCTCAATGTAGTCCAATACGGTTCAGTTAAGGCTAAAACTCTTTCCCAAAGTCAATTTTTTAACGAACCGCAAAGGACGCAAAGAGAAGAAAGAAATACTTAACCCAAGCGTATTGCAATATAGTCTGGTTATGCGCTTTTGGACTGAGTGGTGGGGAAGAAATTATGAGTAAGATTTGGTTGGCATCCCAATCCCCAGCCACTAGAAAAGGTTTTCTGGATCTAAGCTGTAGTTTCAAAACAAGAAATACCCGATCACGCTGAAATCGGCTCTTCAATATTTACCACCACAGCTTGTAGCTCCTTCGCTTTTTCCTCTGGTAAAGCATCATTAGCAAACATCCCTGCTGCAAGTTCGGTTCCCGCCAGATACTTCAGCCTTTCGCTTGTCCGATATGGTGGAAAAAACTCGGCATGTAAATGCGCTTCTGGATGGGCTAAACCATCAGTTGGCGCACCAAACCAAGCCATCAAGTAAGGAAACGGACGATTCCACAAGCCGTCATACTTGAGAGTGACAGTTTTTAATGCTTTGGCAAGTCCCCAACGTTGTTCTGGGGTAAGTTCCATAAAATTGCTAACTGGCTCTTTTGGTGCAATCCAAACTTCATAGGGGTAACGAGCGCATACCGGGACAAATGCGATCGCATACTCATCTTCATAAATAATCCGTTGATTGTCTGCAATCTCCTTCTGAATCAAGTCTTGCAGTAAACCCCGCTGATGTTTTTCATAATACTCCTGCTGCATTGACAGCATCCGCGCCGGGACAGGCGGTATAAAAGGATAAGCGTAAATTTGCCCGTGAGGATGGTGCAATGTTACACCCACCTCTACGCCTTTATTTTCAAAGGGCAGCACGTACTGAATTTGGGGATTTAGCCCTAGTTCACGGGTGCGATCGCCCCATACTTCTAACAGCAAATCTAAATGTTCTAACTCTAAGGAACTCAAGGAGGCGCGGGCATCTTGAGTAAAAACCACTACCTCACAGGCTCCATTAGCTGGTAACGTTTCCACGATGGTATCAGGTGGATTGTTCGCTGTCGGAATCAATGACGGAAAGCGGTTATCGAACACTGCCACATCATACTTACCTTGGGGTAGTTCCGTAGGAAAGTCAGGGTTGGTGGTAGGTGCAAGGGGGTTGTATTCTGGGGGCGGCATGAATGTCCGCCCTTGACGGTGACTAGCATAAGCTACCCATTCACCCCGCAAGGGGTGCCAGCGCAGATGGGGATTAGCTTGCACTGGCTCGTTACTAGGGCTAGGGGCTTCTAACTGACTAGTAATTGGGTAGCGACTGTATAACTTGAGTTTGCGTCCGTCGGGCTTTAACAGCTTGTGGGAGTACATAATCCTTGTCCTGAGAGGGTTGCAGCGCGGATCGCCTCAATGGGAAATTTGGGAGTGCGATCGCCGTACAATAAACCGTTAGCTTCTTGGAAGGTATCTGTTAATTGGGTGTAACAGAATCCGCTAAATAGCTCAATGTCATTAACTGTTTTGAGCAGAGTAGCGTATTTCATTTCTAATTCAGAAATATTCGAGCAGTTTTCATATCCCCAAGCTTGATCTGCATTAGGTTGATCAAGAGAGGCGTATGCAATCCCACCAAACTCGGTCAACATCACTGGTTGTCCCTGATGGGGATAATTGTCCAAGGTGAGGATACGTCCTCCAGGGCGGCTACGCTCAAATAAATCTGATATTTGAATCTCCGGTCTGTAGCGATGGGCTAATCGCTCAGGCTGGCGTTCATAGTCATGAATAGCGAGGATGTCGGTATCTGTACTTTCCCAACCATCGTTACCAATTACTGGCCGAGTTGGATCGAGAGTTTTAGTTAGGTGATACATTGCTAACACGTAATTACGGTGAGCTGCTGTCTCAACCAAATTTGGCACTCCCCAAGATTCATTAAACGGCACCCACGCCACAATACAAGGATGGCTAACATCTCGCTTAATGATTTCCGTCCACTCACGGGTCATGCGTTCCACGGCTTTCGGCGTGAAGCGGTAAGCGCTAGGCATCTCCTCCCATACTAACAACCCTAAGACGTCTGCCCAATATAAAAAGCGGGGATCTTCAACTTTTTGGTGTTTGCGTACTCCGTTAAAACCCATAGCTTTGACGAGTTCTACATCACGTCGCAATGCTTCGTCATTGGGTGGAGTCATTAATGTATCAGGCCAGTAACCTTGGTCGAGAACTAGGCGTAGATAGTAGGGGCGACCATTGAGCATAAAGCGATCGCGCTGAATGCTGACAGTCCGCATCGCTGTATAAGATTGCACTTCATCTAAAAGATGGTCTTTATCCCATAGCTGAATTTCAGCATCTATCAGCGTCGGCTTTTCTGGACTCCACAGTAATTCATTGCGGCAGTCGTCAATACCCGGATCGCCCAAAACAATGCGGCGGCTAATTTCCCCATTGAATACTTCATAAGTATCATTTGCTAACACCCGACCGTCAGCACTGAGTTTAATTTTAACTCGTACACCTGAAGTAGGTAAATCACCAGCCAACCCAAGTTCAAACCCAATTTCCCACCGTTCGCAGTCGGGAATCCAACGAAGATTACCGATATAAGCCTCGCCTACGCGTTCCAGCCAAACTGTCTGCCAAATACCACTTGTGCGAGGATACCAAATACTATGGGGTTTCAACTGCCAATCCTGTTTACCACGAGGTTTAGCGAGGTCGTGCGGATCGTCTTGCGCCCACACTGTTACCTTGGTTGTACCACTGTCATTTAAGGCACGGGTAATATCGAAACTGAAAGAGGTGTGTCCGCCTTCATGCTCGCCGATGTATTTATCGTTTACCCACACACGAGCGCGATAATCCACAGCGCCAAAATGTAACAGTAATCTCCCGTCTCCTGGTGGTGTTTCAAATTCACGCTCGTACCAGCAGTTCGGATGGAACCCGTGATCACCAATCCCACTTTTGGTAGATTCCGGTGCGAAAGGAACTTCTATATGATGAGACCATTGGGTTAAATCGCTGGGTTCAATACATTTGCCTTGGTCATCAAATGCGAATTTCCACAGCCCGTTTAAATTGTGCCACTCTGAGCGTTTTAATAATGGTCGAGGGTGTGCTATTGCTGCTAAGTCCACAAAATTACTATCAGTTTTAGAGGGTAATTTAACCTCTTGATTCACCATATCTAACAATTTCATCAGATTTTCTCCTTATAAATAACTCAATCAACCCCTGCTATCAGTCAAATTTAGGCCCAAATATTTTGATTGCCAGATATAGCATGAGTTTTTAGCCAATCATTCATTGATCGGTTAGAGCTAGTAGTATTGGATTTTTTTTGTAGTCAATACTGATACCTTCTGCACTTAAGTGTTGAAGTATAACAATAAATTTATATACGCCTAGCTCGTGACATTATGGCATATACATCATCGATCTTTGCCAGGTTATCTAGAAAAAAAAGCATTAAATTTAGGTAGCTACTACATATCATAAATCTGCCACACAATAAACTACTGTTTAAGTAATTTTTTGACAATTATTTATTAATCAAAAAGCATGAGCAAATTAAAGGAAAATAACTAAAATCAGGTTATATAAGAAGATAACGGAAGCATTCAGTGAATATTGCTAGATAGATGGCATTTTTGCCTGCAACCGTAGTTTTATAGTCACTGGTTGAGTGGGTAAAGCTCATAACTCAAGCCACGGCCGAATAAATACTCCCTTAAAAACTCTAGGTTTCAAAATGGACGGGGTTTAGGGACTTCCAAAAATTAAATTATTCAATTTTGGGAGCGAAGATGATCGTTAGATTCTTCCTCCCCTGCAACGCCAGCTCACCAAAGCGATGGGCCATTTTTTTAGTTGGAAGTTCCTTATGCCCCCTCACTGTCCTGAGCGTAGCCGTTGGCGCAGCCGAAGTGTGCCCCCTACCTCCTACCTTCCTTCTACCTTTTCGGCCAATTCTTCCAATTCTTTAAGGTGTTGTGCGTTCACAAGCCATTCTTGTTCATAGTTATATTTATCTGCATCATATTGACTTTGTTGCTCTTTTAGTGTATTAATCTCATGATTAATTATTGGTAATGCTTTCCCTTGGATAATTACTTTTTTTAGCAACTCAAACCGTGATGTTTCATCCATTTGACGCAAGAGTTGTGAAATACAACGGCTAATGATAACTTCATTGCCAAAATCAAGAATGCCATTAGATTCATTATCTGAAGATAATAATTGTTCGCTTACATCAAGCAAAGCTTCCACAACGGAGGGAATATAATTTACAGGAATTTCCTGTTTAGTGGAATTTTCTAGCTGTTCTAGAAATACCCTAGCTTGTGTTGTGCCGCCTGGTAGTTTTTGTTTAGTAAGTTCTATCAAATAGGTTCTAAAATTATCTGCATCTTCTACCAAACCAAGGATAATTTTTATCTGAATATTAGATAATTCGCCTGCTGATAACGATAGGCGAAAGTAAACAGGAAACATTTCTAAACTACATATACGTAGCTGGTCACGCCATTGCAACTCTTCTTTTTTCTCTAAATAGGTCTTAACTAAAATGGATTTTAACTTGGGGAAAAGATGCATGAGCAGGTTTTTAACAGGCTGCTTATCTTCATCTCGCAGTTGAGCAATCCAGGTATTCAGAATATTTTTTAGTTCGTCTCTTGAAGGGTTTACCTCTCCTACAAAAACATGAGGATTTTGATGAATTATGCTATATATCTTTGGGCAAAAGACTCGCAAAGACTCAATAGCAATGAAATCAACAGGATTTACTTCATCTTTTACTGCTGGATACGTCACTGTTAAAGTGTTAACAAAACGAACAATATCCCGGATATTAGTAATAAAGTGATCTATTGCTTGAAAGTAAATATCACCCCAGCGAGCTTGGTTAATTTTTTGTTTTGGTGCTTGAGCAAATATATTACCAAGCTTGTCAAAAAGCAGCCTGCGAAGTGAGGTTTTATCAGGAAGAGGTAACTCAAAACTCACTTGGATAATTTTTTCTAAATATGCTTCTCCAGATGTTTCTTTAGTGTCTGCAATTGTTTTCACGACAACTTCTTTATCAAAGACCAGAAGATAAACAACGTTAGTAAAATTTCGCATTGCTTTGAAAATACGAAATAACTGCTTGATATCTTCAGCAGCTAACCGATCAATATCGTCAATTGTGACGACTATTCGCCGCTGTTGCTGTACTAAGGTATCTTCTACTTCTTCTTTTAATTGGGTAGCTTCCTTGTCCTTATGATCTAATAATGTTGCTAATGCTTTGCCAGTTTGAGCATAAGGTAGAGGAATGTCTGAAATAATGGTGGCAAAATCAGCTAGTCTCTCTCTCAAACCTTTTGGCACAGCTGACTCTTTGCTTAAAACGTTTTGTAATTGGTCAAAAAAGCGCCTTGTGATATTTTCGTGTCCAGATAATAACCAGGGATTAAAAGGAATAATGATTGGTTGCTCCTCATCTGGCTTTTGCTGAAGATAGTGAACTACAAAGTTTAATAGTGTAGATTTGCCAGAGTTCCAAGAACCGTAAACTGCAATAACGAAGCCTTCAGGAAAGGTCATTTTGCAAATGCTGTCTGCTAGATATTTGGCGAAGTTGGCATGTCTTAGCAGGTCTTTTTCGGGATCAACTAAGGAGCTATCTGCCGATATATCGTTAATTTCCGTCTGTGCCATAAAAAAGTTCTTTACTTATACTGTGATCGTGGCACATTTAGGAGGATGAGCAATGATACCTTACGACATAAATTTCCAGTGAAATAGTTTTCTCAAGACTTATGCAATTGGTTCTAAATTAGTTGTTGAGTATTACTGAAATTGGAAGGTTAAACTTAAAACCTGATCATACTATTGGTTAGATAAATACAACATTATTTATGCCTATGTGTACTAGTGCAAGCTAAATTTTAGGATTTATATATAAAGGTATTAATTCTCAAGAGTGATTTTGAAAAATTTCCATGAGTTGATCTTCACAAAGTCTTAATTAACTGCTAAAAATATTTATTATACCTACTAATACCAATTCTGTATGAAGATGCGCTAAACCATAATATTTGAGTACAAGAAAGAGAAACGTAGACGCAAAGCGGCTTGCCGCAGGCTACCGCATACTCCTACGGAAAAGCAAGCTACGCGCAGCATCTCGTAAGAGTTGGACGCATAGACACGTTCGCAGAGCATCTTGTAGAGAAGTGGCTTCCTGCCGGGTAGGACACAAAGAAAGAAGTTAAAAAGGTTTGGCGCAGCCTCATAAAGAAATGGTATAAGCTTCTAGCAAAATCCTCATAGAATTAGCTTTATGTCAATTAATTGACTTATTGGAACTTATTGGATTAAAAGTCTAACCGCAGTTCTACAGCAGAATTCAGAATTCAGAATGGGCTAACAGAAATAAAACAAGCTTAATACCTACCTTTCAGACTTAGCTGGTGTACTTTACCAGCTTGAAATCCGTTGGATGTTAGTCATTTCTGCTAAAGCAGTTTATAGCCAATACTTACCATTGGTTAGTCTTTTAGCAGGTAAGCAATTGCAATGCCTTAGAACTGATTGATGAAAGATTATATAAGTTTCACTAATTATGGCTAATAGTGGCTATAACAATTTAACTCTTTAAATATTGATTAGATAATATGGTTCAGCCCCAACAAGATGAAATTTCAGTAGAAGCTAATTCTCTTCCCCCTGTCCCCATTCAAGAAATCTCAGAGGATAGGGCATTAACAGAGACGGTACTTTTCCCAACTCCAAAACTATCTTTCAAAATTTCTAAACTAGAAATTCGCCAAAGTCTCAAGGCGTTAACTTATGAGAGTGTCTTTGCTGCGGTTCTTTATAGTATTATCGGCGGTGCGTTGCTCAGTAATTTCTTGCTAGAGTTAGGCGCTGGCCCAGCTGAAATTGGTCTACTCGCTGCTATCCCTCAGATGGTGAATCTGCTCCAACCACTAGGAGCGTATTTGGTAAACCGAAGTACCAGCTTTCGTTGGTATTTTCTATGTATTTTTATCCCGTCGCGGTTGCTATGGTTGATTCTTCTACCAGCAATTGTGTTGGTTACTTCATCTCATATCACTGGACACCAAGTCATACAGTTGACATTGGCAATTCTCTTGGTAACTAATATTATCGAAGCTTTTGGTCGTGCGCCTTGGCTTGGGTGGTCGGCTGTGTTAGTACCTGGGCGGTTGCGGGGGCGATATTTCGGTTTTCGCAATAGTATTCTCGGCTTGACAAACCTTATTTGTGTTCCTCTGCTAGGTCTAGCAGTATCGGCTTGGCCTGGTGGAACCCTTCAAGGTTATGGCACAGTCTTGGTTATAGGAATTGTATTAGGGCTAATCAGTGTGGCCTGTCAGTTCTGGATGGCTGATATCAACCCGCAGCTTTTAAAAGTTGGAGATTTAGACACATCACAGCCGCACCCGCAGGGAATAGATTTTAGCTTTTTTAAAGATGCTAATTTTTTGAGGTTTGTGCTTTACCTGAGCCTTTGGTGCTTTGCTGTCAACATCAGCGCTCCTTTCTTTAACCTCTATATGCTGGATAACCTGGATATAGATATTAGTGTGGTAACGATTTATCACGGCTTGGGAACTGGTGCAAATATGCTAATGCTGCTTTTGTGGGGCAAACTGGCCGACCGGATTGGGAATCGCCCGCTACTGTTATTGGTGGGAGTCTTAGTGGCGGTAACACCTCTGCTGTGGTTGGGAGTAGGAAGCGATCAAATTTCTTTTTGGATCTGGTTGCCTTTGTTACACATACTAGCTGGCGCGACGTGGGCAGCAATTGATTTGTGTACTAACAATTTGATGATGGGAATAGCACCGCTACGTTATCAGTCTAGTTATTTTGCGATCGCAGGCGCAATTGCTGGTATCACTGGAGCAATGGGTATTACTATCGGTGGCTTTCTCGCAACTCTGCCTGGTGCTGCGGGTTTGCTGGGGCTGTTTGTTCTCTCAGGCTTGTTACGGATGGCTGCACTTGTACCTTTAGTTTTTGTTCAAGAACAACGCTCTATGCCACTAGGTCAACTAATGCGATTCCTATTCCCAATCAAGCAGTCAACTAATTTGGTTAAAGTAGAATAATAAGTTTTTAATTATGTACTTCAATAAGATACCAGCAAACTATAGAGTCGTTGAGCATCATGAATGGTGTGTCCATCGGGGTCGTTGTTGAAGTACATATAAACGTCAATCTCCTGCTTTAGAAATGAACGAATATATTCAACCCATGTAAATAACTCTTCATCGCTATAACCTACGTTCCATTGCCCACTGTGCATACGGATATAAGTCCAAGGCGCAGTCAAACAGACATCAAGGGGAACTGTTGGGCTAACTGGTAGACAAAGGGCTACGCCTGTACTTTCCAGTAGTTTATAAACTTGGGGAATCAGCCAGCTTGAATGACGGAATTGAACTTTAAATCGTTGTAAACCTTTAAATAATTTCTAATAAATACCAATTTTGTGGGGCAGGCATCTTGCCTGCCCCACAAGAAGTAGTTAAGTATTTTTTATTTGGAAGGCCCTAATTATTGACGGTACCCACCTACAATTTCTAATCACCTGAAAATCATTTTCAAGCTAGTACTTTCTGGCTGAATTTTTGGAGTTGAGATTGAACCCAATTACCACCCTTAGCTATACATTGATGGCATATATCTCCATAGCCTTCACCTTGGTCATCACATATAATTAATCTGGGTTTGTGCGTCTGAAACTTTCGCTGACATATTAAACATGGGTTGTTGATTTTATTTGTATCGCATTCTATTTGAAACTTCATTTTTTCCCTGCTTATTAAATAAATTTAAATGAAGCGAAAACCATCCATATACTTTATTATCTACACCTTCTATAAAAGTTACATCTATAAAAGGAAGTGTATATTGTTGATATTGAATACGAATTAAAACATAGTTTTATGTAAATAAAAACATATATAATCAGTATTTATCTCCTTTGAATAAAGTAAATTAATACCCAATTTTCTAGTTTTAAACTAGAAAACTTGCTTGACAGCTTTACCAATGTAGCAGACAGAAATATCATTATTAATTTTGATTTCAAACAAGTCTGTTTTTCCACCTGTACTTTGATTATTTAATCCCTTAAGTAAGATATTTTTCAACGTTTTAAAGTTAGTGCCACCTGTCAAATCAAATCCCTTGATTTCAAAATCTGCAAAGCCAGCCTTTTCCATTGTTTCTATCATTTCTTCGGGTTTAATAAACTTATTCCAGTCATGAAGTCCAGGCGGTATATGCTTTAGGGTATCTTCTAAAAGCCAAATCATTATAAATTTAGATTTTAAATTTCTATTAATTGTATCGAACAAAAATAATCCATCTTTTCTTAAAACTCTATAAGCTTCTGAGATAACTTTTTGCCAATCTTCAACATGCTCTAATACGTCAAAGCATAAAACAACATCAAAGCTATTTTCTTGATAAGGAAGATTTTCAGCTAATGCTCGTTGGTAGTCAATTTTTAAGTTACTGTTTCTAGCGTGCTCTTGGGCTATTTTAATTGAATTGAAAGATAAATCTATTCCAGAGACATAAGCATTTTGATTGGCTATAAATTCACAAGCTAATCCTCCTCCACACCCAATATCTAAAACTTTAACTCCTTTCCAATCTGGCACAAAATTGGAAAAAAACTCGAATCTTGACTTGTTAAGATGGTTAGACAGATATAAAACCTTGTCTTCCTTCCACCATGTATCTGCATTCAAATCGTAGTATTCTAAGTTATTTCTTTTCATTTTTTTCTCAATTGTATAAAGCGAAGTTAATCTCTTTATTAGTTAGGCAAAAAAAACAGTTTCTACAATAAATGAAACTGTTTAAAGTCAGCTATGAACAGTTGTGCTGTTTAAAGGAGCGATTGTAATCCCTTATTCTGTAATTTCTGCTCGATATGCTGCATTTCTTCGATAGATTCTCCGGTAGCGATCGCATAAATTTCGGTGTAGATTTTTCCGTATTTAACCTTCTCTAAAGCCGACAGTATAATCAAGTCTTTGCGATCTAGTTCTGGTTTTAAGGTCACTAAAATTGAATCCAACGTCCCTTCCATGCGGTAGTCACTAGAATATTTACCTACTTCCTTTCCCAACCCCAGTAAGGTATGACGCTGCAAACACAAAGGAGTTGAGCCATTGACTCGGAAATTGGCATCGATCGCATAAAATTCTCCGTCTCGATCTTCCAGGACATCGAACCCAATCACGCCGAAATAACCCTGTTTGTGAGCATACTTACCAATGGCAGCAATCATCTCAAAGAACTTGCTCATGTCAGTATTGCGGTAGTCAATCAGTCCCCCTAAATAGTTGCCTTCTGGTGTGACAAGTTGTCTAGTAGTACCGATGAGGGTTATCTCTCCCGCCTTGTTGACATAAAACTGTACACAGTAATTCTGCACCTCATTCTTGACGAACTCTGAGACAATAATCGTATCCAGCAACTTAATATCAAGATATTTCCTGATTTCTTCAAGGCAGTAGTTCAAATCGCTGGGACTTTTGATGATATAAGTGCCTTCTCCTGAGAGTCCGTGCGATGTTTTGATTAAATAGGGGAATTGTGGTAATTGAATGTCTTCGAGATTAACTTGGTGCAGATTATAACTCTCGTATTTTGGACATTGCACACCCAATTCGGCTAAAGTTACTTTACTGAGCAAGCGGTAATGGGTGTCTGGATCAACAGCGTGTTTTTCAGGTTTGAGGTGATCAAAGGGGAATAGACTGATGAGTTTATCAAAAGCATCGCTGTGACTGAGGTCATCCAAATAAGTCGAGCAATCCATCATTTCAATACTGGAGTTGCTGAAGCCCAAATGCTCTTGCCAGTATTCAAGCAGCGGCTTTGGCGGCGTAATAATCACAATTCCGGGAATGCGATCGCCTAACACAGCCAAATTTTTCCAAGGTTCTTTTTGGCAAATCTTATCAAAGGAGGTTTTGGTGGCTTCACTACTACCATCTTGAATAAAATGTTTTTTCCGGTTGGGATAAGCAGCCCAACTCGCAGTTGCAGGGTAATTTAAAATAAACCCATAAGATGTATCTGTGATATCTTGAGCAAACAGATCAGAAAGAGTACTCCCTTGAAAATAATGAAAGTCGTATTTTGACATCTAATCCTCCGATAAACCGCAGATACAAAGATATGCAGTTGTTGATATTAAAGAAATTTTCTGAGTTTTCAATTAAGGCCAACTTCAAAAAATAAAGTTGTATATTATTTGAAAACTTAGATGTAATTTAGCTTCATTACTTCCGAATTACCAATTCGTAATCGGCTACACCCCGCTACGAATTGGTATAAGTTATTTCTTGGTAAAGACAGCTACCTTGTCTTGTCCTTCGGTCATATAAGCGCAAGCCATGTGTGATGAGTTATACGCCCAGCCAACGCGTCCTTGACGGTCTATGAGGATGCACCCAGCTTCACCTTTAACTTTAGAAACCAAAGTATCAATTGCCATCTGTGCTGCTTCATCTGGGTGTCTGTCTTCACTCAAGAAATCAATCGCAGTTTTAGCCAGAACTACGGGGATAATTGACTCGCCATCACCTGTTGTTGAGCAACCGCCGAATTTATTGTCAGCGTACAAGCCACAGCCAACAAGCGCAGTGTCACCGACGCGACCACTTTGCTGCTTCGTAGTACCGCCAGTTGAAGTGCCAGCAGCGAGGATGCCGCTAGTATCCAAAGCCACACAACCTACAGTATTGGGGCGATCCACAACCTTTTGATCCTCCTTCCACTGCTGCCACTGTTCATCAGCTATCAAGTCTTCTTTTTTACACATTTCGGCTCCATTGTCTGCGGCAAAGCGTTCTGCGCCTCGCGCCACTAGCAGCCTGGGTTTATCATCCATAATCTGTCGTGCTATGGAGATGGGATGACGGATACCCTGAGCTGCTGCGATCGCTCCCCAACTTAATGAGCCTTCCATGATCGCCGCGTCTAACTCCACCTCTCCATCGCTGTTGAGAGTTGCGCCAAGACCAGCGTTAAATGTCTGGTCACTTTCGAGAACTCGAATAGCTGCTTCAACAGCTTCTGCGGCGCTACCTCCACTGATTAGCACTGCCCAACCAGCTTCTGCTGCTGCTGTGCAGCCGGCATTGTTGGCTGCAACTTTATCGTCTGTGATGGTTTTTGCCCCACCGTGAACAATGATGGTCGGTGTCATATAATTTCCTTGAGTTAGTATGAATTTTGTGGGACTGCAATCGCTTTAACTCTTTCGTCAATTAGTTGCAGCGATCGCATTTTGAAAGTCTCTAAACCCAAGCGCTGGCTTGCTGATATAAACACAGCTTCGGGATAATCCTGTTGAACTCTAGCCAAGGTTTCGCTATCTACTTGGTCAACCTTATTAAAAGCAACCAAACTTTTTTCTGGAATCCCAGGCATTTCTTCGAGTATTTCTAGGACACTCGCAATATGGCTTTCCCAAGCTGGATGGGACAAATCCACAACATGAATCATGGCCGAAGCCTCAACTACTTCCTCCAATGTGGCGCGAAACGCATCCATCAGTGGTGGCGGGAGTTCGTGAATAAACCCTACAGTATCTGTGAGCAGAATCGACCTGCGTTCTTGTGTTTCTGGTTTCGTAATTACTACCTTGCGGGTTGTTGGGTCAAGGGTAGCAAATAGTTGGTCTGCGGTGTAAACCTCTGCATTAGTTAACACATTTAGCAAAGTAGATTTACCAGCATTGGTATAGCCAACTAATGCCAGAACTGGAATTTCTTGCAGTTGTCGTTGTTGTCTAATACGGGCGCGATGTGCTTGTAATTGGTTTACTTCTTCCTGTAGTTGAGCAATTCGCCGTTGAATTGTTCGCCGTTCCGTTTCTAGTTTTGTTTCACCAGGCCCTCGCGTACCAATCCCCGCACCTAATCGAGACATCTCCTGGCCACGACCGCGTAGCCGAGGTAACATATATTCGAGTTGCGCTAGCTCTACTTGTAATTTACCTTCTTGAGTCCGAGCGCGTTGAGCGAAAATATCCAGAATTACTTCTGTGCGGTCTACAACTCGGATGCCAATTTCCTGTTCTAAGTTGCGGGCTTGAGATGCAGAAATATCTCGGTCAAAAACGATGAGATTAGCTCTTAGTTTTTGAGCCAAAAGGGTGATTTCTTCAATTTTTCCCTTACCCACCACTGTTTGGGGATGGGGGCGATCGCGCTTTTGCCGCATTGTATCAAGTACAATTCCTCCAGCACTTTCGACCAAACGTACTAGTTCTGCAAGTCCATCTTCAAACCGTTGGGCAGAAACATCTTCTGTTTGCACTCCTACCAGCAGCACCCTGTCTTGATCAGAGACAATTTCTTGAGATAGGAATATTCCATGCCCTGCTTCAGTAATTTCTCTCTCCCATTCTTCAACTAAGACATCAAATTCTTCTTCGATTAGGTCATCCAAACTTAGAGGAGGTGAAATTACCCAAGGGCTTTCTGGATCGGGGAAAAGGTAAGTGAGGAAAGCTTCTTTTACTTGGCTATCAATGACAGTTAAGGTTACAAGAGCATCTAAACGCTGACGTGCGATCGCAATCAACGCTGCTTCATCAGGGGGTGCTGATTTCAATTGAGTAGCAACACAACGAATTCCGCTCAAGCGTTCCGCACTGCGTCGAGGTAATTCTTCAGGCGGAATCTGAGTTTGATGAGGTGTTCCTACAGCAATTCGGATAATCTGTCCACGCCGATTTATATAACAACAAATCGGGTGATGAATTTTTTGACTGATTGTAGCTAATCCTTGAGCAAATTCTGGCGTAATTAATCTATCTGCTGGTTGATTTTGCTCATAAAGCTGTTGCAGTTGTTTAATCTGACTAGCTTTGATGTTCTGAACATTGCCATAAATCTTTTGCATAAAAATAATAATTTACAGGTTATTTTCATCTCTGTATATTTTCATTTTGGTCTTTTTAATTTTGATTTAATCTATCAACAGGAATAAGCAAGTTGGCTAGATAATTCTGTTAACATAAAGCTCTTATAAAATGGTTTATAGACCAATTGAGTGCTGTGATTTTAGGTACTAACTAATCTCCCCGATCAAGCCTTAAAAAGGGGGGAACCGAAATCAAAGTCCCCCAATTTATCGGGGAGCCAGTGCGGTCTTCTCCCAAAGGGAGAGGCTAGCGCCTTCTCTGCGAGAGGCTTCCGCCAACGCGGAGCGTCTCGTAGAGAAGGGGGTTTCCCCCATGAGCAACTGGCGTGGATTTAGGGGGATCTAAAACGTTTTGCTACCAAGAACAAAACTTTTCAAACATCCTCTAAATTTCACTGTGGTTAACCCAGACACAACAGCAGAGGTGCAGAGAACATAGACTAGAAGCCGCTAATTTACGTACAATTATTTTTCATTAGCCACCAAGAACGTAAATGTGCGATCGCTTCCTCTTTCTGTTTGGCTTCGACTTCAATCCACGGTACTTGGTAGTAAACGTTAGGCATATCGGTAATTAAATCGCTGTGTTTTCTGTCATTGAAAGCTTGCTCACCATTGGAAATATGAACTAATTGCCAATCTGGATTTGTCCAAGTTTCTCGCGCTGCATAAAACATCGATGCTACACTTGGATGATCGTAGCTATCTAAATTTTCGTGGCAAATATGGTGATGGGCATCAAATACCATCGGCACGCCAGCTTGCTGACATACTGCTAAAATTTCATCGGCACTATAGGCGTATTCATCGTTTTCTAAAGTCAAGCGGCTTTTGATATTTTCTGGTAGTTCGGAAATTACTTTTACTAGTTTTTCAGTCCGTTGAGATTTACCACCATGAATATTCATCAATGACCAAGGTGATCGAGGTAATCCCAGTAAGTCAAATATATGTCCATGTTCTGCTAAATTATTGATACTCGCTTGTACCACTTCGGGAGAATCAGAACTCAGCACTACATATTGATCTGGATGCAACACCATTCTGATGCTCAATGCATTTGCTCGTTCACCAATTGTTGCTAAATCAGCGCTCATTGCCTCTAATATATTTGCGCCAATTTTATCTTCTAAGTCATTTAAGGGAAATAAATTAGAAGGCATCCGATAAAGCTGAATTTTATTCTGCTGACAAAAGGAGAGAGCATCATGTAAACGCTGTAAGTTATGCCGATACAGTTCACTCAGGGCACTTTGGCGATCGCTAAGGGAAAGTTTTAAGTATCGGGTGCGCGTTATTGTCCGAAAGCGCACTTGTTTGTCAGAGGTGATACAAACTAGCCCTAAATAGGGCGGTGCGCTTTTTTGGCACTGCTGTGCATTAGGTAAATTTTGAAATTCAATTACGCTCATTAACTAATACTAATTTTTACCTGTTTTGAGCCATTATTTAATTTAAACAAGTTTTCCCACTTGATTACAAGTACCTAAAGAATGAAGTCCTAAGTCTTAGAGGGTTACAATTTTGCCGCTATGGCTTAGGTCAACTTCAACGAGAAAACAAGGTTTCAGCCGTGCACTGCGATCGCAGTTTTAAATTATTCCAAAGGTCATTTAAAACAGGTATAATTCCTCAAATTGCCTTTATTCCTGATTGTGCATTTATTGGGAGTATAACAGCGAAATCTTTTGTCTCTACTTATGTCTTCGTTGATGCCACTGCCAAGCATGGGTGATAATTTCGCTCACATTGGGATACTGAGGATGCCAACCTAATACTTTAGTTGCTTTGTCACTGCTGCCAACTAAAATCGGAGGGTCGCCTGGTCTGCGATCGCGTTCTTCTATTTTAATTTCTTTGCCTGTGACTTTTTTCGCAGTTTCTATTACTTCTCTAACTGAAAAACCACTGCCATTTCCTAGATTAAATACTTCGCTTTCTCCACCTTTGAGCAGATATTCTAAACCTAAAATATGCGCTTGTGCCAAGTCATTCACATGAATATAATCGCGGATACAAGTACCATCTGGGGTAGGGTAATCAGTGCCGAAAATCAAAATGGATTCGCGCTTACCAAAAGCAGTTAGTAGTACTAGTGGTATAAGATGAGTTTCCGGCTCGTGGTCTTCACCCAACAATCCATTCGGTTCAGCACCTGCGGCGTTAAAATAGCGAAAACGTACAGACTTCAAATTGTAGGCGGCATCAAAATCAGATAAAATTCGTTCTACCATCCACTTGCTAGTAGCATAAGGACTAATGGGATCTTGCGGATGCTCTTCGGTAAGGGGAACAAACTTTGGTACGCCGTAAAGAGCGCAAGTAGAAGAAAAGATAAATTTTTTAACAGATGCAGCAAGCATTGCTTCTAAAAGTGTCAGAGTGCCTGCAACATTATTTTGGTAATATTTAGCTGGGTCGGTAACAGATTCACCCACTGCAATATAAGCAGCAAAATGCATTACTGCCTCTATATTATGGGTTGAAAATATATTATCAAGTAAGGCGCGATCGCTCATATCCCCAACAATCAATTTTATCTGCAAAACTTCTTCTACAAGTTCTCGATGTCCGTTCGACAGATTATCTAAAACGATTACCTCATAACCTGCATTTTTCAATGCTAGTACAGCATGAGAGCCAATGTATCCGGCTCCTCCCGTTACTAAAATAGTTGACATAATTGGGTATTGTAAATAATTTTGAATTTTGAATTTTAGATTTTAGATTGAAATCCAATCCAAAATCTAAAATTTTTTGTACTAATTTCTTTCTTCCAAGTAGCGAGAAATTGCACTGTCAAGGTGTGGCATTAATTCACCTCGATTGCTGCCAAGAACGCTGTAAGCTGGGCGGGCAGCAATTAAACCAAGTTCTTGTGTCGGACGAGCAATTAGACTACTGACACTCACACCTGCTTTTTTCGCCACCAATCGGGCTAAGTCAGACCAAGCTATAGCACTTTTGTTAGCCAAATGCCACAAACCGTTCTCGCCATCAATCAGCAAATCAAGGCTGGTATGGACAAGATCGGGTATGTATGTAGGCGAAATGATCGCATCTTCGGCTGCGACAAAAGTATTACCAGCAGCTAATTGCCGTAGGGCGATCGTGACAAAGTTGTAATCATCCCACGGGCCAAAAAATGCGCTGGTGCGAATCACTAGCGATGCCGGATGAGCCTGTAACACTAGCTTTTCTGCCAAAACTTTACTGCATCCATATACATTCAGGGGCGCAACGGTATCTGTTTCGACATAAGGATTAGACTCAGCACCATCGAACACCAAATCTGAAGAGAAAGTTAGCAGCGCCACATTATGTTGAGCGCAAGCAGCAGCTAAAATCGCTGCCCCTTCAGCGTTTACCTTTAAACAAACATCGGGTTCGCGTTCGGCATCGTCTACCCGCACGTATCCCGCAGCGTTGACAACTGCCCACGGTTGCAACTCGGCAAGTACTTTATTAACAGAAGCAGGATTGGCAATGTCCATATCTTGGCGTCTGAGCAGGCAATATGAAATTCCTCGCACTTCACACAACCGAGCAAAAGCCTGGCCTAGTGTTCCTGTGGCTCCAACGATCGCCAGGGGACGATTGGAAACAGGGGAGGAAAGCGGGGGAGATGGGAGCGATAGGCGACAACTGACTGCTGGGTATAATAGGCGCTCTTGCCGATGCCACCATCCTGGTGTATCAAGCAGTGGATGATTGGGTTTATTTCCAGTAGCTAAATCTCGCACCATCTTGGCGATCGCTGTTTGTCTGGGACGGGGCGATCGCAAATCGAACACGCCAGACTCGTAGTATCCTGCGGAGCGAGTCACTAAACTATTCCAATCGTAGCTGCCCAAAAGCGCCCAAACTGTTACAGCACGAACATCTGCGCCCTGATCTCGTAATTCTTGGGCTGCATTCCACACTTCATTGAGCCAGCGTAGCTGTTCCTCGCGGGTGCAACTCAGGTGAACTTCAGTGACAGCAAGGGGCAGTTTGTAGCGTTCCCATGTCTCTTTGAGCAATGTCCGCGGCCCTGCCAAACCCTCAGCACAAACTCGGACTGCTTCTACATCTGCATACTTATCCCGACCATTACCACCATGTGTCCAAGCTGGATAGTTTTCTAGGTTTTCATCTAAAAAGCGTTCGCTCGTCAGGTAATGGTTAATGCCGATAATGTCAGGCGGACAGGTATATTGCAAAAATTCTTCAAGTTCAGTCTTGCTGATACCACAGTCGCGTAAGTAACCCCACATTGAATGAGTTGGGTTGATTCGGCCACACAATAAATCCAAACTCAACCAACGACGTTCGTTTTCTAGTTCTGCTTGATAAGACAGCTTTGGTGTACTATGAGTTTTACCCAAATCCTCAGTTTGTACGAGTTGGGCATTGGGGTTGACTTCCCGGATTGCCTGCATCGAAAGAGCGATCGCTTTACACTCTACTAACAAAGCACGGGCGAAAGTTAAATCGTCCTGTCCATGAGGATACCAGTGACCGTACATCCCACTGAATCGTGCTGTTGTCAGTGGCTCGTTTATGGGTGTGTAATGTGTGAGCCAAGGATAGCGTTTTGCAACCGCAGCCGCAAAAACCGCTAGTTTCTCAGGAAATTCTGGATCTACTAAGCTGGTATCACGCGGCCCACTACCATGATGTACTAATCCCACAATTGGACAAATGCCGAGTTCGCGCAAGCGTCCCAGCCGTTCATCCGCCCACCACCAATCAGCATTCTCTAAACCATTGGGCGCTATTCGCTCCCAAATTACTGGATAACGAATGGCGTTTATGCCTAGTTGGGCGAATAAATCTAGGTCATCCAAGCGGGTTGCATGACCATTACGTTCTAACTGGTCAAAATACTCTTCACCCACACGATTAACCGTACACTCTACACCAGCCCAAACTTCTAGAGGAAGTTTTGATTTAGGAGTATTGAGCGTCGAGTCGAAAGCAGAAGCCATAATTTACAACTCAGGCTGATATTTTATTTGATGAGTTATTTTCGAGTTTTGTAGGGGAGCCAGTGCGTTGCGGGAGTTCCCGACGCTCGAGTACTCGCTAACGCTGCGCTATCCGTTGTAGCAACTGGCATTGTATTATGCCGCAGGCTAACGCTCCATCCTAGTTTTTCGGTGCGTTAGGACTAGAGCGTGTTTTCAAAGTCCTAGATCCCCCCAACCCCCCTTAAAAAGGGGGGCTAAGAATCTCTTAAAGTCCCCCTTTTTAAGGGGGATTTAGGGGGATCTAAAAACGAATTACGAATTATTTAAGCCTTGACTGCAATTTGTTTGTACACAGACAAAGCCTGAGCAACACATTGATCCATGTTGTAGTACTTGTAGGTTGCTAGTCTTCCCACAAAATACACTCCTGGTGTTGTATCAGATAGGGCCTTGTACTGCTTGTACATTTCGTTATTTTCAGGACGCGGTACAGGATAATAAGGGTCTCCCTCAGCTTTCGGAAACTCATAAACAATACTAGTTTTAGAGTGTTCCTGACCAGTTAAGTACTTAAACTCTGTCACACGAGTATAAAGCTGTTCATTGGGATAATTGATAACTGGCGCTTTTTGAAACACAGGGGTGTTGTGCGTCTCATGTTTGAAATCAAGCGAGCGATAGGGTAGTTTGCCGTAGCGATAATCAAAAAATTCGTCAACAGGCCCGGAGTAAATCATCTCGCGGCAAGGTATCGCCTTTTGGATTTCCTGATAATCAGTGTTGAGCATTACCTTGATGTTCGGGTGATTGAGCATATTCTCGAACATCCGGGTAAAGCCGTGCAGTGGCATTGCCTGGTAAGTATCGGTAAAATAGCGATCGTCACGATTGGTGCGCGTAGGAATTCTGGCAATTACTGATTTATCAAGTTCCGATGGGTCAAGTCCCCATTGCTTGTTGGTATAACCCCGGAAAAACTTTTCATACAGTTCTCGTCCAACTTTGCTTACCACCACATCTTCACTAGTGCGGATGTATTCTATTGGTTCAGCAAGGGATTTGTAAAACTCCTCCACCTCAAATGAATTGAGATTCATACCATACAATTTGTTGATGGTGTCGAGGTTAATCGGAATAGGAACAAGTTGCCCGTCTACACTGGCAAGGACGCGATGCTCGTAAGACCGCCACTTGGTAAAGCGCGAAAGGTATTCAAAAACATCGCGGGAATTGGTATGAAAAATGTGGGGGCCGTATTTGTGTACGAGAACGCCATGATCGTCATAATGATCGTAGGCATTGCCGCCTATGTGGTTGCGCTTGTCTACAACCAGCACTTTTTTACCAGACTGAGTTGCCAAACGTTCTGCAATGACGCTACCAGAAAAACCAGCGCCGACAACTAAGTAATCAAAGACAAAATCTCTGGTAATGATATTTGGTGCTTGTTTACTAACCGCACCTGTGGAGTTAGCTTTCTCTTCACCATCACGGGCAGCAATGGCAGAGTCAATCAGCTTCATCATTGATGCCCAAGTGCGATCCCAAGAAATCTTCTCTAAAAAGACATCTACTCGACTCAACCATTCTGAGGCTGGGGTGTCTTCTTGCATTGCTTGTTCTGCGGCAGCAACGAACTCAGAAACTGTGTCTGCAATTCGCACCAGTTTTGATTCTCCGTAAGGACGAACCACATCTCGAATTGAGGTAGATACTACAGGTCTACCTGCGGCAAGATATTCTGGAGTTTTGGTAGGGCTAATAAAACGTGTTGACTCGTTACGCGCAAACGGCAACATTGCCAAGTCCCACCCTGCTAAATAGGCAGGTAGCTGTTTATAGTCTCTGCCACCGAGATAATGGATGTTTTCATGCTGTGGCAGAGTTGCGGGATCAATTTTGACAACTGGGCCAATAATTACTAAATGCCAGTCGGGGCGTGCTTCGGCAATTCCAGCAAGCAATTCAATATCCATCCGTTCATCAATTACACCAAAGAACCCAAGGCGAGGATGAGGAATATGAGCTTGATCTTCTGGTTCTTGAAGAGTTCTCGCCTGGCCAAAGTGGGGGACATCTACACTGCTGGGAAAGGCATAAACGTTGGGGTGCTGGTTCACTTTACTTTCGTAAAGGCTTTGTCCCCCTGTAAATACTAAGTCTGCACGGCTGAATAGTTCGGCTTCGTAATTCTTTAAAGTGGGTGATGCTCCTTGGAATGCAGACAATTCATCCATGCAATCGTACACTACAGCTTGGGGTTGCAAGTGGCGGGTAAACGCGATCGCCATTGGGGTGTAATACCAACAAATGTACTTGTTGATATTATGCTCTGCAAACAAACTATCAATTAATACTTGTAAATCTGCGTTTATTGCTTCTTCGGTTAAACCCTGTGGTAAGTGTGGCACAACCACAACTACTCCATTAGAATCTTCGCTTACATCTAACCTTGCCAAAGGTTCTTCAGAGAAAATTGCCTCCTCAATAAAGAACACTCGCTTTCCTTGAGCGCAGCGACTAAGCAGATGTTGTGGTCTTTGATAAACGAAATTCCAACGCAAATGAGATAAGCAAACTATGTCAGGCGTATCTTGAAAGGTTTCTGTCGATTGAACTTTTTTATTAGAAGAAGTTAAATTCAACAGTGATGTACTTGA
The DNA here is from genome assembly GCF_014698065.1 of Nostoc flagelliforme FACHB-838. GTDB lineage: Bacteria > Cyanobacteriota > Cyanobacteriia > Cyanobacteriales > Nostocaceae > Nostoc > Nostoc flagelliforme_B. The sequence continues at coordinate 29,527 of NZ_JACJSI010000025.1, forward strand.
TGGTTGCGTTTCGACTGGCTGCGAGCGCTTTGTTTTACGCTGCTTAGGCGAAATAATATTGCTGACACCATTGTTTTGGACTTGAGATTTTTCACTTGCCATAGTTTCTCTCGTTATTTAAATGATTAATTCAAAATCAGCCAATCGCTAATACCTTTTCTTTGTTTGTAAGGCAGCGTCAAACTCACTTTCATACAAAAGTTTGCAACATAATTCTGCTGCTTTTGAATATCGAATCGGTATAATCAATAGTTGGTTGCGTTAATTAAGTTACATAATAGTCTTATATGTTGAATTTATTCATCTATCAAAATAAATATAAAATTACTTTCTGTATTAAGTCCTAGGCACTATCTTTTTATCAATAATCTCAAGCAAAGTATTAATTTATGTAACGCAAATTTTTATATTTGCAAAAAATAATATTGCAGATATAGTTTTTTGTCTGTTCGGTTTCGCACCAAGATAAATTAAAATAATAATTGTTAGTATAACATTAATAAATTTAATTTATTATTATTTATTATTTCTTACAACAATGGTAGCACTACACGCCTAGTAGAATTGTAGTTTTGCAGTTTCTTATGCCTTGCTGCTCAGATAGGATTGTTGCCTTTGGGTAAGACATTTTTCGGTTTAATGCCATTGTTCGGTAACAATATTTTGCTTAAGAGGCATCTGGCGAACTTAAATAAGCGTTATCCAGAACCCTTGTAGAGACGTGTAGCAGTGCTACACGTCTCTACATTCTTTTTCACCAGATGCCTAAGTCCCCTTATCAGCACTGTTGGCTCTATAGCGTTGTTATACCAGCCAAAGTAAGCGGTGCTAATATATCACAAAATCTTTAAATTCAATGGGTGATGCCCATTCCTCCCCAACTTCTCTACGAGATGCTACGCGAACAGCACAGCAAGCTAGGAAAGAATGGGCGCTTCGGGACTGGGAAAGAGTCTTTTTCCCAATTTAGTTGGGGTTTGAATTCCCAGTCCCCAAGCCCCAAGTTCAATCGTTGCTGATAGTCTGCGGTGTCCAGGTAGGGCCTTGGCAAAGGGGCCCTTCTGCTTTCCAGATCAGCATATCTAAGCAGATTTGCCGCATATCCATATTTTTCGTCCAAGCATGGTAGACAATATACTCAATGTTCCCATCTGGCCCAAGAACGATAGAGTTATGTCCCGGCCCTATAACAAAATGAGGAACAGACTTTAGCACCCGTGGCCCAGTTTCGTTACCTGCATCAGAATAAGGCCCCATCACGTTGTCAGCAACGCCATAATCTACACCGTAATTCTCAGTTTCCCAACGTCCACCACTATAAAAGCAGTAGTATTTACCTTCATGCTTACGAACACAGGGGCCTTCTAAAGTATGCCAATCATAGATTTCACCATACATCAAACGGTTAGCTAAAAACCGTTGCCAATCGGATCGCGCACGCAAAACTACTTTCCCTTCACCAGCAAGCTTAGTCATGGTTTGGAGTCGGTCTACTACTAATGCTGTGCCAGCACGCACTCCATCCGATGTATCCAGAAAGTCACGGGCGTAAAACAAATACCATTGTCCATCGTCATCACAGAATGGATGCGGATCGATCGCAAAAGGACAGGACTTTGGATCTACAACTGGCTCACCAACATCTTGATAAGGCCCTAACGGAGTATCGCTTGTAGCCACACGTAATTGATGATTCTTGTCTTCATGCCCTACAGAGTAGTAGAGATAAAACTGTCCATCGCAGTAAGCAACTTCGGGGGCCCAGAAATTATCGCCAAGGGCTGGATCTGGTCGCTGTAGTGCGTTACCAACAAAATCCCAGTTCACAAAGTCGAAAGAGCGTAACAAAGGAAAGACACGCGATTTGTTATTGGAGTTAACATTTGGTGCGTCCGCTATTTCATCTACTGTTCCTTCTGCCTCGGCTGCACCAGTTCCGATCGCATAATATACGCCTTCATGTTGCCAAACAAAAGGATCGGCAAAATAACCTTTGTAGACCGGATTAGTATAAGTTTGCATCTCAATTATTTATGGAATAACAAAAATCATTGTTCCACTAGTGATCTCTCAAGCCAACAATGCTTGGTAAATCAACTTTTTATTTCTCTCTTTTTCTTTTTCCTTTGTGACTAACGCTTTGCGACCAAGTAGGGAAACCCGCTCACGGATGTGTCCTCCTCTTTGCATCCTTCTCCCTTGGCGCTAGCCTCTCCCTTTGGGAGAAGGGGAGACGCTAATGCGAATGCGGTTCCTGATCTTATCCCCCAAACTTAACTTCATAGACCAGTAGTGATCTGTCCCATTAATTTTGCTGGGCTGCTATATCCCCGACTTCTTCAAGAAGTCGGGGATCTGAAACCACTGACCTCTCAAAACTTTTGGGACAGACTACTAGTATTTGAAATTTACGTAAGTTTCAACTTTGTTCTGAGGTAAGCTTTCTACCAGCTGACACCGTAGCATCTGCTTTAGCTTTTCTTGCAGGCTTTCATAATAGTCTTTTGGGAGAGTCAAATCTACCTTTGGTGTGTGCAACCAATGCATAGCATAGCCCATGACTACCATCGGTCTTGGTTGGTTTGTCCGATTTGGGGAACCCCGATGCAGTGCTAAAGGCGATCGCACCATCACATCACCAGGCTGCATATAAAAAGATTCCATCGGAATTTCACCACTGGCAACCTTCTTTAATCCTTCTTCACGCGGTAATACATGAGTCCCGCGTGCCATTTGGAACGGGCCGTTGTCTGCGGTTACTTCCACCAGGGGAAAGTTAACTGCTAGGGCATAAAGTGGTGTGACTATCTGATCGCTAAACAGTGGACGAAAGTCCCGATGGGTTTCCTGATAATCCGAACCCTGGAATGGGACATCAACTCCCATTTGAACCATCACGTATTCTTGGAAAAATACGCGCTCTAAAATACCCATAATCACTGGATTGGCAAAAACTAATTCATTAGCAAATGGGTAAATCCAAGGCAAGGTCAGATAGTAGCGGGAAATTTCCCGAGGAGCCAACCCACCTGGTTGATTTTGACGCTCGTGAAATAACTTTTCAAAAGCTTGTACCCACTCGTCAATTAATTTTTGCTCAAAAACACCGCGAATGACACAAATTCCGTCTTTATTCAGTGCTCCGGCTAATAGGTCTAGGTCGGTAGCTGAATATTTCACTATACCGCCTATACTTTGAACCATCTTTTTTATCCTCTTCAACTTATAACTAGAGTCGTATTAATATCAGACTTCTAGGAGATTTTTTTATTGCTTGTCGATGGTAACGTACTATTTTCCAAATTAGTGGCTTATACCAATTCTCCGTAACAATTAATTAAACTTAATTATGCTCAATTACTTAACAAACTAACTCTTTGACACTCCAGGCAATTCAACACTATCGCCTGGCTTTGAAGGCCATCTGACTGTCAGAATAGTGCAGTCGGACTCAGCAACCCACCAATGGGATACACCTGCACACCAGAGAACATAATCACCTTCACAAGTTAATAAAATTTCTCTATCTTCAAATTGCAGACGAAATTCTCCGTCAATGAGTATTGAAAGCGTAGCAGCTTGGTTATTTACTGCCCATTCAGTTCTACTATCACCTGCTTTGTGAACAGCCCATTTTACTTCTAGCATTTCCGTGGAACGCGGATCGTCTTCAGGGGTGATAAAGTGACCCATGAACCATCCCCAACGATTCACACCTTCAACGGCTGCGTTTCCGTAAACAACTTTAGGCTGCATCACTTAACTCCAAAGAAGGAACCAAAATTTGTCCGTTGTAACCCGCTTGCTTATATTGTTCAAGAACATGAATTGCAATATTTCTGGCTTCACCAGCCACAACCAAAGCTACACAAGCGCCGCCAAAACCAGCACCTGTAAGTCTTGCACCAAAGACTCCCGGAGTTTTTTGCAACAGTTCTACTAGAGTATTCAGGGCAGGTACAGACACTTCGTAATCGTCTCGCAAGCTGGCGTGGGATGCGTTCATCAATTCGCCAAAGCGCTCAGATGTTACTCCCTGCAATACTTCCAAGACGCGGTTATTTTCTGTAACCACATGACGGGCGCGACGGCAAAGAGGTTCGGGTAGTTTTTCTGTTACTTCAGCATCAGTAATATCTCGTAGTGCCTTAACTCCTAGCGATCGCGCCGCCTCTTCACACTCAGCCCGGCGCTGGTTATAACCACTAGTTGCCAGGGTACGAGGCACACCACTATCAATAACCAAAATCTCCGCGTTGTCAGGCAAAGGCATCACCTGGCGTTCTAAAGTCCGAGTATCTAAAAACAAGATATGTTGAGTATCAGCCAAGCTAGAAGCCATCTGATCCATGATGCCGCACTGCACGCCAGCATAGTGAATTTCTGCTTGCTGGGCGAATTGGGCGATTTCAACATCATCAATGGGAAGGTTCAGAAGTTGGCGTAATGCCCGAAGCGTTGCCACTTCTAAAGCTGCGCTGCTAGACAAACCCGAACCCATAGGAACCGATGATTTGACGTATACAGAAAGTGACGGTATTGTATATCCTGCTTTTTGCAAAACCTCAATACAGCCAAAGATATAACTGGCAAATCCAGACGGGGTATGATTGCTCTCGGAAATGGTCACTTGCTCGTTGAAATTTTCCGAGTAAAAGTGATGTTGGCGTAGCCCATCGCAGGCATCGCTACTCAAACCTAGCTCTACCGTAGTGGATTGAGGAATTGCAGTTGGCAGAACGAAGCCATCGTTATAGTCAGTATGTTCGCCCAGTAAATTTACTCTTCCTGGCGCACTGGCTTGAGTTTCAGGTGGTTTACCAAATACTTGTTGAAAATCCATAATTTTTAACAAGAAAGAATTCAGGAGTCAAAAGTCAGAATGGGCTAAACGCCCCACTACCACAGAATTGAATTCTGTGCGACTGGTGGACTTTGATGTGAGCGTTCAGTGGAACGCTGAATAAACTTTTTTTAGTCCCTCACCAAATTTTTAATTTGGCGATCTTGAATCAGTGGCGAGTCTGAATTTCCCACTGATAGCACAGTGTTAGTAAGTCCGCGCACTTCTACAGGGAAGTAAGCTACGCGCATCGTCTCGTAGAGAGCGTCTTTATTCTGAATTATTCTTCAATTATACAAAGGTACAGGGCGCAATCTTCCCTCTACCTCAACATTAGGGAAGTTTGGATCAAAAGTCAGATTTTCCAACTTTCCATCCTTAAGAATTACAAAAGTATCTTCAACCTTTGCCCCTGCTAAACTGGGATTCCATGCGAGAGCAATACCTTCTGTCAAAGTATCAGTAGTAGTTGGATTGGCGACGATTTCTCGCGCTAAATATCCAGTGGTTCCTCCCTGGTGATGCTCACGGATGGCATTGGGGAATCCATGCTGCTCATAAGCTTGGGCTAGTGCGTTATAAGCTGTGTCGAGAGTGGTTCCAGGTTGGGACAAATTTAAAACTACTGCTTCTATTTCGCGCACATGGGAATGCAATTCGGCGCGTTCGCCTGAAAGCTCGCCAAAACAAACAAATCGTGTCAAATTTGCATACAAACCGTAACCTCTAGCGCAAAATACCAACATCGCTTGCTGTCCAATCTGTTCTGCTGTGGGTGTAGCATGACGGTATAGCGGTAAACGCCTCTCACCCGCTACCAGTGTCAGCGCTGGATGCAACCCTTTTGCCCATAATGCCTCTGCACCCGCACCCGCTAACTGATATTCTGTCCAAGTTGGCTTGGCCGCTTTAAGTACCTCTGTCATTGCCTGACTAGCTTTTTGCCCAACTTGACGATATCGCTCTAATTCACTTGACATCATTACCCGTTTATGTTTTTGCAGAGATGGGGGTAACGGCTGTTCTAAATTGGAGATAGGGCGATCGCTAACTGTTTTCCCACCGCCAGTTGTATCACGAACAAAAGACTCACGGGCAGCACCATCAGCCCAAGGGTTGATATGCACCTTAAAATCAGCTGGCAATTCTTCATCCTTAAGACGCTGCGCTTCAATTTCATCCGTCAATACCCAAGCATCTTCAGTAGTTACTAATACTTCTGCTACGCCAGTTTCCGCAGTAAGCAACACGGTGTTAGAAGCGCCAGCTGTCGCCCAGGCAAACCAGTCTGTACCGCGCAAACGCACGCCTTGCACTTCATTTTCACGCAAGGTTTGTCTCATTAACTCTAGTTTTTTGGAGACTTCTTCGTTCATAGAAAATTAGTAACCACAGATGAATACAGACAATTATGAGGTTCATCTGTGCTTATATGCGTATATCTATAGTTTGAAATAAAACGTGGTTACGGTATGATATCGAGTTTGGCATTTCAATAGACTTCTTGCATGAATTAAAAGCCCTCACCTAAATCCATCTCCCCAGCTTGAGATAAATTGGCTCCCCTTCTGTCAATTTTAGGAAAAGGGGTTGGGGGATATGGCAAGATCCCACAGGGTGGGCAAATTTTGCATTTATGCAACAGGTCTAATATTTACAACTACCGCTTTTTAAGAAGTGTATTTGCAATTACAGATCAACTTCACATTGAGTAATCCTTCTAGGCAATCGTACATTGAGCTAAGGTAGTTCTCAAGAATGATGTACTCATTAGTAAATTTTTGAAATTATAAAAGCGCAGGAGCTACGAAAAAAATATCAAAAAATCCGATGAAATTCCAAGGAAATCAAAACACAACAACAGAAAATAATCTTCCCGTGGCAGAGGACACACCTAAGTATATAAATCCTCAAGAACCTGGGAAATCTGAGCCTATGACTCAGGTACAAAGCGATAATGTAATTACCAATCAGGACTTACCCGATCCACGAGTTCGCTATGGTTTTACCCTGGTAATATTGGCTATTTTCTTATGTGTTGTCGCCATTTACTACGGAATTATTAACCCCTAACTAATTCACCTAATTTAGTCCCACAAAAAGTACAAATTCTTGGTATGACTGCGTACTAAGTTATAGATAAACATGAGCTTAATTTTGCGTTACATAATGATACGAAATTTTATATAAATTTAAGCTCATCTTCAACAAAAATTTGGTAAATTTTGTAGCTTTGAGAGTGTATTCAAGACTACAAATTCCTTTAATAAAAATATCCTCCATTAGTTAGATGGAAGTAGTAGTCATTAATTAGTTTATTACTTTACTAGAAATGAATTGCATCATACCGCCTAAAAATGTAAGTCCAATAATTACAGCAGACAGAAACTTAAGTCTAGTAGCCAGGTAGAAAGCCTGTTTTACTTCTGAATTTCCCAATTTATGATTGATGCCTTGGCGAAGCGTCTTTGGCTCTGCTCTTGAGTTCTGCTGTAACCGTGTTTTACCCTAAATACTCACCAGCTTTTGCTATAAAATTGACCTCCAATTTAAGGCTGAAAGGGTGCTGATTCAATTACAAAAAGTTGCTGGCTTACTAGAACTAGCAACTGGGATTAGCGTTTAAGAGGATGTGACTAAAATACATGGCCACAAAGTATCCTAAGTTTAACCAGGATCTCGCACAAGACCCGACTACACGCCGGATTTGGTACGCGATCGCTACGGGAAATGATTTTGAAAGCCATGATGGCATGACCGAGGAAAATCTTTATCAAAAGATTTTCGCTACTCACTTTGGTCACGTAGCAATCATTTTTCTGTGGGCATCTAGTTTATTGTTCCACGTAGCTTGGCAAGGTAACTTTGAACAGTGGATAAAAGATCCGCTGCATATTCGCCCAATCGCCCACGCGATTTGGGATCCTCATTTTGGTAAACCAGCAATAGAAGCTTTTACCCAAGGGGGCGCTACCAATCCTGTTAACATCGCTTACTCTGGTGTCTATCACTGGTGGTACACCATTGGGATGCGGACAAACAATGACCTTTACCAAGGTTCAGTGTTCTTGTTGCTGTTAGCAGCATTGTTCTTATTTGCTGGTTGGCTGCACTTGCAACCCAAGTACCGTCCTAGCTTGGCTTGGTTCAAGAGTGCTGAACCTCGCCTGAATCACCACCTGGCAGGTTTGTTTGGTGTTAGTTCTCTAGCTTGGGCCGGGCATCTTGTTCACGTTGCCATTCCCGAATCTCGCGGTGTTCATGTTGGTTGGAATAATTTCCTGAGTACTTTGCCGCACCCAGCAGGTTTAGCACCTTTTTGGAGAGGTGACTGGGGTGTATACGCTCAGAATCCTGATACCGCAGGGCATCTGTTTGGCACATCTCAAGGCGCAGGGACAGCAATTCTGACTTTTTTGGGTGGTTTTCATCCCCAAACTGAATCGCTATGGCTGACCGATATGGCTCATCACCATTTAGCGATCGCAGTTATCTTTATCGTCGCCGGTCATCAGTACCGGACTAACTTCGGAATTGGTCACAGCATCAAAGAGATGCTCAACGCCAGAAATTTCTTTGGCGTCCAAACTGAAGGTCAGTTCAACTTACCGCACCAAGGGCTGTACGACACCTACAACAACTCCCTGCACTTCCAGTTGTCCATACACCTGGCAGCGTTAGGTACTGCATTATCATTGGTGGCGCAGCACATGTATTCGCTGCCTCCTTACGCTTTCATTGGTAAGGACTATACAACACAGGCGGCGCTGTACACCCATCACCAGTACATTGCTGGCTTCCTAATGATTGGTGCGTTTGCCCATGCTGGCATCTTCTGGGTTCGGGATTACGACCCAGAACAAAACAAAGGTAACGTCCTGGATCGCGTACTAAAGCACAAAGAAGCGATTATTTCTCACTTGAGTTGGGTATCGTTATTCTTAGGCTTCCACACTCTTGGTCTGTACGTCCACAACGACGTTGTAGTTGCCTTTGGCACTCCTGAAAAGCAAATTTTAATTGAGCCAGTATTTGCTCAATTCATCCAATCTGCTCACGGGAAACTGGTGTATGGGATGGATACTTTATTATCTAACCCAGATAGTATTGCCTATACAGCTTGGCCCAACTACGGTAACGTCTGGCTACCAGGTTGGACAGAAGCGATCAACTCCGGTACTAACTCCCTGTTCTTGACGATTGGGCCTGGTGATTTTCTGGTTCACCATGCGATCGCTTTAGGTTTGCACACCACCACGTTAATTTGTGTCAAGGGCGCATTGGATGCTCGTGGTACAAAATTGATGCCTGATAAAAAGGACTTCGGCTTTACCTTCCCCTGCGATGGGCCTGGTCGGGGCGGTACTTGTCAAACTTCCTCCTGGGAACAGTCTTTTTATCTGGCTATCTTCTGGATGCTGAATCTCCTTGGTTGGGTAACTTTCTATTGGCACTGGAAGCATTTAGGTGTTTGGCAAGGTAACGTCGCTCAGTTCAATGAGAACTCTACATACCTGATGGGTTGGTTCCGTGATTACCTGTGGGCTAACTCCGCTCAGTTGATTAATGGTTACAACCCCTACGGCACAAATAATTTGTCTGTCTGGGCTTGGATGTTCCTCTTTGGACACTTGGTTTGGGCAACCGGTTTCATGTTCTTGATTAGCTGGCGTGGTTACTGGCAAGAGTTAATTGAAACTCTAGTCTGGGCACACGAACGCACTCCGTTGGCTAACTTAGTTTATTGGAAAGATAAGCCTGTTGCTCTATCCATTGTTCAGGGTTGGTTAGTAGGTCTAGCTCACTTCACAGTTGGCTATATCCTTACATACGCAGCATTCCTCATAGCCTCAACCGCTAGTAAATTTGGTTGAGATTCTTGAAAGATATCCTCTGACCTTAGCTATCTCCCCCTCTATACCGTTAGGTGAGAGGGGGATTTTTGTATATCGAAATTGTAGATTTTAAGCCAATACAGTTCAGTTAGGGCTTCAAATCTCGTTTCCAGCCTCTGCCTGGAAATGCTCATCATAGCGGCTCTGCCGCAAGTAAGAGAGGCGGAATCTCTAAGATGGCATTCCCAGCCGGAGATTCTTAACGAGACAATGTAAAAGCTTGTTTGAGACTGGCTTTCTCGTTAAGTTGACACCAATGACAGCTGTGCGCCCCTACGATATATTTTTTTAGTTGGAAGTCCCAAGGATTAAATTTACCGTTAACACTGTTGTTGTTTTTTGAATAATGACAATAGCAAACACATAAGTCCCATTGCTACCAACGACACTGAAGAAACAGGTTCTGGTACAGGCTGAGGGTTTTGCACAGGCTGATAATTGATAAAATTTCCTTGGATTGGGCTGAGTGATGCCAAAAGTTGCTCAATATCGCTAGATATATCAGTATCATTACCAACACTTTTAGAAGAAATGAGGCGGTTAAACGTTTGGCTACTTGAAGCATCAAAATCTCCGGTGAACCCAAGAAAATTTTGACCTATTTTACCTATAAGAGAGTCAATTAGATTGTTAACATCAGTTTTGATCCCTTGTGGGGATAACTTTAAACTACTGGTATTGTTGATGTTTCCAATCGTTGTGTTATCAGTATCCACTAACCAATTGCCATTACCAATAATTTCATTTCCACTGGTAAAAACCCAGTTACCATTACCAATAATTGTATTATTAGTACCAAAATCCCAATTGCCGTTTCCAATGGTTGCGTTGTCACTGCCGAAGTGCCAATTACCATTACCTAATGTTGCATTATTACTTCCGTCGTCCCAATACCAGTTGCCGTTACCAAGGGTTGTGTTACCTTGTCCAAATAGCCAATTGCCATTACCGATGGTTGCGTTGTCATTATTAAAGTTCCAGTTGCCATTGCCAATGGTTGCACTGTTACTACCATAATCCGAGTTAAAATTACCAATAGTTGCGTTATTACTACCAAAGTTCCTGTTACCATTACCAACCGGCGCGTTGCCCTCATTAAAGGTTTGGCTACCAGGATTAGAGGTATTACCAAGAACTTCTTTCAACGGATCGAAAGGCGATTGTTGAAGCAGACTTCCAGCACCTGCGATCGGATTACCACCTCCTGCAAACGGGTTTGCACCACCACCTGCGATCGGATTACCACTATTAGCACCACCTGCAACCGGGTTACTACCGCCTACAAACGGATTAGCACCCCCTGCAAATGGGTTAGTACCGCCTGCAAAGGGATTAGCACCCCCTGCAACCGGGTTACTACCTCCTGCAAACGGATTAGCACCGCCTGCAAACGGGTTACTACCTCCCGCCAATGTGTTGTCAATATCCTTGAAAAAGTTATCACCTAAAACTGACTTTAATCGATCAAAGATTAACTTCTGAAGTCCACTGCCACCATCGCCTGCAAACGGGTTAATACCGCCACCTGCAATGGGATTGTTACCGTTACCTAATAACAGATTGCTACCACCCGTCAACGGGCTACCTTCAGGAGACAAACTGCCATTGTTAGCAAAGGAACTACCGCTATACGGGTTACTAGCGCCACCTGCACTTGAGGGATTAACTCCACCATTAAGGGGATTGACAGCAGACTCTTCCATTAGCATTAATTTTCCTATTTTTAGTTAAAAAATTATGGGGTCTTCAGTACTTCTTATACCAATTATGAATTTGCTAAACCCAAAATTTCTGTAAAATAAAAGCTTTAATCATCTTACTGTCAAAATAACAGAAAACATTGTCTAAATCCTTACCTGTAAAGAGTTACAGGGCGTAAAATAGCAAACTAGTACAATAAGGCAGAAGGCACATCACCGATAATACAGGTTTTTTAGCTTTATCGAAATGGTATGTTTATTTGCGCCAAGCTGTACTAGCATACTATGTACTGAAGAACTCGTTCTTGTTCTCCTCTTATCTGCTGATTTTTGCAAGAATTCTATTAAGGGAACGGGATTTATCAACCACCAAATGGGTTAGTGCCACCAGCACCGCCACCAAATGGGTTAGTGCCACCAGCACCGCCACCAAATGGGTTAGTGCCATCAGCACCATCACCAAATGGGTTAGTGCCACCAGCACCGCCACCAAATGGGTTAGTGCTACCAGCACCGCCACCAAATGGGTTAGTGCCACCGACACCGCCACCCAATTCCTTGTCAAGCCTTGAATCAATTAGCTTGTCAATAGTAACCCTCAAAGTGGACGCATTCGGTATTTCAGTTGTGCTAATACCATAGGTCTGCCTACCAGCACCAGTCAAAGGGTCGCTACCACTACCACCTTGATTGTCACCGCCTGTGGATGGGCTACCGCCTACCAATGGGTTGCCACCACCTGCGGATGAGCTACCACCACCTGCGGATGGCCTACCACCGCCTCCGAATGGGCTGCCACCACCTGCGGATGGGCTGCCACCACCTGCGGATGGGCTGCCACCACCTGCGGATGGGCTGCCACCGCCTGCGGATGATAGGTTTGATGGGTTTACACCGCCTGCAAAGATATTCCAGAAGTTGTCACCAGCGAAAGGATTACCACCATAGGGTAAATCACCACCAGCGCCGCCACCGGCACCACCGACACCGCCACCAGCGCCGCCACCGACACCGCCAGCACCGCCACCGACACCGCCACCAGCACCACCGGCACCACCAGCGCCGCCACCGACACCACTGAATATATTGGGGAGGTCTTTTTCAGGGACAACTTCAACCAAGCGACCGAAGGGTGAATCTCTAAGCGAATTGTTTCCACTAGTAGAGGAATTGCTGCTACCACTGTTACTTGAATTTTCTGCCATTAGAATTAATCCTCTTATTGTTTTGATAAAAATCTTGCTACCATCGCAACATAAAATAGATCAAAACTAAGTTTGCTTTGTAACTATTTTTTGTTCAGCAAAACTAGTTAGTAGCTGTTAGATTATTTGCTTATCTTTGTTAAGTGTAGATAATCAATTTATAATCAATGCTACTTACACCTACAATGTAGATGATTTATTTTTGAAGGACAATGAAAAATGTTTTGATATATTTATCAAACTTGTAGATATTTATTAGACAAAAAATTGAAAAACTTAATTGAGATGTTGTATAACAAAATTAAATTTTGATTAAATACTATATTGCAATGAACAATCTTTTGATAAATTTGCCAATTTTTTGGATATTTAATTAATCGACGTTTATCCTGGGTTCTATTTTATGCGACGTTAGAGCGCAAGACTAATAACAATAAATAGCACGATTAATGACAGTTGAGGGTGCGATCGCACCCTCAATCAAAGAACGAGGGGGTGAAAAATGCGAGTGTTTAAGTCATTCCCTCACCTCGTTTCATCATCACTTTCTGACACCGATCAAAGCATTTGCACACCACCACTCACGGGCAAATATGCCCCGGTAATAAATTTTGCTTCGTCACCCTGGGGAGAGAAAAATATTTTTGCTCGAAATCTTCGGGATTGTCTAAGCTTGAACTTCAGGAGGTACTTGGGGCGATACTTTACCATCGGTTCCCACCTCTTTAACCTCGGTCGTAGCTTTTGGTTCAGTTACAGGACGTTCGTTATTGCGTCGTGCGGCGCGATCGCTCAAATAAGTTAACCAGGAAGGCGACCAGGCTGAGTGGCTGTCTTTGCCAAATGCCCGCTCTTTGCCAATTCCACCTGGTTCTGGTAAGAGACGATTTAGCAAACCAAATAGATTGGTACTTAGTCCGGGGAACAAAGCATAGAATTTAACCGAAACCCAGGTTGGAAAAGGCACAATGACTTCCGTAGCACCCCGGCGTAATCCAGCGATCGTGGCACGAGCAACCTTTTCTGCACTGGCAGAAAGCAACGGCAGCGAATCACCAATGCTGAACCAAGCAAATTCCTTGCGGTGCTGCCCTTTCATCACGGCATGATCGACAACTCCGGTATGAATGAAACCAGGACATACGGTTGTAACGGCAATTCCATCTTTTGCTAACTCGGTTCGCATTCCTTCCGATAGCCCAACGAGGGCAAATTTGCTGGCGCAATACCCGACCATGTGCGGCGATGCCAGTTTTCCCCCGATGGAGGAAATATTCACAATTCGTCCATTCTTTTGCTGCTGCATCTCTGGTAAAACCGCATAGGTTGTGTAAAGCGGTGCCCAAAAATGCAGCTTCATCATATCGTCGTAGTCTTGCATGGTCAGGGTTTCTACTGGGCCGATAATATCCGTTCCCGCATTGTTGATGAGAATGTCGATCGCCCCAAAGCGCTCTTTTACCTGTTGTACCATTTGCTCAACCTGAGCTTGATCCGTCACATCACAGGTTAATGCGAAAACTTCTTTGCCTCGTTGCTCCAGTTCAGTTCGTGCGCGTTCCAGTTCTGCTTCATCCCGCGCACAGATAGCAATCCGTGCGCCTGCATCAATCAACTGGCGTGCCATCACTAGCCCTAATCCGCGTGAACCACCTGTAATCAAAATGGTTTTACCTTGTAGGTCATAAATCCGTTCGCGCCACCAGCGATCAAGCAGCAGGAAACCGGGTAGTAAGGCGAACGCAAAGGCGATGAGCCTAAGTAAACTGTCATAGTTGATATGCATCAATCAAAAACTCCTGATGACTTGATAGATTTGCGATCCCAATTCAGTCAATTGACAACAACTCAGACACCAACAGTGACGCGATCGCTCATTTCCATTTCCAGAATTTCTTCAATGTGTTGAATTGTTGCCGGAGACAGGTGCTTACCCGATGCACTAACGTTTTCTTGTACCTGTGCTGGTTTGCTTGCACCGATGATGACGCTACTAATTTCGGGATTACGTAAGCACCAGGTAAGTGCCAATTGGCTCAGGCTCAAACCTTCTTGCTCGGCAATGGGCAACAATCGCTGCACCTTGAGCAACTGGTGCTGATCTAGTTCCCCATTGTTTAAAAACATATTTTGTTTCGGGTCACTTGCCCGTGAACCTTGGGGTAAGGATTGACCGGGTTTGTATTTACCAGTTAGCAACCCTTGGGCTAAGGGTGAGTAATTGATTATGCCAATCCCTTCTCGACGGCACAGAGGTAACACTTCTTTTTCAATCGTGCGATCGAGCATATTGTAACGAGGTTGATCGGATGCGATCGGCGCGAGATTTGCTAAACGGGTTAGGTCGGTCGCATGGGCGAGTTGTCCGGCACTCCACTCAGAAACCCCGTAATAAAGGATTTTTCCCTGTTTCACCAGATGATCAAATGCCATCAGGGTTTCAGCCAAGGGCACGGTCGGGTCATAACGATGTGCCTGGTAGAGGTCGATGTAGTCTAGCCCCAATCGCTTCAGGCTGGCATCACATTGCTCCAGAATATGTTTGCGTGATAGCCCGCGATCGTTCGGCCCATTGCCCATCGGGAAATAAACTTTGGTTGCTAAAACATAAGATTCACGCGGGTACTGCCGCAGCACATTACCCACAATTTTTTCAGCTTTTCCCCCGGCATAGACATTTGCTGTGTCAAAGAAATTAATTCCCAAATCATAAGCTTGCTCAATACATTGACGAGCGGTATCTTCTGCCGTTGCGCCACCATAGGTAAGCCATGACCCTAAACAAATTTCCGAGACACGAATGCCCTGTTTACCTAAATGCCGATATTCCATAATTCATCTCCTTTTTGCGAAACCTTCATTGTCAAAAGCAATGCTAAAATTCGCATTTAAAACAGGATGCGATCACTAGATCGCACCCTAATTAATTCTTTAAGCCCACTATAGAAAATGTTGATAGCTAAGTTCTCTTTCATCAGGAAGAGACAGCAGTTCTACTATTGATGAACTTATAGTAAAGATGGCTATTATAAAAAGCTAATTTCTTTAGTAGGCGATCGCTGCTTGGTTTACCGCTCACCGTGGAGACTGTTCCCATTCTCAGTAACTACTTCAGATATATCAGCAAATTCAATCCCGGAATTGTACGCGAAAGTGTCCACAAAACTAGGGTGATGTAAATTAAACCCAAACTCCATTGATACCAAGCAAGTGCAGAGATGATACCTGGTAAGTGTTCGTCTCGCAGGCGAATGTCGTTAAATCCTAATTTAACTAGGTTGTTGAGGCTAAAATCATAGTAGTTGAGCCAGTTCCAACGGCGATCGCTTTGAAGGGGCATATATCGTTCCCGAAATGTCTGATTCCTTGGTATCACTGGCAAACGTCCAATCAACAATCGTAACTGGCGAAATGTGCCGTCTTCTGTGAAGTAAGAAACGTCCATTAAATCGTGATAACGACCTTGTTGGTAAAGTCGGATTAATAAAGCCATTGGGATGGGGACAATAATTATAAAAAGACACCCCAATGTCAACCAAGGTTGTTCAGCATTGCGAAAAATAGCTAGTAAGCTGAAGAATTCTAAAACGCTAAAACTGACTAATATCGAAATGGTTTCGTAGGATGTGGGAATAATGGGTACGGGATGCAGCCGCCGACAGCGATCTACTAGCCAAAATAATAAGCCGAAATAAGCGATCGCTAATCCTCCCACACCAAACACTAACCAAAAATTCGTACCATAACCACTCAACAACAGCAGTATACTTAATGCCAACCAACTCCAAGCTTGTAGTAACCACTCACCGATAGAAAGGGGTTCGCCAACCATTAAACGATTTCTAATAATCAGCTGCTGTGCGTCTTTGCTCAGTTGGGTATATTTTTCTAAATCGATGTCTGCTATGGTGAGTAAATCACTGCTATTACGAAATGGTTTTATTAAACGACGCTGGGCGATCGCTTGAGCTTGAGTTGGAGAAAAACCCAGGTTAATCAAGCTGGCTACGGAAGCACTATTAATATTTGTAGCCGTCAGACGATGGCCGAACTCTATTAATCGTAGTCGTTGTTTTGTGTATTCCAATTCATTCGCATCGGCAATTTGCTGTTGCTGACGGAAGTTTTGTCCCAAATTCCGTAAGATGTTTTGATTGCCTTGCAATGTAGGGATGCAAAACATCTTACCAATCTGACCGGGATTGCCTAAGATTTTTGCTTGGTTAGAGTTGAAAGTTAAACCAGGTACGCTTAAACAAGTCTCTGTAGAAAACCTCGCATCACTAAAATCGGCTTGATTAAGTATGTTCGCACCTTGCAGATTTACCAATTGGTTAAACTCTGCTTCTCGGAAACTCACAGCTTGCTCAAAGGTCGCTTCTGTTAACAGGAGCGACTGATTAAAATCTGCTTTAGTAAACTGCACTTGATTGGCAAAACGCACATCAGAAAAGTCAGCATTTTCTTGCCATTTCACACTACTGAATTTAGCCAATTGTTTAAAAATTGCTTGGTTGAAGCTGGCAGTTTTTTCAAAAATACTACCTTGGAAATCAGTAAATTCCTGAAATTTGATTTTTTTAAAATTAGCTTTTTCAAAAAATATACTACCTTGAAAATCGCTTGGTTGTTGGAAGTTAGCACTGGTGAAACTAACGGGACGAGCAAATCTAGTTTCAGTCCAGTTTGTGGGTTGGAGAAAAGTTGCACCTTGGGCATTGACAGACTGAAGAAAAAATGTATTAGAGAATTTTATTTCGCCATTGAAGCGAGTTTGTACTAGTGTCAAAACACCACGAAAGACGGTGATTTCACTGGACGGGGTTGACTCTGTTCCTAAAAGCGATCGGCAATCTTTCGACTTGGGTAAAGCGAAGGTAGAGCCAGTTGCAGATATCGGCAGTGAATCCAAACAAACTAAGCGCAAACGTTCTAGTTCTTCTTGTTCGGTAGCAGTGAAAATGGGAGCGAAGACGCCTCGCGGCTTGTCGCCAGACATCGCTTGGGCGTACAATGGTGTTCTTAAACCCAAATCGCTGCCCACAAAATCCCCCAAAATCAAGGCATAGCTGAGGTCTAAACCGAGAGGTTTTGCACCTAGTTCTTTTCGCAGTAGTTGGTAAAAAGTATCACGGAAGCTGGTGTTATCTGGGCGCAAATCAATCACCATTTTCTGCAAATCTACTGTTAAATTGCCTTCGCGGAGTGTCGGTGTGCGTAGTCGTTCTTGTAATAATTCTAGGGTTAAGGGTGTGCGTTCTGGCTGTGTTTGTGCTGCCCAGGCTGGTAGGGGGAGGAGGAGGAGTAAAACGCAAAGGAACGCGATCGCAAAGCGTCTCGCAGAGAAGGAAAGCGCAGAGGTTCGCAGAGAGAGTTTTTTGGGTATCTTTGCGTTTAACCTCTGGATGTATCTGTGTTTAAGAGATAAATTATGCAAATTGTTCGATCATTCGTCGCTAATGAGTAGAACAATTTTAGCCGTCACAGAACCGCTTTCAATTAGTTGGTGGGCTTTAGCTGCTTCTTGCAAAGGAAATTTGTGACTAACATGGATTTTTAATTTGCCTTCATCGATCCAGGTGGCAGATTGTTCGAGAATTTCTGCATGATGCTGGAGGCTTTCTTCTAATTTGAGTAAGGCTGGTGTTAGCATTAATTCTAAACCAATGCGGAGGTTGCGTTGTCTGGCAGTTTTCCAAACAGTGTTGGCATCTGGTTCAAGAATCGTCACAATATCGCCATACACTCGCACTGCGGGGAAGGTTTTATAAAAGGTTTCGCCGCCTACGGTATCAAAAGCCAAGTCTACGCCTTCGCCACCAGTCCAATCTAATACTGCTTGCACAAAGTCTGTTTGTTTGTAAAAAATTACATGATCAGCACCTAGTTCTTTGACGAAATTAGCCTTTTCTTCAGAACTTACTGTGGTAGCAACAGTAGCACCTTTGAGTTTTGCCAATTGAATTGCTACATGACCAACACCACCAGCACCCGCATGAATCAAAACCCGTTCTCCAGGTTCTAATCGTCCCCGTTCATATAAGGCTTCCCAGGCGGTAATTAACACTAAAGGCGCTGCTGCTGCTTCGGCAAAGGAGATAGACGCGGGTTTACGTGCCACAAACCGCTCATCCACAACGGTATATTCAGCATAATTTCCTTGGTGTGCGCCTAAACCACCATAGCAAAAATATACTTCATCACCTGAGCGAAAACGCTGAACGTTAGCACCTACCGCCTCGACTATACCAGCACCATCGCATCCTAAAATCGTTGGCAAGCGATCGGGGTAGAAAGTGCCTCGGCTACGAAGTTTCGTGTCAATGGGGTTAATGCCAGCTGCCACCAAACGCACTAAAAGTTCAGTATTCCCTACAGGAACAGCAGGGTTTGGGACTTCCTGTATTTGCAGAACTTCGGGATTGCCTGCTGCTGTCATCAAGACTGCTTTCACAACTTTATCCTCTTGGCTTTAGATGCACGTTTATTTGCAACTTTAGCGCAAGAGGGTGCGATCGCTCTATCTTTACCAAGGATTACCAACCATTGTAAATGCTGCCCAATAATAAGGATGAGCAAGTGATCCATCAGCTTGATTAATACTGTCAACAGGCAAAGGCAAGCTTTCTACTACTCCCAAACCTTGCACTTGACCATCCTTGACGTAAATCTGCCCTTTAATCATAGCTACCTGAGCCTGTCTGAGAGCTTCAGCTTTAATCGGAGCTGTCTTCAAGTTGTCATAAAATTTAGTCATCAAGGCTGCTGTACCAGCATCATTGACCGACCAAAGACTAGCAACACTAGTTTTCACTCCTGCCAATACTGCTAAACCTGCAAACCCAAGCTCAGACTCTTCATCCCCTAAGGCTGTTCTACAAGCACTCAACACCATCATCTCAACTTGGGGTTCATTCAACCTTAACTGTCGTAACTGGTTCAAGCGTAACTTGTCCTCCCACAGTTGAATATAGGAATTACTCAAAGCACCAGTCGCAAAATCGGCATGGGTTGCCATGTGAATAATCCCAAAAGGTTGTTGACGGCGAATTGTTTTGAGATTTTCTAAAGTGGCTTGCTTGTCTAACAATAATTTGCCCTGCCAAAGTTTAGACGTTAGTGTTGATAACTCAATGGGGACTGCTGGTAAAGGTTCTTGTCCTTGAGTACTTTGAGAAACCCCTAATGCTAAAATTTGAGATTTTCTAATGTCTGTATAGAGGGTGTTAGTCAAGCTGAGACTAGGCATCAAACCAATGCTATATTTTTCTACTAGAAACCCTTTGCCATCGTGAAGTGCTGCCATTGGGGTTGAACGTAACCCAACGTCTTGTAAAAAGACTAGATTGCCAATCCCTTGCGCCTGTAAATCTGCCTCCACTGGCGCAATCAGCCAGCGATAAAGTTGTTGAGATGAACGCAAGTAACCAGCACGGCGACGATTTTGGGGACTAACGATTTGGTCACGAAATTCTTGAGCTACTTGTAGAATTTTGGCTCTGGTAGCTTCTGGGATGCGCTTGCGGATGGGATCACCTTTTCCGGTTACTACCACTAACTCTAGTTGGTCACTAACTTGTTCTGCTACGGTATTCAACTGTTTAGTAAATTTCGCTCCATCTGAATTTGGCAGTGGTTCAATCTCTACAGGGACAAAACTGGTGTATACAAATGCGAGTTTAACGCCAGTAGCTTTCTCAATATTGCGAGCAACCTCTTTGGCATCATCGAATGTTTTGATTTTAGGGGTGGGAATGCCTAAATAGTCTGCAATCTCATCTGTGAAACCACCTTCGGCGGTGCGATCGGGATTAATAACAGGGGGATCAGTTCTAAAGCTAGGGGGGTTAAAGTTAGGCGGTGTAACTGGGTTGCACTGGAATGTACAGGGGGGAGGAATCGGCACATCATTTCCACCATTTCCACCATTTCCACCATTCCCACCATTCCCACCATTCCCACCATTTCCACCATTTCCACCATTTCCACCATTCCCACCATTCCCATTGATATTGATGCCTATTTGTGTTGGTGCTGAAGAGGATACACCATCGCTCGCACTGATGCCGAAGGCATTTAGTGACCCATTAGTATCTGCTGGAGGTGTGTACACTAAAGTATCGCCGCTAGATAAGGTAGTAACACCAGGGGTCACGGGAACACCATTGACAGTCAGATTTCCTGTATTTACCGCATCAAGCCGGATGGTGGTAACGTCATTATTAGCATCTGTAACCACAGCACCCAAACTGCCGAAATTCGAGGTCACTGACTGATTTGTCTGGGTATCGGGTAGTGATGAGTTTGCCGTTAATATAGGCGGGGTGTTTACGGACGTAATGGTAATGTTGTTTGGAGTGCCGCTAGCATCTCCGCCATTAGGCAAAACTGGAAAGTTACCCGAAGTGATGATTAAACTCTCCCCTGCATTACCTTCCCCTGCATTAATTGTTCCGGCTGTGCCATTAACACTTGCATCGCCTACGATAAAATCTACATTGTTTGGGCCACCATCATGTTGAATTGTGACAGTACCTCCTGCAAGAGGTTGAACGATAGTACCTACTTCACTAGAAAAAACAGGAATAAAAAATCCACCAGTAGCGATCGTTACACCTGTATCGGTTTCACCGTCATTAATTGTCCCTATTCCTTGAACTAGCCCGTTGGTTAGCACCTGCACATTACCACCTTGAACAATGTTACCCTCACCAATGTCCTCTCCTATGGCTTGAGTGTTGATGCTGCTAAAGCGAATTGTGCTGCTAGCAGTATTGGTAGTCTCTAGAGTTACATTACCACCTGTACCACCTGTACTTGGATTATCAGCAAGTACCGTGACGCTTGCTGAGGCATTAATAGCCCCATTAACAGTAATATTATCTCTGGCAGTTAAGGTGACTGCACCAGCCGTGCCAGTAAAATTGCTAACATTACTTCTTCGTGCAAAAGATACAGACGAGTTAATTGCTCCTGTGGTAATATTGCCAGCTGTGCTTTCTACCTGTACATTGCCGCCCGTACCTGAGCTAGAAGGGTTACTTGAATACGAATTAATGGTACCCGTGAGGATATTACCTGCGGCACTCAAGCTCACCTCTCCAGCCGTAGATTCAAACACTTGAACCTCGTAAGTAACGAGGTCATTTAAAGTGATTCCACCGCTAATGCTTTGGACTGTAATATTACCGGAGGAGTAGCCCTGACCTGTGGTAATAATGTCGCCCGCAGTGATGTCACCACTCGCAGACAAGGTTACATTGCCGCTATTGCCAGAATTACTATTTGTATTTAAATTTCCCAACGATAGACTGGCTCCCGAAATGCCTATTGCTCCACCGTTTGTCCGAATTGTGTTGGTGGGATCAACAAAGTTTACAGAACCGCTTTGTGAGGTCAGGCTGAAGCTACCACCGCCTAAATTTAATGAAGCGACACCATCGGCGGTAGTTACTCCGGGTGTAGCTCCGGTGATGTCATTGATGGTAATATTCCCTATGGCTTGTAAGTTAACATTTGCGCCCGAAGCCGCGATCGCACCCCAAGAAACGGTATTAGCCCCAATATCTGCATCCCCAAAAGCAATGTTGCCAGGTGGAAAATCACCTGTCCCTAATGCACCATCAATAATAGTTAATGTGGTGGGGTCTAGTAATAATGTACCAAAGCTACCATTGGGGGCTGAAGCGTCTACCAAACCGTTGAAGGTCAAGAAATTTTTGCCTGATACTTCTACAAAACCACCATTCCCGGCATTTGCTCCTCCACGAGCCGAAATATTACCAAAAAACTGGGTTGTATCGTTACCCCAAACAATGACGCGTCCGCCGTTTCCATTTAAATTGCTATCGGCATTAATGACGGAGTTTGAGTTTACATAAGTCTGCTCGGCGTTGGGTAAAGTACCTTTACCTTGGTAATCGCCGCCAATTAGCACTGTGCCGCCACCATTGTTTCCAGAGGCGTTAATATTGGCATCAATGACTCCAACTTTTTTACCCAAAGCAGCTACTGTACCGCCTGTTTGACTCGATACATCCACAACGCCCGAAACAATCGTTGTCCCTGGCGTTGCGGGAATCGTGACATTAGAGCCTGTTAGCTGCACAGTTCCATCAGGATTAGCAGTTAACCCAGTGTCAGTATTACCAACTGTGAGCAATTCTGGTAAAGATGCAATAGGAATTGTCCAGTTATTGGGTTGGTTGCTACTAGAGGCGAGGGGCTGAATTTCTAGACTCAATAGATTTCCTGGCTGACTCAGACGCACCCAATTTTCCCCTGGTATGGATGTGACTGTAATCTGCCCTCCTGGTGCTGAAAGTTGCCCGGTATTAACTACATTACCGCCCAATAAATTCAAATTTTGCCCAGCACCTACTGCCAAATTTCCAGCATTGACGATCGCTCCTGGTTGGTTCGTACTAAAGGCAAATCCGTTGGGGTTTCCAACTAAAGCATTGTAGTCATTAACCCCAATAGCGTTGAACCAACTGCTGCCAAAACCAATGCCATTAGCTGTTGTCACTGTGAAAGCACTAGGCACATTTAAACTGGCGTTTGCTCCAAAAATAAATCCGGCTGGATTCATCAAGAAAAGGTTAGCATTGCCACCTGTCACCTGAATTAAGCCATTGATAATCGAGGCATCCCCGCCTGTAATTCGACCAAGGATATTTTGTAACGCTGGATTAGCTTGAAAGTTGGCAATTTGTTCTGGTGAAATTCCAAATTGTTGAAAGCTGTGAAAGAGGTTAACACCATCTCCAGAAGTTGTACCGCCGGTAATATCAAGCCGATTGCCGTTGGGTGTAACAATTGTGTTTGTTCCATCGGCAGCAGGGACAATTTGTTGCGCTTGGGCTAATCCCGCACTCATGGCTGTCACCAGAGGTACAATAGCTAACACTGAAGCGGCAATGCTAGACAGTAGAGGTTTTTTGCGCCGTAATATGAAGCGACCTGTGGGTAATTCTACATCGATTTGTAACTTATTTGCTAATCCGCGCCGCCAAAGTGCTTGAGCGATCGCCTTCTGTGACCAGAATATTTGTTCTGTTCTTCTGGTAACAGACATGCTTTGAGAGTGAATCCGGTAGAGGTAGAGTGGCTCTTGAACTCGGCGCACCTGAGCTACTTCTGAAAGTCGCAGGCATAGGTCATAATCATAGGCACAGCCAGAGAACGATTCGTTAGCACCTCCCACCTGTTCGTAAACTGAACGGCGCATTAGGCGGAAGTGGAAAGTCATGAAGTCCACCAACAGACCTTCTTGAGAGTAAGGAATGTTACAACGATGACCGTAGTTGAGAACTTTGCCCTCTTGATCAATATTTAAGTAGTCGGTGTAAACAAATCCTGCTTCTGGGTGACGGTTGAGAACTGTAGCGGTTTCGGCAAGGGCGGTAGGGGCAAGGATATCATCACTGTCTACTATACCGATGTAAGTCCCACTAGTTTGGCTGATTGCTGCCTTACAACCCGCAGCCAGTCCTTGATGGTCTGCTTGGACTACCCGCACTCGTCCATCTTGTTGAGCATAAGCGTTAGCGATCGCCACCGATCCATCTGTAGAACCATCATCCCAAATTAGTAACTCCAAGTCTTGCCATGTCTGTGCTAAAACGCTGGCGATCGCTTCTTGAAGGTAAGCCTCCCGGTTGTAATTGACGATGACAATGGAGATCAATGGCGACATCGAAGTATTCCCAAGTTTTCTACCTGCTTACCAGAGTATATTACTAAGGGCTTTCACTTAGATAGTCATTGCTGTTTATTATTTTTTTGTTACAAATTTTCTTAAATTTGAATGTCAAAAATATGATATTCAAATACTCATGCACCCAGAGCATAACCAAAAATTAAAATCAGGTATGTCGTAAAATCAGACACCCCACCAAAAAGAAATGACAAAAGGAACAGAAACTCGTGTTAAGTCTGAAGCAACGACTCAGCAAAGAATTGTCTATCTCTCTCATCAGTTAGACACTTGGCATCTAGCGAGTACTAAATGGAGTAAGCACAGTTTCCGTTTCAAGTGCAGCTTGTTAATTCTGCCTGCGGTCTGGATTGTAACTGCCAATGGACTTAGAGCTACAGCCGATATCTCTATACCAAAATCGCCTCAAAATAGTAGTTCCCCTGAGTTACAAATAGTACAGGAAACAGAACCTTCCCCAGCAATTGACTCTAATCAACCAGAACCAAAACCCGAATCTTCCCCAGCACCACCAGAAACACCACAACGCATTCGGGTTCGCAAAATCCAGGTTGTAGGTAGCACAGTTTTTAATGAAAATGATTTTAATCCAGTTGTCAAACCGTTT
The DNA here is from genome assembly GCF_014698065.1 of Nostoc flagelliforme FACHB-838. Classification (GTDB taxonomy): domain Bacteria; phylum Cyanobacteriota; class Cyanobacteriia; order Cyanobacteriales; family Nostocaceae; genus Nostoc; species Nostoc flagelliforme_B. Next base: position 54,496 of record NZ_JACJSI010000025.1, read on the forward strand.
GAAGAACGGGACTTAACTTTAGAAGAAATCAGACAAGCCGCCGATGCTGTTACCCAGCTTTATCTAAATAAAGGTTATATAAATTCCAGAGCAGTTCCAGACACTCGACAATCTAGTACCGCCGATGGTGTTGTGGTAATTCAGGTGTTTGAAGGGCGTTTAACAGAGATTAACATCGAAGGGACGCGGCGATTAAACCCATCTTATATTCGTAGTCGCATCCAACTAGGTGCTGGTATTCCTCTGAATACTGGTAAACTCGAAGATCAACTGAAGCTGTTGCGACTCGATCCTTTATTTACAAATGTAGAAGCGCGTCTGCGTCCAACGGGTAAAGTTGGTCAAAGTATTCTCGTTGTCAGAGTTGAAGAGGCAAACCCTTTAACTGGTAGCTTGGGTGTAGATAATTATTCCCCTCCCAGTATTGGGGCGGAAAGATTAGGTATTGGACTGCGATCGCGCAATTTAACCGGCATGGGAGATGAGTTAGCAAGCTCCTATTACCACACACTCTCTGGTGGTTCTGATATCTTTGATTTCAACTATCAGGTTCCTGTTAACGCCATGAACGGCAGGGTACAGATTAGAGCTGCATTTTTTCGCAACGAAATTACTGAGCCACCCTTTGATGCGTTTGGCTTTCGCGCAAACCAGGATCTTTATGAAATCAATTATCGTCAACCATTGATGCGATCGCCCAGAGAAGAATTTGCCCTATCTTTAGGATTTACCTACCAAGATGGTCAAACCTTCATTTTCAATAATCGCGCACAACCTTTTGGCATTGGGCCTGATGCCAATGGCGTTAGCCGCACCAGTGTAATTAAATTTGCTCAAGATTATACTAAGCGCGAACCTCAAGGAGCTTGGTTTTTGCGATCGCAATTTAATTTTGGTGTTGATATCTTAGATGCAACTATCAACAATGATCCCATACCTGATGGTCGTTTTTTCAGTTGGTTAGGACAAATACAGCGCGTGCAGCAACTCAATAACGATAACTTGTTGCTCATCCAAGCAGACTTGCAACTAACACCAGATAGCCTTTTACCTTCGCAGCAATTTGTCATCGGTGGTGGACAATCTGTAAGGGGATATCGCCAAAATATCCGTTCTGGAGATAATGGATTTCGGGTAGCGATCGAAGATCGCTTCACAGTGCAACGCGATAAATCTGGAATATCTACAATTCAACTTGCGCCATTTCTAGACATGGGAGCCGTCTGGAATCAGTCTAATAACCCCAATCAGCTACCCAATCAAACTTTTTTGGTAGGCGCAGGCTTAGGATTCTTGTGGAATCAGGCATTGGGAATTGATAATCTCTTTTTGCGGCTCGATTATGGATTTCCATTTATCGATCTGAGCGATCGTGGTAATAACGCTCAAGATGATGGCTTTTATTTTAGCCTTCGCTATCAACCCTAACGAAAGATGATGGTAATCATAACTAATCATGCAGATATGATCTTACTTTGAACCGCACTTGATCAAGTAAAATTTAATCAGCAAAATGCCATTTGGCTTACTCCTTTTGGTGTTTTCCACTACTAAAATCGCGTTAACTTACTCCTTTTGGTAGATGACATTTTTATTTCAGTATTTTCACTAGTTAATTACCTGTATTTCTGCTTTATCCTAATGTTGAATTAAAAAATTAGGTTCTCTCTTCAGGAATTTGCATTTTATCCTGTGTATATACACAAAGAGAGAAATGATAGTTTATAAATTTAATAGAGAATTAAAGAGAGAAAACTTATGACACAACCTAACTCGCAAGCAAAAAACAGCTTTCTTTATCCTCGTAGTCGGTATTATGGTAAATTTCAGCCAGAAAACTTAGTGTTTAATGCCAACCTCCAAGAATTTTCCCAAAAAATTAGTTACATCACTTGTCTAGAAACAGGGGGGAAGTTGTCTCAGGAAGAGGCTTACCAGCAAATTAAGTCACTTTGGAAAGAGTTGAAACATAGCAAAAAGCAACTGGCTATTGGCGGCGATAGAGAAATTTAAACTAATTGTAAAGGAGGGAATGGAAATTTTTATTAAATCTATTGCAAAATACTTGAACAGCCAAAGACTTAAATCTTTGGCTAGTAGCAAAATTAAGTTTAAAGGGACTAAAACTACTGTCATTAGACGGTTTTAAACGAATTGAGCTATTTGCCAAAAAATAAATTTTTGGGCGGTTTTTCAGTTTTTACAAGGGGCCTATTCTTGTTGGTTAGATGTCTAGTTAATTACCTTCTAGGAAAGTCCAGAAATAGCCATCGGGTGCAATAAAAGAGAAACTCGTCTCGCCAAATTCATTACTAATGATGTTTGTAACTTTTTGTGCAGTACTCGCCTTGATGTGATCGCAATACTCCTGTATTCTCTTAACGCGATAGGTATATAAAGACATACCCAAGCTACCTGGTTGGGCTGCCTCAAAGCGCGATTCTAAATTAATAGATTCTGGAAATCGAATGATATAAAGTCTACCACTACGTGTAGCCATCAAGTCAGACTTAGAAGAACGGGGATCATCAAAGGTAGTGACAATAAACTTTTCACCAGGGTTAAGGTCAAAAATATTTTTACCTGCTGGCGAAGATTCATAGCTAGTTTCCACATCATCACGTACACGCAGCAAACCCAAAACTTCTTCATAAAACTTCAGGGTTTCTTTGCTGTCATCTTGAACGATAATCCCACAATGGGTAAACTGACTAGTCTTGAGAGGCGCATTATGGTTAACTTGTCCGTAATGCGGTAGTGTATAGCCAAACCGTTGAAACAAAACCTGTCGAGCTAAGGGTTGCAGCAGCAGCATTTCGCGCACACCAACTGCTGGCTCAATAAAAGGACGGCTTTTTCTCTCTTTGTTGTAGATGACTTCCCAATAAGGGATAGAGTATCTGATAGGGAAACCTGCTGCCTTTGCGTCCTCTATATGATTTAAAATATTCAAGACATCCGCAGTTAAGCTTGTCGCCCAGCGATTTCCCTTAATTTTCATTGATGCTGTTCCCAAACCTTCATGGGTGGGGTTTTGCCAAACCATCAGCCGAATCAAACCATGATCTGCATTTTGGTGGTAGAGACGGATTGAGCGTAAAGACGAATTCACTCCATATAATTGATGGGCTACATCTGCGGTTAATTCACCCACTTCACCAATGCGATAGCCAAATTGCTCCCAATACTGAATTGCAGAAATTGGCTCCGAGATGCCGATACAGACTTCATAAATACCTTCAATTGCCGTTTGTTGTTCTTGAGTCATATTAATTTTAGATTTTAGATTTTACATTTCCTCATTCCCATGCTCCGCGTGGGAATGCATTCATTGAGTCTCTGACTCAATATATTACTTGCAGAGCATGAGAAAGAGAGAAAAGAAAGTATTTACAAGAATCCGAAAAGCAACAACTTTATTTTGTAGCTTATGATGTACCCAATACTTTTCGGATAAACTCAATAATCTATCTTTTGGTCTGGGAAAAGATTAAAGGGCGAAGGGTGAAAGGTAAATTCAAACCCTTTCCCCCAAAACCCGAAAAGTACTGATGATGTACCTACAAAAGTGAGATGTCTAAGATTTTTTTGATTGCACATCATCAGCGATCGCCATAAACTTTTTTTAACAGGAGTTAAGCTATGACGCAGCGACTGACTCAAGAGCAATTATCACAAATAGTCACAGAAGTAGAAAGTCTGCAAGTGCGTCGAGAAGCGGAACTAGATCAACAGCAGGTTAGAGAAATTTTACAGGAGTTAAATTTACCACCTGAGTTACTAGATGAAGCGCTGATTCAATTAAATCGCCGTCAAGCGCTAGAGGTACAACAACGCCGGAATCGATGGATTACTTCTGGAGTTGTGGCAGTCTTAGTGATAGTGAGTGCATCTACAATATTTTTCATGCAGCAGCAGAATTCTGCACTTGACCGTGTTTCTGCTCAACAAGACCGCATCACGTTAATACAAGATAATGGCGGCGACTTAAAGACAATTTCCCGCCAAACCAATGCAGAAGTGTTGTACCGTGTCACCTTAAAAGATGCACCCTTGGGTAAAAAGCTGGCTCTCTCTTGTAATTGGATTGACCCAAGTGGTCAAATTGTCAAGCAAAACAACTATCAAACCCGCGAGATTAATACTTCTGTCTGGGATACCCAGTGTCGTTATACTATTAACCCGGCTGCAACTGTTGGTAATTGGAAAGTGCAGATGTTCTTGGAAGGTCGGCAGATTAGTGATGAAACCTTTGAAGTTAAATAGTTCAGATGGGTAACATCCCGCATCATTTTCTTGGTTATTGGGGTTACGGCGCTCAACACGAGTTAGAAGCGCTGTTAACTAGTGTCGTGGAAAACCTCTCTCCAAACCTCTCCCCTAAAAGGGGAGAGGCTTTGAATTTTCCCCCTTCCCGCATCGGGAAGGGGGTTAGGGGGTTAGGTCTGAAAAGTCAGTTTTCTGCACAGGAAAATTATTCTCCTCCCATCTGGAATGTTGTTTATATAGGACTTAATGCAAATTCCCCACCGCAACAAAATCAAATTGCTGCTATCTCCGCATCAGGATTATTAACTTCACCCGATGCTTGGGTAAGTCTCCAGGAAAACAATTGCCTAATTTTGGGAAGAGAACCTTTCGGTAAAGTGCCTTTGTATTGGACTGTGCAGGGACAAGTAATCTGGTTTGCATCCCAAATGCAACTACTCTTACCGATTTTACAACAATCAGAAGTTAGCATTCCTGGGTTATATGGCTATAGCTGTTTTTCTTACGTTCCAACACCTTTAACCCCAGTTAATGGAGTGTTTGCAGTGACGGCGGGGACTGAATTAGTTTGGCAGAGCGATCGCCAATCAGGTATTCTGCGATCGCCTGAATCTAAAAATATCCATTCGTGGCGAGAAGCGCCAGAACAGTTAACAGATGAAGCTACAGCAATTACCGAATTGCAAACTCTCCTCAAAGACTCCATTGGGCGACATATTGCCGATTTAAAGGATGAGCCTGTTGGGGTGTTTCTCTCTGGTGGACTCGATTCTTCGGTAGTGGCGGCACTGCTGGTACAAGCAGGGGTGAAAGTCCGCGCCTACACTCTAGATTTCGCTGATGCAGGGATTCCAGAATATCCATACTCTGAACAAGTCGCCCAGTTCCTTAAAATTCCGCTGATTAAAGTTGCAGCAAACCCAAGTTCAATCAAAAACGCCCTAATTCCTACTGTGCAAGCATTGGATTTGCCTTTTGGAGATGGGGTGTGTGTGCCGTTGTATCTCCTATCTGAGAGGGCGAGTCAAGAAACTCAGGTAATCTTTAACGGTGAAGGTGGAGATCAATTGTTTGCTGGTTGGACGAACAAACCTTTAATTGCCGCAGGTGTTTATCAAGCAGAAAATCCCGCCGGACAGGAAACTTTTATCCAGCAATATCTCCGCACCTTTCACCGTCTTGGAGGATATGAATCTCAAGTTTATCAGCCAGAAATATATGCACAGATCCAAAATTTGCATCCTGAAGATTGGTTGTTAACATCTCTTGATCGCAATGAGTGTCCATCTTTGCTGCATCGCCTTCGCCGTGCTAGTTTGATGCTCAAAGGGGCGCAAAATATCCATCCTCGTGCAACTGCATTGGGGTTTGCTCATAAATTGTGGGTGCGATCGCCTTTTTGTGACTTACCTTTAGCTGAGTGGACATTCCGCCTATCTGGAGAACTCTGTTTGCAAGGAGCCTGTGAAAAATATATCCTCAAACGGGCTGTAGAAAATTGGCTTCCGCCCGAAATTGTCTGGCGACAAAAGCGGGGTATGGGGGTTCCCTTAACTTCTTGGTGTTTAAATGATTTTTGGCATCAGCTCGGCATTTGGCTCAATCCAGAAAGACTTCGCGCTCACAATCATTTTTATCCTCACATTGCGGCACAAATTGTTGAAGGCAAACTAGGAGCAGCTATTCAAGGACGGCGAATTGGTGAGACTCTCTGGTTACTGATTATGTGGCAACTTTGGCGATCGCATGTTTTAAATGAAGAACTAAGTAAACAGTCTTGGGATCATCCTTTTTGGTTACATCGTTGGCTATGGATAAATTACAAAATAATTCGTAATTCGTAATTTACTGTATCAGTATTTTTAGTAAATGGTATCAAATAATTTAATTCAAAATCGTCTTAATCCCCCATTCTCCAGGGAACTTGCTCAGGAGTTACTGAATAACTACGGTTCTCCGCTTTATGTTTATAATGGCGATCGCTTGGGCAAAACTATTGAGCGCATTACCAAAGCAGTCAGCTATCGGCACACACAATTTCGCTTTGCTAGTGTTACTAATGGCAACATTGCGCTGTTAAAAATTTTCCGTTCATTTGGGTGGGGACTTCACGCTAATACTCCAGGAGATATTTATTTAGGATTGCAAGCTGGTTTCGAGCCTAGTCAGATTGTTTATAGCGGCAGTAATTTAAATCAGGCTGAGATGCTACAAGTGCTGAATTGGGGAATTATAACTCTCAATTTTGATAGCCTTGCTCAGTTACAATTGTGCTGCGAAGTTATCCCCAAAGGCACAGAAAAAAACATTCGGCTGGGTTTACGCCTTAATTTGCCGGAAATTACCGGAGATAGCCGCATTGGTGTGCGTCCAGAGGAATTTGGTGATGCGATCGCTTTAACTGGTGAGGTGGGATTAAAGCTGAGTGGTTTACACTTCTATCGAGGAACGGGAACTAACGCTACAGCAGCTTTTACTGAGGTGATTGATACAGTGATTGCCACAGCACAACAGTTACCAGATTGGGAATATTTAGATTTTGGCGGTGGTTTTGGCTATCCTTATCATCACAACAAAACAGCCTTTGACTGGGAAATATTTGGGGCTGAGTTGAGCGAAAGAATTACTCGTTTAGGACGAGAAATTGATTTGGTGATTGAGCCGGGACGAAGTGCGATCGCTGGATGTGCCACGTTGCTGGCTCAAGTTGTTTCTGTAAAATGGCAAGGAGAAAAACAGATTGTCGGAGTTGATACCACTGTTGCTAATCTTTCAGTACCCTCAGTACACGGCGGCTACAGAGAAATCGTCACTTGGAAGCAAGCAGACAATCCATTCACAACAGATATTTGTGGGAACACCACCTATTCACGAGATTATCTGGGGAAAAATTGCCAACTCCCGGCATTAGAAATTGGTGATATCGTTGCCATTTTAGATGTCGGTGCTTATGGTTATGCTATGTCGTCTCACTTTTTACACCGCCCCAAACCTGCGGAAGTCTTACTAGAAAGTGACACACATCGCTTGATTCGCCAACGAGAAGACTATAGTGTTTTACTAACAAATCAGATGCTTGATAGTTCCCCCCTTTTTTAAGGGGGGTTAGGGGGGATCAAGTCTGATCTGAACCAGATTGACTAACAATTAATAACTAACATAAAACAATCATTATGAAGTGTATTAACTGCGGAACTGACAATAAATTAAAAGAGCGGACAGCTAATCAAGGTCGGTGTCTAAAATGCAATCATCCCTTTGCTTTTGAACCGACCAGTATGAGTAAAGTTAAGATTACTGACCCTATGTTTGCGAAGGCGATCGCTGATATTTCTGCAAATCAAACCTTATTTTTTACACCCAAACAACTGCTTTATTTATTAGATAATCGGATAAAACCCAAGTCTGCTTCATTATTTGGTTTGTTGTTTATATATTTGTTTTTTAATATTTGGGTACCAGGATTCATAGGTGGATTTGCTTCCTTATTGTTTGGTGCTAGTTCTTTTCTGATAGTATCCATTCTATTTAATATATGCTTTGTATTATATTTATATACAAAATCTCTATCAAAGAAAATACATATTAAGCTTCGCCAAGAATATGCTAGATGCTTGCAAATAATAGGAGGAATTATTCTTGCTGTAGGAATTTATGCTGCTTTAATTATATATAACTCGTTTAGTCTATTTGTCATCGTCGTTCTCTTAGGAATGTTATCAATATACTTTGGAACTCGACAGCTACGACAAACTATATTTCCACAAGAGTTTTTATTTTCTCAAAATGATTTTCAAGGTTGGCTAAATCGCTGGCAGCAAATCAATGGTTCAATTCTCAAAATTCTTCCTTCTCCAAACCAGCAAAATAGACTAGCGGCGATTAATCCTGATGTAACAGCTTACAGTTTTGATAGATTAGTCGTTTGTGATAGTGCTAGTATTGCTCAACTATTAATTGCTAATAATTTTCACTTTGAAAATAACTGTGCAATTCTCAGCATTACTGGATATCCCCAAAGTATTTTTGACACCACAATGCAAATGTTACGCCGTAATCCCGATTTGAAAGTCTATGCAGTGCATGATTGTAATCCACAAGGAATTAGTTTAGTTCATCATTTGAGAACCAACGCTAGTTGGTTTCTCCATAGCGAGATTGTAATTATTGATATTGGACTAATGCCACGTCAAATTATCGCTACTAAGCGCGGAATGTTTATTCAATCCTCTCTCCAGTCAGCGCAAGCAGCTAAACAATTACCTGAAGAAGTTCGTCAAAGTTTATCTGCTGAAGAATTAACATGGTTAGAATCTGGAAAGTTTGTGGAATTGGAATCTTTCAGTCCCCAAAGAATAATTAAAGTTTTGCAAAAGGGTATTGCTGGCAGCCGAGATTTAGAAAGTGGTGACAGCAGCTTGCTTTTAGTAGGCGATGCAGGAAATGATATGTACGTTGTTCAAAGTTTTGGTTAGTCTTCTCATTTTCGCTTTCAATCAAAAAAGTTTATTTAGCAAACGAATTGGCGATCGCCCCATTTATTTTTACCAGATGTATAATTTGTAATTTATCTTAAACCTCTTTCCATAAGCATTTGAGGTTCGACATTCTCAACATTAGCGATCGCTTCTAACTGAGAAATTCCCGCGATCGCATCAACAATCTTACCTGATTTAGCACGCAACCAAGCCGTATGAGGTGCATAAGGAAGACTTTGCGCTACTTCGTAACCCGCTTGATTGATCGCCTCGCGCTGCGACTCCACACCAACACCTTCAGCAAAGCGGATAAAAACCAGTCCAGTTGGTACTGCTAGGGAACCATTGGGTTGTAGTGTATAAATCGGACTCAATATACCCTGTTCTGATTGATTGGGTTCGCCTGAAAAAACTGCGATCGCACCGTCGTTAAGTCGTAAAATTGCTCCTGATGCTACAGTGCTAGGTTGATTGTAATGTACTGCATAGTACCCAGGCTTACGAGTGTAGGATACAGCAGTGCGTAGGCGTAGCCCGGCGTAGGCATCGCTACCAACGCGAATTTGTTCAGGATAATCAGAAAAATAGTCTTTTTGAAATCTCACTTCAGGAATCAGGGGTAGAGAGTACACCTGTAGAAAATACTCAGCCGGAAAATAAAACATTTTTCTTAAGTTCTAATGATGTTATAGCGTTTTTCAATGATATTAAATACATTTTTTTCATCAAGATCCACAGTTATACGCCCCTACTGATAGTGAAGATTCTTAAAACAACCTGATTTTGAATCCCCTCTTTTGTGGAAAGACTAATCGAAGGCTTGTATGAACTTAGATAGATTAAATTCTGTATAGTAATACACATATAACACATGAAATTAGAAGCATCCATAAAGCAAACGTAAGCCTACAATGGGTGCAGCAAGCTTTAAAAGTAAGGCATAATACGGTTTCCTAATTCCCAATTCCCAATTTTCAAAACATTTAGGAGATTAAACTATGGTTCAGGTTCGTTATGGTGGACAGAACGGCCAAAAGTATGAATTTGCTATCAGTAACGAACACGTTGTAGTGCGTACCGAAAGCCGTACCACTCTTGTCGGTGCAAGATCCTTTGAAGTCGCACCTGTGTCACCCACAGCTCGTAGCATCCTCAATCAATTTGAGTTAAGAACACGGTTTCGGCAAGCGGGTGTAGAAATTCTGCAAGCTAAAGTTCCAAATCAGGGTGCCGCTTTGCGCGATTATGCCCGGGAAATTCTCAACAGAGAGTCTGAAGTCCAATTTGCCGGACGTGTTCTGATCGATCCAGTATCCCGACAACCTGTAATTTACACTGAAAACATTTTTGTTAAATTTGATAGCGAAGAAGAGTCAAGGGTCTGCCAAGAAATTTTAAAACGTTACAACTTAACAATTAAACGCCAACTTAAATATGCACGCAATGCTTATTTTGTCAATGCCCCTATAAACACTGGTATAGCCGTCTTTGACATCGCCGAGAGACTTCTAAATGAGGAATCAGTTGAACTGTGCCATCCTGAACTAGCGCGTGAGTCACGCCAACGTCAGGTTTTTCCACAGCAGTGGCACTTAAAGCAAACAACAATTAATGGTAAAGTAATTAACGCCCATGCCAACGTTGAAGCGGCTTGGAAGTTGAGCGATGGCACAGGAACGATTATTGCAATTATCGACGATGGTGTGGATCTGGAGCATGAAGAGTTTCGTTCCTCTGGCAAGATTGTTGCCCCGCGTGATGTCACACGTAAAACGGACAATCCCAGACCGGGAAACGAGAATAATCACGGAACATCCTGTGCAGGAGTAGCTTGTGCCAATGGCAAGTTTGGTGCATCTGGTGTGGCACCAGGTGCAAAGCTGATGCCGATTCGTTTAGCTTCGGCGCTAGGATCACAAGATGAAGCCGATGCTTTTATTTGGGCGGCTCAAAATGGTGCTGATGTTATTTCTTGCAGCTGGGGCCCCGAAGACGGTACTTGGTTTGAGCCAAACGATCCTGTACACAACCAAAAAGTACCTCTGCCTGATTCCACACGACTTGCTATAGACTTTGCAATCAATAAAGGACGCAATGGCAAAGGCTGTGTAATTTTATTCGCAGCTGGCAATGGTAACGAAAGCGTCGATAACGACGGCTACGCCAGCTACCAAAAGGTGATTGCGGTGGCAGCTTGTAACGACTACGGCACGAGAAGCGCTTACAGTGATTTTGGTAAGGCGGTCTGGTGTGCCTTTCCTAGCAACAATGGTGACAGTTCTCAAACTAGTGGAATTTGGACAACTGATCGCTCTGGTGTACTTGGTTATAATTCTGGTAATCGAAATTTGGGTGAGGCCGCAGGCAACTACACGAACGAATTCGGCGGAACTTCCAGTGCTTGTCCAGGTGCGGCTGGTGTAGCAGCCTTGATTGTTGCCAGAAACCCAAATCTGCGTTGGGATGAAGTGCGAGATATTATTAAACGCTCTTGCGATCGCATTGATTCAGCCGGAGGTAAATATGATGCTAATGGTCGCAGTCCTTTCTACGGTTACGGTCGAATCAATGCTCTGAAAGCTGTAGAATTAGCCAAGCCTGCTCAAACATCGCCCATTAGTATTTTTCAGGCAGTGCAAGATATCCCAATTAACGATTTGCAAACATCAACATTAGCGGTGGCGATCGCTAATACCAGCGTTCTAAAATCCATCAAAGTTAATGTAGACATCGAGCATACTTATATTGGGGATCTTATTGTTACTCTCCTTCCCCCAGTGCAAATAGGCATACTTCCGATAGTTCTGCACGATCGCCAAGGCGGAGCTACTGATAATATCAAAACAACCTATGACGAGGTAAACACCCCAAAACTTGCTGCCTTTAAAGGTAAAAGTCCCCAAGGAACCTGGACTCTGGAAGTTGCAGATAAAGCTGACGGAGATACAGGAAAAATTCGCAGCTTGACCATTGAAATTGGATTTTAACAAGAAGGGCAGGGGGCAGGAGGAGGAATATTGTTCTCTGTCTCCTGCGACGGTTAGAGCGAGCAAGGGTCTAAGTACCCCACCAAAATCTCTGATTTGGTGGACTGTAATATATAGCGGTTCTCAATTGCATAGAATACAGACTATTTGTAGGGGCACAGCAATGCTGTGCCCTATTGTGATATTGCTTCCATTCAAGAACCGCTATAGTGGAGACTTCACCACCATATTGCATCCCTTCTGCCTCCTGCCTTCGGTGTCTGTTAGCTTTGAGTCACAGTTTCTTTCGCCAAGAACTTCTCTAGTTCTGTCAGCGCATCAGCATCAACCTTAGTTTGCATTGGACAGAACTTAGGCCCACACATTGAACAAAACTCAGCAGTTTTATAGATATCTGCTGGCAGAGTTTCATCGTGATATTCCTTAGCTCTTTCTGGATCGAGTGATAATTCAAACTGACGGTTCCAATCGAAGTTGTAACGCGCCTTAGAAAGTTCATCATCTCTATCTCTTGCACCAGGGCGATGCCTAGCAATATCAGCCGCATGAGCCGCTATTTTATAAGCAATTAACCCATTCCGCACATCTTCAGCATCTGGTAGACCCAAATGTTCTTTAGGTGTTACATAGCACAGCATTGCAGTACCGTACCATCCAGCCATTGCTGCTCCAATAGCTGAAGTGATATGGTCATAACCGGGAGCAATATCTGTCACCAATGGCCCTAAAACATAGAAAGGTGCTTCAGAACACTCTTCCATCTGCTTACGGACGTTGAACTCAATTTGATCCATTGGGACGTGTCCAGGCCCTTCCACCATCACCTGTACATCATCTTCCCAAGCTTTGCGAGTTAGCTGTCCCAGGGTTTTCAATTCAGCTAATTGTGCTTCATCTGAGGCATCATGGGTGCAGCCAGGACGCAGGGAATCTCCCAAACTGAAAGAGACATCGTACCTTTTGAAAATCTCAATAATGTCTTGGAAATGCGTATAAAGTGGGTTTTGTTTGTGGTGATGTAGCATCCACCGTGCCAAAATACCGCCACCGCGAGAGACAATCCCAGTGATGCGGTTTCTCACCAATGGCAAATGCTCAATCAAAATCCCTGCGTGGATAGTTTGATAGTCTACCCCTTGCTGGGCGTGCTTTTCGATGATATGGAGAAAATCATCAGCAGTCAGATTTTCTATTGTGCCGTGGACGCTTTCTAAAGCTTGGTATACTGGCACCGTACCAATGGGAACAGGCGAAGCTTTAATAATAGCGGTACGAATTTGATCCAAGTTACCGCCGCCTGTGGACAAATCCATTACGGTATCAGCACCGTACTTCACCGCCAGATTCAGCTTATCAACTTCTTCTTGAAGATTAGAAGAGTTGGGGGAAGCACCGATATTAGCATTTACTTTACATTTAGAGGCGATGCCAATAGCCATCGGCTCTAGATTAGTGTGATTAATATTAGCCGGGATAATCATTCGTCCCCGCGCTACTTCGTCACGAATCAGATCAACAGGGAGATTTTCTCGCCGGGCGACGTAGTGCATTTCTTCGGTGATAACACCTTGGCGGGCGTAGTGCATTTGAGATACATTACTTTGCCCACGTCGTTTAGCAACCCATTCTGTCCGCATATTGTCATTCCTCAATAAACAGCTTCCCTCCGCTGGTATTACCCAGACTCAGGTGTTAAGGGTGTGATCTCAGCCTGGCTATGTAGGCACCCCTAGCATGGATGTAGTGTACCACCTTCGTCATATCTGGGGGCAAGGACGTTAAAAATTTATGCTGTTTTTTCGGAGTCTGACGATGTCTACGATGGTCACTGAGCTTGCCGTACCCTTCGGGATCTTGCTACGCATAGCGTCTCGTAGAGAAGTGCGAACTGCGCCTACGCTGTTTCTACTTTGATTTGTGAGAATTTAAACTCATAGATCCTCGACTTCTCAAAGAAGTCGGGGATCTTGTTTCTCACGAATGATTTAGGATTGCCATATTACAATTAGGCAACAATAACGAAATTGGCTTTAGTTAGTGAAAGACTAGTATTTAATTGCGCGAATTGTACTTGATTAAACGCACCACCGCTGCCATCTTGGTCAAAGAACAATCCACCTGTACCACTGTTGTAAATAAATCTTTCAGCACCCGTCGTCGCAGATGAACCGATGGTAAACTGACTGGCTGAGAGTGTATCTACTACTAACCCACCGCCGAAACCAGCAGCCGATACCTGAATAAGTTCACCAGCCGTGTCGAAGTCATAAAGACTATCAACGCCTTGATTGTGTGTATTAAAGCCAAAGGTATCAGTGCCACCAGATCCGTACAGAACATCACTGCCTTTCCCTCCAATCAAGAGATCGTTGCCATCGTATCCATTGAGGTTATCGTTGCCATTGCTGCCCACAATAGTGTCAGCGTTGGCTGTACCGTAGATGTCTAATCGCTCAATATTCTTGTAGTTAACTCGATAAGTTCCAGATGTAATCGAGCCTTGCTTAGTGGTTGCGTTGAAAGTAGAGGTGATTCCCTCAAGAGTATAATTGTTGTAATTGACAGACAAAGAATCGTCATCTGTACCTCCATCTACTGTTTGAGTCACCAAAACAGAGGGAGCAGTAGATGGAGCGCTCAAATAGAAGGAGTCATTGTCACTCCCACCATTTAGGGTATTGTTGCCAGTGCTGTACTGAGCACTAAATGAATCGTTCTCAGAGCCGCCGTCTAAAAGGTTATTCCCAGAAGAAGAACCAATATCTAAATTATCATTCCCAGTTCCTCCCTTGAGGGTATTGTTACCAGTGGTATTGAAAGCACTAAGGTAATCATTCTCAGAGCCGCCGTCTACCAGGTTTTTACCAGAGGAATAATAAATATACAAGTTATCATTCCCAATTCCCCCCTTGAGGGTATTGTTGCCAGTGCTGTAGTAAGCACTAAGGTAATCATTCCCAGAGCCACCGTCTAAAAGGTTTTTCCCAGAAGAAGAACCAATATCTAAATTATCATCCCCAGTTCCTCCCGTAAGGGTGTTGTTGCCAGTGCTGTAGTAAGCATTAAGGTAATCATTCTCAGAGCCACCGTCTAAAAGGTTAGACCCAGAAGAATTATACATATAGACATAATCACTTCCAGTTCCTCCCTTGAAGGTGTTGTTGCCAGTGCTGTAGTAAGCATAAAATGAATCATTCCCAGAGCCACCATCTAAGGCGTTTTTTCCAGAAGAAGAAGAAAGATTGAAATTATCATCCCCATTTCCTCCCTTGAGGGTGCTGTTGCCACTGGTATTGTAAGCATAAAATGAATCATTCCCAGAGCCACCGTCTAAGAAGTTTTTTCCAGAAGAATAAGAAATATCAAGGACATCGTTACCTAGATCGCCGTATAGGCTGTTATCTCCCTCACCGCCGGAGAGGCTGTCATTCCCCTCACCACCATAGAGTTTGTCGTTTCCAACTTCCCCAGTGAGAGTATCGTCTCCCTCGCCACCGGAGAGGCTGTCATTACCATCTCCTCCAGAGATGTAATTATTGGCACTGTTGCCTGTAATGATATTATTTAACCCATTTCCACTGCCATTTATGGCTGTTGTCCCGGTTAAGATGAGGTTTTCGATATAGCTACCCAACGTCCAGTTAACTGAAGATTTAACTGTATCAATACCACCCGCATCGCCGCCAGAGCCGTTATCTTCACTCACAATATCCCCAGTGCTATCAACGATGTAAGTATCGTTACCCACTCCACCTGTCAATGTATCGTTACCAGTGCCACCGTCTAGTACATCGTTACCTACTCCACCATTGAGGAAATCATCGCCCTCGAAGCCATAGATGATGTCACCACTCAGTGTGCCATTGAGGAGGTCATTAACGTTAGTACCCTTGATTGTTGCCATGAGTTCTGCCTACCTAAATTAATTGTTTTAGAAACTTGAGATATTAACCTGCTGTATTGCTGTTTTTAGGCACATTAAGTTAGCCGATAGTTGGAATCTTCGGTATAATTTATGGCATCTTTAGCAAAACTAGTTTTTTACTGTCATCACGCTTTTGAGAAGCTTATAAGCGGTGAGCAGCTAGTATGGTTGGTTACACAGCACCTTTGGTTAACTTAATCAATATAATGTTTATTTAGTTGATTGTCACTACTTTAAATGTATTTTTTATTACTTGTTTTTTGTTCATAGCTTTATATATTTTTAAGTATTAAAACTGAGTTCTACTAAGTAATATGCAAAATGTAATTTACGGAGATAAGCGATCACAATACTCAAGGCGATGCCTGGGTTGGGCTACACCTATGCACCCCTCATATCCTTTAACCAAAAGCTTTTAACCACAGCGATCGCCTTCGTGGAACCTTAGCCATGACTGTTACAAAGCATCAGGAACAGGATTATTGGCATCATATACTACAATTACATTGCTCGGTGGACATCCAGCAGGGACTAAAATTTTATTAATGCCCAATGCCCAATACTTCTCTACGAGAGGCTGCGCCAACGGCAACGCTCAGTAGAAGTACCCAATGCCCGATGCCCAAAGACTATCGATATATTATTTTTTACAAACCCTATGGCGTTCTTAGTCAGTTTACAAAAGATGCCCCCACACATAGCACCCTAAAAGATTATATTGATGTGCCTGATGTGTATCCTGTAGGACGCTTAGATTGGGATAGTGAAGGATTGCTAATGTTAACAAACGATGGACAATTGCAACATCGTCTTGCCCATCCGCGTTTTGGTCATAAACGCACTTACTGGGTGCAGGTAGAGCGAATTCCAGATGCAGATGCGATCAAAAAGTTACAAGTAGGTGTGGAAATTCAAGATTACCGCACTCAACCAGCAGAAGTTAAGCTCTTACCAGAGGAACCACAGTTACCTGAACGCACTCCGCCAATTAGATTTCGCAAAAATGTACCGACAGCTTGGCTGGAAATGACTTTGACAGAGGGAAAAAACCGCCAAGTACGGCGTATGACTGCGGCTGTAGGGTTTCCGACTTTGCGACTGGTCAGGGTCAGTATAGCTCACTTACAAATAGATGACTTACAGTTGGGTCAATGGCGCGATCTCACCGCATCTGAACTCCAATTTCTACTATAGTAGTAAGAAAAAGCGGCATACCTTAAAGGCACAATTAGTAGTTGATCAAGCTAGTGGTAAAATCCTTTGTACTGCCTATGAAGTTGGTCATATACACGATTTTCGTTTACTCAAAAATACCAAAGTGCGTTTTGAGCGATGCCTACGGCTGGCTACGCCTACGCAGTTATGTTTAGCTGATAAAGCTACCAAGGTATCACCAAACTCTACACTCTTAGCTGCATACCCTGCAATAAAACCTCGTGGTGCCGATTTACCAACTTCACAACGTCAGCATAATCGCTTATTAGCTAGATTACGTGTTGTTGGTGAACATATCAGCCGCCGCTTAAAAATTTTTCGCATCCTTAAAGAACAATATCGTAACCGCAGAAAACGGTTCGGTTTACGATGCAATCTGATTGCTGGACTTCTCAATTATGAACTCGCTCTTTTTTCTTAATTCGTGCAAGAGGTCTAATGTACCTGGCATTAAACCGAAACCCTGATAATTTCCTGCAAGATGGTCTGAAAAACCTTATCTTGTCTGCTTTTGAAAATTTGCTACATCAAAGTCAAAAAAACCTCTATTTATAACGAAAAATCAAGCCTTTTAAACTCATATTGCAGGAAATTACAAACATCTCGGCTTGATACCTACTAAACTTTTGCTACAACTCCCTGATTTGGCAACTCGAAGGAAACTGCTGTAATGACAGGTGCGTTTGGATCAGACACTGTAATTCCGGTAGGTTGAGATTGAGGCAGCAGTCGGTAGTCAGTACGCCAGCGCTCACGGTTCAGGTCGCAGCGAACATAACCGCGCAGTCTACCATTGAAATATTTCACCCACGGGTTCTGTGGCAGTGCTGCTTCTACGTCGAATGTCCAAGGACAACTTGAACTGATCGAAGTACCAACAAACTCAGTCGCTACTGTTTGTGAGTTGGGGTCGTCGAAGTTAGCCTTCAGGTCATTAACCCAGCTAGAATGCCAGTCACCAGTAATGACTACGGGGTTTGAGGGGCGGCGTTGCTGGATGAAACCGAGAATGCGGTTGCGAGAGGCAACATAACCATCCCACTGGTCAAGATTGAAGACTTCTCCTGCTCCAGTATCGTAGTCAAACTGAGCCATGATAGTCTGTTGGGCAATGACGTTCCAGCGTGCGCCAGAGCGATCTAACCCCTCAAACAGCCACCGCTCTTGCTCCGAACCAGTCATTGTGGCAGTTGGGTCAGTAGCTTCAGTGCATCGCGGCTTACGCCCGTCACCACAGGGTTGATTGGTACGGTACTGGCGGGTATCTAGGACGTTGAATTCAACGAGGTCGCCAAAAGTTAACCGTCGGTAGAGCTGCAAATCAAGACCTCTAGGCTTTGAGAAGTCCCGCAGTGGCATGTGTTCGTAGTATGCCTGAAAAGCAGCAACACGACGGGCAAGGAACACCGAGCGTGATTGTACTTCCGGGTCTTGAGGAATTTCGTCTGCCCAATTATTGTCAACTTCGTGGTCGTCCCAAGTGACTAGCCAAGGAAATGCAGCATGAGTTGCTTGTAGGTGTGGATCAGTCTTGTACAGAGCGTGGCGGTTACGGTACTCCTGCAAGGTAAATGGTTCACCATTGCCATCGTGCGATCGCGGCGCAGTTGTACTTGGTGCGCCTTCGTAAATATAATCACCGAGGTGAACCACTAGGTCTAAATCCTCTTGAGCCATATTTTTGTAGGCGGCATAATAACCGCTTTGCCAGTTTTGACAGGAAGCGAAGGCAAAGCGGAAGCGATTAACGCGATCGCGCGGGTTAGGAGCAGTGCGAGTCCGCCCGATTGGACTAACTTCGTTGCCCACCCTAAACTGATACCAGTACCATCGTGCAGGTTGTAATCCTTGCACTTCTACATGAACAGAGTGTCCAAATTCTGGAGTAGCCATCTGTGTGCCACTGCGGACAACTTGCCGCATCTTTTCGTCGCTAGCAACCTGCCACTGCACTGGAACATTATATTGTGGCATCCCACCACCATTGAGCGGATCGGGGGCTAAACGCGTCCACAGCACTACATTATCTGGAAGTGGTTCACCAGAAGCAACACCCAGACTAAAGGGATAATTAGAGAATCGGGGCTGGGCGAGAACTTTGTTAGACCATTGATTGGCGATCGCCAAACCAGTTAAGGCTCCAGTCCCAATCAAAACTTGTCGTCGTCTCAAGCGACTTGATAGCAAGCGCTCGAAGTTGAAGTTTTGCATATATTTCCCTGATTGTCGCGTTTGAATCACAGCAAAGTGTAACAGCGCAACTTTAATCCCTCTTTGCAATCAGGTTAAGCGTTGATTATTCCAACACAACCCTCCATCTCTTGCCACAACACTACATTGTTGATGGAATAGTTTACTTTCTGGAAGCCCCATTAAAGTAGCACAGGTGTCGTAGTTCCATATTTTTGATAGTTTATAAGTCTCAATTTGCAATAAATATATATTGGACATCTTAAAAGAAGTCTACGTATCATACTCTTACAAAGATTTGAGCAAGGCCAAAGCAATGGATGAAAAAACAATTTCGTCAGAGAATTTTAGAAGTAAAGTTGTCACACAAGGAGTGCAGCGATCGCCAAATCGGGCCATGCTGCGTGCAGTAGGTTTTCAGGATGAAGACTTTAACAAAGCAATTGTGGGTGTGGCTAATGCCTACAGCACTATCACTCCCTGTAACATGGGGATTAATCAATTAGCATTGATAGCTGAAGCTGGAATTAAACTAGCTGGGGCAATGCCGCAAATGTTTGGCACAATTACTATTAGCGATGGGATTTCGATGGGAACTGAGGGGATGAAATATTCCCTAGTGTCACGAGAAGTGATTGCTGACTCCATTGAAACAGCTTGTAATGGTCAGAGTATGGATGGTGTGATTGCCATCGGTGGCTGTGATAAAAATATGCCAGGGGCAATGATTGCAATGGCACGGATGAATATCCCGGCTATCTTTGTTTACGGTGGGACAATTAAACCTGGACACTACCAGGGTAGCGACTTGACTGTTGTGAGTTCCTTTGAGGCTGTGGGTGAATACAGCGCTGGTAAAATTGACGACACCGAACTGATGGAAGTAGAACGCCGCGCTTGTCCTGGTGCGGGTTCTTGTGGTGGGATGTTCACAGCTAATACTATGTCCTCAGCTTTTGAAGCGATGGGCATGAGTTTACCCTATTCTTCCACAATGGCGGCAGAAGATGAGGAAAAAGCTGATAGTACCGAAAAATCAGCCAAGGTATTAGTAGAAGCAATTCGCAATCAACTGTTACCCCATCACATTATCACCCGTAAATCTATAGAAAATGCTATTTCTGTAATTATGGCTGTGGGTGGTTCAACTAACGCCGTATTACATTTTCTGGCGATCGCTCGTGCGGCAGGTGTAGAACTTAATCTAGATGATTTTGAAACTATCCGTGGTCGTGTCCCTGTTTTATGTGATTTAAAACCTAGCGGTAGATATGTTGCCACAGACTTACATCAAGCTGGTGGTATTCCCCAAGTGATGAAAATGCTATTGATACATGGATTACTTTACGGTGACTGTATCACCATCACAGGTAAAACCATCGCCGAAATTTTAGCAGATGTCCCCAATGAACCACCCACTAATCAAGATGTGATTCGTCCTTGGAATAACCCGATGTATCCCCAAGGCCACTTAGCCATCCTAAAAGGGAATCTCGCTACAGAAGGAGCAGTCGCCAAAATTACCGGGGTGAAAAATCCCAGTATTACTGGTACTGCACGGGTATTTGATTCCGAGGAAGAATGTTTAGATGCCATCCTTGCAGGTAAGATTAAAGCCGGTGATGTGATTATCGTTCGCTACGAAGGGCCCAAAGGCGGCCCTGGGATGCGGGAAATGTTAGCACCCACCTCAGCACTTATTGGTGCAGGTTTAGGTGATGCAGTCGGATTAATTACTGATGGGCGCTTTTCTGGCGGTACTTACGGGATGGTAGTCGGACACGTTGCTCCCGAAGCCGCCGTTGGTGGTGCGATCGCTCTGGTCGAAGAAGGTGATAGCATTACTATTGATGCTAATTCTCGCTTGTTACAAATCAACATTTCTGATGCAGAGTTAGCCAGTCGCCGCGCCAAATGGCAACCCCGTCTACCCCGTTATACAAAAGGCATCTTAGCAAAATATGCGAAGTTAGTTTCCTCTAGCAGTGTTGGTGCTGTCACAGACTTGGGTTTATTTAACGAGTAGGGAGTAAGAGTAGAGACGCGATATATCGCGTCTCTCGACAAGAGTAGGCTACGGGATAGTGGCAGAAGCACGGATTTCACAAGTGCGGGATGCCATACTTACTGATTATTCCTGTGTTCGTCCGGTTGAATTCAACTTAGGCGACTATTGGCAATAATCGATGGTTGAGTTCAAAGCCAATCTGCCTTATTATGCCGTAACGGTGCGTGTTGCTCCAGAGGTTATGTCTCGATTACGCTATGCCGGATACTTTGCCCGAATAGAACAGATTGACTCGCCCGATGGCTGGACTTGCGTTTGGCTGAGGTTTGATATAGTAGAAGAAGCGGCTTGTGCTTATGTGCTGGGGTTTGGCGCACAGATAGAGGTAATTGAGCCATTAGAATTACGCGATCGCGTTTTGCAAGCGGCAGAAGAGGCGATCCTGTTTTATACCGAACATTAAATTAAAAACGCACAATTTCTGAGAATTTTTATTCTCTGTTTTTGTCTGGTGGTGCAGCTAGGAAACCCTCAGAAAGACCTGCCTCACGCAGACGAAAAGCACCAATATTCCGACTGAGTACCGCCAAACCTGCCAGGTGTGCTTGTAAGCCTGCTGTACTAGCACAGCAATCAGTTAAGACGATGGGTTCAATGCCAATATCAAAAAAATCCATCGCTATCTTCAACACACACATATCAGTGTCAATCCCTAAGATGAAAACTCTTTGAAAACAGTGCCTCTTAAAGTAGTCTGCCAGTTCATTTGGTATACCGCATAGCCCCAACTTAGAAAAAACTACTTCTGGTTTAACCCAAGGTTCTAATTCTGAAGCAATATTAGTTTCTGGCTCCTGTGTACAGCTATGCCAATCAAGGAATTTCTGATAGGGACTATCAGGTGCGTTGATAAATCTAGTAAACAAAACAGGTGCATACTCACCTCGCCCAATTAAATGGGCAACTCGCTGCGGGATGTGATGAGTGAATTCATTGATAAAACCGGATTGAACATCAATAACGAGTAATGGCTCAGACATGGGAAAAGAAATAAACAATGATGGTGAATCAAAACTGAGGTAAGCTGTACTTTCTAAAAATTAAATTTTGATCTAAGTGACTTTGTACGGCTTTTAACTGATATTTACATGCGTGCCGATTGCTGGGCGATTAAAAGATTCCCAGGCATTACCACCTCTGAGGAAAACTTCCATCCAACGCATCTGTTCAGCTTGTGCATTAGTCCAACCACTGCTACCAGGCGCAAAAGCTAACTGTCCAGTTTCCACTGGCTTTACTACCATCGCTCTTGGTTGCTTTGTGTTTGCTCTCACCTATTTACACTCATACAGTATCACTTTGGTGTGTCGTTGCTCTCTTCATGCTTAATAGTGGTTTTCAAGTTACCGTAGCCATCAATATAAGTTATACAGTTAGACGGCACATCAGGTATATCAGAGTGGGCAATCTCCTCACCTAAAGCATCAGGTTGACCTAGAGCGATCGCCCCAGCCGCTTCTGGAAACAAATCAAGAGAACGAAACCGTGAACCAGAAGCCCCTACAGCAGTCCAACGCAACTCTACTGCTAAATCGCGTACAAATGAAAAGGCATAACCTGCATTACCCCCCCGATTATTACTTCCATCTTCATTAAGGGGGGGTGTGGACGGTGATGAAGAAGGCAGGGGAGCAGGGGTGCAGAGGAGAATTTTTGTATAAGTTCTTTTCCCTCTGCTCCTTTGCTCAACACCATACTGCATATACATTCCAGCTGCATAAGCTGCATCTCTTTCAAGGTGCAACAAACTCCCGCCCCTGGCCATCAGTAATCATTTACCTTTAATATGTCAAAAATTAATAATAATTTCCAATTTAAATCGCAGTAGGATTTAAAATTGATATAAATCTCATAGAATAGAAATTAAAAATCGACAGTTAAGATCACAAAAATTTCAAATAACGATAGTAGAGTGGGTAGGTAAGATTATTTTCCCTTAAACGAGCAAGAACCGATCACAACCATCTTTTAATTATTCGCACGAAGCAATTAAGCATTTATAAATAATCCTTTTTAGTACCACAATAAGTTTTTTGTAGCTAATTTAAGAATTTAGCTCACTCAAGTGGCAATATAAACATGAGTATTATCCTTGCCGATTACAATTTAATCAAAGTTATTCATGATGGTATAAATACTTGCCTTTATCGTGCTTTTCAAAAGTCAGAACAAACCTCAGTAATTATCAAAACTATAAAAGCTGAGTATCCCACTAGAGAACAAATTGCCTACATCAAGCATGAGTATCAAATACTGCAATTTTTACAGATAGAAGGAGCTATTCAACCTCTAGGCTTAGAAAGTACACAAAATGGTGTAGCACTTATCTTGCAAGATTTTGAAGGAGAGACGCTCAAGGATATTATTAGCGCGCCTAATTTGGAACTCAACAATTTTTTGCAAATTGCTATTCAATTAGCTGCAACACTATATCAGCTACATCAAAATAATCTTATTCATAAAGATATTCAACCTCATAATATCCTCATTAATTCCAACACAGGTCAAATAAAAATTATTGACTTTAGCATTGCATCACGCCTATCTAGAGAAAATCAAATAGTTAATGATTTCAATTTGCTGGGAGGTAGCCTCGCTTATATTTCGCCTGAGCAAACTGGGAGAATGAACCGCTCAATAGACTATCGAACTGATTTTTACTCATTAGGAGTGACATTTTACGAAATGCTAACTAGCAAGCTGCCCTTTGTCGCAGATGACCCTTTAGAATTAGTTCACTCACACATTGCTAAGATCCCACTCCCGCCTCACGAATTAAATACCAAAATTCCGATAGCAGTTTCCGATATTATCATGAAATTATTAGCTAAAACTGCTGAGGAAAGATATCAAAATGCTTTAGGATTAAAAGCAGATTTAGAAGTATGTTTACATCAATTAGAAACGACTGGTGAAATTGAAAATTTTGCTATTGGTCAACTTGATTTATCTAGCCGTTTTCTGATTCCCCAAAAACTTTACGGTCGAGAACGAGAAGTTGTGGAATTAATGAATGCCTTTGAGCGAGTTAGTTCTGGCACAACTGAGTTAATGTTAGTTAATGGTTATTCTGGAATTGGTAAAACTTCGTTAGTAAATGAAGTTCATAAACCTATTATTCGGCAGCGTGGTTATTTTATTTCTGGAAAGTTTGATCAGTATAAACGTAATATTCCTTATGCTTCATTAATTCAGGCTTTTCAAGAACTAATGCGACAGATATTAACAGAAAATGCTGAAAAGTTAACAAACTGGAAAAAGAAACTGTTAGAAGCGGTTGGTGTCAACGGCCAAGTTATTATTGACTTTATTCCTGAGCTTGAAAAAATCATCGGCTCTCAGCCTGAAATACCACAGCTAGGAATTAACGAAGCTCAAAATCGCTTTAATCGATTATTTCAACAACTTATTTATGTATTTTCTCAAGCCAAACATCCACTAGTAATTTTTCTGGATGACTTACAGTGGGCAGACTCAGCTTCTCTTAAGCTAATTCAACTGCTGATTAGTGACCCTGAAAATAAATATTTTTTAATAATAGGAGCATATAGAGATAACGAGGTGAGTCCAACTCATCCATTCATACTAATTCTAAAAGAATTAAAAAAATCTGGAGCAAATGTCAATAATATTGTTCTCCAGCCTTTAAATATTTATCATATAAATCAGTTAGTTAACGATACACTGCGTAGTTGTCTAGACAATTCAGATAACCTAGCTAATTTAGTCTTTAATAAAACGCAAGGAAATCCATTTTTTGTAACTCAGTTACTCAAATGTCTTTACCAAGATAACTTGTTGTATTTTAATTTTAACACAGGTTTTTGGCAGTGGGATATTGAAATTATCCAAGACATTGATATTACTAATAATGTTGTCGAGTTAATGGTTAATCAAATTCAAAGACTATTACCAACAACACAGGAAGTTTTAAAATTAGCTGCTTGCATTGGCGATAAATTTAGTTTAGATATTTTAAGTATTGTTAACCAAAAATCTTTGTCGGAAACAGCTAAAGAACTATGGGAGGCTCTGCAAGCAGGTTTAATTTTACCTATAGATTCGTCTTATAAAATACCTTTGCTTGTTAGTGAACAGCTAGAAGAACAACTGATAATAGAGCTAATACAGCAAGAACAGAAAATAATTGCATATAAGTTTTTGCACGATCGTGTGCAGCAAGCATCTTATTCTTTAATTCCAGATATTAAGAAAAAGGAAACTCACCTGAGAATTGGGCAATTACTTCTTCAAAAGAGTTCGCTTGAAGAGCGAAAAGAAAATATTTTCTATTTAGTAAACCACCTAAACTATGGCAGAGATTTATTAACTTCAAAGTCAGAGAAATATGAGTTAGCTGCACTCAATCTCATAGCGGGACAGAAAGCGAAAGCAGCAGCAGCCTATGAGTCAGCTATGCGCTATTTCAAGGTAGCTTTGAGCCTATTGACAGCTTCTAGTTGGAATCAGAAATATGAACTTACATTAACTTTGCATCAGGAGGCAGCAGAAGCGGCATTTCTTAGCGGTGACTTTGAGCAAATGGAGATATTAGCTGAAATAGTACTACAACAAGCTAAAACACAACTAGAAAAAGTCAAAGTTTATGAGTTGCGTATCAAAAGTTGTGAAGTGCAAAGAAAATTACTTGAAGCAGTGCAGCTTGGGCTAAAAGTTCTGGAAATGTTGGGAGTAAAACTCAATCAGTTACCAACTCCATTAGATATTCAGGAAGCTATTCAAGAAACTACAAACAATTTAGCAGGCAAAGAAATAGAAGATTTAATTAATTTGCCTTCAATGACAGATGTTCATAAGCTAGCAGCTATGAGGCTTATATCAAGTTTAGTTCCTGCTGCCTATCAATCTGCACCTGCATTATTTATTTTGATGGCTTGCCAAGAAGTAAATTTATCTATTAAAAACGGAAATACGCCTTTTTCAGCTAGCGGTTTTGCTGATTATGGAGTGGTTTTTAGCGGCTTATCACAAGATATTGAAGCTGCTTATCAAATTGGACAATTAGCTTTAAATTTATTAGAGCGGTTAGATGCTGTTGAAGTTAGAAGCCAAGTCTTATTTAAAGTATCAACTTTTATAATCCATTGGAAGCATCATGTTAGAGATACTTTACCACTTTTAGAAGATGCTTACTCTAGCGGATTAGACTCTGGGGATTTGGTACATACTGGATATTCAGCTAGTAATAAGTGTCAATATTCATACTGGAGTGGTTCGGAATTAAAAAGCCTAGAACAGGAAATGGCAAGATATAGTAAGCTGATTGCTCAAATCCATCAAGAGACTGCCCTGAAATGGCATCAAGTATTTCACCAAGCAGTTTTGAATTTAATAGGATTATCTGAAAACCCTTGCCGTTTAATTGGTGAATCTTACAATGAAGATAAATTATTAGAACTGCACATCAAATCAAACGAGCGAACAGTAATTCACTATGTATTCCTTAATAAATTAATTTTATGTTATTTATTTGGTGAATTTACTCATGCTTTAGAAAATTCTATCAAAGCGGAACAGTATTTAGATGGAGTGACAGGCTGGTTAAATGTGCCATTATTCCATTTCTACGATTCTCTAGTACAACTTGCAATCTATCCATCGGCTTCATTCGGATCTCAAGAAAATCTTCCAGACAAGGTGAAAATTAATCAACAAAAAATGCGTAAATGGGCAGACCATGCACCCATGAATTTTCAGCATAAATATGATCTGGTAGAAGCAGAGAAAGCACGAGTATTAGGTCAATATTGGCAAGCAATGGAATATTATGACCGAGCCATTGGTAGAGCTAAGGAACAAGGATACATCCAAGAACAGGCTCTTGCCAATGAACTAGCAGCAAAGTTTTATTTTGAGTGCGGTAGAGAAAAGGTAGCTCAGGCTTATCTCGCTGATGCTTACTATGGATATATGCGCTGGGGGGCAACAGCAAAGCTTAGAGATTTAGAAATAAAATATCCCCAAATTTCTGCCCGGCTGTTAGAACAAAGAACGCACAGCCCTGATCAAAGCCTACTTGTTCAATCCTTAAATTCAAGTATTAGTAAACCTTTTGATTTAGCAACATTTATTAAAGCTTCACAAGCACTTTCTGGTGAAATAGTTTTTGAAAAATTGCTAGCTAAATTAATGCAAATTGTGCTAGAAAACGCTGGCGCAGAAACAGGATTTTTAATTTTAGAGAGAGGGGGTAATTTATTCATAGAAGCTTCAGGTAGATTTGGTCAAACTGAAATAAATGTACAGCAATCAACACCTGTAGAGATGAGTCAGCAATTACCTATATATATAATTAATTATGTACATCGAACTCAGGAAAATGTTGTACTCAGCGATGCTACGTGTGAGGGAAAATTTACGACAGATAGCTATATTGTTCAGCACAAACCAAAATCTATTTTATGTAGCCCAATTATTCATCAAGGTAAGGTGTTTGGTATCCTTTACTTAGAAAATAAATTGATTGCTGGGGCATTTACACCGGAACGATTAGAAGTTTTACAACTTTTATCATCACAAGCAGCTATTTCGTTAGAAAATGCTCGTCTATATAATGATTTAGAAGAATATAATCGGACGTTAGAAATAAAAGTTAAAGAGCGCACTCTAGAATTACAAGATAAAAACTTAGAATTACAACAGCAAATTAGCGAACGGCAAAAAGCTGAAGAAATAGCCGCATCTGCTAACCGTGCCAAGAGTGAATTTCTCGCTAACATGAGTCATGAACTCCGAACCCCACTCAACGGTATTTTGGGCTATACTCAAATATTCCAGACAGATACATCTTTAACTCCTCAGCAAAGGAATGGCGTAAATATTATTCATCAGTGTGGTGAACATCTACTAACATTGATTAATGATATTTTAGACATCTCCAGAATAGAAGCTCGAAAAATGGAGCTTTACTTACAAGAGTTTAATTTATCAGCTTTTTTAGAAGGAATAGTAGAAATTTGTCGGATTCGGGCTGAACATAAGGGAATCAGCTTAATTTACCGCCCTTTATATCCACTACCTAGTTTAGTTCGTGCCGACAATAAACGCTTACGTCAAATTTTAATTAATTTACTAAGTAATGCAGTTAAGTTTACAAAAAAAGGTAGCATTACTTTTAAAGTAGGCTATGTAAATCAAGATAGAGACTGGACAATAAATACAGGTAGCCTGGCAGGTCAATTATCAAACTCCAAAATTAGATTCCAGGTAGAAGATACAGGAAGTGGTATTGCTTCAGAGCAATTAGAAGAGATATTTTTACCTTTCAAGCAAGTGGGTGAAGATAGCTTAAAGATAGAAGGAACCGGATTGGGTTTGACTATTAGCCGCCAATTGGTTCAAATGATGGGAAGTGAATTATATGTTACAAGTGAATTAGGTAAAGGCAGCGTTTTTTGGCTAGATTTGGAATTACCAGAAGTTTTTCAATATACTAAAATTGATGCTAATGAACTTAATATTATTGGTTTTTTAGGGACTAAACGCAAAATTCTTGTAGTGGACGATAAATGGGAGAATCGGTCTGTATTGGTTAATATCTTAGAACCTTTGGGTTTTGAAGTTTTAGAAGCAACTGATGGTTTAGATTGCCTTCAGAAAGTTCCTGAATTTCAGCCAAACTTGATTCTTATGGACTTGGTAATGGCAAAAATGGATGGATTTGAAGCTACGCGTCGCCTCAGAGCCTTACAAAACTTTCAAGAAGTGATAGTCATTGCTATTTCAGCTAGTGTCTTTGAATTTAATCAACAAGAAAGTCGCAAAGTAGGGTGTGATGGTTTTCTGCCAAAACCAATCCAAAGAGTAGAACTTTTAGAAAACTTACAGGTTCACTTAGAGTTAAAATGGGTATATGAAGATCAAGGTAAGGCAAAAAAGATAAAAGACGAAAAAAAAAGTATTACTAATAGTTTAAACTTGACATCTCAGGCTCCTATTATAGCTCCTTCAGCAAGCGAACTGGCAATTTTGCTAGATTTGGCTAGGCGGGGAAATTTAATAAGCATTGCTGAACGATCTGTAGAACTAGAAAAAATAGATGAGAAGTTGCAGCCTTTTGCTAGTCATTTATATCAACTAGCTAAAGGTTTTAAAGGCAAACAAATATTAGAGTTTCTGCAAAAGTATTTTGAGGCTATATGAAAAATGATTCTAATAAATCTAGTGTTATTTTAATCGTTGATGACACTCCTATCAATTTAGAAGTACTTTATGATTTTTTAGGCAAAGCTGGATTTACGGTTTTGATTGCTGAAGATGGCGAAAGTGCGATCGCTAGAGCTGAATATGCACCACCAGACTTAATTTTGTTAGACATCCTCATGCCGGGAATGGACGGTTTTGAAACTTGTCGGTTGCTGAAAAAGAGTGGATTAACGCAAGATATTCCGATCATTTTTATGACTGCACTTTCCGAAACTGTGGATAAAGTCAAAGGCTTTGAACTGGGTGCAGTCGATTATCTCACCAAACCGCTTCAGCACCAAGAAGTCTTAGCTAGAATTCAACTTCATCTCAAGTTGCGATTTCTAACAAAAACCCTGCAAGAACAAAATTTACGCTTGGAAAATGAAATTGCTGAACGCTTACAAGTAGAAGAAAAAATCCGCGAACAAGCTGCTTTACTAGATATTACGAGCGATGCAATTCTTGTCAAAGATTTTGACAATCAAATCCGTTTCTGGAACCAAGGAGCAGAACATTTGTATGGCTGGAAAGCCACGGAAGTAATTGGTAAGAATGTTAAACAAATTTTATATCTACCAGAAACCTTGTCTCAAATCCAGGATATTTATGCAAATATAGCTAAGTCTGGTTTTTGGCATGGTGAATTACACCAAGTTAATAAAAAAGGGCAAGATATTATTGTTGCCAGTCGTTGGACTTTAATGCGCGATCGCAACGGGCAAGCAATATCGATTTTAACCGTAAATACTGATATTACCGAAAAAAAGCATTTAGAAACTCAAGTTCTACGGGCGCAACGTCTAGAAAGTATTGGCACCCTAGCTAGTGGCATAGCTCATGATCTGAACAATATACTGACTCCGATTTTAACGACAGCACAATTGTTACAGATGAAAATGCCCGATGCTGATGAGCGTAATCAACAGATGTTAAAAACTATAGAAAATAATTCTAAACGTGGGGCTGCTTTAGTCAAGCAAGTCTTGCAGTTTGCTCGAGGAATTGATGGTCAGCGTACCGTTGTGCAAATGAACCATTTATTTTCAGAAATTCAGCAAATTGTTCAAGAGACTTTTCCAAAATCGATTGAATTGACAGAGCATATTCAACCTGAACTTTGGGCTGTAATTGGCGATGCAACGCACCTA
This sequence comes from Nostoc flagelliforme FACHB-838, assembly GCF_014698065.1. Taxonomy (GTDB): domain Bacteria; phylum Cyanobacteriota; class Cyanobacteriia; order Cyanobacteriales; family Nostocaceae; genus Nostoc; species Nostoc flagelliforme_B. The sequence goes on from NZ_JACJSI010000025.1 coordinate 84,984, forward strand.
CATCAACTACTGATCAACTTAGTAGTTAATGCTCGTGATGCTATGCCCAAAGGTGGCCATATCGGAATTTCTGCGGAAAATCTCTTGATTGATGAAGATTATGCACGCATGAATCTGGATGCCCATGTTGGCCCTTACATTGCTATTACTGTTGCAGATACAGGAATGGGGATGCGCTCAGAGATTATCGATAGAATCTTTGAGCCGTTTTTTACCACTAAAGAGATTGGCAAAGGTACAGGATTGGGTTTGTCTACCGCCAAAGGTATTATCCAAAGTCATGGTGGTTTTGTAACTGTGACTAGTCAAGTCGGCAAAGGTACGGAATTTAAAGTTTACTTGCCGGCAGTGGAAGTAGCAAAAACGCCCCTAGTAGAAGACCTGGAGTTATTTAAAGGTAATGGAGAATTAATTTTAGTTGTTGATGACGAAACCAGAATTTTGGAAACTACTAAAATATTATTAGAAGTTTACAACTACACAGTACTGACAGCTAGTAATGGGATTGAAGCGATCGCGCTTTATGTTCAACACGAAGACGAAATAAGCGTAGTGTTGATGGATATGATGATGCCCTTAATGGATGGTGCAACTGCTATCACTACGTTGCAAAAAATTAATTCCCAAGTCAAGGTTGTGGCTGTTAGCGGTCTGAACGTTAGTGAGAAACTGGCTAAGATGCCTGGAATTAAAAAGTTTATTGCTAAACCATATACGACTAAGGTGTTATTGCAGACTTTACACAGTATTCTTGTGCAGAAATCCACAAATCCAAACTTATGTATTGCACCTAGTGGTCTATCACATTAATTCTGATGGTTGGGTAAATCTTTGAAAGCTTAACTCTAGCGTCTTCTGTACGAAAGCGCCAATCCACACAAACTTTATTTGTATTACGTTCACATTCCCAACTTGAAACCTCTTTTTCTAAAGTTTTGGTATCGGGAAATCTTCTTTGAAGACATTGGCGCACGAGTATCAAGCAAGTAGTTAATATAAATAAGCAGAACTATTTGACCTTTCCAATTGGCAACGGCATTTCTCCACGTAGGTGATAGATTCGTTCATTAACATAATTGAGGATTAGCAGCAATTAATGCTACTGCATCTGAACTAGGCAATGGTTTGGAAAAAAAGTATCCTTGCACAAATTCACAGTTTAAATCTTTTAAAATCGCTAGTTGCTGTTGTGTTTCGACACCTTCAGCGACCGCTTTCATTCCTAGTTTATGTGCCAGGGTGACGATAATCTCGATAATGTCCAGATTTCGCTTATCAGTAGTCATAGGGTTAATAAAAGAACGGTCAATCTTTAACACACTAATCGGAAAGCTATAAAGACGGCCTAATGACGAGTAGCCAGTGCCAAAATCATCAATTGATATCTCAATACCCAATTCTTGCAGTTGTAGGAGTACAGCAATAGCTTCATCACCGTTTTCTACAATGACTGTTTCAGTAATCTCTAGCGTTAAATGATTCGGATTTAGACCAGTTGAAAGCAAAATGTCTCGAATTTGCTCAATCAAATTGGGCTGGCAAAATTGTTTAGCGGAGAGATTGACACTCATTTTTTCTAGTGAGTGCTGAGGATAGCTGACCAGCCACGCTTGCATTTGACGACACGCTTGGAAAAGCACCCAGTAGCCAAGCTCGACAATTAATCCAGTTTCTTCCGCCAAGGGAATAAACTCACCCGGAGCGAGCAAACCACGCTTTGGATGCTGCCATCGCAGCAACGCTTCAAAACCCATAATAGAGCCGCTAATGAGCGAAACAATTGGTTGGTAATAAAGTTGAAATTCTTGATGTTCAATTGCTCGGCGTAGATCAACCTCTAACTGCAATCTCGTTATTGCACTAGCATACATATCCTGATTAAATAGGACATAACGCGATTTGCCCAAAGCCTTGGCCTGGTACATCGCCGTATCAGCATCTCTCAGCAATTGTTCTGGTTGGTCATACTCAAGTATAGAACTTAGAGCAATGCCGATACTTGCACTTGTAAACACTTCTTGCCCATCAAGCCTCAAAGGTAATTTTAGTCTAGCGTGGCAAAACTTACTAGAGAAGAGCGGAAATCCTGTAATCTTGACCTTGTAGCCAAATAATGGTGCAAAAACTTGGCAAGAAAAAGTTTAAAACCAGAGGCAACATCGTTTGAAGTACTCGATTGTGTTCAAAAAAAATGCCCTTCGTGCGGTCAAGCAATGTGGAA
>NZ_JACJSI010000250.1 GCF_014698065.1 Nostoc flagelliforme FACHB-838
GGGGCTAGATGGATTAAATCTTACCCTAGCCTGGATAGTGGCACTTTGTTTCTAACTTGACTGCTGATCAGGTAAGTCCGCTTGTCAATAGGGTTTGAGACGCGCTAACCCTGCAACTTCGGCATTGGGATAGTGTTCTTCAAATAAATTCCATTCTTGCCAAGGGAGGCGACGCAAGTCGATATCTTTGGCATCAATAATGACACGAATCTCATCATTTGAATGGTGCAATTGTTGTGCGATCGCAATTAATCTATCCCGGATTGGCCCCCACCTGCTATCGTAAGTATTCAGCCATTGATTTAGCTCGTCTTTCACTGCTAAAGTGTGTGCCGCGTGAGAATGAATTGTGACACTTTTGGGTGTGAGACGGAACGTAGCACAAGAACGCACAGCCTCGATTTGGCGATATGCTGACTGCCATTCATTAAAGGATGATTCTAAATTTAGTGGTAATGGAGGTAAAAACCCTTCTGTTTCTTCATCCAAGCTTTTCGCTGTTAGAATTACCAGAAATCCATCTGGTGAATTGCGTCTTAGTTTCAACTTGACGGTCGCCATTACTGTCTCCTTTTGTTTGTTTTAAACAACAAACTCTTCCATCAGGCTTGTTTCCCCTAACACTATCTTGACACTGAATTTTTCCTCGTGCTGGCAACTAAACTCTACTTGCATCCAGTCATCTGCACTTCTTGCTTGCACTTCCATGCCAGTGTTTCCATCTGCATCTATGACAATCAGTTGTAAATCTGGGGGTAAATGAATCGCATCATCAGCGGGATAAATTCGTAGGCGAATATCAAAAACTTCGCTATCCGTGGGTGTTAATTGTACCAATAAGAGTACTTGCCGAACCAGGTCAATCACTTTCGCCCGACTGATAGAGTTAGTTGAAGGGCGAGTCATTGTACTACTGCTTCTAAAATTGTTAGCAAATACTAACTCTGGGGCTTGCCAATCTGATTCGAAGATTCCCGTAACCCATTGACGCAGATTTATTAATAGCCTTCGCTTATGTATCATCTGAATCAGAGCATCAAAAGATTGCAGTTGTGCTATTTCAAATATTGCTGGTGATTCAGTCATCTCCCTTGCGGGAAGAAATCCTAACAATTCTACATAATCTAATTGCTCACTAAACTGAACTCCTACATAACCAATGCGGTCTTGTATCATGGTTGGAGGTAAGACGATAGCAACCTCACCCGGTAAAACTGGACGGCATTCAAGCTTACCAACTCCCGGCAATACTAAGTCAGCAACATCAAAAATTGCCCTTAAACCGCGATGCCAGCTATCGCCTTGATTCAGCGCTGTCTCAATATTTAGCCATTTGAGATAACTGTGAACAGCATAAACAGCTAGAGTGTTGAGATAAACTTGTTTTCCTTTTTGGAGACTATCTTGCTGGGCGGCAAATTCCTCAGCCCAACGGTGGGCATTTTTGGGGAGAGGGACGCTTAAAATAGGCGATTGTGTATTAGTCATGAGTCAGATCCGAAATTCATACCAATATCTTTTAACAGGGGAAGGCAATTTTTCTTCCAGTGGGAGTAAAGAGTTTGATTGCTTATATTTAACTCTCTAGCAATATCAGCTATTTTATGAGGTGGTTGTTGTAGAAGTAACCGCATTGTCAATAAGTGACAATGGCACTCAGGATTTTTACGCGGATGACTGGCTTTTAATTTACCTTCTTGATCTTGCTCAATATATTGCCAAATGCGTTGACCAAGGCATTGGCGCTCAACTTCTTGGATTTGGGCAATTTTGATATCCAGCAAATCTAAAGAAATACTTTCTGACTGACGATCTGGCAAGATATTTAGTAGTGTTGTTTCGTCACCCTCATTGTTACGGGTAAGTCTGTCTAAACTTATGGTATAATTACTATCTGCTATATACAAATCTTTAATGCGCCATTTAAGATAGCCATTAATCCAAGTTACTAGGCTTTGTTGGAACGAAGGCGAGCGCGCTTCAAACTCGCAAATCTTCCGGCTCACCCATTCCCAAGTTTGATTTAAGGCTTCTAAATAGTCTTGGTGTCCAGACTTATAAATGCCAGGGAGTTGTTGAATGAGCATAAGCAGTCTATTTAAGGCTTTCTGCCTCTCTGGACTGGGGTCTGGGTAGCAGCATACATTATCAATCAGTTTTTTCAGTTGTTCATCCACAAGGATTATTCTCCCAAGCTGCTGTACCTGTTAATTACCTGAAAGACAATAAAGCTTTTGCAGCTTGAGTTTACCTGATTTTTAATTCACTTATTACGTGTGAATCTTATAAATATCAACAAGTTTTTATTATTCTTGCTAGAGAAAATTCATAAAGAGCGTGGCACGCAGTTAAGCTAAAACCCAAAAGCCTTTGAGATTAAGGTTTTGCGTCGATTTAGTCGTTAACAAAAAGATCCCTGGCTTCTTTAAGATGTCCGGGATCTGAGTTTTTTGATTAATTCATTTCATAAAAATAAAAATACTGGATGTAAATCTAATAAGAGCCACAAGGATAAAACTTGCTGTATCTGATTAAAACCACTCTTCGTGAGATAGGTGTGATAAATGAAAAAAGCTATGTACTGGTTAATGGGTGAAAAAGCAGGAAGAACCATAGTTGGTACTTGGAATTGGCTATGGGGAATGCCAGTAGAATCTGGTGGTAAGGTGGCTGTAGCCGTGGCTGAAAAATCATTGCAATCAATGCAAGAATCGGTACAAAAGTTAGCTGTAGCTGTTGCCATGCAAGAAGGTTCTTACAAGACAGCCAAAAATAAATACGAGGCAAAAATCAAAGAATTACGGACTTTGGAGCAGCAAGCAAATATTGCCCAACGAAGTGGTAATGCAGAAGCAGCGCGAATGGCAATGACCAAAGCAATTCAGACAGAGCAGATTTTGCCAAAACTGGAGGAAATGGTCAAACAGGCTGAAACATCTGTAAATGCTTCTAAAGGTAAGCTGAATCGGGAACGCATGAAGCTAGAAACCTACAAAGCTGATATGCAAAATATGAAAGATATGTCAGAGGTGAATGAAGCACTAGCGATGATTGCCAAAGTTAATAATGAATTTGATATTGGTTCGGCTAAAAGTGACTTTGAAAAAGCTAAAAGTGCAGTTGAACGCCGAAATTTGCAGACAGGCGCTTTAGCAGAAATATCTGAAAACCCAACTGAAAAACTCCAAGCCGAAATAGAACGTATGACTGTAGATGACGAAGTTTCTCGTCGTTTGCAGATGTTAACTGAGTCAAATACTGAAAAATTATCAGAGTAAAAATTTATAAGTCAAAAAAGCGCTCCTCCTCCAATTGTTTTTATCCTGATTTTTGTAGCTTTAATCGGTGGTGGTTACTGGTTCTTTTTCAAGCGGGAAGCAGTACCAAGTAATATTACTTCCCCAATCAACACACCTTCTACTAGTTTTTCATCCCCAAGCTCATTACCAAGCGGTACTACTGTAAAAATAGACGGTTCTACGAGCATGGTGACAATTAACCAAAATCTCAAAAGAGCATTTGAGAGGCAGTTTCCTGGTACGAGTGTTGTAACTAGTGCTAATGGTTCTCAAAATGGTATCGCGGATCTGATAGCGGGTAGAGTGGATATTGCGGCGGTATCTCGACCATTGACTGCACAAGAACAGAGTCAGGGATTAGTGGCGGTGTCTGTGACAAAAGATGCGATCGCGCTGGTGGTTGGCAAAGCAAATCCTTTCAATCAAGGATTAACCAGCGCTCAAGTAGCAGATATATTTCAGGGAAAAATTAACAACTGGTCAGCAGTTGGTGGTAACAATGGGACTATCCGAGTCATTAATCGACCGGCAATTAGTGGAACCCATCAAGCATTTCAGGAAATAGTGTTGAAGAAAGCTAATTTTGGCACAACACCAAACATCGCAACACTACCACGAGATGCCACAACTCCCCTACTCCAAGCTTTAGGAACTGATGGCATCAGCTATGCTACCTTTGCACAGGTTGCCAATCAACAAACAGTGCGATTTGTTCCCATTGATGGATTGACTCCCGATGCAAATAGTTATCCTTATCAACGGCAGCTATTTTATGTCTATAAAAACTCTGCTACTTCTGGAGTTCAAGCTTTCTTAGGTTATGCAACTTCGCCTCAAGGGCAGCAAGCTATCATCCTAGATAATTAATTCATCTAGAGTCCCATTAATCATTAATTATGTAGAAACGCTATGTTTTACGTTTCTACAGGAAAAGGAACTTTGTGCCTGAAAAATTTGTGTTAAATTAAGTTTTAACAGTATATACTGTTAATAAGCAGTTAATAAACAGATACTGACTGCTAAAAGTATTTTTGTACTTCTTATTCGCCTTTTACGGGTTTGCTCAGTTAGGTGCAAGATGTGAGTTCTACCAGCGTATACTGAGAATTTTTTTACTATATCTCCGACTTTGCAAACCACTCTCACTGATACGTATAATGAAAAATAGTACAAGAGCAGCAAAAATACTGTGTGTTTCTTGTTTAACGCAGTTTAGTGTAAAGTAAAGATATTTTGAGCCAGCAAATAAGACAAATAGTAAGTAAAATTACTAAAATTAATTGCAGGCCAAATTAAAAACTGAACATTTATTTCAAGAGGTGTCCCTAATGATTCGTGAAACAAACAATCACTCTATGCAAGAGCAAGAAAGCAATAGCTCACAATTAAGTGAGGATGTCTCTGCTAGAACCTCATTTCTTCCTCCAAATATTAAGTCAGCAATTGATTGGGAAAAACCAGATTTTGATGAGCTTGACTTGTGTATGGAAATAACCACATACATTCTTCATGGGCAATAGTTGTAAATATTAAGTTTAATTGCCCAATTAAAACCTCTACCTGCTTTTTGTTTTTATGTTCCTAAAAATTCTTGGTACTGCCGCAGGTGGTGGTTTTCCTCAATGGAATTGTAACTGTCCTAATTGTCAAGCAGTCCGCACAAATCGTGCAGGTGTAAATTGGCTAAACCAGTCATCAATTGCAGTGAGGGAAAATAATCAGCCTTGGTTTTTGGTCAATTCTTCTCCAGATGTACGTCCGCAGTTAGAGAAATTGCGGGAAGGACAACCGTCTACAATTCGGTCAAGCCCGATCGCTGGTGTCTTGTTAACTGATGCAGAGATTGATCATACCACTGGGCTAGTTATCCTCAGAGAATCTACAGAAAAGCTGCGCGTATACGGTACAGAAACAGTACGTAAGGCTCTGACAGAGGGTTATCCCCTGCTGTCTACGTTAGCAAGCTATTGTGGTGTGGAATGGTCTGTGCTTGAACCTCATGTACCTATAAATCTGGGGTTGAATGGAGCAGATGGTTTGGAAGTGGAAGTATTTCCCCTAGCAGCCAAACCACCAAAATATATGCGCCACCAGACAAATTTAGATGGAGTTTGGGTTATAGGTTTGACATTTCGCGATCGCACAACTGGAAAAGTTGCTACTTATGCTCCAGGTTTAGCTGAACTTGACGAAAAAATCTTAGAACGGTTTGAGTCTAGTGACTGCATTTTAGTAGATGGCACTTGCTGGGAAAATGATGAGTTGTTGGCTTTAGGAATATCCAAGCTGCAAGCCCGCGATATGGGACACTTACCCCTTAACACTAGTTTAAAAAGCCTTGCTAAACTGAACCGTCCTCGGAAAATTCTCGTTCACATCAACAACACTAACCCAATTCTTTTACCTGATTCAGACGAACGCAAAATTGTTGAAGCCGCAGGCATAGAAGTTGGTTACGATGGTCTGACCATCGAATTGTAATTTTGAGGTGCAAAAAAAAGCGTGTTGGAATTAGTTAAAGAACCTCTTCCGTGGACTCAGACAGAACTAGAGGCGGTATTGCGATCGCAACATCGCCGCTATCATCATCTGCATCCATTTCATGCAAGAATGAACAGTGGTGATTTAACGCCAACAGAAGTACGGCGCTGGGTAGCAAATAGATTTTATTATCAAAAAAGTATTCCCCTTAAAGATGCTGCTATCTTGTCAAACTGCACTGATTTAGAAGTGCGGCGGGAATGGATTCAACGCATCATCGATCATGACGGTCAAGCTGAGGGCGAAGGTGGTATTGAGGCATGGTTAAAACTCGGTAAAGCTGTAGGATTGTCTCGTCAGGAACTGTTAGAAGACCAGCACGTACTGCCAGGAGTTCAATATGCAGTGGATGCCTACGTTAACTTTTGTCGCACTCGACCTTGGATTGAGGCAGTAGCTGCATCACTGACTGAACTGTTTGGCCCAGATGCCATTCGAGTCCGCTTAGTTGCCTTAGAACAGCATTACCCGTGGATCGATCCTGCTGGATTTGACTACTTTCGGGCACGTCTTCACCAAGCACCCAGAGATGCTCAATATGCCCTCAAGCAAGTCCTCAAACACTGTCGAACTCGTGAGTCTCAAGAGAAAGCAGTACAGGCTTTAGTATTCAAGTGCAATTTATTGTGGAGCCAGTTAGAGGCGATTGAACAGGGCGATACTAGACCTCAAGAAGGGCATAGAGAATAAATTGGCGTTGCAGAACAGTGGGATGAATTGGGGCAAGCAGGGGAGGCAGGGGAGGCAGAGGAAGCAGGGGGAGAATTTTAGAAATTGCCAAATCATCCCGCTTTCTCTGCAACGCCAATAAATTAAATAGGGGCATAGGCATTGGGTTCTGATTTTGCTAATTACTAATTACGAATTAAATGAGTACTATAGAGAATCATGCTCGACCGCGCCTAGTTCGTGGTGTGCGTTTACGCTGGGATGATCTGAGAAAGCAGCATTGGCTTCTGATTCCAGAAGGGGCACTAAAATTAAACTCCACAGCAGCAGCAATTCTAGCACTTTGTAACGGTGAGCGAACTCTGAATGCGATCGCAGCAGAGTTGGAGAAACAGTACCAGGGCAAAAATGTGTTAGAAGACGTGTGCAATCTGCTCTCTCGAATTAGTCAACGAGGACTATTAATTGTAGAAAACAATAGCCAAGGGGCAGAAGTTAGTTTAAAAACTGACAAATAAAAAAATATCCAACTACCTCTTGTGGGGTGGGCATCTTGCCATTAATGTCAAGTTAAGGCAGAAGCCCAAATGTCAAAGGTATGTTCATCGAATTCGGGGTGTGGTTTATTGAATTTGGGCAGCCGTTTATTGAATTCGGGGTGTTGTTTATTATTGTTCAATTTTAATTTTATGACAATTGATAGACCTTTAAGCTTAATAGCAGAATTAACGTATCGCTGCCCACTGCGTTGTCCGTACTGCTCCAACCCACTTAATTATGGCGATAACCAATATCGTCAAGAACTTTCCACCGATGATTGGTTGCGAGTAATTCAGCAAGCCTCGGACTTGGGTGTGTTACAGCTTGGCTTGACCGGCGGCGAACCACTGCTACGAAAAGATTTAGAATTACTTGTGGCCGCAGCAGCCAAAGCCGAACTATATACCACTTTAATTACTGCTGCTACGTTGTTAACTCCAGAACGAGCTATACAGCTGCGTGATGCCGGACTCGATCACGTACAAATTAGTATCCAAGATAGTCGTGCTGCTGAGTCGGACTATATTGCTGGAACTCCTTCTTTTCAGCAAAAACTAGAGGCAGCAAGATTAGTAAAAACTTTGGGTTTCCCGCTGACACTTAATTTTGTTCTGCATCGGCAAAACCTAGACAGGATTGATGAGATTTTAGAACTATGTGAGGTTTTAAAAGCAGACCGAGTTGAATTAGCAAATACTCAGTATTATGGCTGGGCATATCGCAACCGTACTGTTTTACTACCCACCCGCCAGCAGTTAGAACGAGCAGATGCCGCAGTAGCATTAGCTAGAGAGCGCAACATCTGCCCAATGGGTATCTTATATGTGCTTCCAGACTATTATGAAGATTATCCCAAACCATGTATGGGTGGCTGGGGTAATCGAGCTTTAGTTGTCGCTCCTAATGGCGATGTGTTACCTTGCCAAGCTGCCAGTTCTATTCCAGAACTAGAATTTGCTAACGTCCGCAACCATTCACTAGATTGGATTTGGTTTGAATCATCTGCTTTTAATCGCTTCCGGGGAACAGAATGGATGCCTGAACCTTGCCAAAGTTGCGATCGCCGCCAGCTTGATTTTGGTGGTTGCCGTTGCCAAGCGTTACTTTTGACAAACAATGCTGCTGCCACTGATCCTGTTTGTCATCTGTCACCAGACCATCACCTGATTACTACAGTCACAAAGCAAGCAAATCAAGAAAACTTGGATTCACCTTTACCTTTGGTTTATCGCTCCATGCAAATGTAATGAGGTGAACTACCCCACCTGATAGTAGTTCCCATTCAGATGCGGTACAACATTACATGACAATGTGTAGGTACTGCCGTACCCCTACGGGTGTACCTCACTATACTCTCAATACGGTTCGGTTAAGCTCTAAGCAGTATTGATTACAGAAAAAGTAAGTGTTTCCAATTTAACTCCTGCCCCCTTATGTACTGGCTTCTTGGACGGAAACTTAGCCCTAGT
>NZ_JACJSI010000251.1 GCF_014698065.1 Nostoc flagelliforme FACHB-838
ACCTCAGCCAGTCTTCCAGAACGAGAAGGAGCGAAAAAAGTTCTCAACCGAGTTCACAATACAGGCAGTCAGGTAAAACGTTTAAATCTTATTTGGATGGACGGCGGATACCGTGGTGAAGAATTTATGCGTTGGGTGATGGATATGTTTCGCTGGATTGTGGAAATTGTGCTTCGACCATTGGAAAAGAAAGGTTTTGTCCATTTACCAAAGCGCTGGGTTGTTGAGCGAACTTTTGGTTGGCTTAACTGGTGTCGACGTTTAAGTAAAGATTATGAACGACTACCAGAAACCTCTGAGACTTTTATTTACATTGCGATGATCCGGATTATGGTCAGGCGACTGGCATAATTTTTAACTCGCTTCGACTTTTAAAACATCCTCTAAGATTAGCTCAATCGATTCGAGCTTCAGATATCGCCTACAAATGGCAACAGCAGTTAGGGCAGATTTACGAAAAACAGGGTAAAACCGAGTTAGCGCTTAAAAATTATGATGCAGCCATCGCAAACATGGCTCAAGTTCGTGATAGCCTTCTATCAACTAATGGAGATTTACAGTTTTCTTTTCAGGATGAGATGGAGCCGACATATCGTAATTATATGCGATTACTTTTAGCATCTCCTAATCCTGATTTAAAACGAGTAATACAGATAAATGAAGGATTACAAATAGCACGGTTAGAGAACTTTCTGCGATGCGGTAAAATTGACCTTGTTGCTTTGAATCAGCTTCAAAATCTTAACAGCGCCCTAGCAGTAATTCATATTATTGATTTGGGTAATACTATAGAACTAATTATTCAGTCAACAGACGGCTCCTTTCACCATCATTCAGTTAATTCAAAAAAAGTAAGAGCGAATGTAGATCATCTTTTAGAAACCCTACAAGACGAAGAACTTTCTTCTACTGACGAGAGAGTAATTATTTCGTATTCTCAAGCAATTTATGAAAAGCTAATTGCACCTATTAAGACATATCTCCCCCCTTCAGGAACACTAATATTTATTTTGGATAAATCTTTTCAAAGCCTGCCGATGGGGTTGTTATATGATGGTAAAGATTATCTAATAAAACACTTCAGTATTGCAGAAACTCTAGGCTCTAGAGTTAGACAACCTAAATCTTTACATAAAGACCAGTTGAAAGCTTTAATTGCTGGTTTGTCTAAAGATAGCCCTAGTTTTACAGATCCAAATGCTCCTCAAGGATCAAAACCACTGCTTCAAACAGCACAAGAAGTAAAAGATGTTGAGAAACAAACTAAGTCTTCAACAGCGTTGTTAGACGATAAATTTACCATTAAACGATTTGAAGAAGAACTGAGTCAAAATAACTTTCCAATCGTTCATATTAGCACTCACGCACAATTCAGTTCTGACCCCTTCAAGACAGTACTTTTAGCGTATGACAAGGTAATCAATATTAAAGATTTCGGCAGCTTAATCAAAGGTACAACTCAAAATAGTCAAGATGCAATTGAATTGTTGGTTTTGAGTGCCTGCCAAACAGCAAAAGGTAACAAGCACTCCGTTTTAGGTATTGCTGGAATAGCAGTCCAGGCAGGAGCAAGAAGCACTGTAGCAACTTTATGGCAAGTAGATGCCGACTCCACTGCTCAAGTTATGAGAGAATTCTATAAGGGTTTGAAAAATGGCGAGACTAAAGCTGAAGCACTAAGACTTGCACAATTGAGCCTATTATCAGATCCTAAATATAAAAATAAGCCTTATCATTGGGCCCCTTTCCTACTTGTTGGAAGTTGGTTATAAAAATTCACTAATTTTAACCCCTCTTGCGCTTTTACTAACTCAACTGAGTTGTTACTACTTTTAGCCAGTTCAACAGCAATTGTATATTCATGCTTGGCTGAGTTTGGTAGCCATACCCTTAAATATCGATCGCCTAGCACCCTGTAAATACTAGGATTTCGAGTGCCTGTTACCGTTTGTGCCTTTAGTATCTCAATTGTTTCATTTAAAAGATTTCTCGACATATAAATAGCATCTATGTCAAGGACGGCTTCATCTAAAGGCAATCCTAATTCTTTGATTCGTTTAACCTCTTGTGCAATCTCCTCTTGGTAGCTTACGGACAACAGGTTAACAATCCTTGAGTGAGCGGTAATAGCATAGCCGTCTTTGTAAGCAAAAACATCAATTCTATAGGCATTGCCTGGTTGTAATTCTTTCTCATCAGCAGGATAGGTAAGCTGAGTTTGATTTACAACTTTTTCCCACTCAAATTCGTAACTACTTAACCGAATTTTATAAGAAATAGCACTCCTAACAGGAGTCCAAGTTATCTCTGGTCGAGGATTTAATATCGAGGTAGTGTAAGGAGAAATAACCGTAGGCTTATTACCTTCTGCTATTCCACCTTTTCGGATCTGACACAGTTTTACATCAGTAGGATTGCAGTTAGGTAAATATGATTCTGGTTTAGCACATTTATCAGAAGAAATAACTCCACTAGATAAATTTAAAAGGCTTCCCGAACTAAAGCATAACATTCGTATATAACCACCATTCAAAACTTCTAATTTCTCTCCCTCACAAATAAGGCTCCCTTTCCCAAAATGTTCATCTCCTTTACTTACTATCCTTCCAATTGGCTGCTCACAGCGAACCTGACTTCTTCTTACTCTTGTAAGCGGCACGCTTGCCCCTAATGGCATATTTATCACTAAAATAGTACTCAAGCAGAATAAGTCCCAAAAAGTACGCTTTTTCACTTTTATTACTAGCTAATATTACAAGCAATTAATTTTTATCACTTTTTAAGTATACGATTTAACAAGTTTTGCCTCCACATAAAAACTTCTGGCAGATTAGATTTAGCTAGTATACATACTTCTATATGAATCCTAGCCTCATCCGTTTTTCCTAGCGCTTCTTCTACTTGAGATAGCAGGCAGTAAGCATCTGTTCTTTGACTATCTAATTCAGTCGCTTTTTCTAAATACTCCTTTGCCTCAGTTAAATGATTTTGCATTAATTTAGACCAGCCTAAGTCTTTATACAAAGATGCTCTTAGCTCACGATTATTAGTCTTATTTAAACCTTGTAAAGCTAAAATAGCTGCTGCATTGTCATCGCCTCTTTTATTTTTCAATCTTGCTAAAGCAGCAACAGCAAATATTGCTTGATCGCTAGTTGCCATAGCTATTTCATACTGCTTTTCTGCTAAATCATATTTTCCCTGCTGTTCGTAGAAATTACCTAATCCGTAATGTCCTTCCCAGCTATCATGTTTTAATTTAAATTGATTTTTATAACTATTATTTACACAATTAATATCGTTTAATTGTTGACATACAATAGCTAAATTATTATAGGCAGATATATCTTGATTATTGTATTTAATTGCTAATTCATAATATTTCTTAGCTATTTCAGGATTATTCAAATTCTTAGAGGCTCTGTTGAAATAGAAAGTTGAAATAGAAACTTTGCTTTGAGGAGAAAGTAATAGGGCCAAGTTGAATTTTTGTTGCGCTTTTTGAGAATCATTTGCCATTTCTGATTTTTCTCCTCCAGCTATTAAAGTATTAGCAAGCCCCGGCAAGAGTATTTTAAGCGTTCCAATATCTGCTAAAGTAACAAATCCAATAAATACACTAAATATAAAGGTTTTAGACTTAAGTATTTTCTGAACCTTAGTTTGTAGAGGAAGCTTTTTAAGCCTCTGTATTATTACTTTAGTATTTGTTGGACGCTGCGCTGGAGCCGGAGCCATCATATCATCAAGAAGATCCGCAAACGGTTTGTCAATTTGAGGCGCATATTTTCTCCAGATTAGTCTTGATCTGTCTTGGTTTTTTGGTATATCCATTAGTGATATACCAGTAACTAGATTTACAAAAGTTCGACCTAAAGCATAAAAATCTGATTGTGGTACTGCCTGTCCCTCAATTTGTTCAAGTGGGGTAAAAAAAGGTGTAACAATAGAAGTTATTTCATGCCCACTTCCTAATCCTGTCCTCGTTCCCCCACTAGTGCTAATTTTAGTTAGGTAGGTTCTAGTAATTCGTCGTGCAGCACCAAAATCAACAAGTACCAGCTTGTTGCTCCCAGGCTGATAAATAATATTCTCTGGTTTAATATCTCTGTGGAAGAAGCCAGAGCGATGAACTAAATCAATAATATCTATTAATTGTGAAAACCACTCAAGTGCCATTTCTTGGGAAATTCGACCATAAGCTTCTAACCACTGCCGTAAGTTTTCTCCTTCGATTTTCTGCATTATGACGCAATGCAATTCTACACGAGTACCCTTGAGGGTAAAAGTAAAGTAATCATCCATAGTGGACTCAGGAATTCCTGGATGTTCGATAACCTGCAATGCTAGCGCTTCTTGTCGAACTAACTCAACTAATTTTGGCTCATTCCATTTTAATATTTTCATTACTCTTATTTGAAATCCTGGATGCAATTTTGTGCCAGCATCCTCAACTTCAAAAACCTCTGTGTAAGTAGGTATCTCTTCATTAATGCTACTCAAAGGACGCAGTAAACGTATGCGACCATTTATTAGTAACGGAGTACCACAAGCTAAACAGTTTTCAGCATCATTAGGATTATTGCGTTGGGAGCAAAGGTGATTTATACAATAAACCACGGATCATACACTTTAATAGCTGGAATTGCTGATTTTTGTTTTACTTGATTGTTCATACACTAAGCCCAGTGGATCTGCTAATATGTATTTCTTGACAACTGGCTCTAAGCTATAACTAGCTTCTTGTTTAGTGAATTTCTTGCTAGTCTCAACTAATGAGCGTTGCTCTAGAACTTCTAATGCCATTATAAGCTCAGAAATTGATAATTCTAAATTTAATCGTTCTTTTAATCCATCAACAAGTTTAGAAAAGGGAATAAAACTTGAATCTTTTGATATTTCTTCTGCTAAATAAATCATTATTTGCTTTTGAAGATTATTTAAAAAACCTGCTTGACCAAACTGTTGATTTAGCATCGCTTGTAGTCGAGGTCCAATTACAGTAGATTTATATTTAAAAAAGTTTTTTATACTTCCTCCGAAAAATCTGTTAATTCGGTCAGTGACTACCTCTAATTCTGAAGGATTCCCACGATAAGTTTCGACTAATTCTTTACATTCTTCCCCTGATAAACCTTTTTCATACAACATTTCTATTGCCGATCTTTCATCTAGCCCTTCTAATCGTAAAGATAGAAAAGAGAACTTTTTAGTCACATAAGTAATTTCTTCTAAAGGTACTTGGCTTGTTACGATGATACAACTTTGATGAGGTTCCCGTGTCAACCCAATAAAAAAATCTTCAGACTCTAATTTTTGCTCAAAGTTCTTTACGTTTGCTATATTTTCAAATCCATCTAATACTATCAAACACCGATGGGTGTTAATATGATTTGATAACAAAGAGATTTTCTCATTAAAATTCTTATTTCCGTCGTTTAAATTAAAGTTCTTAATTAATTTAGCAACTATTTCATCAACTGACGAATAACGAGTCAGTGTATTCCAAATTATATATTCATAAGTATCCGGTTTTTCTAAAAGCATTTCTTCAATTAATTTTGCTATCAATAAACTTTTTCCAACTCCTCCAACTCCAGTTATAGCTATACAAGTTTGTTTCAAAACGTTGATTTGATATTTCAAATCTTTAATATCTTTTTCTCGACCATAAAACAAACCTACCTTGGGTAATTCTCCGTACATTATAGTTTTGCCCACTAAACCATCATCGTTTTGGTTTAATGCTTTTAGCTTTTTTAAATAATCCTTTTTTACTACTTTAAGCAAAATAGGTTTCAAAGTGAGTTTTTTAACTTGTACTCCTTCGCCAATGACTTTTGAAAGCATTGTCCATAAAGGTGAACCTACTCCTGCTTGCAAATACTGCATCGTGTATCCACTATCACGGGCTATTTCCTTATAGTCTTTACCGTTCCAACTCCCTTTAATTACAGCAATTTCAGCTTCAGTCAAATATCTTCCAGTATATTGAAGCACTCGTTCTTCCAAAATTTCTAGTACTTTGTCTAAATTCACATCTGAATCCATACACGCTTACACTACTGAGTTACTACAACTCATACTCTATTTCACTAATCTAACAAAAGTTTATATATGTTTTGTTATATTTCTTAACTAAAGCTGACTTGCTACAATAGAGCATCCAGGCTATAAGATTAAAATGTTACATTGTAAAATTTTCTGGATGTACTGACAAATCTACGTTGAGCCTACCAAAATGTTCTAAATCTGACTAATTTTACACGCAAGAACCGCTCATAAGTATTTGTGCTTAATCTTTAGCCTCGTCAATTTGTATGAAGAGCCGAGTATTTAAATGTTTCAACTTAAACTTAACATCTGTCATAGGTGGTATTTAAGTGAAAGCTTTTAGCTAAAGTAGGTGGTTGCACTTGTTATGAGAGATTGTCAAACCTCATCTCACCCCTTAACAAACATGGAGAAGCTAAAAGCAAAAAGTCAAATTATTATTCAACACCAGAAGTCCATAACTTCTGTAAAATCAGGTTATTACCTACGTAAAGCAAAAAATAGAGGTGAGTACACTAAAAGAACAAACAGTTTAACGGAAAAAGCGCCACTAAGGAGTAGCGCTTTGTCCGAGTTTTGAAAATCATATAACCTCAGAGCGGGGTTGATCTCGAAGGAACAAAAAAGTGGTCTTTAAAGTTTGGAGACTAAGATTACCACTAAAAATGTCCAACTGAGTTGAATCCGCGCTGCTTCCCCTATTATACAGGGGTTGTCACCAAATCGTCTATTTTTTGGTGGCGTTTTTTGGCTGTTGAAATTCTTCAAATTGGTATTTTTTTATTAAGTTTGATTAACAAAAATTCCAAATTTCATAGTTAGATGTGGCAGCGCGAATAACCCCCTCTGAACTTGTCAACCAAGTAATCAGGGGAAAATCATGACAAACAGAGAACACCCCAAGAGCACAGTGTTAGAGTGCATGGGGTCGAATGTAACGTTGTCTGCAACTTCTTGCCGCAGAAACGTCTACGTATGGCAGCTTTATGCTGTGGTGTTGGAGAAATTCAGGAATATCTGGGCTAAAGTAAGAGTTTGGCAGCTTGAAAACTGGCTGCATTTAAACAAAGGCTATAGAAACATCGCTTTCTTGGAAAGCACCGATATTACTTTCAGATTAGACACATTTCTCTCTAAGGGATTCCGAGGAGAGAACCGATGAATTCAGCGACAACTGAATATCCAAACAATCTCACGGCAGCGGAATACCATGAGTTGTTAGCTGGTAGCGCCATTCATCCGGCGTTGATTAAGCGCAACTTTTTCCATGTAGAGGGAGAATCAGTTTATGATTTCCTGTTCATATCTGATAAAATCCCACGCAAGAATGCGGGTCGAGTCACGGATGCATACATAAAAATGTATCAGCATCTATTACTGGGTGGGACGTGGATTCAATCACTTGACCCATTCAAAAACTGGCAACCGATGGAATGGGGAAGAATTAAGCCGAACTTCCCCCGTATTGATTGGCAAACAGGTAAACCAGTTAAATACGAGTCACCACCCAAGACAGCCAACCGTGTTACTTATTTCGATGTTCCTAACTGTATTTTGAATGTAGTTGCACGGCGCTATAACGTTTCCGATATTCAAAGAGTGCTTTTTGCAAAACGTGGGAAAAAGCTAAGGCTTAAAAGTCGAAAGAACGCTGCTTCTCGCAATGCCGCTCTCTTGCCTTCGCTCTTGCAACTAGGACAAACTACGGCAATCCTAACGCAAATCGCCCAGTTAAGTTACCGAGTAGCACTGTGCATAAAAGGCATACTCAATCCCCTAATGTTTTGGTCATGGGTTGGGCAGCACAAAGAATTAAACATCGGCTCTGAGCAGAAAAAGTTACAAATCTCCTTCTGGGAGTGGGTAAAACAGCATCCAGAGATTCCAGTTATCTTATGCGAGGGCGAAAAAAAAGCGGCCTGCTTGCTATCTTTGGGGTTTGTAGCGATCGCACTTCCTGGAATTTGGAACGGGCGGGTAGGAAGACGGGATTTTGATGAACGATTGCATCCTGACTTAGTACCAATGGCTCAGGCGGGACGCAAGTTCATAATTCTTTTCGACTATGAAACCAAAGCCAATACCCGTTGGTCAGTTTTTCAAGCAACAATGCGGACTGGCAGAGCAATTGAATCGGCTGGTTGCGAATGTGAAGTTGCATTACTGCCGGGACCAGAGAAAGGTGTTGATGATTTCGTAGTTGGTCGCGGTGTTGATGCGAATGCACTACTAACTGCAATCATAGACGATGCCAAATCACTTGCCGATTACCAACGCTCGTATCGGGCTAAAAAATGGGGACTAAGTAAGTACAAACCGGATGTCACAGTCAATATTAAATATTTGACCCAAGCACTCTGCATTCCGGATCTGGAGGAAAAATGTTCATCTGTCCCGCCACTTTATGATATCGCAGAAGAAAAATTGTTTACCCCAAG
>NZ_JACJSI010000252.1 GCF_014698065.1 Nostoc flagelliforme FACHB-838
GAGTCCGTACTGTCTGGGTCTTGCGTACCAACCCTCTTCATCCCAACCAACGAAGCCAACTAACTTGCCCTGGCGATAGACTTTCGTACTAAATACTAGATAGTCAATCTCACTGTGGTACAAACCGAAAACAGTGCAAGCTTCTTTTAACTCCGACTCCAAGCGCTGATTCCGTTCCCGTGGGGTTTCTGGTAGAGTTGCTTTTACCTGCGCCACTCTTGTAGCGAACCAGTCCCGATCAAATGGTAGTCGTCCACCTTGCACAAACTGCACCCATACCGTAATCCCGCCTTCGATCCAGATGGTGCGGATTGATTCGGGTTGGACTTCGATAATCTCGCCAATGATGCGACGGTCACGAGATGTCAAGGGGTCTTGGGTGGGGGCTACAGCTTCGGCTTGGGATTCGAGGTGGCTGTCGAGTTCTGCTTGGGCTAGGGCTTGTTCGTCTTTGGAAGGAGCATCGGTAACTGTGACTATTTGATTAAGCTTAAAGCTTGAAGGTGCTTGATGTGTGCAAACGGATTGCGTCATAATTATATTCCTGACTCATGTTTTGGGTTAGGTTTTCACAAAAGGCGATCGCTCAGTTGTCCAGACCACGCGATCGCTTTTTGTTTATCTGTTACTTTATTGTATGACATTGTACGTTTTTTGTCAACCATATATGCCAATTTGTGACAAGATTTAGAAAAACAAGTTTATATTTGGATCACAGCGTCATACTCACTTTCAATGCAGGGTTAGAGGTAAATCACAAAATGAGAGCAGACGATAGGATCATTTTTCGGATTAACAGTACCGAGAAAGAAGCCTTCATGGCAAAAGTTCAGAAAGAAAACAAAAAACCATCTGAGGTCTTAATCAGTTTGGTGAGGAGATACCTGGAAGAGGAGGAGCAAAGTCAAACCCTAGACCTTGAACAAATAAAGTTAAGGCTCCAGGAACATGAAAACAAGTTAGAGATACTGGAGAACAAGCTATTGGGGGAATCAGCAGCCTGAGAGCAGAAAATACATCTCTCAGGCAATTACGTGAACGTATCCTGGATACGGTTAAAGAAAAGCCCGCCGATCATTAGGCGGGTTTTGTTTTTTATAGATCACTTTTGTACAACTATGTTAACCTAGTTGTCATACAATATGCTAACCCCTGATACTATTTTTAAGAAAACATCGGGGGTTGGTCATACAATTGTTACTTAAAATTATGGCTGAATAGAATTTACAATTCTTAAACTTAAATGACTTAACCAGCAAATGATTTAGCAGCAATCGTAAATTTAAATCCCCACTGTGAGTTTCTCAGGCTGTCAGAGGGGATAGTCACATGACCTTCAGACAAGTCTATGACTACACAAACAATACCAAATCTTCCTGCATCATGCACAGAGGTTAGTTCTAGGATTGATCATCGCATCTCTAAAAAAACCTCAGCACTCGATTACGCCAACCTCAACACCAGTATCCAGGAAACCTTCACCGCCATCGACCGATTCGAGTGGCAAGCGGTAGATGAAATCCTCCAGATGAGGGAACAGCAGCTTTACCTGCAAGCTGGATATAAAAACTTTGAAGAATACTGCCAGCGTGAGTTATGCGTCTGGGGTGGATACCGACGAATCAACCAACTGCTAGGAGCGAAAAAGGTTATAGACGCAGTTGGTGAATTGGGCGGACACATCAAGAATGAGCGTCAGGCTCGTCCGTTACTTCGCTTAGTCAAGGAACCAGAGAAACTAAAACAAGCTGTAGCGATCGCTCTGAAAGATAACCCGTCCCCTGGTGAATCAGACTTTGCTGCTGCCGCCCAAAAAGTGGTTCCTCAACTTCCACGCAAAAGGCAATCTATTCAGGAAGCATTGGTTCCCAAAATTGAAGAACCAGTGGTTCCTCAAAAAGCTATTGTCACAGTTTCACAACAGTCACACCCAAGGTATGGGGATTCGGGAGTGATTGAGGCAGACGCACTAAATCATTGGCAGCAGATTGTCACCTTTGCTGATGGCGAGAGGCTGTTGGTTAATAACACTGATTTAGATGCCCCCAGCGTTCCACTCTCCACAGAGCCAAGTTATCCACCACAATACTCTGAGGCGATCACTGCACTCAAAGAACAACACAAGCTTGAGTTAGAGCGCTTACAACAAGAATTGAGAATTGGGCTACAGTCAGAAGCCACTGCTAGGGCTGAAGAACAAGTAAGTGAGCAAATCCAATCCTTGCAAAACCTGTACAAGCAGCAGAGGGAGCAAAATATTCAATTGCAGCAGCGCCTAGACGAAATGGAGGGGTTACGAAAACTGGAGATTGAAAACCAACAACTCCTTTCTCGCATTCAGGAATTGGAACGCGCCGTAGAAGAACGTCCCTCGCAACAGTGGGGAAATACCATGACCCAGCAAGCGACTAAAGCTTTGAACAAGCAGGTCAAGCTTGCCCTGGAGAAAACTATTGATTTGCGATCGCTAGCGCAGGAACCACCCAAGGAGAACGCCCAAGAATGTTTACGACTCATGGGCATGGCTTTGAAGAATCTCGCCAACGCTATGAACAATACCCAAGCGCTTGAAGCTGCGGCGATAATTCTGGGGAGTGAGCCGACACCAACTGCGATCGCATATCGAGCCGAACAACTGGAAATGTTGCCCCAAGCAGTTAGTGAAATTAGGGCAGTGCTAGCTAAATCGGGGTGTACTTGGCAGGAGTTTTGGAATGTTGCCCAAGAGTACGAAGTGATTAAATCAGACTACTGGGCGGAATTGACCAGTGAAGAGACTGATTTAATTACCGCACTCCAGAAGTCATCTACTGAGCCGGACACAATCGGGCTTGGTTCTATAGTTGCTCACGCTGATCCTTACCGCACCTTATATGTGGAAAGGGGCGAGGTGGTGCAGGATTTAGGCGAGGAAGTCGTGGT
This sequence comes from Nostoc flagelliforme FACHB-838, assembly GCF_014698065.1. Taxonomy (GTDB): domain Bacteria; phylum Cyanobacteriota; class Cyanobacteriia; order Cyanobacteriales; family Nostocaceae; genus Nostoc; species Nostoc flagelliforme_B. The sequence goes on from NZ_JACJSI010000252.1 coordinate 2,923, forward strand.
GGTTTGGGATTGTTGGAAGGAGCAATCAAAAAAGACTGACAGGTATTTCCGAGATGAGTTGCGCTTTTGGCAAGGCTAAGTGATCTGTTGCCCATACCAGTAATTCTTTAGACAACCGAATACAAGTACCAAGCCCCGCATCACAGTCGGGGAAATTTCCGTGCGCCAACATAAACAGGAGATTGAAAGATGACTGCAACTATTACCAGACCCAAGCTCAAAAAGTCTGCTACCACTAAACCACAATCACCGTATAAGCGGCTTCATGTGATTATTCCCATAGAAGATATGCTCTGGGCATCGCAGCAAAAGCCTTCAGTTACGCAATTGTGGCAAGAATGTTGGACGGCTGACCCCTATGGTTCTCGGTGGATGCCTTTAACATCAGCTTTGGGGTACAGTACTTTTATCTCTGCAAAGAAAATTCTTTCCGAAAGCGGACTGTTTATTTTTAAGCCGGACAAATCGATTCAGGATGGCCGGGAGACGATGAGGTGGACTGTCAAAAATCTACATGGAAGCAGAATTAAGGATTTTTGGGAGAAAGGGGATTCTACGAAACCAGAACTAGATGCTGAAAAACGAGAATCAAATGCTGAAATCTCAGATAAAGATGCTGCCCCTGAAGAAATGGGTGCTTTAAATCAAGCATCTATTTTAGATCAAAGTGAGTCAGAGCAAGGGTTCTGTGAACCCTCACGAACTGGTCAGAAACTCCTCACAAACTCTTCAAAAGAGATTGTGAGGAGTTTCTCTGACACGCTTACAGGAAATTCGCGTGAGGAGGAGACGGCGAGTGCGCCCTTGGGGGGCGCTTCGCCTCTATCTGTCGAGGGCGTGTCAGAGAAAGAGAAAGACTTGCCTACGGCAATGGACTGTACATCGCTAACGCTTGTGGATGATGCACAGAGTAATCCCGCTTCGTTGTTGGCTGAAAAACAGGATTGTGGCGTTGAGCCGAGAGACCGTCATGAAGGTACTTGTTCCGCCGCGCCGCCTGCCCAAATTGAAAAATCTTTAACTTCAGCGATCGCAGATCAGAAAATAGAACCAAGTCGCCCCTCTGCTGAGTTGATGACTGAAAATTCAGTTACGGGTGGAGAAATGAAAGCGGATCATGAGGGTGAAAGTTCCGCCGCGTCTGTCCCCAGTGCTGAAAAATGGTCGCATGAGGCGATTGTTGCTTTTGTCAAATGTGCGACCTGAGCGTATGCAGAAACTCAAGGTTGCGGCGAATGCGGGGCAAAATCCGGGTTTTGACTTTTTGAAGGAGTGCTGGAATGACCCGGCTTTGCAAATTGTGATCAAGAAATTGCTGGTGAAATATCCGCAGTGGGGTATTGTGATTGTGGATGGGGTGCTGGTGAAGTGGAATAATTAGCGATCGCCTATCATAGAAAGAAGATCGCGCTTGAAAGCGAGTTATACCTTATGTCTCTGACAATCAAAGACTTAGAACAATTACAGTCACAGAATCCCGATTGGCAGATGGAGCTAGTAGAGGGAAACATCATCGTTATGGGCCCATGCGATTATGAGTCAGACGAAATTGGTTCTCGCCTGTTAACGTTTCTTAATATTTGGGTCATGCCTCGCAAGCTAGGCAGAGTTACAGGTTCCAGCGCTGGCTTTATCTTGCCAAGCATTGAAATCGGTGAAACTACGGGCGACCCAGAAAAAAGAAACTTACGCGCTCCAGATGTTTCATTTGTTCGGGCAGAACGACTCAAGAAAACTCAGCGTGATTTTGTGCAATTAGTCCCCGATCTCACGGTTGAGGTAAAATCTAAAAGTGACCGTATCAAACCACTGGAAGAGAAAATTAAACTATTCCTAGAACTTGGTTCTACAGTAGGTATTCTCATTGACCCTGACAAACTTTTAGTTACAGTTTATCGCCCTAATCAGGAACCAGTTATTTTAAGAGATAAAGACAAATTAGTAATACCAGAATTACTTCCAGGTTGGGAATTAGCAATAGCCGAATTATGGCCACCTGAATTTGAATAACTTAATTAGGGATTGAAACAGAGAATAAACGAGGAAAATAAATTTGTTCCGCTGCGCCTGTTGCCGTAAATGAATTTTCTTCAACTTCAGCGATGTCTAACGACAAGCCGTTTCACGTCTACGCTAATCAAACTCAGGGGCAGGTAGAACAGAGTTATTCTGCTTCTTTGTGGGATGAAAATTCAGTTTCGGGTGAAAGAGTGAAAGCGGATCATGAAGGTGAAAGTTCCGCCGCGCCCGTACCAAATCCCGAAAAGTGGTCACATGAGGCGATTGTTGCTTTTGTCAAATGTGCGACCGGAGCGTATGCAGAAACTCACGCGTTGCGGGAAATTCGGGGCAGAATCCGGAGTTTGACTTTTTGCTCTCATGTTGGAATGATGATCCCGCGAAAGCAGATTGTTGTTAAAAAGATGCTGGCGAAGTTTCCGCAGTGGGGTATTGCTTGTGTTGATGGGGTGCTGGTGGATTGGGAGGAGTAGCGATTTGAGTAGTTAAATCTTGACACTGGATGTCAAGGAAGTACTGATGCAATACTTCTCGAGTTTTGCATTTTTAACTCGGAATCGGGTTTAGGGTAAAGGGTACTGGGTTTGGGTTAAAAGTTTTTTCTTTCCCTTTTCCTTTTCCCCTTTTCCCCTTTTCCCCTTAACCGAGAAGTATTGAGTACCGATACTTGACTAAATAGAGCAAATGTACTAGTTTATCCTCAGTGATTCTTGTTTAGAACCATAAAAACAATGGAATTTTCTTACACTATTCTTTACGTAAAAAATGTTACTCAGTCAGTTGCTTTTTACGAAAAAGCGTTTGGGTTACACCAACATTTTATTCACGAAAGTGGACAGTATGCACAGATGGAGACAGGCTCAACAAAACTTGCGTTTGCCTCCAATGAACTAGCTAGCTCAAATCTAATTAATGGATTTCAAGAAAACAGCTTATCTGCTCAACCTGCTGGAATCGAAATTGCCTTTACAACAGATGATGTTGATGCAGCCTTCAATCGTGCTGTTGAGGCTGGTGCAATTAGTTTAGTTGTACCAAAACAAAAGCCTTGGGGACAAAAGGTTGGATATGTCAGAGATTTAGACGGTATTTTAATTGAAATTGCAAGTCAAGTTTAGACAGTTATCATAAAACACATAATTATAATCTATAGGACTCCTATTTGATTTCTGAACAAGACTAAGAGAGAATACGGAGATATGTAGAAGTATAACAAAAAACAATAATGAGTCAGCATATACAAACTGCCACACTGACAGTAGAAATATCACAGGAACAGTCAAGGGAGGAAATGTTAGTGGAAGCAATTGCAGGGAGCGCCCTGGAGGATGTGATCGCGCTCACTACAAGATTTTATGGCTCTGCATCCAGATACGTGTGAGGTAAGGAAAGCGTTGGCAGTAAAGCTGGTTTATCAAGGTTACTTATATGATGAAATCCAACAAAAAATACCATTGACTACCTACAATACTTGCTAGCCGACTCTCCCGACCAGCAATTACTAATTTTTTGGGATGGTGCTAGTTACCACTGTTCCAAAGAAATTCGAGGTTTTTTGGACTCTGTTAATCAAAGTTTGCCAACCGAGCAATGGAAAATACATTGTGAACGCTAAAGCCCCCAATTGCCCAATACAAAATCCAATTGAAGATATCTGGTTACAAGCCAAGACATGGGTTAGACGTTTTTGTGCTTTGGTTCCAACATTTTCTCATTTAAAGTGGATGTTTGAGTGGTTTATTAGACCACTACCTTTGATTTCGACACTTTACAGATGTACGGAGCTTATTCAAAAATCAAATAGGATTCCTATATGGTCTAGAAATGCCATATTCATCAAAGCAACTAGCACATAGTTTAGCGCCAAATTCCACGGCTTTACCCGCTTTCCCTCAGACAATTGGACGGAGATGTGGTTGGCAGTAACAGAAACTTTAGGATTCATTAAATTGAACTCTGGGCTACATAGTTCCGTAAAAATGCTAAAGTTTTGATGGTATAATGTAAAGACTTTTCTTAACCCTATCACTAAGATTTACCTGTTTGACAAAGACTTGATGTTGTGAATTAACATAAATAAAATGGTTTAAGGAATCACTTCACTTTTTGCGAAAGTAATGCGGATATTGCCATAGCTTTCAGCATCTCCAAGGGAGCTTCTATCCTCAAAAATTCCATTATTGGTACTACCCATACCTGCAAAATTGCTGTTGAAATATAATCCTAAGCCGTAATAATCACTATTAATCCGTGTAAATAAACCTTCGTTTATAAAGCCAAGTATGTTGTCTTGAATGTAAGCAGTGTTGCCAGGTAAAGTCTTAGATAATCTTCGCAAAACAGTGTTGGCAGAGTCTAGCAAGCTCACAGTCCAATTTGTCAAAAATACTTGAGAAGTACTAGAAGTAAGTAATGACTCCACATTCACTGTATAAGTTCCACAAAAAGAACCACCATGCAACTCCATTGGTAATCCTAATGACCCAAGCTCAGATGTACAAGCAAAATTTCCCGAAATACTAAATGTTTTGGAATTGACATCTATTGCTGGGTCTGTCTCACTAACGCCAATTGCTACGGTGGTATTTTCTAGCGATAACTTTTTTAAAGATATTGCACAAGACATAATTCTGATTTCTCCACATTCTGCTAGAGCAGAGGTCTTAGGTGTGTACTCATTGGCACATCTTTGATGATGCCAAACTCAAGGCACTGCTATAACCAGATTTCAAAAAGTAAAGACCAGTTTTATGCTGTTAGGAGCAGCCTACTATGCTTTCAATTAATTCGGGTATCTTCCTTGAGATAGATTTTGGGTCATCGTGCCGAAACGGTTTTTTGTACGTTAACAGATTTAGATAACCTTCTAAAGCCTGCCTAGTAGTTCGCCAAGTTCACTTGGCGGGGTAAAGGAGAAGGTGGGGGCCCACTTTGTGGGGATAAGGGGCAGAAGGAAAGGTTTTAAATTTTGACACGATGATCCCAAATATCCGCAGTGGGGGATTGCGTGTGTGGATGGGGTGCTGGCTGATTGAATAGGTGAGGAGTTGGGTTCGGATGTTATTCTACAGGAATTTGGCAAAGTAGGTCTGGTAACATTTTCGTAAAGATTCAGGTTTGAATGCACTAAGAAAAGCTGAAAGCTCGTCTGGGCTGGGTGTTGGGGGTAGGGTGTCGGGTGTCGGGAAAAATCAAGAAAATCTTATATGAGTGGGGATACAAATAAATTTCTGACTCACTACACCCACTCAGCCACACCCCACACCCAAAAGCCTGATATATAATGGGTTTGCCGTTATCTTAGTGCCATTCGATTCAGATTTAAAAGGGTATTCGCTAAAATATTTATAGATATACTTGGGCTAAAGGTAACTTAATCTGTTACCAAGTGCTGTTGATATTATGACCGAGTTACAGCGCTTCCGGCTATTATGCAATAGACTTGTCCGAAATATTAACTTAGGAAAAGAAAAATGGTAAAACGTTTAAGTAAGTGTCTACCATTTTTCTGTATTAGTTATGGTTTTTGATTATATCCAGAAGTATCCG
>NZ_JACJSI010000253.1 GCF_014698065.1 Nostoc flagelliforme FACHB-838
TTTGAATCTAGTTGCACGGCGCTATAACGTTTCCGATATTGCACAAGTACTTTTTGCAAAACGTGGGAAAAAGCTAAGGCTTAAAAGTCGAAAGAACGCTGCTTCTCGCAATGTCGCTCTCTTGCCTTTGCTCTTGCAACTAGGACAATACCAGGCAATCCTAACGCAAATCGCCCAGTTAAGTTACCGAGTAGCATTGGAAACAAAAAGCATACTCAATCCCTTAATATTCTGGTCATGGGTTGGGCAGCACAAAGAATTGGACATCGACTCTCAGCAGAAAAATTTACAAATTACTTTCTGGGAGTGGATAAAGCAACATCCAGAGATTCCAGTTATCTTATGCGAGGGCGAAAAAAAAGCGGCCTGCTTGCTCAGTATGGGGTTTGTAGCGATCGCACTCCCAGGAATTTGGAACGGGCGCGTCGGCAAACAGGATTTTGATGAACGGTTGCATCCTGACTTAGTACCAATGGCTCAGGCGGGACGCAAGTTCATAATTCTTTTTGACCACGAAACAAAAGCTAAAACCAGGTGGTCGGTGTTTCAAGCCACTGTTCGCACTGCAAAGGCAATCGAATCGGCTGGTTGTGAATGTGAAGTTGCATTACTGCCGGGGCCAGAAAAAGGCGTTGATGATTTTGTAGTTAGTCGCAGTGAAGATGCCAATGCTCTGCTGACTGCAATTATAGACGATGCCAAATCACTAAAAGATTACCAGCGCTCGTATCGGGCTAAAAAATGGGGACTTAGCAAATACAAACCGGATGTCACTATTAATGTCTTGTATCTCTCTGAAGCTTTGTGCATTCCTGAACTTGAAGAAAAATGCTTGACAGTGCCTGAGCTTTATGAGCTTGAAAAGGAACAACTTTTCACACCATCTATAAAAGGACATCAAAGAAAGAAGGAGTCTACCGATTCTGGCGGAGTTGATTCAGACAAATCGAAGAAATCCCCTACCTTCAATTACCTTCAATTTCCCAAAATCAGGACTAGTCGTACTCTGGAGCGACATGGGCACTGGTAAAACTGAACTTATGCGCTGGTGGCGTGACCAAAATCCTGATGCCAGATTTCTCAACAATGGACATCGGGTTAACTTGTTGAAAAATCTTGCCGAACGTTTGCGGACGGCGATGTATTCAGACTTGGGTTACACAGGTTTAGCCCAGGCCCAAGCCCTTAGTATTACTATTGACAGCTTGCATAAGTTGAATACTCAGTCTCTCACCTACGGCTGCATATTTATAGATGAAGCCTGCCAATACCTTACCCACCTGCTGCACAGTAATACTTGCAAACAATATCGCGCCGCCATTTTGGAGGTACTGGAATATATAGTATACAATGCGCCACTGGTCGTCATCGCTGATGCACACATGGATGATTTAACGGTAAACTTCTTTCTTGCAATGCGACCACTCGGTGAAGTCCCGTACATTATCAAAAACGAGTGGCGAAACGGTTCACGCACAATTTATTGGTACGAGGGGGATAATTCTAGCGCCATAGTCGCCCAAATCTCGGCAGCGCTGATGCTTGGAGAAAAAGTTATGGTTGCAAGTGACAGTAAGCGTTTCATCAAAAAACTCGACAAATCCTTTACTATCAAGTACGAAGAATCTAGTAGTTCGCCAAGTGAACTTGGCGGGGAAAAGGGTAAAGGGGAAGGGGAAAAGGAAGAATTAACAGATTCCTCCACCCTTTCCCCCTTACCCCTTACCCCTTGCCCGGCCCGTAGGGCTTCATGGCGTATCTGGTCGGTTCATTCCGATAATTCTGGCAGTGATGAAAATGTCGCTTTCATCAAAGATATCACCAACGCCGTTAAAAACTTTGATGCCTTGTTCACTTCCCCTAGCCTGGGGACTGGTGTCGATATTTCCGAGTATCATTTTGATTTAGTGTTTGGTGTCTTTCACGGCGTTTCCCAAACCGCTACTGAGTGTGCCCAACAACTGTACCGGTATCGCCCGAAAGTTCCGTTTCATATTTGGGTGGCCCCGCGTCCTCCCTTTGGTTACAAGGATACAAACGCATCCAAGATTAAAGAGCGCTTGCTCCAAACCAATGAAATGACCGCTTTTCTGTTGCGGATTGACAGAGAAACGGGTAAGCGGGGAGCGGAGAAAGATTGGGCCTTAGATGCATGCCTATTGTCAAATTATGGCTAACCGCCACTATTCTCTCAATAATCTGCGCGATGACTTGCGATCGCTTCTCACCGAAATGGGCAATACATTTATATATGTGGGCAGTGATTCAGATCCTCAGTCTCTCGAAAGTCTTAAAGCAGCAGCACAAGCTTTGGATCGTGCCCACAATTCGGCTGTTGCCAAGGCTAAGAATATTACTTTGAGTGAGTACCGTGCCCGTCAGAGCAAAGATTACCTTGACCCTAATGAAATTTTTGAATGTGAAAAATTTTTGAATGTGAAAAGTTCCGCATTTCTGATTCTTACGGCATCGAAGTTACCGAATCACTCGTAGAAATGGATAAAGGTGGCCGCTTAATTAGAGCAATTGCTGGACTTGAGGCCATTTTAGCCCCACCCGAAGAATCGTTCACTGACCCCAAAACCCCTGCTGCGTATAGTGTAAACCCCAATCAGCAGGCCGTATCCACACCCCCCCTTGATGCTATAGGGAACTCCCATTGCCAAGGGGAGGATACTACCGAATTTGAGTCACCTCCGACCGATCGCACTACCCTACTCCATTGTGTGGAAATGCTACGCTCTGGTATCAAGCAGGGGGTGGACGCGATTAAGGGCATCCTTAAGCGATGGGTTGAGGATTTGCGCTGGGATACGGTGCTGGAACTTGAAGCGATCGCGGCAAATGAACTGCGACTTGTGGAATCTCAAGTTCCTGAATTTTACACCTTGCTAAGTGAAGAGGTGTTACCGATGTCGGGGGGCTAAACTTTCGTCATAACTAACCGCATCATTGAAGCAATTTCTACTTTTGCTTTCAGCAATTGTGCTGATGCTGCTTTGCTAAATCAATTTTTTGGTAAAATGGGGTCAAGAGCTTTCATGCACTGAATTATCGGTCACTTCGACAAAGTTGGGTTTCCCGAAGTCGTCTTCATCGACCGGAGCAAGTAGTGCTAAAGATGATACCGCTCCCAATACTTGATCTTCTCTTACCTCCAGGTACTTGTACAGCTCGTCCAACGTGCGATGCCCAGAAATTTCCTGAATCACTCTTAAGGGAATCCCGGCATTACTCATCGAGGTGAGTGCTGTGCGCCGAAAGCTGTGAGAGCTTACGCCTTCAACTCCTACTTTTTTGCAAGCGACTCGCAATATCCACAGTGCCGAATCTCGGTGTAGGTGGTTATTGGCTCTTGAGTGGTCAGCATTTCCAGGGAACAACCAAGGAGAATCATCACGCGGTTTATATGCTTGCAACCTGACTCGCAATTCTTGAATTACCGGGATGGCACGGGTAGCCAGTTTCCCTTTCGTGTTACCTTTGCGAAAGATGATTTTGGCTCTGACTTTTCCTTTGGCATCATATACGTCGCGCTTAAGCAACGTCACTGCTTCATTCACCCGACACGCTGTGTAAAGCATCACCGCAAACAGCGCTTTGTCTCGTAGCGAGTCTACCCCCTGCGAGAACAGAAGTTGGATTTCCTGCAAAGACAGAATCTTTGCTCGACCATGCCTATCAATTTTCAAGGTTGCTGTCCCATCAACACCCGGCCCTGTTCTTATTATCCCAGTCCACGGGACAGGTTTTGCCAGGGGTGCAATTTTCGCAGCTATGCAGATGAGCAGTATGGGTATTTTCAGCGATTAGCGTCATCACTGAGGATATTTAATACTCAATGTCTGGCGAAGATGATTGATGCTGGAATTGCTACGGGGTGATGTCTATATTTATTCGCAATCGCCAATGGACAGTTGCGCTCCGTGCAATCGCCGCAGCTTTCACCTGAAAGCACCAGTTGTTGTGGTTAGCCAATATCAATATTGATAACAATGCAGAAACGGCCGTTGGGACTTTACCGAATGGCAAGTTAGTTTTTGATGTCTGAAATTACAATGTGTTTTCAACGTGTAGGTACCTACCCAAGTAAGTGATCGGTTCGTCTTCAGGCAAGTCAATTTTCCCGATTTGGGTGGTAAGGCACTTACCCGCTCATAAAGATACGAAAGTACGATCCAGATCCACGCCACACAACGAGCAATTAAGAACAAGGCTGGTATCTTTTTTTTGTGGTTCCCCCTAAAAATACACCTCTAAAAGAAAAACCTAAAAATAGGTGAAAAAAATAAACCAATAATGACTTTATAGTTAATAAGTGATGCATTAGGTCAAAGAGCATACTCCTAGCATTTAAATACACAAATATTACAGGTGTAGGTTTGGGTTAAAGAAAAGGGGCAAAGGTGCTTATTTTAAGAAACTTATACAAAATTTCCCCCTGCTTCTGTTGCTTCAGTGCCAAATGAAGCCTTATCCGAATAACCCGCTATTTAATCGCTATCACGCCATAAAACTATAGAGTCATTTTTAGTTTATTTTTTGAGAGTGGCTTGATTCCTCTATAAAAAATTCTTCAAGAAACGGGTAAAACTTGCGTGCCAAAAACTCAAACTTTTCTGCAATTGATTCCGAACTTGTCCTGAATCAATTCTCAGGGTGAACGCCAAGATGCTCCCTGATGGGCGAAGAGACTTTAGGTGATTGCGAGTTAATTTATTATGTCGTAAATTATACAGTTAAAAATAAAACTTTAACATCGAACAAAACCCCCGTACTGTATCATGATACTTGTCTAGGTAAAAAAATAAGTTGATGGTAGGTTCCTTTAGCCTATTACCTAGATGAGTATAATGCAGAAAGTTTTACTGTATAGCGATGCCAACAGTAATTATAATTGCGTAAAAGACAGTGTTATAGATTACAAAAAATAAAGTAATACAGAGGGCATAAGGGAAGGCACAGACATCGTTTGGCATGGTGGTCTGCAAATTCCCGCTCCTTTTAACACCCTCGATCTTGGCTCATATAAAGGATTAATTTTTCAGAATCATAATTAAGTTTTTGCCGACCATTGGTCGGCAAATTGCGATTTTCATAGAGCGAGCAGCTACGCTCTTGCGGTTACGCCATCGCTTAGTATAGGCATGAAGTAATCAGTGAATGAGGAATTTAAGTATAAAAAATTACAAAACTTTGCTAAATAACTGATGTGCGTGAGCAAAACTATTTACTGGTTGAACTAACTTAGAAACGGCGATCGCGTTCTAGTTGCCACAGTGGAATGGCACGAAGATTCATGTGAAACGTCGTCAGAGCATGGGGTAGGGTGTTGGGGGTAGTGTTCCAGACAATTGAATGCGAGTGCGTCAAAAAGTTCAACATCTTCTTAATTCCCCAATACCTGCAACCCCACACCCTTTCATCCAGGAATACCAGGGATTTACGCTTTACAAGCGTGCCATTCTTGCCACAGTGCTTTTTCCATGCACCAGTCAAGACTGCGGGTAGGATTGCGCCGTTGTTCAAATTCAATTAATCGTTTGGCGGTAGCAACGTCGCGGGATTTAATTTACTTGTTGAGCAACTCTAAGTCTCAGGTATAAAAACCAATCTGCTCAGGAACCCTAGTGAATCGCCCTGTGCGATGACCCCGTGATAACTCATTCAATACCTTGTTTTTCACTTCTCTAATCTCAGTTGCAGTGAGTTCGCCATAGATTGCGTTGGTAATTTCTGAAACCCCGAAAACTTTACCCGAATTATTTTCTAGAAAAGTTGTTAGTGCATCAATTAAAAACTGACCCTGAAATTCTTCGAGCATTGGTATCTCTTTGGGCTGGGGCGGCAAAACTTGTTTCTTATTTTTGCCTTTGACTCTGGTGGACGAATTTTTCGTCTCCGGTTTGGGGAGCAAAGTTAAAGAGATAGTAAAACATCCGGGTTTTCCTGGGACACTGAACCATTTGTTAGTTTCCTTGCCCTTAATGAGGGATGATTGAACTCTGTGTTTTAGCACTTTAAACACTTCTGGCTGTAAGTCCCCATAGAGCATTTTGACAATAAAATCGATGTGAACAATTGTGCCAATGTGTTCTGCCAAAACCTGTTCAATAGCTTCCGGGCGAGACAGGGATTGGAAAATAGGCAGCATGTCCGTCTCGATTCCATAGAGCGTTCGCTGTTGAGTTGATGTTTCTATCGGTGGCTCTAGGAGGAATGGACTATCTGTAGCTGCATCAGATTCTTCACCTGACCAAGCTTGTATAAGTGTGAATATGTTTTGTTGAGTGGAGTCAAGCAATTGGGTTGCGACTGGTGATGTATCCTGTGAATCGTCTAATAAAGGATCGGTAATAGGTTCAACATCGTCATTAACAGATTCCTCACTTAAGAATAAGAAGAAATTTTTTCCTTTTTCAGAGTTGAATTCTTCATTATCATTATCCACCTCCTCAGTCGAAGGCCAGTTAGATAATAGAGCTTCTACATGAGTGAGATTTGCTTTGGCTAGGGTATATAATTTTTCGTAATCTTCTACAAGAGGTGCGTAGTAATCTCGCAATGCGAATAGTGACTCGATTGCTTTTTGGGGAGGTGATAAAGGAAAGGGGCTATTCATCTTTGGAATTAACTATACGTTACGACACTCGTATAGTTATGAAACGACATCGAGTGAATTAGAAAAGAATTGACAGTTTTAGACCTATTGTAAAGTATTTGAGTAATCAGATATAAAGCGATGGCATAACCGCAAGAGCGTGGATGACAATACTCCGCCCCGCGTCAAGTACCGCCACTGATACGCCGAAACCACTGGCGATCGCTGTTGACTGCGCTGCTCACATCAAAAATTTTGGGTTTCACTGTTCCCTCTGACCCCAAACCGAGAGAGGCTGTTGGTGCTGCAATGGGAAGCGATCGCTGCGCTGGACTATTTAGATATCTGTGGCTGGTGGTGCTGGAATAGGAAGTAATTGCGGAGGTTGAATTGCGATCAAAGGAAGCGACTGTGCCTGATTTTTACGATTGCGTCTTCTTCCATTCGTCTACTGTTAAGCAAGTTTTTCCAGTGGGTATTAATCCTGTGGTTGCTGACACACCGAACTTTGTCAGCGCATAATTTTCTACTTCTGCGTCCTTGAAGGCAAGTTCTACTACCTTTTGCTTCTCTTGTTTTGACAAAACTTCAACTTTCACATTCTCTGGCGTAGGAGTAGTGCCTGTTTTCTTGAGCATGAAATTTTTCACATTGTACAAGCCTTCTTCTCGCGGCTTCCCTAAATTTAAGCATCCTCTTGATTTCACAAATAGTCCTGTAGTCCAAAAATTACTTACAAAATCCTGTTTGTTAACAAACTGAACTCTATCCGCTCCCCACACATAAACAGGCTGGAAATATCCCTTAGTTCGAGGGATTTTGGTTTCGTTGCACCTTGTTCCGTTTTTGTACGGAGCGTTCCAGTCTCCGCATACCTTCCAGGTTATTCTATATAAGTTAGGTGTCTCTTCTACATATTGCCTTATTTGCTCCAGTACTTCCTTATCTTTTTGGTTTTGCACATCAGTTAACTTAGCCCCATAATCATTCTCTGCCTGAGCTACCTTGTCTCCTTCAGACTGGCAAGCCCCAGTACCCGCACCTATCAAAACAAGGGCTATGAGTAAACCTATTTTATTCATAAAAAACTCCAACAATTAATACGCGAAATTAATTAGCGATTTTCTTGTTTAAGCAATATCTACTTCTAAGGGAGATCCAATAAATAAATCAGCCCAGCCGTCGCTTTCGCCCTCAAGGCGAAAGCGCCTAGATATCTCGGTTTTGCCAAAAATATTATTGATACGGCTGGGCTGATTTATTCGTGTCTTGTGCCTAAGAATGCTTGACTACAAGCTGCAAATATTATACATATTTGTCGCATATATGCAATCAAGTTTTAACAGTTTTTAGTCATAGTTCTACCCTTCCACAGCCATCGGCAACTGAAATCACATAGAGGCAATGGCGCACAGAGCGTCTAGATATATCGTCGCGCTACTGTTTGATACAGTTCACAGCCCTAATGGTAGGTGAGGTGATAGCGACCTCTGGATCTTTCTATAGCGCAGGATGATTTTGTGTTACTACGTTTTGTAAAAAAGCAAATAAAAAATAGTACAACAATTATGAAGAAAGAACAAGTCACTTGAGTACGGAAAAAAACAGTACTAAAGTTTCTTCATCTTTTAAGTAGGAATATGTCATAGATAAAAGAGCAAAGTTGAGAAAGAATTTGTGCGTGAGCATAATTGGCGTAAGTAACATCTAAATCAGCAATGAAAAAAATATGGACATTTTGGGAATTTGACCATACATTGGGTAGCGCGGTTCGAGTAATATCAACCC
>NZ_JACJSI010000254.1 GCF_014698065.1 Nostoc flagelliforme FACHB-838
TTTTATCGTTGATATTATCCCCATGTGTAAATATTTGAAGCACTCATAATTCCTTACTTCTTTAAATAAGTCTTTATACTCTGCACAATATTCATCTACGATCTGCACTTTGCAGCAGCGCTTCGCTATCGCAACTGTTGGGTGGGCATCTCTTGCCAAATGTTTCAGGATTTGTAATTCTACATCCATTGCCATACCTACCTGAAGAGAGTTTTTTCTTCTAATCCTTAGGACAGATGTGGCAGCAGTGGTTGCCAACAGCAAATAATGCGATTAAATCTGCTTTAAGTTGGCTTTGCCTGCAAATGGTTGAAGGACAGATTCAGAGAATCGATCAATTAATTAATATATTGGATGAATTCTTGCAACAGTCTGCGATCGCACATAAGTTTACTTTTACAGTTGCAGCCCAAACAGATCAAGGCCCGACTCGTCAAAGCAATGAAGATACTTACTATTTCACAGATAAAGAAACCTTCTCTAACCTACCTTTAACAATTGTTTGTGATGGTATGGGTGGTCATGCAGGGGGAGAAGTCGCTTCATCTGTTGCAATCGAGGCGATCGTTCAACACTTACAAGCGGTAAATATTGCATCCGAAAATACAACTTCTCTGGTCATAAAATTACATGAGTGTATCTACAAGGCAAACGATTTAATCAACCAATCCAATAATCAAGATCATCGTCGAGATTATCAGCGCATGGGCACGACTGTAGTGATGGTACTAGCTTGTCCTCCTAAAATATATATTGCCAATGTTGGTGACAGCCGTGCTTACTTGATTACCCGCTCTGGCTGCTATCAAGTGACTACAGACGATAACATGGGGTGTAGATTGGTTAGGTTAGGAATGAGTTTTTATCGAGATTCATTTTCTCATCCTAATAGTACACAATTAATTCAAGCACTGGGAGTCAGTTCTTCAAAAGTTTTGCATCCTAGAATCCGCCAGTTTGTAATTGATGAAGATTGCATCTTTTTACTTTGCTCTGATGGTTTGAGTGACAACAATCGGGTTGAAGAATATTGGGAAACAGAAATTTTACCAGTTTTAGCAGGCGAAATGGATTTAGCCGTTGCTAGCCGCCGATTAATAGATTTAGCAAATCACTTTAACGGTCATGACAATGTAACCGTCAGCCTGCTTTACTGTCAAGTCTCTTAATCAGAATTCAGGCATAGTTGCACCATAAGCTAATCGTAAGGGTTTTAGTCTAGGGCTATAAACTTGTCACAGCAGCCACTAATTTTGTGACAGGCATACTAATGGATAGGATTTCACCTCGCTTGCTCCTGGGTGCTATGCTCATACTGCTATGCGTTGCCTTACTTGTGGCAGTGAGAGTCACTGGTGCTGAGTCGATGCTTGCTTATGGCTGTTTGGGGACTTCCAGAAAATAAAATATACAGATAATAAAAATGACAATCATTGTTAGCTGAGTGGGGTTATTCAAGCTGGGGTTTACGCCTATTATTTTGGGCAATGTTTACGACGGGCTTCGTTTGCAGCTTACCATCTCCTATTAACAGGCTTTACTGGTAATTCTACTAATCGAGAAGATATTACTTATCTACGGGTAAGGCATATTAGAGTTGAAACAGAACCACCACAAAGAGTTGTTTTAGACGAAAATCTAAGCGGAACAACTCCAGTGGAAATTGAGTGTATTCCTAAAGCTTTAAATGTTTTGATGCCTGCTATACCTCAGTTAAGGGAGGTCTAAATATTTTGGTAATGTCAAATTCAATGTTTAATAAATTAATTTGATTTATTAAATAGCGATTTTATCTAATTTATTTAACGGTAGAAGAGAATACAGTTTAATTGCCAAGGATGTTGTATTGAAAATTTAACTCATCTAATCTATAGAAAGTCTACTGTAAAAAATAACTTAAATTTCATGATATCTTTATAAAAACTTTAAAATTATCTCCCTATTATTCTGGATAAGTAAATAGGATAAGAACAGCTTTAAATGTTGTTCATCACTAGCAAACTGTCTATAGGTAATTGATTGGTTATTTAACCATATTTCCTCTATATGGCAAATAATATATATACTTATGTTTCTACACAATATTATTACACAAACTTCTTGTATCTTGAGTAAATTAATCCTAAATAGAAGCTTGTATTTAGTAACAGCCAGTATTTTAGCTATACTAATAGCTACGCTTCATCCCTTCAATTTTTTACTTTTAAATAATTTTTCTATACAAACAATTACTGCCAGTTTTGATAATGCAAGTTCTTTTGAAGACTTGGTAAACAATATTTTACTATTTATACCTTTAGGGTTTAGTTATACTGCTTTTTCGCAGAACATAAAGATAAAGCCGATAAACAAATTTATTACGCTGATAATTATCAGTGCTGGTTTATCACTTACAGTTGAAGTTTTACAAATATTTTTGCCATCACGCTCACCTACTCCTGCTGATATTGCCAATAATACTTTAGGTGGAATTGTTGGCATAATTTGTTTTTATATATGGCATTCACAAAGCTTTATATATATCTTATCTTCTGTAGAGAATTGGAAATTAAGTAACTCGAATAAAAAAATAGCCATATTATTTTTAACATATATAGTTTTGTCATTTCTAATGATATTACCTTGGAAAGCAACTACATATCTCAGTAATTGGACTCCAATCTATCCATTATTGCTTGGTAATGAAGCAACAGGTGATAAACCTTGGCGTGGATATATTTCAGATTTACACATTGCCGATCGATCAGTTAGCAAAAATCAGCTTTCAGAATTATTTGATAGTCAAGATTATTTAAATATTTTCGGAGATTCTTTAATAAGTTCTTATCAATTTACTAATAAAAGAGATTTTCAGGACAATACTAGACAACTTCCTGAACTTTTGCCACAAGGACAGTCATCATATCTTGTAGATAGTCAAGGTGTTGCTTTGAGTTCTAGCTATTGGTTAAAAACGGGAACTCCTACAACCTTATTGAACAAAAGGATACGTAAAAACTCTCAGTTTACAATAATTACTACTGTTGCTACCGCTGATACAAATCAAATAGGCCCTGCACGTATAATCTCAATTTCATCTGGTATTCTGCGCCGCAATTTTACATTAGGACAGCGGGGAAACAACCTGGATTTACGGATACGAACACCGATTACTGGAGAAAATGCAACAGATATTAAATTAAGTATTCCTGGAATTTTTGCACATACTAATACTCATAATATAGTTCTCACTTATTCTAAAGCTAATATCCAGGTATATGTAGACAATGTGCAAAATTTTTACTATTTCAATTTACTTGAATTAATACCGAAAGAGCAGAAACTATTGTATTATGCACTAACCTTTATTCCTTTAGGGATTTGCTTAACATTTATAACTATTATCGCCAGAAAAAAATTAAATTTTTACAGGCTATTGCTTCCTAGCGGGATCTTATTACCTTCTTTAATACTAGAAAGTATTTTGGTAATTGATATTCACAAAAGTATCAGTTTGACAAATATATTAATTGGAATATTTTTTACAGGCGGCACTATGCTGATATTAAGGATAAGAGCATCAGAACTACCTAAAAAGCAATTTTAAAACTAATTGCTACAATTTGAGCCTTTTTGAAATTTTCCGTGTGTTGAAATGTGTCGAGAAGTTAAACCACCGTATTTAACGGTGTAAGCCACACATAGCACTCTATGGTAAGTTTAAGCATTTATCCAATCGCATGAGCGATCACGGTGGAGCGTAGCTGACGAGCTACGCTCTTGCGGAACGCCATCGCCTGAAAGGATTGGTTTAAAGCAGATTATACTTTTATTGCAAATTGTAACGACGCTGTGATATGCTGACGTTACGAAATAAATACCCTAGTATTGATTCAATAGTCAGCAAGTTCAGTTCATGTCGCAGGCAACTATCTCTTCAGTAGCTTTAAATAGTTGGTATTGTCCACCTTAAGGGACAAACTGAGCCTTGTAGTCATCAAAAGTATTTGTAATTAACTATGCATACAGAAAAACAGGCTATTTTATCAGTCTGTAGATTAGTCTGCCTATAGTTTGTCATTCACGTACTAAGCTTTGTGCATATTGTTTGATACCAAAATAAGATTCCAAATCTTGATTTAATAGATTATTCTAACTGGTATCACTCTTCAATCAGTATGAAATAACTACTAATTAGTAGTTTGTAATTATTAAGAAACAAAGCAACTACTGATTGCAATTATGTATATCAGGAACAGCTTGCGCCAAGGTAATGGGGATAATTAATTACAAAATTGTATTGACAATTGATATATGTTTAATCTGAATTACGCACTGGCAATTTTATTTTAATTGAGACGCTAGGAGGAAACTTGAACGGAACAATTCTGAGGCGAGAATGGTTTTTTAACACTCGACGAGACATTATGGCTGGGGCTGTGGTGGGATTGGCCTTGATTCCAGAGGCGATCGCTTTTTCGATCATTGCCGGGGTTGATCCCAAAGTTGGGCTGTATGCCTCATTTATTATTGCAGTCATAACAGCGTTTTTAGGAGGTAGACCGGGGTCAATTTCTGCCGCCACAGGAGCGATGGCTCTGCTGATGATTGATTTAGTTAAAGATCATGGCTTGCAGTATTTATTCGCCGCCACCTTGTTAACCGGGGCCTTTCAAGTTTTGTTTGGGGTGCTAAAACTGGGCCGCCAAATGAGATTTGTACCCAGAGCAGTGATGATTGGCTATATCAATGCATTGGCGGTGTTAATTTTTCTGGCCCAGTTGCCCCAGCTAACGAATGTTCCGCCGACTGTATATGTGTTAACTATCCTTTCCTTGGCGATTATTTATATTCTGCCTCGTTTTACTAAAGCAGTCCCTTCTCCCTTAGTGGCGCTGGCGGTAATGACAATCACAGCGATCGCTCTCAAACTTAACGTTCCCACCGTCGGGGATATGGGAGAGTTACCGACTGCACTACCCAGTTTTGCTTTGCCTCAAGTGCCCCTAAATATGGATACATTGAGGATTATTCTGCCTTATTCTTTGACATTGGCGATCGTTGGTTTGTTGGCTTCATTCTTAACCGCTTCACTAGTGGATGAACTCACAGATACCCCCAGCGATAAAAATCAAGAAGCCAAAGGACAAGGTATTGCTAATATCGTCACCGCCTTCTTTGGAGGTATGGCAGGGTGTGGGATGATTGGGCAATCGGTAATAAATGTCCAGTCTGGTGGACGGGGGAGACTATCAACTCTTGCGGCCGGGGTTTTCCTGTTATTTGCCATTTTATTTTTGCAAGATTGGGTCAAGCTTATGCCGATGGCAGCACTAGTAGCCGTAATGATTATGGTGTCAATCGGTACATTTCGCTGGTCATCCTTAAAAAATCTTCCCCGCATCCCCCGCACTGAAACGGCTGTCATGTTGACGACGATGTTTGTGACAATTTTCACCCGTAATTTTGCCCTCGGCGTGGTGACAGGCATCGTCATGAGTACCGTATTCTTTTCTAACAAGATTGCCCAGTTAGTATTTGTGGATAAAGTGTTGAGTGAAGATGGTTTACATCGCATCTATAAAGTAGCTGGACAAATTTTCTTTTTATCGAGAGATGAGTTTCTAGCGTCTTTTGATTTTACAGAACTGGTAGAGCGCGTCACTATTGATCTAACTCATGCTCACTTATGGGATCAAGGCGCAGTGGAAGTACTCGAGAAAGCAGTACTGAAATTTCGTCGCAATGGAGCAGAAGTAGAACTAATCGGACTGAATGAGGCTAGTACTACCTTGCTGAATAAATTAGTAATTAATCAAAAATCTTAGCATTTTTACCTTTCAATCGTTTTATTTTCAGGGTATAAAACCACTATGCAAACTATTTTATTTTGTACCGATGGTTCATGTTTTTCAGAAAGTGTTTATAAATATGGAGCTTGGTTTGCTATTCAATTAAATGCCCAAATAAACGTTTTATTTGTCACCGATATTCGCAGCCAACAGGTAGCTTATACTGGCAACTTAAGCGGGAGCATTGGACTTGGCGCTTCAGAAAAATTGCTTAATGAATTAGTAAATTTGGAACATTAAAAAGCCAAGATAAACAATCAAAGAACAAGATTAATTTTACAAAACGCAGCTGCCACCCTAAGAGAAGAAGGCGTAGAAGGTTTTAATGCCACAAATAAAACAGGGTTTTTAGTTGATTGTTTTCACGAATTTGAAGAACATTCAGACTTGATTGTTTTAGGCAAACGGGGAGAAGCCGCAGATTTTGCATCGGGACATTTAAGGTCAAATGTAGAGCGAATTGTTCGTAGCATAGGAAAACCATGTTTAGTGACGCCGCGTGAATATAGACCTGTTGAAAGAGTTTTAGTTGCTTATGACGGCAGTTTAACAGGAAAGAAGACACTACAATTTTTGATAAATTCTCCTTGTTTTCAAAAGCAAACAACTTTTGGGGATGGGATAGGCGGATCGTTTTACCAGTACGGGCATGATTCACCACCATATCATTTTCAAATTTACCAGAACAGACCCGTAAAAAAGCAATGCGATCGCGGTGCTTCGTATCCATGTTGGCTTGCAATTTGAACACGAATCCAGAAAACTCTGGATAGGTTGGGGCAATTTCACCCTTGTTACTTTCATGGGGAGTTGGCTTGAGTCCATATTCCAAAAATGACTCTAGGAACAACTCCACACCAAAATTGTTCATGGCGCTACCAAAAAACACCGGGGTCATCTTACCTTAATGTACTGCTTCTAAGTCAAAGGTTGAACCTACCCCATCGAGAATCTCTAAGTCTTCTTTGAGTTGATAGTACAGCTCTGGTTCTAGCAAAGACTCAATTCTCGGATCGCCCAAGGAGATAGTAGTATCTGCGGCTTTTTTACTACCATGAGCAGCAGTCTTTTGAAACAGATGAATTTGCTTTTCAGATCATAGGATCGAATTTTTCTCAGGCTACTTTGCTCTCAAAAGTTACTATCAAGAGTTTTTAAGCCAATACCGCGTTTGGCAAAGGTATTGAGAATTAAAGTGCGGTTGGCGTTTTTATAGAGTAATTTGTCTGCTTGAAGTAGCATTGCTAAACCATCACGGAATTCGTCTTTTTGGTCAATTTCTTCGTTTCGACGAATTTTGCGTTTTGCTTTTGGGTTATCTGCTTCAATTTCACCAAACAACAATAATGTTTTCATTACCAGCAAATCGGTTTTGCGACCATCGCCGATCGCTTGTCGTAAATCCCATAGTGTGGAACTCCAAATATTACCGTTCTCATGAGGGTCACCGTCTTGGACAAAATTGGCAGTTGTACGAGGACCGCTGAGATTGCGATTGCTTTTATCTGTTAGCTTTTCGTCAGCTCTTTGCCATTCGTAAATGTCAGGAGAGTTTAGCATTACTGCTGTCCAATAATCACAAGTTCCTTCATCCAGATGGATTTTACGGTTACTATATTGATTATTTTGGCGGTTCTGGTTTTCACGGAAGTCTGCGGTGTGGCTGACAATATGATGTGCTGTTTCATGAATAATAATTGCGGCGTTGTGAGAGGGATTTTCGTTATAAGGATAGCTGTTAACAACCACGCGATCGCCATCAGCATCTTTAATAAAGTCATTACCAGGGCCTAAATGCGCTTCTCCGGCAGAATTAATTTCTTCCACTTGATGCTCAAAGCCTTCATCATCGAAGCGATCGCTTGGTCGGCGATAATGGCCCCCACCAAAAGAACGTGCCTCACCACTACGCTCGTCACAATCATTTTGTCGGTAGCCTGGTAATTGTGAACAAGAATGGTCATTTACTACTACGCGCAAGTAGGGAAGTGGTTTTTCGCCGAGTTCTGCTAGTAAACTATTAGCGTAAGTTAATGTCCGGTCAGCGTGATAATAGGCATTAGCCTCACCGAAGCGTGCCGCACTTAATATGCGATCGTTTTCTCTTCCTTCAGCCTCCTCATTTTGCTTTGGAGTAGAACCACCACTAGCCGGATCGTACAAAAACGAATCTCCCTCAGCATTCCCCATTGGAACGCCTCGCAATTCGCCTGTTTTGTTATCTTTCTCAACTAGCACCCCGTAGTTAACAACTTCTACTTGTTTACCCTTCAAACGCCAAGGTTCATTTGTCTTTTTTAACAAGTTCGTTAATTTCACACTCTCAGGCTTAATTTTATCGGCCGTTTTAGCATTAACCTGACTTTGAGGTAAACCGAGATAGACACGAGCTTGAGGAGCATTAGTAATTTCACAGGACTTACGCAACTGGAACAAATAGCGAGCGGGGCGTAGCCCTACCACACGACAATTTAAATCAAACCAAGCACATAGGAATACTTGGGCGTTTTAGTTGCTGAATTAAAT
>NZ_JACJSI010000255.1 GCF_014698065.1 Nostoc flagelliforme FACHB-838
GCGCTGGTAAGTTAGTATCAATACTTGTCGGATTTTAGGGCAAAGGGAAAGAAAAACCCCTTACGCTTCTCCTAGATGAATTCCTACTTGGCATTTTGTACTTCTTCAATTGGAACAGACCGGACTAATTCGCGGATTACATCGGTTGCTGGTCTACCAGTAATTGAACAGTATTTTTCCAGCTTCTCTGCTTCACTTGATGTGAGATTGATTGTAAGTCGTTTAGCAGCCCATTTTTTATTCATAATATTGCTCCAAAAGTTAACAAGGTATGGCAGTTAACCACCCCAATAACCTGCCAATTTCAAGACTACTTGCAAGGTAGATGATGAAAGGGAGTTCAAAAGTGGAACTGTAACTCTCGTTGTTGCCCCAGCAGCCGCCTCATTGTAGACACTTTGCCAAGCTTCTGGGCCGCTAGTAGATTGTCCATGAACTTGTGTACTGACACCTAACTTTAAGCCAAGTGCAGCTAAACCAACTAGTATTGTGCGACGTTTCAACATTATTTCTTGATACCTAATAGTTCGCCCTTGTTTCTTGTGTAAGGTAAAGCGAAGCTGTCTTTATAAGAGTAAGGGCTAAGGTTTTGCAGTGATTAGATTGCTAATGGTCAAGCAATTCATCTATGGTGCTACTTTTTCTTTAAACAGCTTCCCAGGAGAAAACGCAGGAACTCTAGTAGCTGGAATGGTCATTATCTCTTGGGTTTTGGGATTACGCCCCTCACGCTCGGAGCGCTCACGCCGCTCAAATGAACCAAACCCAACGAGCGTTATTTTCTCCCCATTGGCTACAGCCTCGGTAACGACTTCTAAAAAAGCACTGATGATTTCATCAGCTTGCTTTTTTGTGACGTTGGCCTTCGCTGCTACAGCATCCACTAGTTGCCCTTTGTTCATAAATCACCCTGAAGTATTGCCAGTATTGGAAATTTACTTTACCATGACTACCTTTTGTGAGGATAGGGGGAAAACGACTAACAATCAAGCAGCATACGAAAATTAACAATGCACGGCTACTCCTATGGCGACTTTGAATTCAGGGATAAACCCAGTTGAGTTCTAGGAGAGCTTGACTGATTCTATAATCACCTTTTAAGAGGAACTTGTGTGAAGCTGTAAGAGAGTGAAGAATTAAACTTTCTTCTACTAATCAGTTCTAACTTACATAATTGTAAATATGCCTTCAATTTCCTACAACCGCACCGATAGCCAGCAACCACAAAGCATTACCATTGAAGGTTATGTTGTTCGCCCCGGATTACACATTCTCACTTACCAGCAACTCAAATTGCTACGGGAGCAAACACAGCATCATTCTCAGCTTGAACATTTAGTCAGCCAAGGCGTGATTAAGTTAACTGGTTAATAGTCGCCAGCACAAAAATCCTAACTCGCTACATCTAATTCCACTATTGCTGGCTGTTGTTGCTCTTTGACAGCACCCAGTGACTCAATAAAAGCGTCGATTGCCTTGGCTGCTGACTGCTTACCTGTTTTAAATTGGGAAAGGACTTTTTCGCGTATTGCTGAATAATCTGGTATGACTTGCTGCTCAACAGAAACAGCCTCTTGTGTTTGTAAAGTAACTCCACCATTACGCTCATCTATTAAACCTTTAATCTGAGCGATCGCTTCGGCTAATTCCTGCCTAATTACCTGTTTTATCTCTTCCCCATCGGGTGTAGACGCAGAAGAAGCATTTACTTCCTGTTTAACTATTTCCTTAATCTCATCACCATTAGATAAAGCCAGCCCAGCTTTTGTCTGACCCAGGATTCCCTTGAGCAATCTTGTTGCTGTATGATTTAATGACTCATTCTCCGAAATCTGCATTGCTGATAAAGCTTTGATTTCTGCATCAGTTAACCCAATGGAAATTGTCATCTTAGCCATACTTTTTACACCTGTAAATATTAAACTCTACATCGCTATTTTGGAGTTACACCGTTTGCATACAGTACTTTGATCGCTGATCAGAAATACTGTATAAACAACTTATCAATGACCTAATTATTAAACTTTGCCCTGTGAGCAACTTTTACCCTCGATTCTTTAATCTAGCTTCAAATCAATCAAGTTGCCATTACTTCAATTCTAACGCACACTTACCGAAGAAGAACTCAGGAGCCACGAGCCAGAGTATAGCTTGGGTATAGGAGCATCTCAGAATTGTTTTTTGGAGCAGTGCAGCCAGTAAACCCTGCGGTAAATTAGGGTTTGTTATAAAGCTATGCATTTCACTTTTGCACGAACACAGTAATTCTAGCCAACTACAAACATAAACACTTCAAACCGCAAATGTCGCTTAACACGATATTTTTCGTCGTTAACATATTATTTGTCGGCATCAGTGCGTTGTACGGCATTGTAGACATTCAGAAGATACTGCTTAACGGCCCAGGCTGTCTTATTGGTATATAGCAATGAATTTCAAAGCTTGAATCGGGAGCAAAATCCTTAGTAATTGGCTTAAATATACTGATAAGACAGTCAAGGCTTAACGGTTAAAATTAGCGGCATCGCCCATACCAGAGCCGTTATCAGGCAGGTGCAGTTCGTTAATATAATCCTTCTGGCGGGGAAATATCAGATCCGACAACCACACCAGTGTTAGTAGATTTAATCCCTGGTTTAATAGTAGGGGATTGTTGTTTTAACGATTGTAAAACAGAAGAGGAGTTATCTTGCTCAATTGATGTATTGGTATTTGCTTGTTGCTGGGACGACACGAAAGTTAATCCTCCCATTGCACCAGCAAGAAGAGCTGTATAACCTACATATAAATGCGTTGGACGAATTTCCAATCCCATTCTTTTTTTAGATTGATCCGAAAAGGGCTGAGTTACTGGTATAGCTGCTAGGAATGGCAAAGAGGCAGCTAAAGCAACACCATTAAGTCCTAAAGCATCTCCATAACGTCGGATAAATCCACGTACAAAAATATCATCTGATAATTCTTTCCAGGTGCCATTTTCTAATGCCTCTATCAGCTCCGTTCGGATATGAGTGGAAAGCTGAATGTGATCCAAAGAAAGCCCTTTGGATTGACGGGTTTTTTGGAGTTGTTGCCCGATTTGACGTAGGCACACTATGCGTTGTTGGGCTGCAAGTTCAGCTTGCTCAATAAGTTCTGCTTGAGAAATTCTCTGATGATTAAGCAATTGTAGTGGTTTTTTCCACAGCGGATTTTCTGCTGTACTTTTAGGGGGTTCTTCCTGGAGAGTGCAATGCTCCTGCTGTATCTCTGGTGAAGAATTGACTGTTTCTGTAGCTTGCTTGGTATCTGTAGCCGCTTCAACTTTTTGAGATTGTTGAGCAAATTGTCGAAATGCTAACCCGATTGCTTCTCTACCTACGGCTTTTAATAAATCTTGAGCCTGATCTGTTTGTTCCCCTATTAACTTCTGCACAATCGCTAAAGCACGTCGATAAACTGGGCTACGATGCAGTTGTACTTCTATTTCTCCTAAAAGCGATCGCAACTCATCTTGAGAAATTTCAATATTTGGATTGTCCAGAATTTGCAAAAAGTATACAGGAGTAGTAACCATTGTGAAAGCCTTTTATATGAACTCAATCAAAGGAAGTTACAATTATATCTTCACTATTTCTCTTAACTTCATCTTTGTTTTCCGGATGTTAATTGTATAATTTAACTTTTTTAATTGATTATCAACACTGAACCAAGGCAGTAATTACCGTACTAATGATTTCTAAAATAATACCAGTGTCTAATTGAGGAAAAACCTTGGGTGCGTACCAAGGGTAAATTGTAGAAGTGCTGCAACGCCGTATAGTATTGCTAGTTCTTTATTTGCAATTAGCTTGGCAGGAGTGATAGTCAATTGCAACAATTTAATCCACTAAAATGGTTGTGGAAAATTAGTTTGGAATGAATAATAATGTTTCCTAATTTTCTCCCATCACAAGTTAATCAATTAACAGACCCAAAAGCGATCGCTTTTGTCCAAAGTATCCAGAGAATTGCCCTTACAACCTCCCTGAGCCAACACCCAATCCTCACAACCTACATTCACAAAGGTAGTAGAGGCATACTAATTCTGCTGCTACACGGCTTCGATAGTTCCATCGTAGAGTTCCGTCTTCTGTTGCCATTACTTGCTACTCAAAATGAAACATGGGCAGTAGATTTGTTAGGTTTTGGCTTTACACAAAGACAAAAAGAAATAAATTACAGTCCAACTACAATTAAAATTCATCTTTACGATTTTTGGAAAACTTTAATCAACAGACCGATAATACTAGTAGGTGCATCAATGGGAGGTGCAACTGCAATTGATTTTACTCTCACTTACCCTCAAGTTGTAAAATCACTAGTATTAATTAATAGTTTAGGTTACACTAATTCTCCCGTTTTTACCAAATACTTGTTTCCTCCTTTTGACTTTTTGGCTGTAGAATATCTACGTCAACGCCACATTTTGGCATCAAATTTATGTAGTAACTTACCTAATCTAGATATCAAAATACTTTTGGCTATTCAGTGTGCTATGTTGCATCAAGAAATGCCTCTTTGGCATGATGCCATGATTTCTTATGTGAAAACTGGTGGTTATAGCGATTTGGCAAATAGAATTGCCCAAGTTAACAAACCAACACTTATTTTATGGGGAGAAGCTGATGATATGCTGCCATTGGAAGATGCAGAAAGGTTTCAACAATCTATTGCGAATTCTCAATTAATAAAACTCAAAAATTGCGGTCATGCCCCTCAAATTGAACAGCCGCAAATGACATCTCAATATATTTTACATTTTCTAAATAATAGGAAATTTTAATTGGTCTTAAGAGGATGTTTTAAAAGTTACTACAGGGATAATTTTGCTATTCTGCATTTAAGCTAGTACAGAATAGCAAAATTGATACAAAAATCAAATCTTTCTTTAGCTATAAAAAGTTATATAAAATCGTATTTATATTCTAAAAAAGAAAACAGATGACTAACAAAAAGGTCGTGCTAGTTACTGGTGCATCATCTGGGTTTGGGCAGTTAGTTGCTCACAAACTGGCTGGTGTAGGCTACTGTGTTTTTGGTACGAGCCGTAAACAACATCCAGCCTCACACGGACTGGAAATGTTGACATTAGACCTAACGTTTTAAACATTTAAAACGAGTTAATCTTAGGACTAGTTGACAACAGGAAGTTTTGAAAGAGGTTGCCAGACGATAACTTTTGCGGAGCATATCTAAGCCAGAGTATGGCACACGGAGTCGAAGTGGGCGCAACACGGGACGGTATAACCAGTAATAAGCCTTTTTTAAGTCATTCCATTTTGAACAGGCTTCAAGATGTAAAAAATCTGAAATGTCTACAACTAACCCTCTACCCTGATACATCATCACATTACGACCGTGGACATCATGAGGGTGGAGGGAGCAACGCCGGGCATAGTCTAGAGCTTCATTGATGTCTCTTATTACCTGCTTGGGAATCGGTAAACCTAAGTGCATACAATCGTACAAAGTTGTTCCATAAAGCCGTTTCAAAATTAGAAAGCTATCTTTGGCGTACAAACACTCAGAAAATGCCGGATGAGAACCTAGACGATGGTAGACGTCTACTTCCTCTTCAAAGCCCGGTCGTCCTGGGGCATAAATTTTAACTACACACTCAGAGTAATCGGGATGATACACTACTGCGGCGTAATTTCCTTTGCCAAGCAACTGCCAAGGTTGTGGAAGATAGCTGACCTGAATGGGATTACGGGGATTGACACTTTCAATTTGTAATCTGGGCAGCAGTTCCTGATAAATAGTTTCAAGCAGATGCTTTGGGGGCGATTTGTCCATAGAGGATAGGTATCTAAAACGAATATCACGCTTGTAAAGGTAAGATTTTTGCTAGGGTAAGTGTAGAGAATTTGTAAATATTCTTATTGGTTCTCAGTTGTTTACCCCATATCTTCACACCCAAAAGCCAGTCATATTATGGAAGTAGTCCAATCTGAAGTAATACTATAACTTATCAGCTGATTGAGGTTTTTAACTGGCAAATTGACGAAAGGTAATTAAAAAGTATTAGGAGATAGTTCAAGTGTTTAATCTGATCTGCGAATTTAAACTGAAGCCACACAAAGCCAAGCCAAATTTGTAGGGAGATGATGCAGAGATACTTTTTGAAAAGGTGAAACCGTTAAAAGTTTATCAAGAAATAGAAGAACGAAATTTCTCTGTTGGGGGGCTACGATTGTGGATGAAGAGTTATCCAAGTGGCAAAGGTAGTAATTAGACTTAATATTTTCTCAGATAAGGTAACAATTGTATATTTAGCTACAACTTAACTTGTTTGGTCAAGTGGGAAAAGTGGGAAAAGTAGGATATTTTATAGTAACCCTTGACTAACCTGTTAATAACCTGTAACTTAATGTTTATTAGATAGCTATTGTTAAATGACATAAGTCATTGATAAAGCTCAAAATCCTAATCTAGCAAAGTTCCTAGCGATCTCTTTATATCAGGGGATTACAGGTTGTCAAGAGTCAGTAAGTAACTGCCTTTCTTACCAAGGGGCCTAGACCTGCATCGAATTTGAGTAAATTTATGGTCACACTAAGGACGTTCTTTAATATCCGATGTAGAGTATCAGTTGTTGTTTACGCTCTTGCAACCGCAAGACTTGGTGTTGATTTGAAAATGGCATTGCTGAAAGAGTAATGTTTGATTTAGTACAATAGAAGAATGAAGTGCCCTCAATGCAACTCAACTATCAGCATCGTCGATATAGATAGTTCTACAAGTGGAAGCAGTATGACCGCCAGTTTCTTGAAGCCTAGCGCTCTTAGCGTTACTCAGATCAGGTCAAGCAATATGCATCAAGATGTATCTTAATGGCATAGGTCAACCTCTTGTAACAGATTGTTGTTTCTTAATTGGGATAAATTTTTCTAGGACTTTGACAAGATTTAAATTTTTCTCATAAGAGCAGTCTTTATTTTAACCATTATAAAAATAAAATCAGCAATCAAGAAAAACAGTATGTTTGAAAATTTACCAAGTAAATCCAAGCAGACTTCAAGCCATTGCTACGTTTAATGAATTGTGGCAACCATGAAAATTATTCATTCATTTTAAAGATTGAAAAACTAATGACCAAGATGAGCAAAAACAAATTCTCGTTAACTAACGGCGTACCAGCATCGTTTGTCGTATTTCTTGTTGCTCTCCCCTTGTGCATGGGTATAGCGATCGCTTCTGGTGTTTCTCCATCCTGCGGTTTAATCATCGGGATGAACGGGGGGATAATTGTGGGTTCTATTTCTGGCTCTCCCTTACTAGCAGTGGCCCAGCAGCTGATTGATATCAGATGTTCTACTTAATCAGAGGCATATCAAGCAACATCAATAGTCTTTGAGGTGCTATAGGCAATTATTCAAGGGAGTTTTTACAGGCTCGATTAAATACCAACCGCACACGACCAATTGTTCAACACAAAAGGAACTCTTGCTCGACAGTCGGGTAAAAACGCTAGTAGTAGGCTTTTTCATGCCTGAGATTTTCCCACGTTTTATGTAAAGCCGTGCTTCTAGTACGGGGTTTAAGACCTAATAATTTCGATGAATAAAATGTTTTTTAGTTCAAATGACTGGCAAAGCATAACTTTTCGCCTCGCCGTAGCACTTTTAGTTGGTGGTGTAATTGGTATTAACCGTCAGAGCAACGGTAGACCTGCTAGCTTACGCACTTTTATAGTAGTCAGTTTAAGCGCTGCTTTATTTGCGATGATTCCTTTACAAATAGGAGATGATGATAGTTTTGTTGATAGTGCAATTGCCCGTTCTACTGCTCTTAATGCAATTGCTCGTATAGTCCAAGGAGTAGCAACAGGCGTGGGTTTCTTAGGAACTGGAATCATTTTACGAGAACAAAAATCTGAATTTAGCCGCCAAGAAGTCAAAGGGGTGACTACTGCTGCAACTATTTGGCTTGTAGGAGGATTAGGAGCCGCAGCTGGCTGTGGTTTATGGCAAATGAGTTTGGTTGCTTGCGGAATGGCACTAGTAGTTCTGACTAAATTTAAGAAACTCAAAAAGTCTAATTTGATTTTCTTCAATAACAAATCAAAAGAAATAGAAAATGCTCAAACACAAAAGTAGTTAAAATTACGAAACTTTTTCACGAAAATCCTTAAAAACTTGAAAATCACTTTCACAGCCCGTACCGCCCTTGCCTTGGAGTTCAGGATTGTCAAGAGTTAAAATTTGGCGGACTTAAGCAATTTAGTAGATGTTTGAGACTTGAGTCTTGTCAAGCCCAGAATTCGGGTTGAATCAGGTCGCTGGCGAGTGCTATTAAACTAGCAAAATCAATCCGGCTCAAGAGTATCCA
>NZ_JACJSI010000256.1 GCF_014698065.1 Nostoc flagelliforme FACHB-838
ATCTTGTTTTCAGTTCTCCCTCAGCAGTAGCTTTTATAGCACAAAAGCTCCTAAACCGAATCTTCGTGCCAGATTTCCCACCAACACACCACTCATTCCTCCAATAGCCCTACATCAGTAGGGCTTTCGCCACATACTCGTGAGAATCGATTGGGGAAACGATGGACTAAGTTTCGCTTTTAGAACGATGTCTAGGCGACTTCGCACCAGATTTACTACCAACACCTTACCCCATCACTCTAATAGCCCACATCAGCAAGACTTTCGGCAAAAAAGAGAGAATCGATTGGGGAGACGATAGGCTAGCCTCATCTAGCGAAGCGATCGCTCTTTATCGTGCAATTCTGCCAACGCCTTCTTTGCCTCAAAAAACGCTCTTTCCACACGGCGCTCTAGGTGCAGGCGATAAGCATAGCTATACCGTCAGGCTTATCGCGGGAGCTTTGCTCGGTTAATTCTGGAACTTTAATAACAGTAATGGTGATTGTTACTATCGCTGGGTTTTCCTCAAGAGGAAGATTATTTGATGGTGCACTGTGGATAATATGCTTGCCCATCATTTATTGTGGACGCATTTATGCCCTCAATCTTCAAGAGGCGAAAATTAAGTTAACTCAGATTGGTATAGTCATATTATTGAGGCGCAATGTAATAAACTTTTACTGGTTTATCGTAATTTCACGCCAATTTTTTACATGGAGGTACGGCTCATGACTACTCTGCACCGTTCACCTACTGATAACTGGCTTCCGTTACCTGTTGCTGCATGGCAGGATACTTATGAAACATTGCATCTGTGGACTCAGATTGTGGGCAAAATCCGGTTAGCATTAACTCCTCAAATCAATCATTGGTGGCACTCAACTTTGTATGTCACGCCCCGTGGACTCACAACCTCGACAATTCCCTATGGCAGCCGCAATTTTCAAATTACCTTTAATTTTCTGCTTCATCAACTCGTAATTGAGACAAGTGATGGTACGACAAGAATCATCGAACTGGCTCCCCAATCTGTTGCTAACTTCTATCAAGCTGTAATCAATGCTTTAAAAGAAATCTCCATCGACGTGCGGATTTGGACAATGCCCCAGGAAGTTGCTGCTCCCATTCCCTTTGAGCAGGATGAGAAACATACCGCCTATGACAGGGAATATGCTCAACGGTTTTGGCAGATTTTAGTTCAAACCGAGCGCATCTTGAGCCAATTTCGCTCTGGTTATGCTGGGAAATGTAGCCCTGTACATTTTTTCTGGGGCAGTTTTGATTTAGCAGTGACCAGATTTTCCGGGCGACGCGCTCCACAACATCCAGGTGGTGTACCCAATATGGCTGATTGGGTAACGCGGGAAGCGTACTCGCATGAGGTCAGTAGTTGTGGTTTTTGGTTTGGCGGTGGCGGACAAGAAGCTTTATTCTATGCCTATGCTTACCCAGAACCTGAAGGATTTAAAGATTACCCCATTGGGCCATAAGAAGCGAGTTATAGCTCAGACATGAGAGAATTTATCCTGCCCTACGAAGTAGTGCGCCAGGCTAACGACCCAGATTCAATGGTACTTACGTTTTTACAATCTACATACGAAGCAGCAGCCAATTCAGCACAATGGGATCGTGCTGCATTAGACTACGTTCCAGTGCTGAAAAGCTAATTTCAAACAATCTTTATCAATAAATCTGTTCAAAATTCAATACGGCTTCTAAAAACACCTGCCGCGATCGCATTAAAGGTTGATGTGTGTAGCCAGTCCAAACAAGAGTAGCCTTGAAGATGAAGCCAGCACTCATGGTAAAGTTGATCGCAGATTTCAAGCAGGTGTAGAACCACCAAGCGCATTTCTGCAAGCATCAGCAGTTTCTATGCCAAAACCACCAGCTTGAGCATGACGGAGTAGCGATTGTACTATCGGCATCGCAATGCTCATGCCAAATAAAGCATTGAACCCTGCCACAACCATTGGTGCTGACAATATAACTGCAAATTCTGGAAATAACGCCAATACAGCCACTAAAATCAGGAAAACAATTGGTGTCGCAATGCCTGCTGCCTTTGCAGCTTCTACAATTAAATTTTTGTACTCTTCAACAGTAATGTCGCCCCGATAAAGATCCAAGGAATATGAAATCGCTGTGACTATAACTTGGGTGAGAATAGCGGTTCCTGTAGCAGTGATCCCCAGCCTAGCAATTGTTCCAGAATTGCAGATAATAGAATCTACTGCATTATAAACCCGAATATAAAACTGCTCTCCAACAGTCATTACTTCGGCTCCGCGACGCAGATTATCAACGCCTATTTCCCACACAATGTTGTTAGCACCATTTGAGCCACCTTGGGAGCGTGGAATGATATGGCTACCATGCTTATCGCTCAAGAATTCACGGATAGTCCTTTCGTCTCCTCCAAGCTTTGATGTGCCTGGAATTTTCTCAAACAGCTTCATCACATCTGCATCAGAGCGAGGTAAATCTCCAGTTCTCAGACCAGCACGATACCTCAATCTATATGCAATCTTGGGCATCTCTAGGGCTAGTTCCGCAGCAGTCCTCGGTAAGTTTTGTAATGCCTCAGCTACAGCTACACTCGAAGTTGTCACACCAATAGCAGTGCCTTCTAATGCTTTACCCACATTTTGTACAGTTTGAAAACCCTGCTGTGCTGTTGCAGGTAAATCATTAATTGCATTAATACTTGAGTTAGTAATCTCTACAGTAGTATTTTTGATTCCATCAACTACTTCTTCTATCCCCTTTGCTGTATTAGTTGCTGCTTCTTACGCTTTATCTTTGAGCGTATCCGCTAAATTTCGTGCTTGGTTGATGAAATCCATGTTCGAGTAAACTGTTATTTTGATAATTTAGTATTTAGTTCAGCTTCTCCCCTCAAAGCTAAGAACCACATCAGCATTAATCATGAACTTCCAAGGGAATATTTAAAGAGATAGTAAAGAACTTATAGCTTTAGTCTGTGGTAAGTCAAAAGCTGAACTATAGAGCTAGTTTAGCTGTTTTATTAACCCCATCTTTGATAACCAGACTACGGAAATAGACCTTGTGTTGGCAATGAGGGCAAATGACCTATTCATCTCGAAAATTTTGTTACAGAATATTAAGTCGGACATGGTGTTAGTTAAAGATTATCAGCAGCTGGTCGCAGACGATATTGTTCACGAACACCTCTTAATAATTTAGTCTTTGAACCATTTGATTCTATTACTTCTGCCACTTCCAGAAGTTCGCCCTTGTGCTTAAGATTTATTGCCCTACGAATTTCCTTAACCTCGTCACGAGAAATATCTAATTTATCTGCCATACGATTATGAAGTTGCAATTCTGTCCCAAAGATTTTTCCATCAGCAATGGCTATTTCCCAAGCTACACATAAAATCAAGCGATGTTTCAGCCGCTCTTTATTGCTTTGACTACAAGTTTTGTCTCGATGTTCATTATCGAAAAGAATACTTGTTTCTATAATTTGATCAAAAGTTTTATGTTCTTTTGTAACTTTCCAAACTAGAGATTGCTCTTCCTTTCTAATACCGTAAGCAGTTATTAATCTATCTACCGTATCCTTCTCCTCGTCAGCTAATTCTCCGTCTATCCAAGCCATTGGTAATGCAGCAATAATAATTTCTGATAAAAACTTACTCATTTTGGCGGCTTCTTCTTTATTGCTCCAGTTTGCCAAACCATTGTAAATTCCGATGGTTGCCAGCACTCCTAGCCCAACAGGAGCTGCAAGCGTCAGTAATGTGTATGTTGATGCACTAACAACTATACCCGTTGATATTCCAAAAAACCCTTGGACAGCTGTCCACATACTAGCTGGTACAAGTACTGATGAGGCAACTGCTGAACTTCCAAGACCAGCCAGTGCGCCTAAAGATGCACCTGTGCTTAAAGAGACTGTATCTTTTAACCAACTATCGTTGTTATTTTGTTTTAATGAATTCGTATTGAAATCTTGATACTCTCGAATTGAGTTTCTACCAATATATACACTTAATCCATCTAATTCATGGTCAAGGTGGCTCTGAAAAGATTTATCCGTAAAGTTGATGCCGTGTTTACTACCTTCTTCGTAAATTTTTTGGGAGGAATCATTAATAGTCGTTACAACTTTCTGCCATGAGTTGCCAAAAATTTTTTTCAAATCATGAATATCAGCTTCTATTTCATTGAGTCCAGCAAATTTCTTTTTTCTAAGTTGTTCTAGATAATAACCTTTGTTGATAGCAAAAATTGTGTCTAAAACGGCTAGGGCAACTACAAGGGCGATTGCAGCTGCAATTGGACTGGTAACAGCACCAATTAAGGGGACACCAGTCCAAGGGATAAGGGAATAAGCCATAAAAGGTACAATACTACCAATTGACAAAAGTGCTGCGTTAATAATTTTGCGCTCTTTGGCAGATGAATTCATATCAGAATATAAAATTTTTATTAGGCGAATATAAGAAGGAATTTTTGGGATACGAGTCAATGTGAAATTGATAAGAGTAGCCAGTACAGGAACTAAAAGAGCAAAAACAGTCGTAAGTACTGGTAAGACAGTCTGAATTACGAAGGAAAGAACGATGAGCATACTAAATATTTACCTAAGAGAATTTATTTAAATTGTTTGAGCCTGATGCTCTTATAAAGGTTCAATTCAATTTACATTTGGTATTGATTCAACAGTCAAAGAACGAATCAACTCTCGAATCACATCGGTTGCTGGCCGTCCTGTGATTGAGCAGTATTTTTCTAATCTTTCTGCTTCCCCGAATGCCAGATTAATTGTGAGTCGTTTAGTAGCCCATTTCTTATTCACGGGTTAAATCAACTTTCTTGTAAACTACTTCTCTAATATCAATCATTTAAGCTGTCGTTACCACGGTAGATTTAATGAAATTAGATTCAAGAGGCTATCAAGAAACTGCTATCAAGTTTAAAAATATAATGAAGTAATTGAATAGTTTCTAGAGTATGAAGCTTAAGTAATTTTAAAACTAGGACTGTGAATAGAATATAAGGTAAATCATTTTACTTTGTTAAGCAGACAGTAGAAACACATAATAATTAACAGCTTATGAATAATATGGCTAGCAGCAATTTTAAGCTAGACTGAATTAAGCCAGGAACAGCAAAGATTTTAGCGAAGCGAGATCAATCTAATTTCAAATTTAACGATTGGATAAAAGATGCACCATTAGACTTTAGTTCTTCAGATGATGGTAGTAGTGCTAGAGCTTCAACTGCTTGATTATCTTTGATACAAAGTAAACTTCTTTGATAAATTAGCTTACTATTAATATTTATACCCTTTTTCTTACTTTCTGCTTGTAATGAAGGGCTGGGAACTCCCGTTAAGGTAAAATCTAAACATTTATACCCATTCTTCATAACAGAAAATTGAGCTATCGTTTTACCGTTCACGAAGTTAGATTTTTTTGCAGCTTCGCTAATAGCCTGTAAAATTTTTGGGATTTTTTCAGCAGCTATTTTTTTAGCAAAGGTTGATTGAGCTACAGTATATGCAGATTCACCTTTTATAGCTATCCATGTGCGGGTTGTTATGCCTTTAACTGGAGTATTAACCTCTTCTACAACAGAACCCGGCATCAAAATGCTGAAGTTCCCTTCTTTAGAAGTAAATACTTGGTCTTGAGATGATGCAGGAGCGCAAGCCGATAAAGCAAATATGCCCAAGTAAGTTATTATCTGAAAGTGATTAATAAATTTGGTGAACCAATTCATAATTTGTTTGAACAATTAAATTTGTTTACTGATTTATAGCTTATTTACACCCAACCTAAATCTTCTAAAGCTTGACTAACCTGCTCCCGTAACTGCCACTGCCATTCTCGTTGACTAGTAATTTCAGCATCTTCCAAAGTTTTCCAGTACCCGGAAGCTAACATTAGTGACCAGAATGGTTTACCACTATCGTCATGTTGACATGGCGAATAGTTTAAGTAATTTGCAACCAGTTCTGCGATTCTGGCGTATTGGAGATTTGCACCGCCAAAATGCTCATATCCAGCCGCCTCTGCTAACTCAGTTGCAGTGATAATTTGTCCAGGTGCATGATAGTGAGCTTTGAGCATAAGTTTATGGCTATCCGTCAGTTGGCTGCTGATAGCTATAAAAGCTTGTTTATAATCCTCTAGTGGCGGAAACTGAATAGCTAAAACTTCTTGAATTACATAGCTTTTGAACCTGTCTATGTCTGTAAAATAGCGATAACCAAGACGATTTGCAGCCTCTTCTATTTCTTGATTTGCATCAATTATCAAGGCAACTGGTTGACTTTTCCCCGATTGCAAACCATTGGGCCATGCTAAATCCAGTACTGTACTCACTGTTCCTGTCGAATCAGCAATTTCGTACATCCATTCACCAATCGGTAATCCCTGCTCTTGCACCCATACATTACATTCTTCAAGAACTCGTTCCTCAGCCAGTGGTACAACCGCAGTAGAACTTTCCGCTTCTTCTTTTAAAATAGAATCTGTCGCTTTTGGTTCTGGAATATCCCCGGTGAGTAAGCTATTCAAAAATTTATTAGCAGCTTGAGCTAAAAGCTCACGATGTGCGGTTAAGAAATCACGGTAGTTTTCAATTTGCCACAAACTGCGTTCCATCGGTATCCAGTGCGTTGCGATCGCACCCGGTTGGGTTTGCTCGAATGCCTCGAAATACTCCAAAGGATGTCGGTTTGAAACTTTGAGGTTGGTTTCTTGGGTTAGAAATGTCAGATTAGCGATCGCGTTAACTTCGGATTTAGGATATCGAGCTTTGGAAAGTAGCGATTTCGGAAAAATATGATGGACTTGCAAATAGCAATGTTTACCGAGAAGATGTTTGGATAGTTCGATGCCACTATCCCAATCTTGTGCTTGATGCACACGAGTGAGCATATAAACTAATGGATAAAATCTTGCTCCCATACCCCAACCTTGAAAGTCAATAGCTTTGATTTCCAAGTCTCCGCGATTTTGCCGTAGGTTGGCGATAAGTTGGTCTAGCAGGGCGGCCGCATCATGTCAATAAGCATACTTTATTGAGAATAGATTTAAAATCAATGTCATTAAGTTTTGCTTATTGCGAAAGTTTTAGGCGATCGCTTTGGGGCTTAAAAAATAATCAAGCTCGAAATCCTGATTTTTTCGTTGGTTCTTAACCTTCGTTGTGATCAAGAGTAATTTAGATGCGTTTGCCCTGGTTGGTCTAGCGGATTATCTTCAGATTCCAATATGTGTAAATCTTGTGCTAGAACGCTCTCAGTTGAGCCTGCGTACCGTCCCCACAATAAAGTATGTACATACCAGTAAAGTAACTTGTCGCGCTCTGTGTGATCTCTAAGATGTTCGCCACGCGCAACAAGGTAACGCACCATGACAGGAAAGGCGTAAATACCACCGAGTACCCGATTGTGGTCAAGTCCCAAACGCCCAGAAATGAGGTTGAGCAGGGTATCAATAGCTTTTTCTGCCTTGTATAGCCCGTCTTGAAACGTTACAGTCTTAACATCTTTGAGTGCGGAAAACATTGCCTCTCCGGTAATAACTGCATTGATGCACCTCAGCAACCACTCCAAACGAAAGTCAAAACCTGCTTTATTCCATTTTGCCAGACGTGCTTTGAGTTCACTACGGGCATCCGGCCATTGAGCGCAAACTTTTGCTAGTGCCAAATCACCTTTGGATAGTTTGGTTCCTCCGCTATTAACAGTGTTAAAAATCTCTACAACAACATCAACTGTTTTATCTTCACCAGTGACTTCTTCGATATGCAAATTGATATTTTTGATGCCTTCTAGTTTATTTAAAGCATTAATGTAAGTAGTCAAATTCAGACTAAGCTCTGGAATTTTGAGCAAATGCCCAATGAAAACTCCTACTCC
Source organism: Nostoc flagelliforme FACHB-838 (assembly GCF_014698065.1). Taxonomy (GTDB): domain Bacteria; phylum Cyanobacteriota; class Cyanobacteriia; order Cyanobacteriales; family Nostocaceae; genus Nostoc; species Nostoc flagelliforme_B. Next base: position 7,886 of record NZ_JACJSI010000256.1, read on the forward strand.
TTGCTGCATCAATTCAGTCACATTTACCCATAAGGGGTTATCCTTCATTTTGATGGGAGCGTAAAATTCAAATATTTCATCTTCCAAGTTGAAATACAAACCAGTGAAAGCTTGCACATTGCCATCAAAAAACTGAGGCGGTCTACCCCGCACAATTCCATAGAAGGAGGTAATGCGCTGTTGCCCATCTAGTAGCAGTTTAACTGTGCCAGTGGAAAGTTTACCATCGCCACGAGCATGGTCAATTGCTTGTTCGGTTTTAGTTTGCCACACTAATAAACTACCAATGGGATGTCTGCGATATAGCGAATTCATCAATCCGCGTACTTGGTCACGATTCCAAAAGGGGAGCATCCACTTTTGGCAGAAAGACTCAAATAGCTAATAAACCATTGAGATAAGCACAACGAATAGAGAGGATGTGATTAACACTATCAACATTCCACTGTGCGCCAG
>NZ_JACJSI010000257.1 GCF_014698065.1 Nostoc flagelliforme FACHB-838
GCTTATTTTCAAGGATGAGTTTACTTATTTATGGCTGAATAGTTAGCTAATTTATCCTTAAATAAAAGTTCTTTTATTAGAGATAAGTTAATTTATACGATTGCAAAAGAATCGATTTACTTTGTTTATAACCTTGTCAAGTTTTGCACTTGTATAAATGACTTTGAAATCTTTATTAGTTTTTGTTAGGAAATAAGGTGCGTTTCCCCTGCCGTTTAAAGATATTTAAAATTTTGTCTGATAGATATCGAAATCGTCATAGACGTTTTGGGTTAAGGTCGAATTTAATTGCGGGAATTTATAATCACGAATTAGCCATATAAATCTATTGAAAAATCAAATTAATCAGATAATTTCAGTAATTAATCAATAACTGAAACAACGTTTGCTGCCTTTTTTTAGTTAGCGGTTGCCTGCCGCGGGCGAAGCCATTGCTTGACAATACTTGCTCAAAAAAATTTATAAACTCTTACTATTTGAATTGCCGAAAACTGAAACTAGAATAACCCATAATGATACCACAAAATATTTATGCAAGAGTTCTATTGTCTCTAACCAATCGCCGACACCACATTAACCAGCCAAAAGTCCGCTCTACAACCCAACCTTTTTTGAGCAGGACACCAAGACCCGCAAAACTAACCCGCCCGGTATCGACTTTCATAAATCGCTTGCGCCATGTAAATTTTCTTGCCCGCATCGTAGCCCATACCTTTATGTACCATTGCAGCAGCTTTCACACTTTGACTATCAATGATTGCCTCTGACTGACCTATAATTGTTGCTATAATCTTGCTTTACATATTTTTGATTAACTACTGTATAATAACTTGTTATCGGCTATATTTTTATGGAAAAAATATTGCCGAATATAGCTATTAACCAAAATTTCTCCAGGCAGACAAAATAACTCATCGCTCCTACTCCAGCAAATCCAGTTAACACTAAAGATGCGATTGCAGAAAAACTAAAAGTGTGGCTAGCTTTTCGCCAGTCACACTCTTTAAGCCTAAAGATGTCGCCAGAAATTCTTACTGATAGTCTTGAGACTGATTACCTTGGGTTCTGTTGTTGCTTCAGGAGCATGACCAACAGCCACCGCAGCAACTTGTGGTACAGGTGCCGCTAACAGAGAATTGAGTAATTCTTGCTGATAGTCAATATCTGCTACTGTGCGGTAAACTCTGTGGTAGTCAATTTGCATTCCTAAAGGTGTTGGGACAATTTTCAGATATTCATTAAGAGCAGATATGTAGGTATCACCAAAATTCTGGAGAGCAACGGACGGACGGATAATATTCAACAATTGAATAGCTCGTCTAATATCTGCAACACTGCGGTTAGCATCAATCTATGGCTGACTTTCGCTGTAGCCTTTGGCTTTCTTTTCTGCTACTAGATTGTTGAATTTGCTAACGGCTCTTTGATGATTGCCTAATGTGTGGACTTTAGTCTGTGCTTGATAACCGACTCTGCCCCACTGCACTGTTAAATTACCATCTTCGACAATGGCCGCCCAGAATTTATTGCTGTTCTGAATTGCGTCAACAAAGACTAAATATATTTCCATCTTTCTTACCCAATCAATTCGCTAATTTCTGGGCATTGCCCCATCCAATTTGATGTTGTAAAGCTTCAAGTATCGTTTCGGCTTCCAGAGTTGTTAGTCCATTTAAAACAGAGCAGACATCCTCAAACAAGTTTTTATATAGTGGATATGAAACTAATAAGCCCAGATTAGACAATGCATCCTCAAGTGCCTCAGCAACAGTATGCTTAGTAGAACTGTCTTTTTCTAACGTAAAAATGTAAGTTGCTAATGCCATTCGGAGCATAAGCTTAGTTTCTCTGTCCAACTTCTCTAAATACACACCATATTTATCAACCAGTTGGTCAATAGTTGGAGTTTGCCCATAATATGTAACTAAATCTGTTATCATGTTTCTTCGCCTTATTAACTATGTTAATTGGTTGCTCTCAATTACTAGAAGAAAGAGCGATGGCGTACCCGTTATGAACCGATGGCGATCGCCCCCATAGAATCAGGAGACAATCGCTTTCTCATCAGTTCATATTCCGAAACTTAGCAGCACGCAAAGACTGAGTTTTCGCTGCAACCACAGGACTGCTAGCCCGTCGTGCGGTGGATGCCCAACCCTGCGTTCGTTCAACTGCCGCCGCATCCTGAATTGCAAGCGGGGTAATGGTTTGACGACAGGTTTCGAGGTCAGCAAGCGTTACCTTTTGTGGTCTACCCTCATCGAATGCCAGCAGAGCAGCTTCCGAAGCAAGAGTTTCCAATTCTGCACCGGAGAATTTCGCGGTCGAAGCTGCGATCGCTTCGAGATATTCAAGCTGTACTTGAATACCGAATCGCTCTAGGTGAATCCCTAGAATCTGTACCCGTTCTGGCTCTGTCGGCAGATCGACGAAAAAATTCTCATCAAATCTTCCCTTTCTCTTTAACTCCGTTGGTAATGCTGAAGGGTCATTGCAGGTTGCCACGACAAACACGCCACTGGTTGATTCCGACATAAACGTGAGGATATTGCCTAGAATCCTTTGGCTGACTCCACTTGTATCGCCACTACCGGAGAGGGCTTTTTCTATTTCGTCAATCCACAGGACGCAGGGTGCGATTGCCTCGGCAGTTTTCAAAGCACGTCTGACATTCCCCTCAGACTCACCGACCAGACTGCCCAACAGGGATGCAATGTCTAGCTGTAGGAGTGGTAAATTCAGTATAGTTGCAATGTTTTTGGCACAGTTAGATTTTCCTGTTCCGGGTGGGCCAGCCAGCAACACACCTTTTGATTGCGGTAAGCTAAGACTTCGTGCCTCTTGTGTAAATAGACGGCGGCGACGAGTCAGCCATTCGCGCAGTAAATCCAAACCGCCGAATGGGATTATCGCAGGTTTACCCAACTCAATGCCCATTTGAGAGAGTAGCCGAGTTTTGTACTCGACGGCTTTAGGGATGAAATCAGCGTCAACAACGACACCATCATTAGTCAAGTTTTCTTTGACTGTTAACCGAAGGAAGTCGCTAATTTCTTCTAAAGTTAAACCCAGCGCTGCACGAGAAAGAGTTTCAAATTCAGCATTTTCTAGCGTAACAGTGAAAGTCAATTCCTGTTCAATAGCAGACTGTTGTAGATCATGTAAATAAGAAGTGATATGCTCAAGTATTTGGTCAATACTAGGTAAAGGGACTTCACAATAAGGAATCAATCTGACTAAGGATTCGTGTAATTGTATGTTCTGACCCAACAATACAATGCGTTTATCTGTAGGTTTTAACCTGTGGTAAAGGTTTTTTACCTTGCTTAAAATCTCCCAACTCAATTGGGGTGAATTCTTAGCAATAAAGGGGTGAATATCTCCGAGGATAAATACACCATTTCCGCTAAAGTTAGCAATGTAGTCGAATACAAATAGTAGTGGATCAGCGTGTTGTGGTTTCTTATACTCTGCAACTGGCTTAAACACTAATCCCCCATCTGCTGCGATTAAACATTGCTCTAAGGTTGATACTCCCAGATTCCAGAAGAACACTGGACATGAGAGCTTATTGTTAGCTTCAGCAGTCAGCCACTGAATAATCGTCGCTTCATCAGGAGACAAGACATCAACCGCAACAATGGGGATTTGTGAATCGAGCGTGGAGAGAAGATTTGAGAGGTTCATTGGTTTTCAATTTGATATGGAAGTGGAGCTAATTCATCGTGAGTATTAACAAGTCTCACGACTACTTCATAAACTTCGGCATCGCCGTCAAAAACCTCTGCTGTACCGTTGTTCTCTTGGTAGGCAATTGCGGTAACTATGGCATTCAGCAGCACACACAAACCTTCAGTATTTGCTTTGATGATCGTGGGCTGGCGTGGTTTTTGCTGGGCGTAAATGTGGATGAAAGGATACTCTTTAGGTAAGTACATAAAATTTCTTGGGGGAACCCAATCGTCAAAACAATTCGCAATTGTGAATTCGCAATTCGCAATTAAGACAATTAGTGGGGGCTCGCACCCACCACTAATTGAAGACCACCAACCTACGGTATGGTGGGGGCTTGTACCCACTTTTAAGCAATTAATCAATTAATTCACAATTCGCATTTTCAATTGCGAATGGGCGAAAAAGCGAATTGCGAATTGTTAGGTCGCGGTTCCCCTTTTCCCTGATTTACTGCCGTAAGCGAATAGAGTGGGTTGAAGTTGTCCGAAGTTGTTGGGTTTGGGCTTCATCCTTGTAAGTGTGATCGCTCTCGTTTACAACTCCCAAAGCGGATTCAAATGGTTGCGTAGCTGATAAACAACTCAAACCCTCGAATCCCTCAGCCTCTACCCGAATTTCACCTGTAGCGCTGTCGAAATGAATCAAAACTGAACGTTCCATGTTTATCTCCTTACATATTGTTGAACTTCTTGATGTCCGGCAAAAGTCAGCCGTAAAGTTTGCATAGTGCCGTTGGTTGCTTCAGCGATCGCACATTCACCAAACTGGTCTTGTAACTCGGCAGCTTTGACACGAACCAAATGCTTACCATAAGCCAGCATTAGTTTATTGCTGAAAAAGTCTTTGCCCAGCTTAGGAACTGTTTCATAAGTATCGTGTATTACCTCGTACACGCCGCTTGACTGATTCCACTTGAAACCGATGTCTGCACGGGCTTTTATCGTGCGACCAGATACGATAATTTCAGCGCTTTGTCCTTGAGAGCCACCGTAGTATCCTTTTAGTGATTGTGCTGTTTCATGTACTTGCGGATTCAGTTTCAAATCTTGTAAAGCTTGTACCAGGCATTCACGGTTAGCAAGTTTGGTTGTAACGGTTGAGAAGTGTGACATAAAGTTATCGCATATAGAGTTGAAATTGAAGAAATGTGATCAACATAGAAGCGCGATATCATACATAAGATATTGTGCATATCGCGCAATTAATCCATTTGCAAGCAGTCTTGAGCAATACACTCTAGCTCAAGACTATTTTCTACCTGAATTTGAACGACATGACCGTAGCTTTCGATAAGCCCACGTCGTCAGTCGCAAGTGATTGTAGATTGCGTTGTTCATCTAACAACTTGGTGCGGATAGAATTTATCTTTTGCTGCAACTGACTGCGCGTATCAGAACCAAGATTCTTAGACTCAATCGCCGGATCGTTAACGATAGAATCTAAGTGTGCCATCATCTGCTCTAAGCTACTACTCGCATCTGGGTCAGCATTCGCTAGTAGTACTTGAACTTTCATCAAATGGCGTTCCATTTTCCTTTTGAACTGGACTGGCTTGCGTCCTGGTTCCCAATCAGCCAACTCTTCAAGCAACTGGGCGGCGAGTTGTTCACCACCAGCGATCGCAGATTCCCGTAGCCTTTGCTCCAAATTTTGGTCATACTGTTGAATGAACTTGGTAATCTGGTCAAGACACTCGGCTTGCTGCTGATTGAGTTGTTCAGAGAGGGCAGGAATAATCACCGGACGACCAATAACGACCTGCAAATAGTCTTCAAGATCGGTCAGAGTCGGAAATGCTCTTAACAAGTTGGCTTTGACTGACTCTTGCTTATCCTGTGCTAATTCCCAGGTGTTAAGTGAGAGGAACTGATCAATCCGCTCTTGATAATCATTAAGTCCCGCCTCGTAATCAGCTTTTAATTGATTACGCAATCCAGGGGCGATATTATCCCTAATATTGATTAACTGATTCCACACCAGTGGAGCTAAATCAATCGGACAAATCCAGTCACCAGTATCACTACTCATCCATTCTTGAACTGAAGCGATTTCTTGCCTTAATTGGGCGGCAGCTTCATCGAGCTTCTTAAATACCTTGATTCCGCGTAATCCGACTTCGGAATTTGTAACTTTAACTAAGTCTGATTCAATTTCAGAGACTTCAGCTTTTAGCACATCTGCCCATTTAGGTGCGGCAGACTTTATACTTTTCTTTAGCTGGATACGGAAGCGAATACGGGTTTTATTTAACTGTGAGAAATTGTGGCGCTCAACTACTGCATCAGTTAGGAAATTTGCAGCAACAGGGTTGTCAATTGCTTGTACCATAATTATTCATCTCAATCACTATTTTTCACTTTCAATTCAGCGAAGCTTTCTTTGTGGCTATTTGAATGTCTCTAGTAGCCCTATAGATTACTTTCGTAGAGCTTTTTTGTAACCTAATGTGTCTTTTGATGACTGGTGGTTTATGTATGGACATGGCTCAAAATAGCTGAAGTTGCTGTGAATTATCCTGTACCGCAGGCTTTTGATAAACCATGCCTTCGACCTCATAACAGCGAGTCATGAGTTTGTTTCGATTTAATCGAAAGCTGGCCTTTTTCTTTTGATTTGGCAGAGGTAGAAACAGATACTGTGGATGTTTTATAGTACCTTCATCACCCAAATGTCGTCCCTGGAGTAGGCTGTAGTGTCATGGGAGAATATAATTGTTGTGGAGTAAGAGTTGCGATCGCGGCTAATACAGATTTAGCAAAGTGAGTATCATGCCCACTTTCTAATATATAGGGTCTGTCTGCTTGAATTGTAATCAGCAACTTGTAAACTTCTTTGCCTCTGCGCTCACACTTCTCAAATTTGAGTTCTTTTAGATATCCAGTTAAGGCACTTTGGGTAATCGCACTCGCTTCACTGTTGTTTAGGGTATACCACAGTGAACCATTGTGACGATTGCAGTAGATTTTGCTACTGCCAGCATCAGAGTGCAATCCTAGTTTTGGCTTATTGATTGAAGCGATTAACTGCTTGAGTAGTTCCTCTTGGCGCATCAAAGCAGCAAGTAATTCAGAATTTTCTTGAGGGTTCATTGTTCAATACCAACACATTTCACTTCGCATTGGCGCAGCCGTTTAATTGTGATACATGAAGCGTAGAGCCAATAAAATAGCGCTCTTGATTTCACAAAAGCGCCTTTTATTACTAATTATTTGCCCTGTACAGGTTATTGATGTGAATTAAATCTTGCCAGCAAATCTTCACGAGATAATTCAAGACATAGGGGAGTAAATTCTTCTGGAGTTAACTGCAACAAACTATCGACTACTTTTGAAAGTTCTTCATCCACAGAGCCAAACCGGAATCTCAACAAGTTTTCTACAACTTGACGGCGTTCAAGTTGCACTCCTTCTTGTACAGCAGCAGCTCTTGCTTCTTCGTAAGCTTGAGTTAAGTTCATGATCAACTCCTGGTCATCTCTGGTTAATTCTGTCTGTGCCATTACACTGATACGCCACCTGTAAATTATTTCCAGTACGTTGCGGCGTACAAGATCGGATGGTGGTAGTGCAACCAGTTCTTCTACTGCCTCCCTTTGTACTTTTCCCCGACCCAAGAGTCTAAACCATAGTGTGTCTGGAGTTCGCGGTAGCTTATTAGTTGCCACTATTGCTGCCCTTAAACCCAATGGCAGAAAGTACACTCCGCTCATCCAATTGTCTAAATCTAGTTTAGCTTCAAAAGCCTTGAGCAGAGCTTTGGAAGCACTGGGAGAAATAATCCACAGTTGTGCTAGCTCGTTCTCCGCTATTGTTGTATCTTCCCTATTGGCAAAACGTTGCGCGTCTGCAATCACAGTAAATAATTTTTGTAGACAGTTACGTACTTCTGTTTTACTTGGTTGATTGCGAAACGGTTTCAATTGGTTGAGTCGATGGGGGATATTATTCCCCGCACCTCTCAGTTAGATCCGTGCGTACCCGTTTCCGTGTACACGGCTCCCGATGTTCTCAGCTTGCGCCTTTGCTCATGTGCTTGTAATCATGGCAACTCTCATGAATTGCTTCAAGATTATTCTTTTTCCAGTTGGCGTGATTTCCGTCGATGTGATGCAGGTGAACCCGTTCCTCATCAATGAACTTTAAGCCGCAGGATGCACATCTGTGGTTTTGCTTCTTAAGAGCTTTAGAGGTTTCGCCATCATAGAGTTTACTGTTACGTTCACTCCAGTAGGCTGTATCTCCGTCATAGGGGGATTTTGTTCCTTTGACCATGACGTGTTTATTTTCGGAGTAGGAAACTGCTGGGAATGCCTTGTCTAGTAGTTTTTTGCTAGAGTAGCGATTTTGTTTGGTTTCCTTGTTAAATACCCTGTAAGCTCTTGTTTCGATGTGGTATAGCGAGTTTCTAGACCCGTCCATCTTGCAGAACTTATGGGCTTTGTTGCATGAAAGGAAAAAAGGACACTCCAATCCGAAGTCAGGATAGGAATTAGTCTTCGACTTTATAAGTGTCCGGCTTACCTAGCTGGATCATGCGGTTAAGGGCA
>NZ_JACJSI010000258.1 GCF_014698065.1 Nostoc flagelliforme FACHB-838
AACTTTTACTCCAAGAAACCAGAGAAATTGGAAAAATTTTAGTTTCATCTACTCGGAAAGTTAAGGAGAAAATTAACAAGCATAATTAATTGCGAATTGCGAATTGCGAATTGTGTTGATGCACCCTGGCTGCCAGTCTACACATCTGCATCAGGTTCCAAAGACCAATAAAGTCGTTAGCACACGTATTAATCTTACGTTTCGACCGCACACCGGAGGCGGGAGATAACGCTTTTGCTGGCTGTTGAGAATTTCATAGCCAGCAAAAGCTCTCACAAAAATTTGAACCGGCGGCATGGGTGCAAATGCCGCATCCTGCACCATGCGTCAAAAAATAGAGGAAATACATCATGCTTCGTATAAATGAAACCGATTCTCAAGCCAAGCACCTACAAGAGTGGCTCAGTAGCGGGGTTGACGAAGAAATCATTGCTCTGAATGTGCGTTCGCTCTACGGCACAACACCTTACGAATATCTGCTTTACAGTCCCAAAATCTCCCGTCGCAACGATGGACGATTACGCGATCGCGATTTAAAGAAATATCAGCACATTGAACTCGGCGGCTGGTGGTGCAGTGGTGTTGACCCGCTCAACAACTATGTCCTGATGATGTGGGGCTGCTTCAAACCCGACCACCCCAGACGTGACCGGCAAAAGATCCACAAATTTATCAAGTACGAGCATCCTTACAGAGAAGAAACACGCGCCTTCTTCCTCTTAGTCCCGAATCGCATTTGGGTGAAAGTCTCCCTACGTTGCGGTATTCCCATTACAGAATTTGACTTACAACATCTCGGCGGCTTCTGGCATTGGGTTTGGAGGCATAATGTACCAGTGACAATTGTAGAAGGTGTCAAGAAAGCGGGAGCGTTACTAACTGCGGGTTATGCAGCGATCGCTATCCCCGGTGTCAACGCTGGATACCGTACTCATCATGGGGTGTACGGTAACGCTATTGGTAAACCCTCTCTGATTCCCGACTTGAAACATTTTGCAACACAGGGAAGACAGGTCAACGTCTGCTTTGACCAAGACAATAAACCTGAGACAGTGCAGCGAGTCAGAACCGCTATCAGTCGTATGGGACGGCTGCTGGTAAATGAGGGTTGTTCGCTGCGAGTGATTGATTTACCTGAAGAACTTGAGAAAGGTGTTGATGATTTTATCGTTGCCAAAGGGCGGGAAGCTTTTGACGCACTCTACAACACGGCTGTTGCACTGGAGTTATGGGAGATTAAGCTGTTTACCTTGTTGACTTACCCGCCTGCGATCGCTCTCAATCAAAGATTCTTGGGCCAGCTTCTCGTCCCCGAAGGCGAAAAACTGATTATCCTCAAAGCCCCCAAAGGCACTGGTAAAACCGAATGGCTGGCAACAGAGGTGGCGAAAGCACACGACCAAGAGAGACGGGTATTAATCATTACCCATCGCATCCAATTGGGTGAGGCACTGTGTAATCGGTTTGGTGTTAACTATGTTACCGAAGTCCGCACGAATGAAACAGGCACATTGTTGGGATACGGGGTGTGCGTTGATTCACTGCATCAAGAAAGTCAGGCGCGATTCAATCCTAATGATTGGGCGAATGATGTAATTATTATTGATGAATGTGACCAAGTTTTTTGGCATTTGCTCAACTCTGGTACGGAAGTGCAAAAACGTCGGGTATCTGTCCTCAAAAACCTCAAACAACTGGTACAGAATGTTTTGGGCAGCAGTCAGGGAAAGATTTATCTGTCTAGTGCGGATGTCTCAGATACTGATGTGAAGTATGTTTTATCGCTGGCTGGAGAATATCGAGTTAATCCCTTCGTTATCGTCAACAACTATCGGCACGTATCTGGCAATTGTTACAACTATTCTGGCAGTAACCCGAAGAATCTCATCGCTGCACTCGACAAAGCAATCTCCAAAGGTGGGCATCATTTATTATGCTGTTCTGCTCAAAAGGCTAAGTCTAAATGGGGAACCCAAGCACTTGAAGAACGGTTTCGCCGCAAATCCCCTCACCTACGAATTCTGCGAATTGATAGCGAATCTGTTGCTGATCCATCTCATCCTGCGTTTGGCTGTATCGCTCACCTGAACGAAATTCTCACCCAGTATGATTTGGTTATCGCCTCTCCAAGTTTGGAAACTGGGGTCAGCATCGATATTCGAGGACATTTTGATGGTGTTTGGGGAATATTTCAGGGAGTGCAGCCGGTTAACTCCGTGCGTCAGATGTTGGCAAGGATTAGGGAGACAGTTGACCGTCACATTTGGGTCAGAGAGTGGGGAATGTCGGTTGTAGGGAATGGCTCTACATCCATCGGAGGATTGTTGCGAAGTCAACACGTCGCCACACAAGCTAACATTGCGCTATTGTCGGCGGCGGATAATGACGATTACAGCTATGTTGACCAGAACTTCCAGCCCGAATCTTTGCAGACTTGGGGCAAGCGGGGTTCTGTGATTAACGTCGAGATGCGGCGCTATAGAGAATCTGTGCTTGTGGGTTTGGTCGAAGACGGCTACACCGTTATCGATGCTGACGATGCTGACGATGATGAGAGCGGGGCAGTTATCGAGTCGGTTAAGGCGGCATCTGTTGAATTGTATGCTGCTGAGTGTGAAGCGATCGCTAATTCTGATGAACTCTCCCCAACCGAATTGAAGAAACTGCAAGACAAAAGAGCGAAAACCAAAACCGAACGACATCAACAGCGCAAGGCTGAATTGTCCCGTCGCTATGAAATTGACGTGACCCCTGATTTGGTTGAGAAGGATGATGACGGGTGGTATCCTCAGTTGCGGATGCACTATTATTTGACGCTGGGGCGGGAATTTCTGACTAATCGTGATACCAAACGGGCTAAGGCGCAGTTAGAAGCGGGAGAGAATTCAGTTTGGAAACCAGATTTTAACAAGGGGCAGTTATTACCTGCTGTGTTGTTACTCGAAAGCCTGAATCTGTTGCAGTTTCTTACACCAGACGTTCAGTTGCGGGGATCTGATGAGAAGATGTTGGAGTTTAAAGCGCTGGCTGTTCAGCACAGGCACGTTATCAAGAATTATCTGAATGTAACGATTTCTGAAAAACACACACCGATAGCGATCGCACAGAAATTACTTGCCAAAATTGATTTGAAGTTGGACTACGTTGGTCGGTTGGGTAAGCGTGAAAATCGGGAGTGCGTTTACCAGTAGATACCTTCTGCCGTTTGCGTTGTTTTCGGAGAATGTTCCAGCTTGGGGTTATGTTCGTAATGACGCCACAGTGCTGGTAAAACCACATAACTCACCACTCCATATAAGCCGAGTAAACCAACTAACGTTCCAAAAATATACCAAAACCAATGTCGATGTTTTGGGTGTTTATCACTATTTGAGTTAGAGGCTTGTTGCATTTGAATCCGGTGACCAAGCTATATTGACTTTTTTAATTAATCATCTCTAGCTAATGGGTTGTACCACTGATCCCTTGGCAAGAGCAGTTGATCTGACTCAGGTGGGCCCCATGTATTTGGCTCATACTCATAAATGGGTGTGACGTTATCGAGAATTGGCTGGACAATCCGCCATTCCTCTTCTACGGTATCTTCTCGTACAAACAAGGTGGGATCGCCCCGCATAGCATCACCCAATAGACGTTCATAGGGTTCCATTTCGTCGCCACCTCCGTAAAAGGCTAGGAGTTCAACCGTAGAGCCGATCATATCTTCTCCAGGGATTTTAGTGCGAGCGCCCAATCCCACAATTACCTCTGGATCTAGTAAAAAACGAACATAATTACCGTTTTCTTGTCTTCCCTCCTGGAACACATTTAAAGGTGGACACTTGAACTTGACCATCACCTCAGTAGTTTTGACAGGCAATTTCTTCCCAGCCCGAATGTAGATGGGAACTCCTGACCACCGCCACGTATTAATAAATAACCGCACGGCAACAAAAGTTTCTACTTGGGAGTCAGGCGAAACACCTTCTTCCTTGCGGTAATCAGAAAATTGACCGCGAATAATATCATCGGGTTGCACTTCCCCTATAGCTTTGAGAATACGCTCTTTTTCATCCCGGATGGAATCGGCAGCCGTACTGGCGGGAGCATCCATACACACTGAAGCCAATATTTGCAGCATGTGGTTTTCCACCACATCCCGAATTGCGCCAGTTTCCTCATAGAAGCGCCCCCTTCCTTGAATGCCAAAGTCCTCTGCCATCACAATCTGGATGCTTTCAACATAGTTGCGATTCCAGATGGGTTCGAGAAAAGAGTTGGCAAACCGAAAATAGAGTAAATTCAGCAGTGGTTCTTTGCCCAGGTAATGGTCGATGCGATAGATGGATGATTCGGCAAAAACTGATGCCAGAATTTGATTTAACTCTCGTGCTGATTTCAAATCTCGTCCAAATGGTTTTTCAATTACCACCCGCGCATTTTTAGCACAGCCTGATTCGCCCAATCCTGACACTACTTGTGCAAACAAGCTCGGTGGAATTGCCAAATAGTAGAGGGGATGAGTAGCATCACCAAGGGCAAGACGTAATTTTTCGTAAGTTTCTGGTTTGTTGTAGTCACCAGCAACGTACTGGAGTAGACCAGAAAGTTTCTCAAATGCGTCTTGATCTATACCACCATTATGTTCTAAGCTATCACGTGCCCTTTCTCTAAGTTGATCCGTTGTCCAAGATCGTCCGGCAACCCCAATCACTGGGACATTGAGATTGCCCCGTCGTACCATTGCCTGAAGGCTGGGGAAGATTTTCTTGTAGGCCAAGTCACCTGTTGCCCCAAAAAATACTAGTGCATCTGAATCAGGAGTTCCCATGACTAACCTCTTTAAGAATTAGCTTTTTCATCATGCCCGCCAGACTGATCGCGCATGGCTGACAAAAGTTTGTCGGCAAAGTTTGCTTCCCCACGCGAGTTAAAACGAGCAAAGAGCGCGTAACTTTTCACCGGAGTTGGCACAGATTCGTCAATTGCTGCGATGATCGCACGAAGGGCGCCCTTCGCCAGAATTTGATACACGACCACCAAATTCTTCTAAATTGCGGCTTGTCAATAAGGCGATCGCTGTCAACCAAGTTCCATAGATTTTTCGCCTTCTGGTTTTGACCAATAATCTTTACCATAATTTATTGTGTCAATAAGCTTTAACTCCTATTTTTAAATGATTCTGGAAGTCCCTTAAGGGTTTGCAGTGGTGATTGCTTCTAACTATTGGAGTAATAATCTCTTGGGTATGGACACATATGTAGGTCTATTATTTGCCGAAAAATGTACATACAAATACTAAGCTTTGTATATTCTTTACATTCTTCTCCTTTCTAAGCAATATTTTTTATAAATCAGTAGTTGACCACAAAAAAAGTGATAAAGAATACATAATTTCCTTTTTGAATGTTGCGATCGCCTTGCCATTCTCACGCTTCTAGAGTAATCATTCTACCGCGTGGCTCATACGTCATCGGCTGGGGTTGAGATTAAAAGTGACGAAGCAATGATTCAGGCTTTGGCTGACTTCTCCAAACGCAACGCATCTCACGTTAAAGGCATTCTCAATCTGACCATCCCGCTATCTGAGTCTCCGATTTGGATTTTGGGGCAGTTCCTCTGGCAACTCGGTTTGTCTACTGAGTCGCGGCGACCACTCTTAGATGGGCAGAGGGTTCGGTATTATCGGCTCAATACTTCTGATGTAGAGTTTATCCAACAGGTGCTGGATTATCGGCAACGGCAGAGGGAGGACAGGGAAAGGAAACGCCACCAGGAACAAGAACGAAATGCGGCTTATGCAGCTAGGATGCAGTCTCAATATGGGATTAATGCTCCGTCCACACCCCTCATTAATGAAGATGGAAGTAATAATTGGGAGGGTATGGCCACAGATCCAGAACTCAGTGATTCTTGGTGGGATAAAGTTAAATATTACGCTCGGCTGGCGATTGAGCGGGCGGAGGATGGGGTTGATGCGGTCAAAGAATTACTCAGTACGTTGACGAGTGATGAGCGTTGTGGCGTGATGCTGGAGTTTGAGGATCTTGACTCTGACAAATTTGCTCAACTGGTGACACATGCTCCACAGTGGACTGAGTGGATGGCGTGAGAAAGTTGGGTTTATTTCACATTATCCAGGTTAGACAACAAAATCCCTAATAATCTGATACTACAATTCTCCAAGTCAATTGACTCAAATAGGTTTTGTCTTCCTGTAACTTTATCCTTTAAGCTATATGTATTGAGGCTGTGGCGAGATATACAAGACACTTCTGCGATGAGCGTAACCTCGCAACCGGGTTAGATCCAGGTGATCCCCCAAAATTAAGCGGTGCTGAAAATTTTTTCTGCAATTGCAATTATCTCCCCTATTTCTCCCCTATTTATCTATTAAATTCAAATCACAATAGCAGAGAACACCATCTAATACAGGCGGACACTCTCTGTCGTATTAGAACCTATCCTACTAATAATATTTGTGTCACAAAGCTTAAGCTTACCGAGAACTGACAACGAAAAATAAAGGTTTTTAAGCATATCTTACAAAAAGATGTAGGGATTTTTAGAATTATGGGATAAATTCACAGATTTTGCCGTTTACACACACAAGCGTGTCTGAAAAGCTTACATGGTTCGCGTCTGTGATGTACTTCATCGCTGTCGAAACCTAATTATTAGTTTTTCAATTTTTTGGAGGAGAGGATAATGTTGAAGTTCACCTGTTTGATGATTGTCGGGGCAGTATTGTCGATTAGTGCGCCGACTTTTGCTGAAAGTCGTGCGGTTAATATCAGTATTGGCAGTATTGGTGGTTCCTTAGATAATGCTGCTTTGCGAACAGTTCGCCAGGTTATCGGGTTTGCAGTCGGCACTAGTACCGTCGATAAATTCATTGTATATAGTCCCAGGGTGGGATCTATTCCCATCGAAGGAGGTTTATCTGCTTGTGCTGAAGCTGGCTTCGGCATAAGCAATACAACATTTAATGTTTTTATCCAGCAGTTGCGTTCAATTAATCCCAAACCAGGGACTTTCTACAATGTAGAACTTACTGCAACCTGCAAACAGAAATAAGACATTTGCACTCAAGCGCCGTAGGATGGGCTTCCTACCTCAGCCCATCTATCGTGTTACACGTATGCGTAAGAGAATTTTATCAATGAGTTTTACCAAGCGGTTTTTCATGTTCTTTTTAGATTTAGTAACTTAGTAACTAACTCTAACCCTCGTTCATATAATTCCTCAAAAAATTTTTGTGAAATATATCCTGAAGCTCAAAATGCGTAAGCACATACTGAACTCTTTGTTTCCAGTTGTCTTACTCGCCGCTTATATAGGGATTGGGACACATCCAGCCCAGGCAAACTGTCCAGGTTTTAGTCGTCCGCCAGAACAACTGAACCCTGAAGTACAGCAACGTGCAAACCAACTCAAAAATGATCCCAATCAATTCTTTGGAAAAAAGATTTTAGATACGATTACAAATCGCCGCATCACCTTGACTCCAGATTTTGCTCGTTTAACGGGAATCGAGAAACAACAAGTTCTCAATACTTTAGAATTAAACGGTTCAACCTACGAAGTTTACGCAGCTGATGAACGGCTGGTTTCGGCACAATATGATGGCTGTACTCGTACTTACTTGAAGACTGAGCGCGATCGCTATGGTTGGTATCTCAATCGCCCTCCGGTAGCAATGCCACTGCCGATGTTACGCGATGCTTTACGTAATTGGGGGCAACTCACTTGGCGCAAAGTTAACCAGAGTATACATCCCGAAGATGAGTGTAGAGCGCGCTTCAAGTTTTGGGAAACACTTGGCTATGACAAATACAACCAAGGCTGGTGGATTGGTTGGGTGCCGGAAGGGGGCTACTTTGAAGTTACAGTTCGCAATGCTGATGAGGTTACCCAACTTAAGCCCTATTTAAAAACTGCCTTCCATCAATATCGCTATATGGTAATAGCGAGTGATGGTACTCCTTTGTACGACACTCAAACAGAATTAGGTAATCCGTGGCTGTCGGTTCTAGGTAAAACCTCTTCTCCTGCGGGATGGAGTGTCAGCCCTTGCCATTATCAAAATCCTTTCCTATGCGTCTATCGCAACAAACTTGATGTGGGAAGCGTCGAACTTCAACGCCGGACGTATACTGACTATCCCATTAGACTTGTCCGAAATATTAACTTAGGAAAAGAAAAATGGTAAAACGTTTAAGTAAGTGTCTACCATTTTTCTGTATTAGTTATGGTTTTTGATTATATCCAGAAGTATCCGC
>NZ_JACJSI010000259.1 GCF_014698065.1 Nostoc flagelliforme FACHB-838
GATCTGTATAACCTGCGATCGCGCAACTGGGCCAATGCCTTTCCTGCCTCAAAAAATGCACGTTCCACCTTTCGCTCTAAATTTAGGCGATCGCTAATTTCCTGCTCAGTTAACTCTGGAACTTCAACAGCACTAACTGTAATTGTTGCTGAACCTGGGTCTTCTTGCTGGGAGATATCCTCGTTTACAGAGTTAGCTGCTGAAATTGAATCGGTAGTGCAGCAGAAGTAGCTTTCTTACGTCTAGAAAATGTTTTAGCCATCATTCCACTTTTTGATCAGCCCTTGCAGATTGAGCAGTTACAAAAAAGATTAAATATTCTTTGTCCAAATTACGTAAAATATAATATTGTAGAAAAAGGATATAAAGGAGCGTATGCGAAGTTAAGCATTGCAGACAGTTCTTTAGATAAATAAAATGTTGATAATAAAGATATTTAATTAGACTTAAAATATTCCAAATATAGTAGTATTTATGAGTAAGTTATCTCTTGTATATTGGAGTAATGCAGATAGCAAAGCCTGCTACTAAAGCATTATAACCATTTTACTTCTTCTTTTTTGTTTAAGTCTCATTAATAAATAGTGCAAATTCATCCCAAAGAAATCCCACTAAATTTTTGAAATAGTTTAGTAGCATAGGAATCAGTCATACCAGAGATATAGTCTGTAATCTTCAGAATTTTTTCATAGCTATCATCCTCTAAATTTAGATGATGTTTTTTTGGAAGCATTTGATAGACTAATTTGGACTTATTGTCATTATTTAATATTGTGTTAGCAAACTCAGTCAATAACTTGGCTAAAACTTCGTATCCAGCAACTTGGATACTAACTACATCCTGATGCTGAAAAACAGTATCACTAGTTTGTTTTCCAATTTCTTTTAGATGCTCTGCATAATCACTTAAAGATAATAAACCTTCTTCAAATTCTCCTGAAAGAATTTCTGTTTCATGATCTAAAAAAATCTTAGTTGCTTCTCTTATAAGTTTATCAATAGCTTTAGCACGCAACCGTTTAACTTTTTCATCGTTACTATCATCATCTTTTTGAATATCAATATCTGCAATCTTATTAAGCAAGTCTTTAGCTTGCTCAAATGATATATAACCCATACGATGTCCATCTTCTACATCAACAATTGAGTAACAAATGTCATCTGCTGCTTCAACCAAAAAAGCAAGTGGATGTCTACACCACCATGCTGCATTATCATGACGGCGAATTAACCCAACTGTATTTGCTACTTCAGTAAATCAATCTTTTTCTGCCTGAAAAAAGCCATGTTTTTTAGGAATTCTACTTGTGGAATTTTTTAAGATAGATTCTGGTATTAAAGATTCTCTAGGATACTTTGTAAAAGCAGCTAAAGTTGGGCAAGTGAGTTGCATCCCCCCTCTTTGAGGAACCATTTCAAGCTTAGTTAAAATCCTAAATCCCTGTGCATTACCTTCAAATAAATCAAAGTCAGCTTTTTGAAACTCGGTAAGTAGTTCCTCTTTTATTTGATTAACAGAACTATACCAAGATTGAAATGCTGTACGAATAGCATCTTCTCCAGAATGACCAAAGGGAGGATTACCAATATCATGAGCTAGACAAGCAGCAGACACAATCTCACCGAAGTCTGAAGGACTGTAACCATATTTATCAAGCTTGTGTCTTTTTATAATTTCATCGCCTACAATCCTACCAAGAGAGCGGCCAACACAAGAAACTTCAAGACTGTGAATTAGACGAGTACGAATATAGTCATTTGTGGGTAAGGAAAAAACCTGTGTTTTATCTTTGAGGCGGCGGAAAGGGGAAGAAAAGACCAAGCGATCATAGTCTCTTAAAAACGGGGTACGACCATGTTGAATATCTTCTTGTTCTGTCCTACCAAGCCTTTGAGGTGTCAGGAGCTTTTTCCAATCCATCATAGTGATTTTCGTAGCAATAATATATATTTTGCTACATTGTACTCAACCAAAGCTAGATTGTAACCTGGTAATAAACTGTTTTTTGCTTCCAAAATAAGATTTCTACGTAATTTTTGCACTTCCTACTTATCGGATGCAAAATTGCCATAATTGTTCAGAGGCTTAACCAATCCTGTACTCAGACTCTAGAAGCGTCAACAATTTCTCTTCGACAGCCGTTAAATAAGGCCGTTGATTTCAATCGGTGAGCAGGATGTGGGAATCTTAGAAATTAATTAATAATTTCTCCTTTGTTATTGGCCAACTTTTCACGCCATTTTTGGAGTTCTTCAGGTGTTTGTCTCACCCAATCTGTGACTTCGCCAACGATTTTTAATGGTGCTTGGGAACGATATGAGCGTGTCGGATTACCCGGAAATTTTTTGTCTGTAACATTCGGGTCATTTTCAAAACTCCCTGTCGGTTCAACGATATAAACACGTTCACGTCCATCGCCTTTTGCTAATGCAGCAGCTAGTCCCGCTCCATTAACAAGAGCTGTAAAATAAATGTGATTCATTTTGAGTTCAGATTTGTAATTAGAACTGCCCCCTGCTGTCAGTAAATCGCCAACCGACAAATCTGCTTTAGTTCCATGATAAAAAGGACCTTTGTCAGAAGGTTTATCCTTAAACGAAGTTGCTAATTCATAATTCTTTTTTGCCTGGTCGGGGTCGCTTAAGTCCTCATAGCATTTAGCAATGTTTGAATATAGAGCAGGCAAAGCACTCTTAACAGAGTCGTCATTTATTTTTAATGCAAAATGCAAAGCCATTTCGAGCCATTTTAATTTATCGGAAACATCTTTTTGATGTCGGGCGACATAATGAGCTGAAATAAACTTTTCAAAGTCGTATGTCGCTTCGTTCCAGGCTTCAAGAAACAGTTTACTTGCTTCTTCTGCTTTGCCTTTTTCTTCCATGCCCATACCTTGAAGACAGAGTTTAACAACATTGTTGTTTGGGTTGAATTCCATGATTACTTTGTCTCGTAATGATTGTAATTTCGATTTAGTTGCTTGTCCTTAGTCTGTTGAAGTGCATCGTAACTACTGCTAACGGTTCGCTTGAGCGGCTGCAAATAACCTTTACCTCACACCAACACCCACCCTTACCCCTGAGTTCGGGGTTGCCCTTGGCTAAAACTTGGCATACTTCGCCCAAGTGGTAGGTGTTTGGTACTCTGGTTCGCTCCATTATGCGCTGCACAATGTCTTTGACGATTCTACCACTTGGAACTTTACCACCCGCTTCCTCTACTGCCTTCGGCAACGTCAGGGACGAACGCGTAACTCCATAAGTGCCTTTCCCGCCTCAAAAAACGCCCGTTCTACCTTTCGCTCCAAGTGCAAGCGGTAAGCGTAGCCATGCCGTCAAGCTTATCGCTAATTTCTTGCTCGGTTAACTCTGGAATTTCAACAGCAGTAACGGTGATTGTTACTAACCAATCAAGCAAGCTTTTTAATCATAAATACGCTGTTCGGGTCATCAATGTATTCACCAAAGGGGCTTCGATACTCAAACCCATACCGTGTATACAAAGCTCGTGCTGAAGCAAATTCTGGAATTACCCCTGTTTCTAAATTCAAGCAATCGTAACCACGCCGTTGGGCTTCTTTAATAATCTGTTCCAGAATCTTTGAGGCGACACCCCTACGTCGGTGAGCCTTGACGGTACGCATTGATTTAATTTCACCGCTTCTTGAATCTAGTTCTTTCAATGCCCCGCATCCAAGCAGTTCTTCGCCATCCCAAGCCGTCCAAAAAGTAATATCAGGTGAACGCAATGCCTCTATATCAAGAGCATGAACGCTTTCGGGTGGGGTAATCTCATGCATGTTTTTGAGATGTTCCCTCAGAAGGTCAGCAATATTTTTACCTGTCAAGTCATCTTCACGAATTTGCAATCGGCTTATTTCCTTCATTAACCCCATATTCCTGCTCAATCAAACTCAACACCTTCTCCTCCAGCACAGTCAAATACGGTCGCTTCAACTCCCCCAGATGCTTCAGCACAGCACGGGCAGCTTCTTCTAATTTCTCATTTTCCCGCAACCTACTGATGCGATCGCTGATTAGCTGCATCTGCTGACATTCCGACTCCAAGTAGTTCAGTGGCTTGAGGTGGTCAATTCTGACGCTGTACTCGCCATCCCACATTGTAACTGTACAACTGAACTCACCGACATGGCTAACGATGCACCAGCAGCCACCTTTGCCCCTGAGTTCGGGATTGTCTTTTGCAAGGATTTGGCAAACTTCGCCAAGGTGGTAAGGATTAGGGGCTTTAGTACGCTCTAGAATTCGCTCAATCACATCTTTGACAACACGACCAGTTGGCACTTTGCCATCAGCTTGTTGCACTGCCGCTTGCCACACCTGCCATTGCTCTTGAGGTTTTAGTTTCGTCATTGGTCGAACTTGACCTTCACTGGTAGGTAAGATTTGTGATCCATTTGTTGTCAAATCCTTAATTCCCAAATTTTGACAACAAATTGTTGTCAAATTTTCGTATACATCAGCTGCTGCAATCAAGTAGTTCGACTTTTGGCGACTGTGACCAAAGCGATCTCGGCAATATTCCTCGAAAGTACGGTGAGTTGAACGATATAAACGGCGATCGCGTAACTCCATTAAAGCTTTCCCTGCCTCAAAAAACGCTCTTTCCACACGGCGCTCTAGGTAAAGGCGGTCGCGCTGTTCTTCTTCTGTCAACTCTGGAATTTCGACAGAGGTAACAGTTATGTCTGCTGAAACCGGATCTTCCTCGTTTGACATATTGATTAACGCCGTTTCCACTTTATGAAGTAAATCGACATTAAGTTGCAACTCAGTTGAGCTAATCTTGCTTAATACATATTCCGCAACTATCAGCAGTCATGCCTAATCCATACTGGGAAACGGATTTACGGAGCGCCAAATGCAAGGAATGGTAGCTTGAAGTTCATTGCAACGTAATAAATACTTAAGATGACAGAAGCGATCATCTCTTCCAGAAAAGCAAAAAAGTAACACTTAAAAGGTTTATTTCATTCGAGAGCATTACCTGATTCCTTTACTGCCGTCATCAGTTCATCAAAACTGCATTCATACAGTTTCATGAGTTCGCTGAACTGATCAATTCGTAGTTTTGGAATAGTTTTCCCATACTCCCAATTACGAACAGTAGATTCTGCTATACCTACACGGCTAGCAACATCTACCGTTCTTAGTCCTTTTCTTTCTCTTAGCTGCTTCATATTCATTACCTAAGTTTACCAAGAGTGTATTATATCTCATTAAATTATTTAGTTACTAAATTCAGTTGAAATACTTTGTTGTGCTATTCACAAGCGCTAACGGGTTAGCAGATAATAACAATATAGAGAAGCGCCCTGGACTCGCAATCTCAAGCGCTTCTCTTGCCCTAAATTTAAAGGCTCATCAATCATGACACACCAAATCTACAGCCAACAACAGCTGCAACTGAAATCCATTGCCCGTCTCAAGCAAATCTACAGCGAAATCGGCTCCACAGTCGAAGTAAGCGACAAACGCTGTAAGGATGCCTGGATTTCCGCCATTGTTAACTATCAGACAAGTAAGATTCAGAAAGTCGCCCCTGCTGGCCCCGACGAACAAGCCCTCGCCCAAGCCGAACTCGACAACTACATCGCTGACCAAGCCAAAGTTGTAGCTCCCGAACCCCTCACAATAGTCGAAATCTCATTTGACCATCACGAATATTACGCTGATGACAAACTGGTAGCCAGCATCAGCCATGACGACAACCACCTAACCCAACGCTGGGTAATCACGATCAACGATAAAGAAGTATTTCGTGCCAACACTCTAATGCGTTGCGATCGCTTCATCTGCACTCACTACAAAGACGGCTCATTACCTGTGCAGGAGAAAGAAGCAACACCATGCACTACTGGCAACGAAATCATGGCGCAGATTTTCAACGAATGCGAGAAGTTTGGCTTTGAAATCCTCAACGAGGGCATTTACCAGAATGACGAGAAATTAGGCGAAGTCGGACAAACTGATGGTGGCTGGTGGTTCACACGCGCAGCAGACAAAACCCAGCGCATACCCTGTGATTCCGCAATGTCAGCAGTTCAATCGCTATCGATGGTGGATGTGTCTACTGATAGTAAATCCGTTTTTGATGAATACTTTTTAGAGCAACCCTTAGAACAACTAACTGGCGATAAATTGCAACAGCTACTGGAGAGAACGGAGTTAGTTACAGCGTAAAGAGTAGGCTTCTCTTGGGAAAAGTTTAGAGGGGAAAGGTTAAAGGTAAATTTCTTCATTCCTCCCCCCCTTACCCCTTCCCCTTTTCTCTAAAACACATTCCCTTCATTCACCAATCACAACAATGCAACGCACAATATCAATTCCCCAACACTGGGGCTACCCTCGCTTTGCTTTGGAACAGCGTACAGAACAAGGCACGATTTTAGGACTTTACTACTATCCCTCTGGTACAGAATTGGCTGAACAATTCGGTGTTGGTTGGCGTTATGCTCTGATGCCTAATAAAAACTCTGATGAATTGTTCCACTTTCAGGAAAATAAAATCCAACTGTTTTCCCCACAGGAATTATTTTCACAGATCCGCGCAGAGATTGACTTTTATCAACAGCAGATAGGAATTCGGTAACAGCAATTATTAGCCATCACTGGAGGTAGCATCAATGGCTACTTCTACAGGCAATTTTGACCGTAGGGCTAATCATTTGCTGCGTTCGATTCGCCTTTGCGGTGGTTGTGTTCCTCTGCACCGTTTGCAATTGCAATTCTCAGATTCAGTCATTCAAACACTGTTGGATAAAGAACTGGTGCAAGTGCAAAACACGGGACGCGGCTTTTTGTTGGAGATTGCCAAGGATTTTTAGTTTTACAAACCACTAATTATTGCACAGGTTAACAAAACATGATTGCTGAAATCAAACTAGGTTTATGCAACCCTCCCGAACCCATCTATTTATTTGTCAATCAGGGGGAAGTAGACGGTGAATCTTTCGTTTGGTACAAGTTCAATATCAGCCAGGAGAAGAAAATCCCTGTTCCTCAAAGGGCATTAACTGGGTATCTGTCAGAACTGCGATTGACGACTAAAGAGTTCAAAGGCAAGGACAATCTGAAGCTGGATATTGTAGTGAGCGCTGATGAACTTTATGTAGTGAGAACTGGCATTGAAACCAACTTTGCCAAAAGCTTTCTTTTAGCTGCCTCAAGTGTTCAAGATTTTTCTAAGCCACTAATTATCGTTGCTAATGCTGGCGAAGAAAACACAGTTTTCTGTAACCTTTACGATGCTGCAAGTAAAACCAAGGTTTACAGAGAATGGAGTAGAGATTTAGATTGGGCGACCATCATTCGTGACATTCAAATTTTATTAACTGGTAATTCCTCAACTATTCCATCCACCCCAAAACTTAGTGTAGTCCCTCAACCAGTACATCCTCAAGACTTACGAATCAAAAATATCCGCACTTTGCTTGATTATCCCCTTGATTTAGTCAGAGAGTGGTTACAATTTCAAGACACAAATAGCCCCAGCCAATTGCATATTAGCAAAGTCAACGAACTGGTAAAGACTATGTGTTTGGCTTGGGCGGCAGATAAGTGTGACCATCCCAATCATGCCGAGTCTTCGTATCAAAAGCAGGTTGTTGATGCTGTTGCTAGCGGTGCAGATGAGTTAACTGCAATCAAAACATGGATGCAACAGGTGCAAGCAGCAAAAGCTGGAGCAGTGTAAATCAAAAGCCAGAATTCAGAATAATTCTAACTTCTGAATCCTCAATTGATTAGATAGGAATTAACCATGAAAGTCATCGTCACAGTTGTTGAAAAAATCACCAGCGAAGCGCACATCGATATCCCTGATGGGCTGAATCAATCCACAATCAAGCAGCACATAGTAGACCGCTACAACACTGGAGAGATATCCACAAATATGAACATCTTTCAAGTTGACTTTGAATCAATCAGCGCTCAAATTGTTCAAGAAAATTCTTCTCCTAAATCTGCATAAACATTGGAGGTAATAAATGAATCTCAAATGGACTGATGAAGAACTCGCAATCATTGAAGCTAAAGCTGAACTTTATACCCCAAAACAAATAGCCTCAATCTTAAAAAGACATGGATATTTTCGCACTCCAATTGCTATTGCTACTAAACTTTGGGCTTTAGGTTATTCTACAAGCCCCTTTCTCGATAACTATAGTAGTGCTGAAATCGCCCGTGTTCTATGTGTGCATTCCAC
>NZ_JACJSI010000026.1 GCF_014698065.1 Nostoc flagelliforme FACHB-838
AAAATAAGGGTTTATCTAGTAATCGCATATTTATTGAGCATTTGATCCGATTGCTGAAAATATTTCGCATAGCCTCGCAAAGATTTCGCTTAAGGATTGATACCTATGAACAGATTATCTTAACAGTTTGTGGGTTAGTAAGGCTAAGAATTGGTAGTTTAGTTTTACCAAATTAATTACTATTAATAGTAATGCTAACTTAGATAACTAGGGAGTATTATTTATGGCTCTAAACTATCAGTAACTATCTCAAAGCTTTATGATTACGTTTTCACGAAGATATCAAAGCTTGCTCTCAAAGCTTTGAACAGTCTGGCTTTGGAGTTTTCGGACAAGTCTCTTTAGAGTTACAGCCCTCCATCTGAACTAATTACAGGATTAAAGATGAATTAATCAAGGTCAATAAAGTCTCTGGGAGTAATAATCTGGTTTTGATATTCGGCTAGGGTCTCGAGTGATAAAAGGTCTTGATCTCCTGTGATTAAAACTTCTGCATTTGCATCTTTAGCAAGTTATAAAAATTTGTTTTCATCTGGATCTCTACAGGTGTTTATTTGAGATTTTATTTGTATAAATTGACTATACTTTTTAACTATGTCCAAAAAATCTTGTCGGTCTTCATCTGAGATATATTTATCGAACTTACGTTTGTAAATTCGTGTGTTTAATTCTTGATAAGTTTCATCGCTTTGAGCAGTTTTGAATTCTTTATAGACTTTATCTATGGCTTTACGGGCTGCTCCATTAGGACTTAGAGCAGCACTAAGTAAAACATTTGTGTAAATGACAATTAGTTTATGATTCATCGGCGAGTAATTCTTCTAGAGTTTCTTCGGTTAATCCTTTGGCTTGAGCATTTCTGCCGATTCTGTCAAAAACACTAAGTAAATCTTCATCTTTATTATTTGAGGAAGTTTTCTTTATTTCTTGAATAAGTTGTTCTTGTTCTTGTGCGGGAAGTTGTAGGACAAGATTAAGAATTTGCTCGAAGCTTAGGGGGAGTTGATAGGTTTTTTGAGTCATGGTGAGTTCTGGAGTTAGGGAATAGAAACTTGTTAGCTTTTTTAATCATTTTAGCATTTTTGATTATCCCCATTTATCCTGTTTCTCTGTGTTCTCCGCGCCTCTGCGGTAGCCTGCGGCAAGCCGCTTTGCGTCTACGTAAAAAAAAAGGACGAACCCAAAAGTTCGCCCCCAACATAGTATTATGCTGTTGCTCAATCCAAACCCAAATCTAAATCTTCCCTTCTTCTCTCACCAACTTATCCCAACCCAAATCTTTCAAATTATTATTCCGACGTAGCGGACGAGTCACCAACTCTAACATGTCACGCGCATTCGTAAAGCCGTGAATTTGAGCAAAAGTGAACTCTACAGACCACTTTGTATTAATACCCCGTGCTTCCAACGGATTAGCGTGAGCCATACCAGTAATTACCAAGTCTGGTTTCAACTCATAAATTCGTTGAAGTTGATTGTAATTATCTGGCTTCTCCACAATTCTTGGCAGGGGTGAATTCATTTCCTGGCAAGTTTTCTCCAGCAATGCCAACTCAGCAGCTTGATAGCGCTTATCCATGTAGGGAATGCCGATTTCGTGAACAGTCATCCCACAACGGATTAAGAATCTTGCTTGGGAAACTTCCAGCAAGTTATCACCCATGAAGAATACAGACTTACCGCGAATCAGTTTCACGTAATCTTCCAAACCTGCCCAAATTTGTGCTTCCCGTTCATCCAAACCCTTGGGAGTAATACCGAACACCGAGCAGATTTTCTCAATCCAAGCGCGAGTACCATCGGGGCCAATGGGGAAGGGTGCGCCAATGAGTTTACACTTACGGCGGCGCATTAAGGTGGTAGCTGTGCGGCTGAGGAAGGGGTTGACACCAGCGACATAATACCCTTCTTCCAGTACTGGCAGTTCAGTGAAGCGCTTCGCGGGTAGCCAGCCGGAAACTTTGATGCCTTGTTTCTTCAGTTCCAAAGTTAACTGAGTAACTACGGGGTCTGGAAGGGAGCCAAAGAGAACTAAGGGTGGATGATCCACGTACTCAGATTCATCTTGGGCGACATCTTCTTTCTTTTTACCGAAGTTGAGCAATTTAGCGATCGCATTACGTTCACTTTTCTCTGTTTCCGCCACCGGAGCCTTATCAGGACAACGGTTAGCCATAGCAGCTAATACGGTGTCTTCCCCTTGGGTAAAGGCGTAATCTAGACCATTTGCCCGCGCTACAACGATGGGAATCCCGATTTCGGATTCTAGTTTCGGTGCTAAACCTTCCAAATCTGTTTTGATAATTTCCGTGGTGCAAGTGCCAATCCAGACAATTACACTAGGATTGCGATCGCGTTTAATTTGCAAGCACAACCGCTTTAACTCTTCATAATCACTCAGTTGTGCCGAAATATCGCCCTCTTCCAACTCTGCCATTGCATAGCGGGGTTCAGCAAAAATCATCACCCCCATCGCATTTTGCAGGAAGTAGCCACAAGTTTTTGTCCCAATCACCAAAAAGAAGCTATCTTCAATTTTTTGATATAACCACGCCACGCAGCTAATTGGGCAAAAGGTATGGTAATTTCCAGTTTCACATTCAAAGCTTAAAGCTTCTGGTTGTTGAGCGACAGTCATTTTGGTTTTTTCTCCCCTTGATATTTAATGGCAGGTCAACCAATTTTAGATTTTAAATTGACAATTTTGGATTAAAGACTGGGACAACAAAAGTATCCTTTGTCTAACGACAATTTCCCTAATTCCTAACCCAAAATCCCAAATCTAAAACTTAAAGTTGCGAGGAACGGCAATAATTAAGCGTTGGGGAAGAGACGGGCAATTTCTGATTCATCAAAAACGCCTGCTGGCAGTTCTTCCCCTAAAAAATCGTTACTTTCTTCAGCCTTTTGCAAAGCTGTTTCATCACCCCAGACATCTGACAACACGTCTTTAAACGCATTTTCGTCTAGTGGACTATCTTCAAGCCCCTCGTCTTCATCCAGCTTTATTTCCATTACAGCTGTTGCATCTGTATCGAAGGCAATTTCCCCAAACTCATCTGCTTCTAAACTAGAGGTTTCCAGAGACTGATCTTTTGAGTCTTGCCCGTTGGTTAAGGAAATATCGCCAAAGGCATCTTCGGTTTCCTCTAACTCGCTGATTTCCAGGCTTGGAGCGTCAGAATCCACTATTGTGAACTCCTGAACTACCGCCACCGCCGCAAAGCCATTTGTATGAGGATGTGCCAATGTTTCTTCTTCAGGCTTTTCGTCGATGACAGCCGCTGCTTCTTCTATGAATCTCTCTACTTCTGGGTTGCCAACAAAGCGATTACCGAGAACTAAATCTGGGTCAAAATGCAAATCCAGCACTTCAATCAGGGTATCGGCATCAGGATTAAGTTTGGCAAAGGGCAACATTAACTGCGCTAGTTTTGGCTCTAGGGCGTTAAGAACTCCCAGGATGAGGTAAGAAGGTGGTCGCTTCCCGCCATCAGGGGTGTACACTGACTCCACTTCCATGTGTAGGGTAATCCAGTCTCGATTACTCTGGAAAAATTGCAACCACTTTTGCTTTATTGAATCCGTAAAGCTGTGAAAGAATGCCATGTTATTGTCCCCCATCCTGAGAACTTGGTGATTTATACAATCATCAAGTCTAGTTCCTCTTCTGAATTAGGAACCTGGGGTTTTCCCGGATTTAGATAAAAATCGGATAACAAAGCGAACAGCTCCCGATCTGGTGTGTCGTTAGGTACAACACCTTCGGGACGCGCCAGAATTTGGTCAGCGATGTTGAGGTAGTAGTCGCAAACGTAGTCTAGGGAAGGATCTTGCTCTGCCATCTCAAACAAAGTTTTCCCTTTCACACGGGAAACACGGATATCTTCAATTAAAGGTAAAACCTCTAGAACTGGCATGGGCACAGCTTCTATATATTTTTCAATCAAGTCGCGTTTGGAGGTGCGGTTGCCAATTAACCCAGCTAAACGCAGTGGGTGAGTTCTTGCTTTTTCGCGCACTGAAGCAGCGATCCGATTGGCAGCAAATAAAGCATCAAAGCCATTGTCTGTAACGATCAGGCAGTAATCTGCATAGTTGAGTGGTGCTGCAAAACCACCGCAAACTACGTCACCCAGAACGTCAAAGAGAATTACATCGTATTCATCAAAGGCGTTCAGTTCTTTAAGTAATTTTACGGTTTCACCGACTACGTATCCACCGCACCCAGCACCCGCAGGTGGGCCACCAGCTTCTACGCAATCAACACCGCCGTAGCCTTTATAAATCACATCTTCCGGCCAGACATCTTCGTAGTGATAGTCCTTTTCTTGAAGGGTGTCGATAATTGTGGGAATCAAAAACCCAGTCAGGGTAAAGGTACTGTCATGTTTGGGGTCGCAACCAATTTGCAGCACTTTCTTGCCACGTTTAGCTAGGGCGACTGATATGTTACAGCTAGTTGTGGATTTACCGATACCACCTTTTCCGTAGACTGCTAGTTTCACTTTTATTTGCCTCTTATAGCTACTTGTCAAACTTGTGGCTCAAACATTTGCCTTCACCTTTCCTGAGATGGCGATGCGTGAGGTCTGTGAATGTCATTATTGGGCAAATTACCTAGAAAAGAAAGTGGCTCTTAATTTGGAAAACGCTCTTATCCGATGAATTAAATCACAATTATATCTATTTGGATTTTTATAAGCTTTAAGGGCTTTATTAGCTCTAAAAACCATAAATAAACAATTTTTATTACTTATTTTTATAAAAAGAGTTACAAAAAACAAAAAACTGAAATCGGCTTTTTTGAATGCTTTTCATCGAATTAGCTGATGGTCGGACAACGTGTTTTCAAGGCATTAGGGCGCTGGGTGAAGGGTAAAGAGAGGTATATGCAGCCTTATGCTGGAAATACTACTGTAATTTGCGTTAGCGTAGCTCACCCTACCACTTAGTGGAAGCAAGCTACGCGTAGCGTCTTGTAGAGAAGGTATCGCAGATAAATTGCCAGTTTTCAGTCTGTAGTCACAACCATTTAATTGCTGCTTGAGAGTAAGTTAGTCAGTATTTGTAAAAATTTATTAATTTACCAAATTTAGGAGGTGATAGCCCTCTTAATGGGCATTCCCATCCAGAGACTGGGAACAAGACTAATTAAGACACCTCAGTTTCAACTCCGTGGATTTCCTGTAATGTTTGCCAGCCAGCTTGCCACTGGGAATTATCTTGTAATAATTTGGCATTTATCCAAAAACGGACTTTCGGATCACAAGCAGCAACCATTTCGGCATAAACCCAGTTAGCCTGATTTTTCCGATTGACAACTTGGAAGTGCCGCCAGCCATCAACTTTTTGCTGTGCCGTCCACTTAGAACCAACTAAGTAAGGAAATTTTTGTTTTTTAGTCATTTGTCATTTGTCATGTGTCATTTGTTAATAGGTATGGGTTCTTCTCTTGCCCCCAATCCCCAGCTAATATGTCAGCAAATCACCGTTACGGGTAAACTTTTGACAATCCAACTCACTATCTTGCTGGACACATAGTGAAAACCATCTGATATGACTCCAGCAGGTGTTGATGTTGTTGGTAATTTTACGCTTTTTCTTGGAAAGGCGTTGTCTTACGACTTCATTAGGGCAAAGAATCTCTAACGTTCCTGTACCATCTTCGTAATTGACGATGCGAAATAGACAGTCTTGCAACATCGCACGGCTGCTGCTGTCGAAGAACCGCTTAAACCTCTGTAGCTTTTCCCCTTCAGTCATTTGGCTGATGGGTTTTATGTTCAAGAAATCCTCATCCTCAAAATCAAAGTCATCATCTTCAAAGTCGTAGGGGTCAATCATTTTCAGCATCCACTAGGCGACCTGGGATTATAGTAACTCTGTGTGGGGGCAGGAGGAGAATAGTGAAGGCAAGGTAGAAGAACTTTAAACTTACTTACGCATTGAGATTTATGGTGAGGTTCAGCCAGCTTCGGCAATAAGCTTGCCAATTTCTTAAAGGGTTGCACCTGTTGCCAGCATCGCACGTATCAACAGTTCAATTGAAACTGAAGCATCACCATTTTCTGCCTTAGCAACACGTGGTTGACTTGAGTGAATTCTCTTGGCTAATTCAACTTGTGTCATTACTTTTTGTCGTCGTGCTTTTAAACTCCAGCTGAGTGCTAGTTTAATTCCAATCAGAGCATTTTCTTCTGGCGTTAGTTCCAAAAATTCTGAAACTGTACCAACCTTCCAACCCCTTGCTTCTAGACGTTTTTTTTAACTTGATCCATGACTAATTCTTGCCATGCTTAACTTGACGGATGAGCAAATTAATGCCGCTCTGTCTTACATTGAGACGCATCGTCAAGAGGTTGAAGCAGAGTATCAACTCGTTCTCAAGGAAGCCGAAGAGCTGCGGCAGTACTACGAAGAACAGAATCGTGAGTTGGTTGAGAAAATGGCCAAAATGCCGCCACCACCAGGACGAGAAGCAGCTTGGAAAAAACTTCAGGCGCAGAAAGCCAGACTTAGAGCCCAACTTGAACCCCAGACATGATTTTTCTCGTCGATCATAATCTTGAAGGACACGCACTGCTTCTGTCAGGCAGTATCACAAATCAAGGTTAGCAAGATTTGTTTTCAATCCGCTTTGTTCTTCTCGAAGAGATGTCACTATCAGTTAATAGCAGCGACAGAGTTGTGTGGAGATTTGCTCAAGCAAATCAAATGCTCCTACTCACTGCGAATCGCAGAATGAAAGGAAAGTATTCTCTAGAGCAAGTATTGCAGGAAGAAAACACGCCGAATTCGTTTCCGGTTGTCACAATTGGAGACGCTAATCGAGTTTTGAATGATCCTGACTACCGGGATCTCTGTGTTAATCGCCTACTTGAAATTGTACTTTATTATATTGAGAATTACATGGGGACACGTCGAATTTTTATTCCGTAAGTTGCTCTGTTTGTTGTGCAATGAACAAAAATTGCACATGGAAATCGCAACTACGGGAAAATACGACTTTTACAAGACGTGAACACCGATCTAGGCGATCGCTCTGCTGTTCATACAATATCTATTAAGAATAGAAATTGTATTTACTTGGTGTTCTGGCGGTAGCCTGCAACAAGCTGCTGCGCCTCTACCTTCTTGAAAAAGCCTATGCAACCTACTAATCCTAACCAATTTACAGAAAAAGCCTGGGAAGCGATCGCCCATACCCCAGATATTGTTAAACAATATCAACAACAGCAAATTGAAAGTGAACACCTGATGAAAGCGCTGCTAGAACAAGATGGTCTAGCAACTGGGATTCTCACTAAGGCGGGTGTTAACCTCCAAAAACTGCGCGATCGCACTGAACAATTTTTTCAACGTCAGCCGAAAGTATCTGGTACTAGCAGTTCTGTCTACTTGGGACGTAGCTTGGATACACTTCTAGATCGGGCAGACGGATATCGCAAAGAGTTTCAAGACGAATATATTTCAATTGAACACTTATTGCTGGCTTACGCTAAAGATGACCGCTTTGGCAAAGCTTTATTCCAAGAGTTTGGTTTAGACGAAGGCAAGCTAAAAAATATTATTAAACAAGTTCGAGGGAGCCAAAAAGTGACCGATCAAAATCCAGAAGGCAAATATGAAGCACTGGAAAAATACGGGCGTGACCTTACAGAAGCTGCCCGTAAAGGCCAACTTGACCCAGTAATTGGGCGAGATGATGAGATTCGTCGGACTGTGCAAATTCTCTCTCGCCGCACCAAAAATAATCCTGTGCTAATTGGTGAACCAGGTGTTGGTAAAACTGCGATCGCCGAAGGATTAGCACAACGCATTATTGCAGGTGATGTACCCCAATCCCTCAAAGACCGCAAGCTGATTTCTTTAGATATGGGTGCTTTGATTGCAGGGGCCAAATTCCGGGGTGAATTTGAAGAACGCCTGAAAGCAGTATTGAAAGAAGTTACTGAATCTGGCGGCAATATTGTTTTATTTATTGATGAAATTCACACCGTTGTCGGCGCTGGTGCAACCCAAGGCGCGATGGATGCTGGTAACTTATTAAAACCGATGTTGGCGCGGGGCGAATTGCGCTGTATTGGGGCGACAACTCTAGATGAATACCGCAAACATATCGAAAAAGATGCGGCACTAGAAAGACGCTTCCAGCAAGTTTATGTCGATCAGCCCAGTGTAGAAGATAGCATTTCGATTCTACGCGGGTTGAGAGAACGTTATGAAAACCACCACGGGGTGAAAATTTCTGATAGTGCTTTAGTTGCAGCAGCCGTATTGTCGAGTCGTTATATTAGCGATCGCTTCCTCCCTGATAAAGCCATTGACTTAGTGGATGAAGCCGCCGCTAGATTAAAAATGGAGATTACCTCCAAACCTGAAGAACTCGACGAAATTGATCGCAAGATTCTGCAATTGGAAATGGAGAAGCTTTCGCTGAAAAAAGAAAGTGATGCAGCTTCTCGTGAACGTCTAGAAAAATTAGAAAAAGAAATTGCCGATCTCAAAGAAGAACAAAGAACCCTGAATAGTCAATGGCAGTCTGAAAAAGACATTATTGACAAAATTCAGTCTGTGAAAAAAGAGATTGAACGGGTCAATTTAGAGATTCAGCAAGCAGAACGCGACTACGACCTTAACCGTGCTGCTGAGTTGAAATACGGCAATTTAACCAGTTTGCACCGTCAATTGCAAACAGTAGAATCTGAATTGGCAAACGCTCAAAGAAGTGGTAAATCACTATTACGGGAAGAAGTCACAGAAGCTGATATTGCCGAAATTATTTCTAAATGGACAGGAATTCCCATTAGCAAGTTGGTGGAATCGGAGAAAGAAAAATTGCTCCATTTAGAAGATGAACTGCACCGCCGCGTAGTTGGACAAGAAGAAGCAGTTACAGCTGTAGCCGATGCAATTCAGCGATCGCGGGCTGGATTGGCTGATCCCAATCGTCCCATTGCTAGCTTTATTTTCCTTGGGCCTACAGGTGTGGGTAAAACTGAGTTGGCGAAAGCGCTGGCGGCGTATATGTTCGACAGTGAAGATGCGCTGGTGCGAATCGATATGTCGGAGTATATGGAGAAACACGCCGTCTCTCGTTTAATCGGTGCGCCTCCAGGATATGTAGGTTACGAAGAAGGCGGACAACTTACAGAAGCGATTCGTCGCCGTCCTTATTCAGTGATTCTTTTCGACGAAATCGAGAAAGCACACCCCGATGTATTTAATATCTTCTTGCAAATTCTTGATGATGGTCGCGTCACTGATGCCCAAGGTCATAAAGTAGACTTTAAAAACGCTATTATCATCATGACCAGCAACATCGGTTCGCAGTACATTCTTGATGTCGCCGGAGATAACGCCCACTACGACGAAATGCGTCGTCGAGTAATGGAGGCGATGCGGAATAGCTTCCGTCCAGAGTTCCTAAACCGGATTGACGAAATTATCATCTTCCACGGTTTAGATAAGAAAGAATTGCGGCATATTGTGCTACTGCAAGTCGAAAGATTGCGGCAAAGATTGAGCGATCGCAAAATATCCCTCAAGCTCTCGGATACTGCACTTGACTTTTTAGCAGAAGTAGGATATGACCCAGTTTATGGGGCGCGTCCACTGAAGCGGGCGATTCAGCGAGAGTTAGAAACTCAAATTGCCAAAGCCATTTTGCGCGGTGAATTCACCGACGGCAACACCATCTTTGTAGATGTGCAAAATGAGCGTCTTTCTTTTAGTCGCTTACCTGCTGAGGTATTTACCAGCTAATTGAAAAAGAGGCAGGGGAGCAGGGAGCAAGGGGAGGCAAGGTGACTTGAGTGAGAACTTGCAACAAGTGCTTTCCCCTTGCCTGTTCGTTAAAGATCATCTCACGCCAAAACGCCAAGTCAAGCAAGAGCGTCTTGGCGTTTTTTTGTGAAACATTAGTAGGGTGTATAATTACGAATTACGAATTACGTTGACCCTTACAAATCACTTGTCGCATTTTACGCATATTTGCAGGCAACTCTAAATTCATTGCTTGTTGAATGAAAATTGATGGAATTGGAATAAGAGGAGTAGCTTGCACAGTATAAGCTAGCATTGTACCGTTACCGCAATCTTTGAGTTCTAAATTGGCGTTAAAATCCTCGAAAGTCCCTTTTTCCATGCGGAATTGGATTTGTTGCCCCAACACTTCTACAACGTTGAGGTAAATTTCAACTTGAGCTGTGAAAAACAAAAAGGCTTTTTGTGCTGCTTGATACAGGCGTTTGACT
The DNA here is from genome assembly GCF_014698065.1 of Nostoc flagelliforme FACHB-838. Taxonomy (GTDB): domain Bacteria; phylum Cyanobacteriota; class Cyanobacteriia; order Cyanobacteriales; family Nostocaceae; genus Nostoc; species Nostoc flagelliforme_B. The sequence goes on from NZ_JACJSI010000026.1 coordinate 10,260, forward strand.
TCACCTTTGTGTGATATCTCGCTTTTAGTGATGTCGGGAAAATATTGCACCCAGCGCGGGTAATCAGTTAATTGCTGCCAAACTTGCGATCGCACCATCGGCAAATACATCCAGGCTGTCACCGCGCCGCCCCAGCTTTTGTGCGATCGCGTTTCTACTAAAATTTCACCCTGTACCAGCAACTTTTGCTTGTCTTGATTCCAAGCCATATCTGAACCTGCAATAATTGAGTCTGATATATAAGATGCAGACATAATGATTTAAGTTACTCCTCAACTCATCCACCTAAATGAAGTTGAAACTACAAGCTGTAAACTTGGCTTCAGATCCAACCCATTAAACTTTAGCTCCAGTCTAATACTTATCTTTTCCAGAAACAGCGATTTTTGCTAATTATTTCAGTTACTTTACTGTAAAAACTGTGTTTCTTATTACAATTAATACAATTAACACTTAAGTAAATTTTATCAAAGCAATATTTATAGATGAAAAACTGCGTTGTTAGCAGCTAGAATGGCACAAACACGACCGAATATCAAGCACTTTAACCCAATGTTTGGATAGTTTCTCTAAACTTTCACGTATTATTTCTGATGAAACTGCAACTTCATGAGAACTTCATATCTTAATTATCAATATCAACTGTAATGTCTGTTGAGTTGGGAGGAAAAGTAGGTGAATCAATCTTCTTTAAATCGTAGATTAATCCAGATTTTTGGTATCCTTCTTGGCGTTAGCGTTGCCGTTTGGGTACTCAGAGGCTTTGGTATTCTTACTTTTATTCCAGGTGGAATAATTTGGCTATTGTTACTTGGGGCGATCGCGATCGGGATTATCAGTTACGTCCAAAGGACATGGTGGCGTTTTTAATTGGCAAGTAATATAAGGCTGAGTGCAGTCAAGAGGCAGGAAGTAAACCCGATAAATAAATTTAGGGGTTTCGATAAGGATGCAGGAAATACAATTTACTAAGAGAAACGAACATGACAAAGTATAAATGTACTGTTTGCAGCTACGTATATGACCCAGAACAAGGAGATCCAGATAGCGACATAGCACCGGGAACAGCCTTTGAAGATATCCCAGAAGATTGGTCATGTCCAACTTGCGGTGCCCAAAAATCAGACTTCGAACCTGATGAAGAGTGAAGATAACAGCTAGCCTAGAGAGTAGGTGCTGTAAAAGAGACATTTTTGAAATTGTTACCGTTACAAATTGTAGTTATTGGGGGTGGGGCAGCAGGATTTTTTGGCGCGATCGCTTGTGCTAAAGCAAATCCTGATGCCCAAGTTACTTTACTCGAAGCTAGTCGCCAACCCCTAGCGAAAGTGCTAATTTCTGGTGGCGGACGCTGCAACGTGACTCATGCTTGCTTTGAGCCGGAGGAGTTAGTGCAAAATTACCCCAGAGGTGCAAAAGCTTTACGGGGTGCTTTGACTCGGTTTGGGCCTCAAGATACAGTAGCTTGGTTTGCGACTCACGGAGTCTATCTCAAAACTGAAGCTGATAACCGGATGTTTCCTGTCACCAATACTTCAGAAACCATTGTGGAATGTCTGATTAAAGCGGTGGCGAAATCTGGGGTAAAACTCCGTATTGGTACACATGTAACTTCAGTGAGAACCTTAGCAGATGGGGGTTTTGATATCCTTCTGAAGTCGGGAGAGACGATTAAATGCGATCGCTTACTTTTTGCAACCGGCAGCAGCCTTGCGGGTTATAAAATTCTTCGAGAGTTAGGTCATCAAATTGAACCACCAGTACCCTCGTTATTTACCTTCAACATTGTCGATCAAAAGCTGCGGGAATTGGCTGGAGTTAGTGTTAATCGTGTCCAATTACGGTTATCTGCGGGTGGAAAATCTCAATTACAACAAATTGGGCCATTGTTAATTACCCACTGGGGTTTGAGTGGCCCGGCTGTTTTGAAGCTTTCTGCTTGGGGTGCAAGATTTCTCCACGAAAGCCGCTATCAAGCCAAGTTATTAATTAATTGGCTACCTGATTTGCAACAAGAACAAGTGCGAGAAAAAGTTTTAGCAGTTAAAGATGAATGGGGAAAGAAAGCGATCGCATTGCATCGCGGCGTTGATCTCCCTCATCGTCTCTGGCAATATATCATTGCTCGTGCAGGCATCACCACAGAAGACCGTTGGGCAGAAATATCTAGTAAAACCTTAAATCAATTGGTGCAAGAACTTACTCAGGGACAATATTTAATCAACGGTAAAGGAGCTTTCAAAGAAGAATTTGTTACCTGTGGCGGCGTCAACCTTAAAGAAGTCAACTTCAAGACAATGGAAAGTAGATTAGTTCCTGGTCTTTATTTTGCCGGAGAAATCTTAGATATTGATGGCGTTACCGGTGGGTTTAACTTCCAAAGCGCTTGGACAACCGGGTATTTAGCAGGGCTAGCAATGGCGACTAGCGACTAGTTTCACTACAATGATTATGGTAGTTTAAAAAATTTCGTAGTAAGCACTTTAGTGTTAAAAAAAAAAGGACTAAAGTTTTTACTACGAACTCATCAAAATTAATGTAGCAGACTACTATAACGATTATCGTGAAAATTTATTATCAAAAAGATAACTTTGAAATTTTATCTTAGTTCTCTTTTGATCAAATATTCAACTTATTCTACTAGCAGATCCCCAACTTCTTAAATCAGTGAAAATAAGCTCATTTTTACGACGAGAGCCATCAACAGAACAATGTCAGTGAAGTATTTCGACCTGAAGCGAAGTTAGGTAAGGTCTAATTCCATCACCGCTACACGTCTATAAAATGATCATAAAGAGGGAAAATTATCTTGCAATTGTAGATCAATTTTGAACACACCCAACAATGAAATTCAGCGAAATCCTCCGTCAATTTGGTGACGCAGCCACCAATCATAGCCTGACTAACAACCCAGACCAAGACCCAGAAATTACAGGGGTAGCAGCCATTGATGAAGCTAGCAACGGTACGATCAGTTACGTAGAAGGTGCAAAATTTGGGTCTTTTGTCGGTAAGACCGATGCTAGTGCTTTAATTTTGCCCCAAGACGAAAAATTACAAATGGTTGCACAAGAGAGGGGTATTGTCTGGATAGCGACCTCAGATCCGCGACTGTTGTTTGCCAAAGCGATCGCACTTTTTTATCAACCATATCGCCCTACCCCAGAAATTCATCCCACTGCTGTGATTCACTCCACTGCAAAAGTTGGTAGTGATGTCTATATTGGCCCTCATGCTGTGATTCAACAAGGGGTAGAAATTGGCAATGGTGCAATTATTCATCCCAATGTGGTAATTTATCCAGATGCCAAAATCGGCGATCGCACCACCTTACACGCCAACTGTACCATCCACGAACGCACCCGCATCGGTGCAGATTGCGTTATTCACAGTGGTGCTGTGATTGGTGCAGAAGGCTTTGGTTTTGTTCCTACCCGGACTGGCTGGTTCAAAATGGAACAATCTGGCTACACTGTCTTAGAAGATGGGGTGGAAGTTGGTTGCAACAGTGGCATTGACCGCCCAGCCGTCGGAGAAACAAGGGTAGGTCGCAATACAGTAATTGATAACTTAGTGCAAATAGGTCACGGCTGCCAAATTGGTGCTGGTTGTGCGATCGCAGGTCAGGTTGGCATGGCGGGAGGTGTTAAACTGGGAAATCGCGTTATTTTAGCGGGACAAACAGGAATAGTCAATCAAGTGAAAATAGGAGATGGGGCGATGACATCTGCTCAAACTGGAATTCACAGCGATGTTGCACCAGGAGAGGTTGTCTGCGGAACTCCAGCCCTTCCTTACAAACTATATCTCAAGGTATGTGCTGTTTATGGTCGCCTGCCAGATATGTATCAATCGTTAAAACAATTGCAACGTAAATTCAAAAATAGCAATGATTAACTTTATTGATCGTGCGTAAAACCTCATCCCGCAAGTGGCGTGAGGATGTAAGCACGGTTAAATTATGGGGTCCGATACCCCATAATTTAACACTATATGTAGAAGTCAAAGTTCGATTATCAAGGGTACTGTCTCGATCCCAGTCAACTTCTTAGATAGTAAATGTGACACCAGAAGTAATTGCACTTATACTGACATCTTCAGCCACAGCAATAATGTCACCGGAAAGGGGCGAACCGAAGAAGATGACCGTATCTAAGATAGATGAGTCATTTGAAAAAATACCACTACCAATACTATTGTTAGTATTGAAGTTTTGCTGTACAAAAGTGTAATCGCTAGCAGAACCCCGCAGAGCAATCTTGTCACCATCTAGTACAGAGAAATCTGTGATAATAGCATTACCAGCTTGCCGATAGGAGTCGTTTAGGCTGAACGTATCAGCAGATTGAACCCCTCCAAATGCTAGCCCTCCTGTTAAAATATCTATCTCTCCACTATTAAAGTTACCACCACCTGAGAGGGTATCATTACCTTGGCCTCCACCAAGAATATCATTGCCAGAATCACCAATTAGGCGATCATTACCAGCGTTTCCATCAAGGCGATCGTTGTCAAGTCCACCGGATAGTTGATCGTTACCGCTACCACCTAGCAGAATATCACTGCCATCACGACCATTAAGAAATAGACTAATGTTTTGGTTGGCACGACTGGCATCTATGCGATTATTGCTAGCGCCTCCTTGGATTTCGACGCTTTCAATATTTTGCAGAGTATCAGTACCTGTGGCTGAATCATCTAGATTGGCCCCAGGGCCAAACTTGCCACCTTTGAGTTGGCTTTTGTTTGGGTCATTGACAAATGAGAACAGTTCAAAGTTATTGTCGCCCTGTATGAAGAGGAAGTCTTCACCTGCTCCGCCGATGTATTGGTCATCGCCTGCTCCATCAAAGGCACTATCAGAAAAACTATCCCTCCCGGCTCCACCTTGGAGGAAGTCATTCCCTTCTCCCCCATTAAGATTATTATTGTCATTGCCACCGATAAGGGTGTCATTGCCATTATTGCCACGGAGAAAGTTAAATCCCGCTCCTCCTACTATGCTGTCATTCCCATCGCCACCGTTGATCTGGTCAAGACCACGGCTACCTATGATGGTGTCATTGCCTGCACCGCCAAAGAGATCGGTTCGATCTAATAACAAAGCTTGAGACGCATTAATCGTGTCATTACCCGCAGTACCAGTGAGCTTAACACGCTCAACCTCAGAAAACTGGTGAACTAAATTACCGACAAACAGCCGATCATTAGTCAAGACATAATTTGAGGCTCCTTCAACGCGCAGCTCGTCATTATCTGCACCACCAATTAGGGTATCGCCAACATCACCTACACTAGGAGAGTTGCCATTTTGAGCGATGAGAATATCCTTACCCGCACCGCCATTAAGGCGATTGTTTCCAGTCCCACCAGAAAGGCTGTCATTGTCATCGCCGCCGTTGAGAGTGTCGTTACCCGCGCCACCATCAAGGGTATCTCTGTTGAATCCACCATCGAGGGAGTCGTTACCAACTCCCCCAAATAGAGAATCATTGCCAAAGTTGCCTATTAAAGTGTCGTTACCCGCGCCACCATTAACTGTATCGTTACCCGCCAGAGCATCGATTTTATCGTTGTCCCCATTAGCTAGAATTTTGTCATCAGCAGGGGTTATGCTTCCATTAATAATTGCCATAATTTTGAGTCTTCTTTGATTTGGTTGTGAGTTTGTGTATTATTTACCTGATTTTGACTTGGGACTAATTTCTCAACAAAGTTAGATTTGTCCGAAGCCAAATAACTGCGGTTGCTGTTATTACTAGGTTCTCTTTTGAACGTAAAAACGTAAATATGGATAATTTAAGGAGTTTGATTTCCAGAAATTAGACGACAAAAGGGATTAACTTAAGGTTAAGTAAGTAAATTTAAACAGAGTAATGTTTGCTGAAGTAGGCAAGGTATGAATTTCAGCCATTTGAATATAATTTGGTGAAAAATCAGGAAAGTCGATAATTCGGACTGTAGCTAAATAGATAAAAGTTGTGATTCATCCCTGAGCAATGGAATTCGAAACAGCATTCAAAATCTTAGATGCAGCAGTTCTTGCCCAGACACAAAGACATCTGAAAGATATTGAAGTAACAATACTTCGTAACTCTTGGCAAGGAAAGAAGTATGGCGAAATTGCCCAAATTCATGGCTATACTACCGAATATCTACAGCATGATGTTGGGCCGAAGCTTTGGCAGATGCTATCAGCAGCATTCGGCGAAAAGGTTAGTAAAAAGAATTTTCAGGCAGCACTAGAGCGACAGCGGCTTTCTGGCAGTGCTGCTTCACCAAAGCAGTTAGAGGCTATTTTGCAGCCCCAAAACCTGATGTCATCTGATTCACAAGTAAAAAAGGGTTCTAAAGGAAATGGGGAAGTATTACTAACTAACGAACAACCACAACTAAACGCAGAAGTAGAATTTCCGGTAGGTCAAGTTCCTCTTACTTCTAGCTTTTATGTTGAACGTCCTCCAATTGAAGATCTCTGTTTTCAAGAGATTTTACAGCCAGGTGCCTTAATTCGCATCAAAGCATCTAAACAGATGGGTAAAACCTCGCTAATGGCTAGGACTCTTGATGAAGCTAGAAAGCACGGCTGTCAAACTGTAGCTTTAAGCTTTCATTTAGCAGATAAAGCAGTTTTCACCAGCTTGGATACATTTTTACGCTGGTTCTGTGAAAGTGTTGGCAGAAAACTGAAGCAGCTTCATCAGTTAGATGATTATTGGAGTATTTATGGCAGTAAGGATAAAACCACCGCTTACTTTGAAGAGTGTTTGTTAGAAGAAATCGACAGTCCATTAGTAATTAGTTTGGATGGTGTCGATCGCATTTTTCCACATCGTGATATTGCTGAAGACTTTTTTAACCTATTACGGGCTTGGTATGAGTATGCAAAGTATGGCGATCGCAGTAGCGAACTCTGGAAAAAACTCCGGCTAGTTTTGGTACATTCTAAAGAAGTTTATATTCCCTTAAATATCAATCAATCTCCCTTTAATGTCGGGTTAAGCATTGAATTACAAGAGTTTAATCAAGAACAAGTCCAAATTTTAGTTGCATGTCATCAAGGGCTAAATTGGACTGATACCCAGGTCAAAAAACTGATGGATATGGTAGGAGGACACCCCTATTTAGTCCGGCTAGCTCTTTATCACGTTCAACATCAGGACATCACGCTTGAGCAGTTATTGCAAACAGCCCCAACTGAAGCTGGAATTTACAGTGATCATCTCCGAGGGCATTTGTGTAATCTCGACGATCATCCAAGTTTAGTGGCAGCTTTTAGCCAGGTTGTGAAGAGTTTAGTACCGATAGAACTAGATTCGGAGTCAGCGTTTAAATTACACAGCATGGGTCTAGTGGTATATTGTAATGACAATAAAGTGATGCCACGCTGCAATTTGTACCGCCAATATTTCCAACATCGCCTCAGTTAGAATGCATCCGACGAGCAAAGCAGAAAACTCGCCTTACAAATATCAAGTCGGAGGGAGTTTACAAATTGATGCTCCTAGCTATGTGCAGCGACAAGCTGACAAAGATTTTTATGATGCATTAAAAGCTGGAGAATTTTGTTATGTCTTCAACTCGCGGCAGATGGGCAAGTCTAGTTTGCGAGTGCAAACAATGTCTAAGCTGCAAGCAGAGGGTATTGCTTGCGGTGTTATCGATATTACGGCAATTAGTAGCCAGGATATCACTCCATCGGAATGGTATTTGGGTGTACTGCGGAGGCTGGCGCGTAGCTTCATTCCCAAATTCAAAGTACTGGCTTGGTGGAGCGATCGCTCTGGACTATCACCTGTTGAATGCTTGAGTGAGTTTATCGAGTCAGTATTGCTGGCAGAAGTGTCTGAAAATATTGTAATTTTTGTAGACGAAATTGATAGCATTCTCCAATTAAACTTCAAGGAAGATTTTTTAGCTCTGATTCGCGCTTGCTATAACAAACGAGCCGATAATTCAGCTTACCAGCGTCTTACCTTTGCACTGCTAGGGGTAACTACTCCTTACGATTTGATTCAAGATAAACACCGGACACCTTTTAATATTGGTCGAGCAATTGAATTAAATGGCTTTCAATGGCATGAAGCTCAACCATTAGCTGAGGGATTAGTGGGTATTGGTAATCCTCAGATAGTGTTGCAAGAGATATTAGCTTGGAGTGGTGGCCAACCTTTTCTTACTCAAAAACTTTGCCAGTTAGCGATGGCTACGCCAACACCTTCTCTGCGAGACGCTACGCCAATGGCGATCGCATCTTCTCCCATTCCATTAGGTGCTGAGACAGAGTATGTTGAGAAACTAGTACGTTCTCAAATAATTGACAATTGGGAATCCCAAGATGAACCGGAGCATCTGAAAACAATCCGCGATCGCATTTTTTTTCGGCGCACTCAGCAATTGCTAAAGCTTTATCAGCAAATTTTACAAACAGGTCAAATCACAGCAGATAGCAGTCCTGAGCAAATAGAATTACGCTTATCAGGATTAGTAGTCAAGCAACAGGGTTTATTAAAAGTTTATAACCGCATTTATGCTGCTGTTTTTAATCAAAATTGGCTTGAGAAAGCGTTATTAAGCTCAGAATCGGGGGAGCGATCGCCTCAAACATTACCTAGCAAGCGCCCTCTGCCAACTGTGCTGATTTTAAGTGTAGTTGTGACAGCTTTGGTAATGGGAGTAAGGCATCTGGGATTTTTACAAGCTGCCGAACTAAAAGCTTTCGACCAATTGCTGCGGTTACGTCCTAGCGAACAGCCAGATCGCCGCCTTTTGGTAGTAGCGATCGCTGAAGATGATTTTAAGCTTCCAGAACAGCAGCAGAGAAAAGGGTCGCTCTCAGATCGGGCACTTGCTCTTTTGGTGCAGAAACTAGAGCAGTATCAACCACGAGCCATTGGCTTAAATATTTATCGTGATTTCCCTGTAGACTCCAAAGAGGTATCTTTAGCTAATTGGATGCGGCGCAGCGATCGCTTTATTGCTATTTGCAAAGTCAGCGAACCCCAAATTAATGAACCAGGCGTTTCACCTCCTCCAGAAATTTCGACAGCGCGTCAAGGCTTTAGCGATTTTGTCAAAGACAGTGATGGTATTCTCCGCCGCCATCTAATTGCGATGAAACCGAACGACTCATCCCCTTGTACTACACCCTACGCTTTTAGCGCTCAATTGGCATTTCGTTACTTTAAGGCAGAAGGCATTTCTGTCAAGTACACCGAAAAAAAAGATTTACAGATTGGCCAAGTTGTGTTTAAGCGATTGCGTTCATATATAGGTGGCTATCAACAACTGGATGACTGGGGTTATCAAGTATTGCTAAATTACCGTTCTTTTAACTCTCCCTTAAAAGCTGTTGAGCAAATTACCTTAAAAGATTTGCTTAAGGGTGCGATCGATCCCAATCTTGTGAAGAATCGGATTGTACTTATTGGCATCACTAACCAAAGTGCCGGGGATTATTTTTTCACCCCTTATACTACCGTTCAAAAGCAGGAAATGCCAGGAGTTATTGTCCATGCTCAAATGGTGAGTCAAATTCTCAGTGCAGTTTTAGATGGACGAACCCTCTTGTGGGTTTGGCCAGCTTGGGGTGAGGCTTTATGGATCTTTTACTGGTCAATTTTTGGAGGAATACTGGCATGGCGCATTCGTAATTCCTGCTTTTTAGGACTGGCAATAGTTGCTGGAATTGGCGTTATATCCGCAATTAGCTTTGTGATGTTTATAAAAGGTATTTGGATACCGCTAATTCCTGCCACACTGACTCTGGTGCTTACAGGTAGTAGTCTAGTAATTTACACCGTTACTCAAGGCAGCAATAGCAGTATAAATTTTCTAGTCCGTTCGCGTATTTAATCATGCCTAACTACTTATAAATACGCGAATTACTCAAATGAGAAAATCAAATAACCTTTTGTTTGCGGAAAACATCAAAATGAGTAAGCAAACTAGGGTTTGAGTAAACAAACTGGAGTTTGAGTAAGTCAAATTAACTTTTGCTTGCGGAAAACACCGAAATGAGTAAGCAAACAGGAGTTTGAGTAAGCAAAATTAACTTTTGCTTGCGGAAAACACTGAAATGAGTAAGCAAACTGGAATTTGAGTAAGCAAAATTAACTTTTGAGAAAGCATTGAAGTATTTTAAGAAAGCAAACAGGCTTTTTGATAAAGCAATTCGCTATTTTGATAAAGTAATCAGCAAATATACCTGACGATTAAAAATAGCGCCTGCGATACCACATCTGAATCGTAACCGCTATATGTATAGCAGATTGTAACAAATGTGAGGTACAGATAATCGTAGGGAACATGGCTGTGCCCCTACCCATGTACTTCATTTACCTGAAAATACGCTGTATGAGCAAGGATAATTTCCGAAAATACCTTTCATACTTCTGAATATATAAATAGTCTTCATTAGTCTACTTATTAGAGGATGTTTTAAAAGTCTTTTTCTCGGTAGTGCTACCGCATAATCTATTTACCTATAAAAATAGTTAAAACTTTGAGTTACTAATAAAAATGAAATTAGGTCTTCAACAGCTTAAAATCGCCTTTGCAATCAGTTTGTTATCGCTATGCTTCACACTAGTTCAAGCACAGCCTGGAAAATCTGAAATTCTCACATCGCGGGTTTTTAACGCACCTCCTCCGCCAGATGACGTTAACGCACCCGGTAATCGCGTTGGAGGAGGAAAGCGCGGCTGCGAAAATATAAATATATCTCAAGAAAAGCAACTGACAGCCTTAGTTCCGGTTTATCAGTTTCCCAATGCGGAATTAGTCTTTGGATTAACAACTAACTCTCATCCAACTTTCTGGTTTTACATACCTTATGATGTAGCCACAGTTTCCGCAGAGTTCGTGCTACAGAATGAAGCGGGGCAGATTATATATCAAAGCCCTGTGCCATTATCTGGAAAGCCAGGGGTTGTTAGCTTCTCTCTGCCATCGACAGCTTCCTCATTAGAAATTGGCAAGCGTTATCATTGGTATTTCAATACTTTCTGTAATTTAGAACAACCACCTATTTTTGTTAATGGTTGGGTTAAAAGAGTCGAACCCAACCCCCTTTTAAAAAGTCAGTTAGAGACAGCAACACTAAAGCAGCGTGTTGTCCTTTATGCCACTAATGGTATTTGGTACGACTCCCTGACTGCTTCAGCCGAACTTCGCCGCCTAGACCCAAGACTTACTGATTGGGCTACTATGTTGCAAGCTGTTGGTTTGAATAATATTGCTTCAGAACCGATAATAGACTGCTGCCAATAGCTATTATTATCGAACAGAATTCAGGAGTCAGGAGTCAGAATTCAGCAATGTTTTCTGTATGACTGGCGGATAGCGCCGAGTCCACGATATCGACGCGCAAAGCAAGTCTTCTCCTGTTGGAGACGCTACGCGAACGAGCGTCGCGTCTGAATAATCGGCGTTTTTGCACCCCCACCAAATTGAAAATTTGGTGGTGCAACAATTCCTGCGCGGTCTGAATCCCCAACTGATTTATTCTGACTCCTGAATTCTGACTCCTGAATTCTGACTCCTGAATTCTGACTTCTGAATTCTTCTTCAATAACCAGGGGGCTTAAGCCCCTTGTACTCAATAAACTAAAATCCTAATTTTTCCAACACTGGTTTTGTAGAAACAACGTGGCGTTCTAAACCCAGTTCTTCTAGACTAACCCCAAGTGCCAAAGCAATTAACTGGGATAAATGCAATACTGGTAAACCTAACTTTTGTTCAATCACCTTTTCTACTTCTGGCTGACGCGAATCTAAATTTAAGTGGCACAAAGGACAAGGTGTAACTATACAGTCAGCACCAGATGCTAAAGCGTCTTGAATATGCATCCCCGCCATCTTAAAAGATTGGGTAGTGGCATAACTAGAAAGCGGCCAACCACAACATTGTGTCCGGCCTCGGTAATAAATTGGTGTTGCACCCACCGCCCGAAACATATTTTCCATCGCTTCCGGTTGGAAGGGGTCATCATAGGGCATAGATTTTTGGGCGCGGAGCAGATAACAGCCATAAAAAGCCGCACATTTTAATCCACTTAACTTCCGAGTGACACGTTTGGTAATTTCCTCTAAACCGTAATCTGTCACCAATGCGTAAAGAAGATGTTTCACATCAGTACTGCCGCGATAAGGCGAACAGCCTTCTTTATGCAGCAAGCCATTAACCTGTTCAATATAGACAGGGTTAGAAGTCTTACATTCTTTCAGGTGTTCGTTGACATGACCAATAACACCTTGACAAGTGCTGCAATGAGTAAGTAAAGGCAGATTTAATTCTTCTGCTAAAGCAATATTTCTGGCATTAACTGTATCTTCTAGCAGTTGCGAATCTTCTTTAAATGTGCCAGAACCGCAGCAAGCAGCTTTTTTAAGTTCAACTAATTCAATGCCCAGTGCTTGGGTAAGCGCTTGAGTTGATTGGTAAAGTTCCCGACAGGCGCCTTGAGCAACACAACCGGGAAAGTAAGCGTATTTCAGCGTGTGAGGTAGCATAGAGGTATGTTTGAGTTAGAGCGATCGCTCTAAAAATAACTGTTTAATCATTCCCTTGTTAGCACCGAAGTTCTGATGTTTGACGTTTAACGATCCTTTAACCGTCTAGGTTCAAAGCCGTAGCATCTACATATTCTTATTGCTAGCAAGGCTTTAAATACTGATAGAGACATTGTAAAAAATTTTAGCAATAATTGGAAAACCAAAGCATTTAGATGGTATCGGCCATGCTGTGAACTCCTCTACTGCCCAAGTGTTGCCAAAAAACTTACCCCATTCATTTTAGAAATGGCAGGAGTTTTTTAGAAGAAAAACCTTTAGCAGTGTACTGGCGATCGCGCTTGACGATAAGATGTATATGCTCAAAACAATGTCTCCCATAAAGAGCAGAACCTAAGAACTGGTTAAGGACTTTTATTACTTATGAGCCAAACGGAACTTTTTGATAAGGTCAAAAAAATTGTCGCCGAACAATTGAGTGTTGAAGACCCAGCCAAAATCACACCCCAGTCCAAGTTTATGGATGATCTAGGAGCAGACTCTTTAGATACCGTTGAATTGGTGATGGCTTTGGAAGAAGAATTTGATATCGAAATTCCTGACGAAGCTGCCGAGCAGATTATATCCGTTCAAGACGCAGTAGATTACATCAATAACAAAGTTGCCGCATCAGCTTAACTAGGGATTGGGAATGGGGGATTGGGGATTGGGAAGATTTTCCCCGTACCTAGTCACCGCAAGGGTGACGCTCTTAACGTCGCTAAGGTCAGTCGCTCATGGGCAGCCATTGCGATCTTCTTCCTTGGCGCTAGCCTCTCCCTTGGGGAGAAGGGAAGCCACTGCGGTCTTGGGGTCTCCCCAAGTCAAGCAAGTGGCGTAAGACACTAAAAGCGATGGGGTTTTCTCAAATATTCGCGTAGTGTCTTTGAACAAGAGAGCAAGTGGCTTAGAAACCCCTAACACCACGCTGGCTCACATTACCTACTCGCTAACCCCGAATTTTTTGCCTGCTGCTTTTTCGCCATTTTTAACTGAATCATGACAGATTATACACGTAAACGCGTTGTTGTAACTGGTGTTGGCGCGATTACACCTATAGGTAACACAGCAACAGAATATTGGAATGGATTATTGAGTGGACGCAATGGCATCGACTACATCACTTTATTTGATGCGTCTCGCCATGATTGCCGCATTGCTGGTGAGGTGAAAAACTTCGATCCGCATGATTACTTGGAGCGCAAAGAGGCCAAGCGCATGGATCGATTTGCCCAATTTGGGGTTGCGGCAGCAAAACAGGCTATAGCTAACGCGGAGTTAGCGATCAATGACCTGAATGCAGAACAAGTAGGTGTGATGATCGGTTCTGGCATTGGTGGCATTAAGGTATTAGAAGATCAGCAAACTATCTACCTCAACCGTGGCCCCGATCGCTGTAGTCCATTCATGATCCCAATGATGATCGCCAATATGGCGGCAGGACTAACGGCAATTCATACGGGTGCTAAAGGGCCAAACTCTTGTCCTGTAACTGCCTGTGCTGCTGGCTCCAACGCTGTAGGCGATGCTTTTCGCTTAATTCAAGGGGGATATGCCCAAGCAATGATTTGCGGGGGAACGGAGTCAGCTGTCACACCATTGTCGATAGCTGGGTTCGCCGCCTGCAAAGCCCTCTCTTTTAACAATGATGACCCGGCTCACGCTTGCCGTCCCTTTGACCGCGATCGCAATGGATTTGTCTTAGGTGAAGGTTCAGGAATTTTAATTTTAGAAGAACTGCAACACGCCTTAAGTCGCGGCGCTCACATTTATGCGGAAATGATTGGCTATGGTATGACCTGTGACGCTTACCATATCACCTCCCCCGTACCCGGTGGACTAGGAGCAGCTAGAGCGATCGAACTAGCCCTGAAGGATGGCGGTATAACTCCCGAACAGATTAGCTATATTAATGCTCACGGCACTAGTACCCCAGCTAATGATTCAACTGAAACCTCAGCCATCAAAAAAGCTTTGGGAGAACACGCCTATAAGGTGGCAATTAGCTCTACGAAATCGATGACAGGTCATTTATTGGGTGGTTCTGGAGGTATTGAAGCAGTCGCAACAGTGTTAGCGATCGCTAATGACCAAATTCCACCGACAATAAATCTAGAAAACCCCGATCCAGAGTGTGACTTAGATTACGTGCCTAACTCTAGCCGCGCTCAAAAAGTCGAGGTGGCAATATCCAATTCTTTTGGGTTTGGCGGTCATAATGTCACACTGGCCTTTAAGAAATACGTTTAAAAGAAGGCAGAAGGCAGGAGGCAGAATTCAGTAGTTTGATCCAACTCTGCTCATTTGCCCAATGCCCAATGCCCCATGCCCAAAGTATCAGAAATATCATTCCGATATAAAGTAAGCGTTCAACATGACCCAATTATCAGCTTGATTTATCACCATAAACTCAGGAGATCCCGCTTGTCCATCGACAAGCGGGAATGGGATGATGAGGATACTGTGGGGAATCTAAAATAACCCTCAGCAAGAGAAGCTACGAAGAGTGCTAACCCGTCGTTAAAAACAAGAGATTATGACTGTTGCAACCCAATCCGCCAAAGAATTGTCCGTCGAAGAACTGGCTATTAACTCGATCCGCTTCTTGGCTGTTGATGCCGTAGAAAAAGCAAAATCGGGACACCCAGGATTACCAATGGGCGCGGCTCCGATGGCTTTTGTCCTCTGGGATCGCTTTATGAAGTTTAATCCCAAGAATCCCAAATGGTTTAACCGCGATCGCTTTGTCTTGTCTGCCGGTCATGGCTCAATGTTGCAGTACGCCCTACTGTATCTGACAGGCTACGATAGCGTCACCATCGAAGATATCAAACAATTCCGTCAATGGGAATCCAAAACCCCTGGACACCCCGAAAACTTCATGACCCCAGGCGTGGAAGTCACAACTGGCCCCTTGGGTCAAGGAATTGCCAATGGAGTTGGTTTAGCGATCGCCGAAGCGCACCTTGCCGCTAAATTTAACAAACCCGATACCAAGATTGTTGACCATTACACCTACGTAATTTTAGGTGACGGTTGCAACATGGAAGGAATTTCCGGTGAAGCTTGTTCTTTTGCAGGACACTTGGGATTAGGCAAACTCATCGCTCTGTACGACGACAACCACATTTCTATCGACGGTTCCACAGATGTGGCATTCACCGAAGATGTTTCCAAGCGATTTGAAGCTTACGGTTGGCACGTTCTCCATGTCCAAGATGGTAATACCGATTTAGAAGCGATCGCCAAAGCTATTGAAGAAGCTAAATCTGTCACCGATAAACCATCAATGATTAAGGTGACAACCACAATTGGTTACGGTTCCCCCAACAAACAAAACACTGCTGGTATTCACGGTGCTGCTTTGGGTGGAGACGAAATAGCCTTGACTCGGAAAAATTTGGGTTGGGAATACGAACCTTTTGATGTTCCCCAAGAAGCTCTCAACCACACACGCAAAGCAGTTGAACGCGGCGCAGGTTACGAAACCGAATGGAACAAAACATTTGCCGACTACAAAGCTAAGTATCCTCAAGAAGCAGCTGAGTTTGAACGCTACATTAGCAGCAAACTGCCCGACGGTTGGGATAAAGTTCTACCCACCTACACCCCAGAAGACAAAGGATTGCCCACCCGCAAACATTCAGAAACCTGCCTCAACAAACTAGCGGCAGTTTTACCTGAATTGATTGGTGGTTCGGCTGACTTAACCCACTCCAACTTGACCGAAATCAAGGGTAAAGGCGACTTCCAAAAAGGAGAATACCAAAATCCCAATATCCACTTTGGTGTGCGGGAACATGCTATGGGCGCAATCTGTAATGGTATAGCGCTGCACACTTCCGGATTAATCCCCTACGGTGCTACTTTCTTGATCTTCACAGATTATATGCGTGCTGCCATCCGCTTATCCGCCCTTTCTCAAGCTGGGGCGATTTGGGTGATGACTCACGATTCCATTGGACAAGGTGAAGATGGCCCCACACACCAACCAATTGAAACTCTTGCTTCCTTGAGAGCCATTCCTAATTTATTAGTGTTTCGTCCGGCAGACGGTAACGAAACCTCTGGCGCTTATAAAATAGCGATCGAGAAAGCGAAGCAAAACGCTCCATCTCTGTTGGCGTTCACCCGTCAAAACGTCCCTAACTTGGCAGGTACATCGATTGAGGGTGTGGCAAAGGGTGGATACACCGTGGTGGATAGCGAAGGTACACCTGATATCATCTTGATTGCTACTGGTTCAGAATTGAGCCTTGCCGTTGGCGCAGCCGAAAAACTTAAAGCCGAAGGTAAGAAAGTCCGTGTTGTCTCCCTACCTTCATGGGAACTGTTTGAAGCACAAGATGCGGCTTATAAAGAGTCCATTTTGCCGAAAGCTGTCACCAAGCGTTTGTCTGTAGAAGCTGCTAGCAGTTTCGGTTGGCACAAGTATGTGGGTACTGAAGGCGATTGCGTTAGTATCGATCGCTTTGGTGCTTCAGCTCCAGGCGGTGTTTGTTTAGAGAAGTTTGGCTTTAGCGTTGATAATGTATTAGCTAAGGCTAAACAATTGTTGGGTTAATAGCAACAGAATATTCTCAAAATTTTGTGAGGTGGGCTGAAAGGCCCGCCTTTTTTTTTACACAGAGGGGCGCTGAGGTAAACGCAGAGTTTAGCTGAGTAAGATTGTTTATAATTAAGATAATTATTTTATAAATGGAGGAAATTATGCCAGAAGTTGCTAATTATTACCAAGAAGTGAGTAATTGTATATCACCAATCGTTGAAAAGCTAATTAAAGGTAATAGCTTATATCAAGTTAAGCTAAACCAACAGGAAATGATGGAAATGTTAGTAGAACTCTTTGGAGAGTTATCGCCAGAGGAAATGAGAGCTATAACCGAGCATGAACTGACACGCAGAATTGATAAGATTCTTGTCTTAGAAGCGGTTTCTGGTACGTTAAATGATTTGACCCCGGAGCAAATCAAAATGTACGATGATGCAGTAAAGCGAAAATAGACAAAGTGGCTTATTTATTAGATACAAATATTGTTAGTTACATTTTGAGGAGAAATGCAACTGTTGGTAAGAAACTACGGGATGCTAATCGTTCGGGACAAGAAGTTTTTATCAGTTGTATAACTTATTATGAAGTTAAAAGAGGACTTTTGTATGTAAATGCTACGAGGCAGATAGCAGAATTTAATCAGTTTTATAGAAAATATGAAGTTTTATTCTTGGATGATATAGAAATTATTGAGAGAGCGTGTGAAATCCATGTGGATTTACAATGTAGGGGTTTGAAGATACAAGAGCAAGATATATTGATAGCGGCTACAGCGATCGCACGCGGTTTAATTCTGGTTTCTAATGACTCTGATTTGCTCCGAGTTCAAGGACTAAACTTGGATAATTGGGCAAGAATAGAACCTTGAGTTTGAGAGGATATCACCCTGGCAAAAACTGGCTTAACTGACTTAGTATATTTAAGGATGCAACAGTAAAAATTTATTCAATATACTAACCGGACTCTCAATGGAATCTTTGGAATCCCTTTTTAAAGAACATCCTCTTGCACTTACACCAATTTACTTTACTGGAGAACCTAATCAACCTATCCAACTTTATCAAGGTTCCTTAAAAATTAGTCAAGAAGGAACTGTATATGAAGGAAATGGTACTGTTTTCTTTGAATGGCTGCCATCTCCCGATGTTAAGTTCCTGTTTTCAAAATCTGATAATGAGTCCCTTATTCAGATTGAACTTGGTAAAGGTAATCTAAATCTTTCAGAAATCCAAAGTTCAGTAGAAGTAGGAATTTCTAGTGTTATTCCTATTGGCTTTGAGAATCAAAGTGGAGATATTTTAGGCAACTTAAATCAACCTATAATATTAAGGTTTGGACATAATTTATCACATCTACTCTTTCACCTAACCAACTTTCATCAATTTAGTGGGATGCCTATATCAACATCAAGGGGAATGTGGCGAGGCAGACTCATATTAGAAGCTGAGAATTGGAATGTTTTCATTGACCGCCTGGAAAACCTTAGAGATATTATAAAGTCTCTTGAATTAAAGGGAGGCTACGCCATAACTCATGTAGGGAAACTCGAACGTTCCGATAAAAAGCCTTTTACAACAGAGGAAGCTGATGATGTATTGAAAGCTTTGCATTGGTTTCTCTCTTTTTCTAGAGGCTTCAGGACTTCTCTTATCCTATTAGTCGGTTATGATAACAGCGGGAAAAAGCTTTGGGAAAACTGTACTTCTTATACAACATCACCCTGCCGAAGTATACATTCGTGGTTTGCAGATTCACAAGATTCTTGCAGTCTCAGTAAACTTTTTCCAGGTTTCCTTAATCGCTGGCGAAGTACTACTTGGAATCAGCCGATAAGGTTTGCAATCCATTGGTATTTGGAAAGTATTGCTCAAGCCGGAGCTGTACAAGGTTCCATTGTTTTGATGCAAGCTGCTTTTGAAATCCTTGCTTGGACTCTTTTAGTGGAAGAAAAAGGTATTATCAGTCAACAAGGATTTGAAAAACTTGCAGCAGCTGATCAATTAAGACTCCTGCTTTCACAGTGTAGTGTCCCGCTAAAAGTACCTGACAGCTTAACTGACTTGCTCAAAGCCTCAAAAGAATTAAATTGGGTTGATGGCGCACAAGCTTTAACAGAGATACGTAATGCAATCGTTCATCCTAATCCAAAAAAGCGTCAAAAATATCTTAACCGACCCTTTCCAGAACAGATAGATGCTTATAAACTTGGCTTATGGTATTTAGAACTGATTCTGTTAAATCTTTTTGAGTACAAAGGCGACTACTTCAACCGTATAACAAATAAAGAATTTTATCAGGAAAATATCGAAGCTGTTCCTTGGGTTAAAAAATAAACTGAAGCGATGGGTGTGGAATTAGGAATTTGGCAAGGCCACTATCAGAATCTAGAATTACCTTGGTTGTGTTGGTGGGATAATCAGGGTAATTTGCTACAAACAGGAGGGGAGCGATCGCAACGCTTGGCTGCTAAACCAAGAGAATTAAATATTAACTCTGACAAATTAGTTTAATTATTTTGTCAACTATCTTTAGATAGACAGGGCAAACACTACACGATTTATCATTAGAAATCGCTTCTAAATAAAAGAAATATAGATAGCAGCATATTTTATTGGTTTTGTCAATATGTAATCTCCAGCATGAACTAATAAATCAGCATGGCCTTCTGTAGGCTGAATCTATATTCATGCTTTCAGGGGATACAATTATGACTTTATAGATGCGATTATGTATATGTCCTCAAACAATTAGATAGTTACTGTTGTCCAATTGAAAGAATATGATTTTCTCTGACTCCAGTAACTTTGACTTAATCCAATTGTTTGATGTTTTGAGAAGGTAACACAATGAATAATATCCTAAAACGCGCACTTCTACCCAGCCTCATGGCTGCAAGTTTAGCTGGTGTCACTATAGTTTCCGCTAAACCAGCAGCTGCTGATGACCAAGTATTAAGAGATGCAGGTATTGGGGCTGTTACCAATGTAGTCACCGGAGCAGTTAGAGGAAATGGTAATGTATTAGGCAATGCTGTTAAAGGTGGTGTAACTGGCGCAGCTGTAAATGGTGCAAATGGTCTGAGAAACACTCGCAATCGTCGCCACCGGAACGCTGCTCAAGATATCGGAGTTGGTGCAGGAGCTAGTGCAGTAACTGGCGTAATTACTGGCGATAGCAGAGATACCCTTGGCAATGCTATTGATGGTGCTGCTGTAGGCGGAGCAATCCATCTATTAACCAATGGCAAATAATTTCGTGAATTCATCAACTGAAATAGTTTCCAACGATTAACGAACTTATCCCTCCCTAATTCCTCTCCTTTTTAAAAAGAGCAAACCCAACCTCTCTCCCCAGTAGAGAAGAGAGGTTGGGTTTATTGTAAATATATCCCACTTTCAGGATGGGATGACATTAGACTTAATAGTAAACTTTAGCCCTTCAGCGCCTTTCTAAAGTTTCGGCGATAGGATGGATTTGTAATAAACAAAGCTGGCCATAGCAAAGATAAACCGATACGATTGCTCAAGGTTGGATTAAAATTAGTCCGTCCAAACCCATTCCAAAACTTCCAAACGCCGCCTCCATAAACCACTACCAAGGTAAAAATAATGAAGTTACCCATTCCCATCAACTCCGTTAGTAACTGACAGAATTTAAGTTAAGTTTTACGCACGAGGTAATCACCTCATAAGCAACACCGAGAAGTATGACAAAACTCCCCAGTTTTTGATATCTAAGTCAGATTTATTCTACTTATCATAACTTTCTGGCATAGCCACTGGTGATAAACCCGCGATCGCTCGTAAGTTTTGGCAACGAATCAACTCAGTAAAATTTAAACCAGAACGCCCTTCAATTTTGGCTACCGCTTCAATCGCAGATAACAAGTGTTGCGCTGCTTCTGTTTCTGAATAACCGCGCCGTTGTGCTATGCGAATTGCTGCGGCATCAGCATTTAACTCTGACTCTTGAGATTTATTAATGCGCCAGATGCGAAAAGCAGCGATCGCACTTAATCCTCCAGCTACAGCTACACCCACCACATCTGACTGTGTTGCTTCCAATAATCCACCTAACAGCCCAGCCAGCACTACACCTTGATAAATGTCCGGTTTAAACCACTTCACTCCCGTCAACCAGCTAACCATCTGCAACAGTAGCAAATCTCGTTGCGGCTTTGTCAAGCGTCGCCACAAATCAAAATTAATATATATCGGTCGCGTCTGATTCCAGGGTTGAGGAAAAGAGGCATCAATCACTGTTGCCTGCTCCGGCTTACTAACGATTTTTGTCGTCATCCGACCAGAAGCAGGCATCACATCTAACAAACGGCGAATTTCAACATTTGGCTCCATAAATTTAATTATTAGCCATAATGTGCATAGTAAGTAGGTGTGTAAAAAATAAAGTTTTCGTGTTAACCTTTGATTTGTGAGATGCTCTTACAGTCTTGACTAGATTCAGATCAAGCCATAAAAATATTGAGTTTGTATAGTGTGGCAGCATTTTATGGTATTCCTTTGCCGCCAAATTCAAAACCTGAAAATTTTGGATCACCATTGAGACTACACTTGTAACTACATGGATGCTTTTGCTCCCCTCCCGCCTGAATGGACTAATAAGGCAACACACGCTTATGATTTTTGCTGTCCCAACTGCCACTCAAGTAGCCTAGAAGCTGAAAAAGTTTGGCTAAATCGGCGATCGCCTGTACTTACAGAAAACCGTCGTCGCAAATGGCAAGAGTTTTACTATTGTCAATGTGGTTATGTATGGTGGGCTTGGAGTAGCGATCGCCCCCCAAAAGATATATCCAATCAGCCAGATTATAATCCTACATAGTTAATTTTCTTCATAAACAAAACCCCACATTTACGTGGGGTTTTGTTTATCTAATTCTCAGCTTTATCGAAACAGGATTCAGCAGTCAAATTTCATCACCAATCTTAGAAGGTGAAGGTAGTACGTAGAGTACCGACATAGATTGTATCGTTAGCGTCGTTATGCTCTGGATTGAATATTACCAATACGCCAGGAGTTACCTGAATATTATCGGAAAGCTTGAACTTGTAAAGACCTTCTAAGTGATAAGATGTATCATCGTCTAAGTTAACATTGGCGGCGGCTGTTTTGATGCTACCACCAGTAATTTTAGGTGGTTGACCAAAGATAACACCTAAGACATTGCCTTCTCCACCAAAGTCTTTCAAAGCAAGTGATCCCGCCCAGTACCAAGCATCTGCGTCTGCACCCGCATTAACACCAGTTCTAGCATCAGCTGTTGTGTAACCTCCCCAACCACTAATAGCTAAGGCAGAGCTAAGTTGGAAGGTAGCTTGTACACCGTAGTTATTGGATTCAGTGCGAGTACCAGTTCCGAAAGGATTATTGGCAAAGGCGCTACCTGTACCTTGGAAAAGACTGTTGGCAGCATTGCCAGCGAAGTAACTACGAGCGTAGGTTAGACCAATATTGAAGGCTTGGTTGGGCTTGAAAGTTAATTGACCGAAGATGGTGTTATCACCATTGAACAGCCCATTATTAAGACCGGGATTATTAGCACCAAATACACCACCAGTACCACTTGTAGGTGCCAAATAAGCACCAGTCAAGCTGATAGCACTATTAGGATTAAAAGTAACAGTCAGACCAGCACCATTTTGACCTTGACGGTAGATGGGGCTAAAACGTCCATAACGAGAGAGCGCACCTCTACCAGAGCTTGCAAAGTCAGGGTTGAAGCTGTTTACGTTTTCGTATAATTCACCACCACTAGCGTCAATTTTGACACGCACCGCATCAGTAAAGTTGAAAGCATAGTTAACTTTATCGATCGCAACAGAGTTGCCAGTATCACCGTCAAAACCCAAGCGGGTCATGTTAGTACCAGTACCAGTAGCGGCTGCGGTAGCGGTTGCAGGACTACCAACATTGGAAACGATATTGCCAGCATTCAAACGAATTTGCAACTGATCTGTACCAGTGAAACTGCTGTACAAGTTCAAACGCACCCGGTCAGAAAAAACAGTGTTGCTGTTTAAGTCTGCATTATTGCCAGGGTCGAGATCTGTATCAGCCCTATCTCCGCCAAAAACATCAGACACGGCGAAAATTCCTTCCCCAACCAACTTGGTGGTAGTGGAGAACTGATTAGCTTCTAACTCAGCAGTGCGGGCTTCTAATCCATCAACACGACCGCGCAGGGTTGCTAGTTCAGCAGAATATTCTTCTTGTAAGCGCTGTAAAGTAGCTAAATCTTGTTTACTGACCAAATCGGCAGTAGCTGTAGCAATCAGTTCGTTAACCCGGTCTAAACAGGCATTCAAACCTGCGGCAAATTCATAACGGGTTAAAGCACGGTTCCCACGATAGGTACTGTTGGGATAACCTGCAATACAGCCGTAGCGCTCAACTAGAGATTGTAAAGCTTGGAATGCCCAATCTGTGGGCTGCACATCAGAAAATTGCGAAACTGATGTTACCTGACCAAATGTGTTATTAGAATCTTGAGATTCAGATAACTGGGCAACGTTTGTTGTTACTTGTTCGTTGACTTCAGCAGCTAGGGCACTATTCGCAGCGAAAAATGCAGCAGCGACAAGAACCGGACTAACCTTAAAAAGATTCCAGAATCGTTTTGTCATGTTTTTACTCTCACTCACACCTATATAATCCAGCTATGATAAAATGCTTTAAACACTTTACTTTCGGGGATTCTACACACAATCACAGCAATGATTATACATTTATCCTGCGATTATTACAAGTAAATCAGTTAATATATTGCTGAACTATAATTTTTAATTAATTTATTTGGTAAACGCAAAATAATGCGGCGTTTGTGACGTAGAACTGTTCCTTCTTGCTCTAACTGTTGTAGGAGCCGGGTAACTGTTACTCGCGTAGTATTTAAAACTTCAGCAATATCTTGATGGGTAACATTTAAATCAATTAGTTTGCCCTTCTCTACATCACGTCCAAATTTTTCACTTAACCACACTAAAAACTGCCATAAACGTAGTGAAATTGGTTTTCGATGCACAATACTCAGTAGATCCTCTGCCTGTTGAATGTGAGACAACAAAGCATTAATATCTTGATGCCACAAATGAGGTGGCACAATGCTTAATTCCACGCCTGTGAGACATTCAATCTGATAGGGCTTGACCTTAGACAAGGGATAGCCAATCAAATCTCCTAGCCCCCAATAACCGAGAGTGATTAATGTTCCATTTTCACTCCAGGTTAAAGTGCGAACTGCACCGTGTTCAATGCGCCAAATTACGTCATCTTGAAGTGGAATTATTTCCCGACGAGTAAATATCTGCTGGGGTAATTGTCTGCTGAAAGCAGAGCTATTTGACACGTCAAAAGAGTTTGAAGGAGGACTTGTGGAATAGATCATTTGTAACTACATAATTATCAGGGAATCTCGCTGTTTACAATGATTAAGAAACTCTAATAATTTGTATCAAAATTTACCTGTATATCTGAAAGTCTCTTCTTTTCAATTAGAGCTAAGGAGTAACTCAAAATCTTCTGATGGCAACAACTTTTGATTTAAGGCATCTATTAATTAGATATACCGAGAATTTTTTAGTTGTTTATTCGTTACTTTAATTGTGTAAGTTTAAGACCAGGTAAGCTTTTAGTAAAATATTTAGTTAACTTATTTTTAATTTTTTGGTATTTTCTATAGACTAAGTAAGTATGTATATTGGCGTAAATAATTACAACGAACCGTCAATTAAGAGCGTTGACCGGTGACAATATATGCTACCCTCTGACCAATATTAGTGGCATGATCTGCCATGCGTTCCAAACAGCGAATTGCTAGTACTAGCAGTACAATTGGCTCGACTACACCGGGCACATCTCGTTGTTGGGCTAAAGTCTGATAAACGCGATCATAGGCATCGTCTACGGTATCATCTAGGTGCTTTAAACGACGCCCACCTGCTTCATCGAAATCTCCCAAAGCCTTTAAGCTAGTTGCTAACATAGCTTGGGCGTGAATGGACATAGCTTCAATTTCAGATAAGCACGTATGAGGCGCGTAAGGAAAAATTTTAATCGCAATCTCAGCTAAATCCTCAGCATAATCGCCAATGCGTTCTAAGTCTCGCACCAGCTGCATAAAGGCACTCAAGCAACGCAAATCTTGAGCTGTAGGCGCTTGCAGCGTCATAATCGCCGTACAGTCTGATTCTATTTGTCTATAAAAGCGATCGATCTTTTTATCTAATCGGGGAAGTTCCTCAGCTGCGGTTAAGTTACGAGCAAATAACGCTTGGTGGCTGAGGCGAAATGATTGTTCTACCAAAGCACCCATGCGTAATACGTCCCGTTCTAAGCGCCTAATGGCGCGTGCGAGTTGGGGCCTTTGCGGATTGGGACTGTAATCGACAGCTTTCACCCTTGTTGTCTCAAACGTGAAGATATTATTAACTATAGTCTTGGCTTAAGGAGTTTGCCATAACTTCAGGAAATTGGAGTTGCATCCACGCACCTCCAGTTTCTGGATGGTTCATAGCTTTGATTGAACCACCGTGGGCAATCAGGATTTGCTCAACGATCGCTAATCCTAATCCATTACCAACGATCGCGCCTATGGAGTTACTATCTTGGGAGGAATGGGTTCGGGCTTTATCTCCTCGATAAAATCGCTCAAAAACGTGGGGTAAATCTGCCTCAGAAAACCCGGCTCCAGAATCAATAAGATTTATTTCCAGCATTGGAGAAGCCGCATCATTATTATCCTTTATTGATAAGATTTTCGCTTCAACGTGAATGCTTGTAGAAGGAGGGCTGTATTTAATACTGTTGTCTAGCAAATTGAGAAAAACTTGGTAAATCCTGGCTCTATCTGCCTTAATCCAAATATTTTCGGGCCCAGAATAAGAAAAAGACAGATGTTGTCGCTGTGCCAAAGGTTCTAGTGTTTCCCAAACAGATGTAATGAGCGATCGCAATTCTACAGCTTTGGCTTGCAATTGTATATTTGGGTTTGCTTCCATTTGGGTAAGTTCTAACCAGCTTTGCACCAAGCTGATCAGTCGGTCAACTTCTTGCATTAGGCGGTTAACCCAGCGATTTAAAGGTGGTTCCAAGCGGTTTTGTAAAGTTTCTACAACCAAGCGAATTGAGGTTAGTGGTGTTCTGAGTTCGTGTGCTAAATCAGAAAAAGAGCGATCGCGTACTTGATTTATATCTAATAGGGGTTGACGATTTTCTAAAAAGACTCCCACTTGTCCATTGGGTAAAGGCAAGCTAGATGCCCGCAAAGCCAAAGATTTTATTGTTGCTATCTCTGCTGCATCATCACAAGATGGATGAAATATCCATTCTCCCCTTTGTGGTTTTTGCAAATCACGAGTTTGCTCAATTAAATGGTCAAGTTCATAAGACCTGACCAACTCCAGTAACAAGCGTACCTGTTCTGGTTGCCACCTTTGCAGATACAAAATTTCTTGCGCCTGCCGATTACACCACAGCAGTTGATTTTCCTCATCCACCTGCAAATATCCCACTGGTGCAAAATCTAGCAGGTCTTGGTAAGTTTGCAATGACTGCTGCAAATCTTGCCGTTGCTGCTTCACCATCGCTATTTCCTGCCGCAACCCAGGAATCAGCAGTAGTCCCATCTTGTAAGAATGCGAGGTTAACGGTCGGAGTAAGCGCCCTAGGTAACGGTTAAGTTGAACCTGTTGCCAAACCCAAAACCCAATGCCTACCGCTAAACCCAGAAAAAATCCCAATAAAAGCATTTGAGTTGTTAGTTTCTTCGTGACTACTAAAAACTAACAACTATCCAAACTAATTATCCAAACCTATAGCCAAAACCTCGTACAGTCACAATATATTCGGGATGACTAGGGTCTTGCTCTAATTTCTCGCGCAACCAGCGAATGTGAACATCTACGGTTTTACTATCGCCGACGAAATCTGGCCCCCAAACCTGATCGAGCAATTGTTCCCGTGACCATACGCGCCGGGCATAACTCATAAAGAGTTCCAGTAAGCGGAACTCTTTAGGTGAAAGACTCACCTCTTGACCACGAACCAGCACACGACATTCTTGAGGATTCAAGCTGACATCTTTGAATTTTAATACTGGTACTTGCGGTAAATTACTTAGGCGTTGGCGGCGGAGTAAAGCGCGACAACGAGCCACTAACTCTCGCATACTAAAAGGTTTAGTCAGGTAGTCATCTGCTCCCACCTCTAAACCCAAAACGCGGTCAGTTTCACTACCCTTAGCACTGAGCATTAAAATAGGTATTGGGTTTCCTTGATGACGCAGCAAACGGCAAATATCTAACCCATTAATTTGCGGCAGCATCAAATCAAGAATGATCAAATCAAAGGGAAGTTCCCCTGGATTGGTTTCAAAACTTTTGAGATACTCTATAGCAGATCGCCCATCAGGAGCAGTTATCACCCCATAACCTTCTTCTTCCAGAGCTACAGCTAACATTTCTTGGATTAATTCTTCATCTTCTACTACTAGAATACGGCTGGTTTGCCCAATGTCCGTTCTTGCAGAATATTTGGTCGATTCACTGGTATACATTGATATCACAAAAGTCTGGGACTGTGCTTGTATCAATTAGGCTGATCAAGTCTATTATCTCGCGTTACTGTAACCGCGCTTCTACTAGGGATAATTCTTTTAGATTTTATTTACAAAAAGTAACATATATCACAGTAGCCTCCTCAATCATAAATCACTGTGGCGGCAAGCTTCTAAATATTCTTTTACAGCAGTTTTCATCTATTTGAACCACATCCTATCGTAGGGACGCAAGGTCTTGCGCTCCTACTAGCTTCGATTCTGTCTTCACAAGATGATCAATGACAGGGAAAGACATGACTACATGAAGGATTATCTTGACAAAAGGAGATTAGATTAAGTATATTTATCATAGTACAAAAATACTATAAATTTCAAAGGCAAAACTATACCTGAAAAACAGAAGGACATATATGTGGAAAATTCGTAGTACCTAAGTGTCAGCTGTTGATCATTACAGTATTTACACTGCGTTAAAAATATTTATTTAAAAGTTATTCTGATGTCTGCATAGGGTAGTCATTGGTATGGCTTGCTACCCAATAAATCATTTGCCTATCGAAGGGAGTTGGAAGATGACTACAGTTGGAGTTAAGGACAGCAAACAACAACTAATGCAAGCATTTCAACAAATTATTATCCAAAGAAAAAAACTGGAATCGAGAATAGCGACTAAACAAGAAGAAGCAGAAAAGGCAAAAAGTCAAGAAATTCTCCAAGCAGCTTCTGCATATACAGTTGATAGTATTGTCAAAGGTTTAGCTGATTTACAATTGGAGTTTGGCAGTATTCTCAATGGATTATCTGAAAAACTAGCTCAAGAAAATTCAAAATTAGATGAGTTAAACCGAGCTATAGAAATTGAAACTCAACGCTTACAAGAGCTTCAAAAAATCAGAATAATAGCAGATACTCTAGACGTTTTAAGTCAAGAACACCAAGAAAAATTAAAAATCCTCGAACAAGATACTATTAGTAAAAGGGAAGCGTTAGAGAAAGAAATTACAATTAGGCGAAAAGAATGGCAAAAAGAGCAAGCAGAGTATGAAGAAAAACTCCAAACATATAATGATTTATTAGCCAAAGATCGCCAGCGACAACAAGAAGAATCTCAGTATAAGTTAGAAACTAATCGTAAAGTTAATACAGATAGCTACGAAGCGATAAAACGCCAACAACAAAGGGAAATACAAGAAAATTCTCAAAAGAAAAATAAAGATTGGGCAGAACGAGAAAAGATTCTCGTTGAACGTCAACCCCTCTTTGCAGACTATCAACAAAAGGTAACTATATTTCCTAACGAACTTGAAGAAGCCGTTAAAAAAGCTAGAGAAGAAGCTATAAAAGAAACAAGCCAAAAAGCTAAATTTGAGGCTGATTTATTTGAACGAGAATGGGAATCTAATAAACAGAGTTATGAATTAAAAATTCAATCTCTGGAAGAAACCATTAAGAAACAATCTGAGCAAATTGAAGGTATTTCTGTTCAATTGCAAACGGCACTAAAACAAGCACAAGACTTAGCTATGAGAGCTTTTGGTAATTCTAATTCTAAATAGTTGCGAGTCTGTAGTATCTTAATCATTTTTAATTCCTAAAGAGGAGGTTTATTGTGGTGGTGAAAAAGCCGACTGATAAGAATACTAAAGTAGAAATTCTTCAGGCGTATGAGGAGTTAGCTAAAGAAAAAGCAGCCCTGAAATCGCAACTCGAACAAGTTGCTAAGGAAAACCAGTCTGGAACGAAAGAACAGCCTAAATTAGAACAAAAAACAGCGATGAATCAGCTTTCTAGTGTCCAACAAAAAATGAATAATACAATTGAAAGCTTGGCGAAGATTCAATTAGGTTTTGGCAGCGCTGCTAATGAATTATCGGAACAGCTAACCACAAAAGCCTCTAAATTAGAAGAAATCAGGCGAGATTTAGAAGAAGAAATCCAACAATTAACACAGTTGCACAATTTAGAAATTTCTGATGATATTTTGGATACTCTGATTCAAGCCTATGAAGATAACACTAAAGCCTATCAGGAAGAATATACCCGGCGCTCTGAAGTGTTATTTCAAGAAATATTAGAGCAAAGGAATACTTGGGGGAAAGAACAAGAGGAACAGCAA
Source organism: Nostoc flagelliforme FACHB-838 (assembly GCF_014698065.1). Lineage (GTDB taxonomy): Bacteria > Cyanobacteriota > Cyanobacteriia > Cyanobacteriales > Nostocaceae > Nostoc > Nostoc flagelliforme_B. The sequence continues at coordinate 40,056 of NZ_JACJSI010000026.1, forward strand.
CGGGCGATAAAAGAACGGAATGAAAACTTGAATAAAACCCGACAACGGGATGCTTCAGAGTATAAGTATAATTTTGAACTCCAGCGGCAATTAGAAAATGACGAATACGAACAAGAGCAGAAAGCGCTATATAAACAGCTAGAAGAATTACTACAAGAAACAGAGAAACAGTGGGCTGAACGAGAGAAAGCAATTTTCGAGAGGGGGAAACAATTTGAAGAGTTAAAAGCTAAGGTAGAGGCTTTGCCAAAAGATAAAGAAGCGGCTATTAAAAAAGCTACAGAAGAAGGCAAAGGCATTGCCCACTACCAAGCTAAAGTAAAATCAGATTTATATTCTAAAGAAGTAGAAGGGCAAAAGCGCTTTTATGAACAAAGACTACAATCTTTAGAACAAACTATTACTAATCAAGAGACGAGAATTCAAAACCTTTCTAAACAACTTGAGTCTGCTCTCAAACAAGTTCAAGATTTGGCAGTTAAAGCTATTGAAGGTACTTCAAATGTTAATTCATATCAGGCAATTAAAGAAATAGCTTTAGAGCAAGCAAAGACTCAAGCGAAAAACAAATAAGCTAATTTATTTTTGATAAGAATTGTAGAGACTTGATTTAATTTAAGTCTCTACTAGGAACTATAGCGATTTTCAGTCAGTTTTCCTGGGTTTTTTGATGTCTGGGGGAGGTTGTGGTTTCTTCCTCTTGGTTCCGGTAGCTTGTGTTTGCTTAAATGCTTGATTAGAATTTTGGTCTTGACTAGACATAATACTAAATTTTAAAATTTCCGACAATATTATCTACATCACGAGTATTGTTGATTACAGAAATATATCACAGAAAATTTAAGCTTAACTAGAATAAGTTGGTAAATAATATTACATTTGTAGAAAGCTTCATTTTTAACGGAATAACTACAAATCTTAATAAATGAGTCAGCAAGTTTAAGTGTATTGGGTGGGCAATCTGACCAAACTTAATATTACTGCGCTAATGCCTCACGCACCTACTGCCTAAATGCTTGTCGCGCTGTACTAGATCCTTCTGTGAGGCTGAATTGCAAAAACTGCAAGATTCTCTCAATCACAGGCAAATTCCCAAATGTGGGACTAGTTTAAATCTCAGCGTATTCTGCTTGATTTAAGACAAATACTTGCAACTTGCCATTTCCGTAACACCAAAGCTCAGGTACACCCAACGCTACATAAGCACAGTGTAACAACCATTTCACTCTCCGTACCGTTCACTCTTTAGCTAAAACAAATAGCCGGACTGATTAAGAGAGCAACCACTGTACTCGGAGTAACAAGTACAGTGTGTGAAGTGTTCCACCAAAGACAGAAAATCTTAAGCAAAGGTAGAAAAATCTAGATTTGGTGGAATATCCTGAATCCGGCCAGTCCCGATCGCTCGCAACGCTTCTTTGAGTAAAATATCCCCAGTATACAAGGCACGTCCGACAATCACACCAGTGACACCTTGAGGTTCTAACGCCAACAAACTCAACAAATCGGTGACAGAACTTACCCCACCAGAGGCAATTATCGGGATAGAAATTACTGCTGCAAGTTCTCGTAAAGCTTCCAAATTGGGGCCTATAAGTGTACCGTCCCGGTGGATATCTGTGTAAATTATCGCGGCTGCACCCAATTCTTGCATTTGTACAGCCAGTTGGGTTGCTAAAACTTCTGAGGTTTCTAACCACCCGCGAGTTGCTACGCGGCCGTTACGGGCATCAATACCGACGATAATTTGTTCGGGAAATTCTTGGCAGAGTTCTTGCACTAGCTGGGGTTGTTCTACGGCGATGGTTCCGAGAATCGCCCACTGTATGCCTAGATTGAATAGTTGTTGCACACTGGTGCGATCGCGCAATCCTCCACCAATTTCAATGGGCACTGACACTGCATGAGCGATCGCTTCGATTGCCCCCAAGTTTACTACTTTACCTGCTTTAGCACCATCTAAATCAACTATATGCAATCTGGTAGCACCTTGATCTACCCACTGTTTAGCAACATCAGCAGGATTATCGCTAAAAACTTGTGAGCGATCGTAGTCTCCTTGATACAGTCGCACACAGCGACCTTCTAGTAAATCAATTGCTGGAATTACATCCATTTAACTCTTCCTCATAACTCAATGCAATCAAAACCCTAGCTATCGCTGGGGTTCGTATTTTTCATTTTTAATTGCCTTACAGCCTGTCCAAAACCCAGCACAAGCAAAATATTAGAAAGTGTCAAAAATACTTCTGCACCACCGTGCAACCAATCCACATCTGCCAAAGGCTTGCCATAATGCAATACAGCATAAATTCCGGCTGGGATGGTGATGGCAACAAAGACGAGAGTGCCATAAAATCCATACAGCGCTAAACGCGGCATTTGCGGACTGCGGCTGATAAACCACAAGAAACCCAAATAGGGAAACAGTGAAAGTGCAAACAGGGTTTCTTTAGAAATCATTGCTCTGATTTGATAGGTTTTGGTTCAACAGTGTTAACAGACTTGGTAGAACGCCAAATCAAATACGCCGCTGCCCAAAGCGTAAAATTACCAACTAAGGTCATGGTAGCTTGAAGCGTTACCAGCCATTCCAGAGATTCGGCGTTGTCGAAGTAATGCCAGGTACAAGCACACATGGCGCTGACTAAAGCTGGTAACATGGCAAGGGATAATCCCCACCAATTGCGGTTATTAGTAAGTTCGCCATAAGTCCAGATTAACCAAATGGCGACAATCCACTCAATAACGCTAGAAACATGAATAATCCAGGTGGGAACCGATAGGGCGTGCATAAAAACGTTGGGAGTTAGGAGTTAAAAGTTAGGAGTTTTTTCTATCTTCCTTTTTTATGAAGTTTGAAAATAGAGCTTGTGAATGAGTCTACTATCTGGATCAATTACAGATATTCTGTATAAAAAAGTTGTTAATTTAAAATCCAAAATGGTCAAGATGCGGGCGTTATTGTCTGGATACTACGGTAAAGGTAATGGTGGTGACGAAGCTTTGTTGGCAACGCTTTTGCAAATGTTACCATCTCACGTAACGCCTGTGGTGCTTTCTGGTAATCCAAAAGAAACGCGCGATCGCTACAATAATGTAGAAACTTGCGATCGCATGGCTGTTTTACCTGTACTGCAAGCTTTACGCTCAAGTGATGCCTTGATTTGGGGCGGCGGGAGTCTCATTCAGGATGTTACCAGCACTATCAGCCCATTTTATTATGGGGGACTGATGGCATTGGCGCAGAAAATGGGCTTGAAAACTGTTGCTTGGGCGCAGGGTATTGGCCCGTTAGTGCGTCCGCAAACTCGTTGGTTGGCACGGCAAACCTTTGGTAATTGTAGCAAAGTTAGTGTCCGCGATCGCGCTAGTGCGGCTTTATTATCTGATTGGCAAATTCCTTGTATTATAGCCCCTGACCCGGTTTGGGCGTTGGAATCTAAACCAGTACCAGGACTTTGGGATTTACCTGCGCCGAGAGTTGCAGTAACGTTGCGATCGCATCCTCAACTCACAGAAACACGCCTAGCAAACTTGACTCGTGCTTTGGTGGATTTTCAAAAAGCTACGCAGGCTTTTATCTTACTACTGCCGTTTCAAAAAAGTGAAGATTTAAGTATTGCTGAAGCCATTCAACCACACCTTAAAGATGTCAGCAAGATTTTGTGTTTGGAAGATCCGCAACTTTTGAAAGGTGTGTTTCGCGGCGTGGAAATGGCAATAGGGATGCGCCTACACAGCTTGATTATGGCTGCATCTGAAGGTTGTCGCTGCTTTGCTCTCAGTTATGATCCTAAGGTAAATCGTCTCATGGAAGACTTGCAAATGCCTGGATGGGATTTAGCTAGTTTACCAGATGACCCCAACTTCATTAGTCTGGCTTGGATGGAGCATTACGCTAATGGTGATCCGTTATCACCAGACCAAATACAATCTTTAGTAGATAGAGCATTAATGCACCGCGAGTTATTGAGCCAAGCTTTTCTTTGACACTCCTTAGTCATAAATGGCGTGGATTTTAGATTGGTAATTATCAAAGTTTTATAAATTTGACACAATTCTTACCAGATGCAAGTCGTGGATTTTCACTTTGGATTCACTGCGTCAAAAACAAAATGCTCTAAAAGCACATTAAAGAATTTTCCAAACCTCAACTTTTACCATCCTCCCAGCAATCAAGATTTGAGTTGAGTGCAGTTCGTTTTAATTCCGCCTTGCGGTACTAGTAACTAGTTTTACTGCTAACAATCCCTGACCACTGCACCTTTTTCTCTTTCTCCCGGCGGTAAGAAAAGAAATGCTCTGGAGTTTGGAAAGTACAATAAGGTGCGATCGCAATTTGTTCTGCACTAATCCCCATGTTTTCCAACTGTAAGGTATTCACTCGTCGGACATCTAACCTTACCTTTCCAGGATTGGGGTCTTCCAATAAGGGTGAATTTGGTAATTCATGTAATGCAGTTACAATTTTTTCTTCGTCTTCATCTGGTATAATGCTAGCCCCAATTTCGGCAGCCACTTCGATAGAGACTTGATAAACCTCACCAGCGATCGCTGGCCCCATTGCAATGCGTAAATCATCGAGTTTGCTGCCTTGAGATTGTAATCGAGCGATCGCTAAGGGAACAATCTTCTTAGCAGTCCCTCGCCAGCCTGCGTGTAATGCTGCCACCCGTCCAGTTTGCACATCCCCAATCAGCACGGGCGTACAATCTGCACTAGCTACCCAAACAGCTTGTAGAGGCTGCTCACTCATTAAACCATCCGCCGACGCTAAATCCTCCTCAGCAGAGCTTAAGAAGCTTTTAACTTCCTGAGGGGTGAGAACAGTATTGCCATGAACCTGCTTTAAGCGATAGACTGATGCCTCTGGTTGCAATACTTCTGTGATAACTTGTGGCGATCGCGGCCAAAACTGCTGGGTAAAGAAGCCGTGATGCCAACGTTCCAGAATACTACAAGTTAGATAGGGCAGTCCTTCCCAATTGCGCCAGTGCCAAGTGTGCATCTTCAACCAAACCTAAACAGAAATCACTCATCAGCCAATCAATGCTAACTTGAACAACGGAATTTGGGTTAACTGCTGTGGGATTTAATTTGCAAAACTTGGAAGCAGCCTTGAAAGCAGGGCGTAAGTATACATATTTACCATTTTCGCTCCACTTTTTTGAAAGTGTCTCTTCAACTAACCAAACCCTCTGGAACTTACTTAACCAAGGTGCTATTTCCGGAACAGTAGTAATCGCAACTGTGCAATCTGCTGGACGAGGACAATGGGGCCGCCAGTGGATTTCTCCAGTTGGTGGATTATATGTTTCTGTGGCGATTTCTTTAGACCACAAAATAGAGGCTACTGACAGCTATCAGCTAACTTTTGCTACTGCTTGGGGGATTGCCTCTCAATTGCGCCAATGCGGTGTAGATGTTGGGATAAAATGGCCCAACGATTTAATTTTAAATGGTCGCAAACTAGGCGGCATTTTGACAGAAACCAAACTAAACAAAGGACAAATCACCCAAGCAGTAATTGGTGTTGGTATTAACTGGACAAACCCAGTACCCGAAACTGGAATCAATCTGGAATCGTGGCAAGCTTCTCAAGATTTCAGACCAATTTCTTGTTTGGAAATGCTCACCTCTAAAGTCTTACTGGGAATAGAATCCGGTATGGAGTGTCTTTTTCAAGAAGGAATAAGCATACTCTTGTCTCGCTATTTAGATTTGCTTATAAATATGGGCGATCGGGTCTACGTCAATAATATTTCAGGTACAGTAGTTGGGGTGACATCTCAAGGAAATTTACGAGTTGATTTAGAAACAGATGATACAAAGGAACTAATTACACCGGAAATTTATATTGAACCCGGTACAATCAGTTTGGGGTACCATAAATCTTCCGTTTAAATTTGAGGTTTGTTCAAAATTTCGCTCTTTGGGCAAGACAAACCACTAGCATCATCTCTTTAGGCTAATTACACACAACTGAGAGAAAAAATGACGCAGCGCAATAATTCTGCCCATCATCGTTTGCATTACTTATGGCAGCAAGGTCTTACGAAAAAACGTTTTGCTTCAACGCTACCAGCTCAGAGCCTCTGTTGGCTGAGTAGCTTCAGCCTCCTTAGCGGCGGCTTTGTGTTTGCTCAAACAGAAACACAAATAGACAATATCGTTCCCACAGTTGAAAGTTCTCAGCCAACAGCAGTTACAAATCCAGTTAAAAGACAGGTTGTTGCGCCCGAAGCAGCGTCAGCGCAACCGGAATTTTCCCAACGGCGAACCAGACTCAGAAAGAGATTAAGCAAGCCAGAGGTTGCTCAATCAAAAGAGCCAGTTAGGCAGTCTACACCCAAAATCGAAGTTGCTGAACCTGTTGTTATTATTAGACAGTCTAAGCCCAAGGTAGAAGCCTCCCAGGTTACTCCTACACGGGTAAGACAGGAAAAACCCAATACCCCTGCCCGCTCCTTACCTGAAAAACTCCCAGAGGTTGCTCAACCATCAAATAATTCGAATAGCCCTGTCAGGGCAACGGCGGGGAAAATCAAGGATTATAATAACGCCTATATTGATCCTAATAGTTATGACAGTGGTGCTACAGGTACTTATCAAGCACCAAATTCCGTAATTCTCACAGAACGTTCCAGTGGTTGTAGAGCCATCTTACCTTCAGGGCAAAGCGTATTAGGTGGTGTTTGCGCCAAAGTACCCCAAAGGAGTGTAGCTGATTCTAATGGTAAACCAGCACCTAATTGGCTCAGAAGAAGTCAAAATGCACAATTACCAGTAGTTTCACCCGTGCGCCAGGTTGCAACTACTGGCAACACCAGCAGATGGCGTGCTGCTCAAAGTGGTTCTAATGGTGTCACCAAGAGCGCATTTCGCCCGAATCGCTTTATCCCAAGTCCCGGCGAGTTCAGCCCCACAAGAGTGAGCGCAACTCCCATCGCACCGAGTGGCGGAACTTTACCTCCACCAATGGCAGATGGCAACATTGCACCCCGTCCCAGCAACGTAGCTTACGACTTCTCGCTAGCATCAGTATTGCCGCAAATCCCCTACACGGGGAGAGTCGCCTATAGTGGTACGGGAATGATGTATCCCCTGTCTATTCCCGCTTCCATCACTTCTGTATTTGGTTGGCGAGTTCATCCAATAACAGGTAATCAACGCTTCCATGCTGGTACAGACATAGGTGCGCCTACAGGTACGCCAGTTTTGGCAGCTGCTGCTGGTCAAGTAGAAACTGCTAACTGGTTGGGCGGTTATGGTTTAACCGTTACCCTGAATCACAAATCGGCTCAACAAACCCTCTACGCTCACATGTCAGAAATCTTTGTTCAACCCGGTCAGTGGGTAGAACCTGGAACTGTCATCGGTCGAGTTGGCAGTACCGGCAACTCTACAGGCCCCCACCTGCACTTTGAAGTCCGTCATCTGTCACCAAACGGGTGGGTTGCTACTGACCCAGGTGTACATTTACAAAGCGGTCTGAGTCAGTTAGTACTAGGCTTACAAACTACTCAGGTAAGCCAAAAACCAGGTAGCTAGAAGAAGTTGAGGGGCAGGGGGAGCAGAGCAAGTAGGGGGAGTAGAGGGAGTAGGGGGAGAATAACTAATGCTCCATACCCCATTTTTAATACCCTACTCACCACTCTCTACTCCCCATTCCTAAATTACAAATACCCGTGTTCTGCTAGGAATGCGGGTGTAATGCCATCTATACTATTGTCATCAAGGGTGGTGTGGGGATTGTTAGAGTAAAGAAATTTTTCCACGTATTTGCCGAGAATATCCCCTTCTAGATTTACCCAACTGCCAGAAACCAGATAGCGAAGATTTGTCTCGTTGTATGTGAGGGGAATTACCGCCACCTTGAATTGAGAGAGTTCTGGCTCATAAGCGGCTACTGTGAGGCTGATGCCATTGACAGCTATGCTACCTTTAGGGACAATGTACCGTGCGATCGCCTCGGATGCAATAAAGGTCATTTCCCAAGAACTAGCCGTTTGTTCTGCCACTAGCAATCGACCGATGCCGTCTACATGACCCATCACAAAATGACCACCAACTTTACTGCCTACCTTCAGCGACGCTTCTAAATTGACATATCTCTGTTGCGTTTGCTCACCGCCGAGAGTTGTGCGACGTAGAGTTTCCGGTGAAGCAGTGGCAATAAACCCGTCTTTTAAAACTTTTTCTACTGTCAGGCAAACGCCATCTACAGCAACACTGTCACCATAAGCCAAATCTTGCATAATTACTTCACCCGACTGGCTTTCACAAGTAATTTGCCAATAATCACCCCCTAAGGGTTCCATCGTTCCTAATGCTTGGATTAATCCTGTAAACACGGCTTTTTTGTCAAACTATCTCTATTTATTGCCTAATTTTGGCTGAAGTCAATTGGTAATTGTCACAGAAATCTTGAGCGTCCAAGTATATTTTCTGACTTTTTTTCGTATAGGAATATTAACACATTAGCATCCTTCACAAGGCATACTTGGGTAAGAAGGTTATTGTCTAAGAAGACTAGTTTGACTTACTCTGGTTTTCACCACAAGTTCGGAGTTTAATAGAAGCAATTATAGAGAACGAATGCTTATGTTTATTCCTGTCGCCAAACCGCCTAAAAAGGGGTATTATTTGTTACACGGCATCCAAGGCTCTCGAAGCATTGTAGAGGCTTAGGCAATGATTGAAATGAAAGTCGCTGGCATAGCATTAGATGCCATAACCCGCAGCCCAATCGTACTTTTGAAAGATTCTTCAGATCGACGGGCTTTGCCAATTTACATTGGTCAGGAACAGGCTAGGGCAATTATGGGTGCGCTGGAGAATCAGAAGCCTCCCAGACCCTTAACTCACGACCTGATTGTGAATATTCTAGAGACTTGGAACATGACTTTAGAAAAGGTAATTATTCATTCCCTGCAAAAGGATACATTTTATGCAGCTTTAATTGTCCAGCAAGGCGAAGTCAAAAAAGAAATTGACGCGCGTCCTAGCGATGCGATCGCTATTGCTCTCCGTACAAATACCCCCATCTGGGTAATGGAAGAAGTGATTGCCGATGCTTCTATCCCTGTTGACCGCGATGCAGATGAAGCCGAACAGCAAGCCTTCCGTGAATTTATTTCCAATCTCCGTCCTGAAGATTTGATCAAGCGCTTTGATAATAGCGATAGTTAAAAAAGTTATGAGTTATAAGTTATGAGTTAGGAGTGATTTTGCTTCAACTCTTAACTACTAAGCAAAAAAGCTAGGAGTTATGAGTTATAAATTACTTTTTTCAACTCTTAACTTCTAACTCCTAACTCTTTGTTAAAGATGCAATACCGACGCTTTGGAAAAACGAATCTCTACCTCTCAGTTTTTTCTCTGGGAACAATGCGCTACTTGGCTGATTCTGAAAATGCTCACCAAATCATTGAACAAGCCTTAGCACTAGGAATTAATCATTTAGAAACTGCCAGAGGTTACGGTAAAAGCGAGGAGTATCTTGGTAGGGCGTTAAAAGCTGGGTTGTCAGTACCCCGAACGAGGCTTTATGTCACTACCAAAATCTCAGCCACAGCAGATGCTGATACCATGCGTCGGTGCATCGACGAATCCCTAGAACGATTACAGGTAGATTATTTAGATTGCTTAGGTATTCATGGTTTGAACACTTGGCAACATTTAGAGTGGGTACAAGCCAAAAATGGCTGTATGCAAGCTGTGAAGGAAGCTGTTGCTGATGGTCGAGTCCGACACGTTGGTTTTTCTACCCACGGGTCATTAGAGCTAATTCAGGCTGCAATTAATACAGATTTTTTTGAATTTATCAATCTGCATTATTATTATTTTTTTCAACGGCACGCACCAGCGATTCAACTAGCTGCCGAAAAGGACATGGGTATTTTCATTATTTCCCCTGCTGATAAGGGAGGACGCCTCTACACGCCACCTCAGACTCTAAAAGACCTGTGTTATCCGTATTTACCCTTGGAATTAAACTATAGATTTTTACTTTCTGACAACCGTATTAATACTTTGAGTATAGGCCCAGCAAACCCAGATGAATTAATAGAACCTTTGCGAATCGCTGACCGTGATGGAGAGTTAACATCAGCAGAAATTGCTGCTTTTCAGAAATTAAAAAATCATCAAAAAGTTGTTTTAAAAACTGATAAGTGTAGCCAGTGTTATGCTTGTTTGCCCTGTCCAGAAAATATCAATATTCCAGAGATATTACGGTTACGTAATCTCACTGTGGCATACGATATGAAAGATTACGGCCAATATCGTTATGGAATGTTTGAAAATGCTGGTCACTGGTTCCCTGGCATGAAAGGCAATCGGTGTACAGAATGCGGTGACTGTTTGCCTCGGTGTCCAGAAAAGTTAGATATTCCAACTTTATTGAAAGATGCTCACCAAAAATTAAGTGGGAAAGCAGGTCGGAGATTGTGGGGATAAAAATATAAACAGGAGTCAGAATTCAGAATATCCGTCTCATAATTCTGAGTTATGACTTATTTCTTGGTAAAATTTATAAAGATTTAATAGAGTCAGGAAGATCCGCCCAAGGTGGGGTATGTCGTCCAAAAAAAGATGAAGATTAAAAAAAAAGAAATATCCTGCGCCAATCACTGACGGTTTTCCGTTACAGTGGACGGGCTGTCAGCTTAGTATGGACTACTAGCCGATCGCTTACTATTCTTCTGGCGAGTTTAACAATAGTTGCTGGTCTTTTACCGGCGGCGATATCTTACATCAGTAAGTTAATTGTGGATGCAGTGGTACTTGCCTCTCAAGTTAACTCAGAGAGCAATGGTTTTGTCAATATTTATCCTTCCCTATCTTATGTAGGATTAGAAGCGATCGCTGTAATTTTACTAGCAGGCAGTCAACGAGGAATTACAATTTGTCAGTCGTTATTGCGGGCGCTAATGGGTCAGCGAGTGAATGTACTCATCTTAGAAAAAGCGCTGACACTCGATCTTAGGCAGTTTGAAGACTCAGAATTTTATGACAAATTGACCAATGCCCGACGAGAAGCATCAGTTCGTCCGCTTTCCTTAGTAAACCGCACCTTTGGGTTAGTGCAAAATGCTCTTTCCCTGTTCACATACGGTATTTTGCTAGTAAATTTCTCAGGTTGGGCAGTAGTGGTGCTGATTTTGGCAGCTATGCCTGTATTTATTGCTGAAACAAAGTTTGCTGGAGAAGGCTTTCGCTTGTTTAGTTGGCGTGCGGCAGAAACTCGTCAACAGCACTACTTAGAAAATCTGCTAGCAAGAGAAGATTTCGTTACAGAAGTCAAACTCTATCAGCTGGGAAAAATGCTGCTAGGACGTTACCGCAACCTGTTTGAGCAACTATATGGCGAAGACCGTGATTTGACTCTGCGGCGAGGGTTGTGGGGGTATCTCCTAGGTTTAGTTAGTACTGGGGCTTTTTACCTAGCTTATGCTTGGATTGTACTCGAAACAGTGCGAGGTAAGATTTCTTTGGGAGATATGACAATGTATCTCACTGTGTTTCGCCAAGGACAGTCTACTTTTTCTAATGCCCTCACTTCTATTGGAGGGATGTATGAGGATAACCTATATCTATCAAATCTCTATGATTTTCTAGAAGAGGAAGTACCAAAGTCTTGGGGTAAGGCAACCATTGGGTTAAATCCTCAAGATGGTATCCGTTTTGAAAACGTATCATTTACTTATCCAGGAAGTTCCAAGCCAGCGTTGACAAACATTTCGCTGCATTTGAAACCGAGAGAAAAACTGGCAATTGTCGGTGAAAACGGTTCTGGTAAAACTACCTTAATCAAATTACTTACCCGACTCTACACCCCTGACTCTGGGCGAATTTTCTTAGATGGCTTGGACTTGCAGGAATGGGATGTAGATGTGCTGCGGCGTCGGATTGGTGTGATTTTTCAGAACTTTGTCCGCTACCAATTCACTGTGGGCGAGAATATTGGCGTGGGTGATGTAGAACATCTCGAAAACAAAACCCGTTGGCAAACTGCTGCTGAAAAAGGCATGGCCCAATCTTTTATTGACCAATTACCCCAAAGCTTCCAGACTCAGCTTGGTCGTTGGTTTAAGGGAGGACAGGAACTTTCGGGGGGACAGTGGCAAAAAATTGCTCTCTCTCGTGCTTTTATGCGATCACAAGCAGATATCTTGGTGTTAGATGAACCAACATCAGCAATAGATGCCCAAGCTGAGTTTGAGATTTTCAATCATTTTCGTACTGTTACTAAAAATCAGATGGTACTTTTGATTTCCCATCGCTTCTCGACGGTACGGATGGCTGACAAAATTCTAGTTATAGAAAACGGGGAAGTTATAGAACAAGGAACTCACGAAGAATTATTAAAGGTAGGAGGACGTTATGCCAAGTTGTTTCTATTACAAGCAGCCGGTTATCAATAGGAAAGGAAGCTAGTAATCTTTGTTAATTGAGATAGCGATGCCTACGGCGAGCTACGCCTACGCTCACTTTGTACAAAGCACATAGTACCTCTATCAAACCATGTTAACCTGTTCGGTAAATATGGGTCACTAGACGCTCCGTATCGTTAAACATTGCTACCTGATAAAATTATGCAAATAACAAAACAGCGATACTATACCCCAGAGGAATATTTAGAGCTAGAAGAAGCTGCTGACTACAAAAGTGAATACATTGATGGGCAAATAATTCCTATGGCAGGTGGGACAGTAAATCATAATCAGATAGCACTCAACTTAAGTACTGAGTTAAATTTCGCTTTTAAAAAGCAGAACTACCGGGTTTTTATGAGTGATGTTCGTCTGTGGATACCTCAAAAGCTTACCTACACCTATCCCGATGTGATGATTCTGGCGGATGAACCGGAATATTTCAACAACCGGAGCGATATAATTATCAACCCACAGATCATTATTGAGGTTTTATCAAAATCAACCAAAGGCTACGATCGCGAAGATAAATTTCAGGCTTATCGAACTATTTCAACTTTCCAAGAATATTTATTAATTGACCAAACACGGATTCATGTAGATCAATTTTCCAAAACCGGGAAAAAGCAATGGGCGCTTCGTGAATATGATGAAGAAGATGAAGCGATCGCACTTGTAACTGTACCCTTTGAGATTTCTCTACAGGATTTATACAACAAAGTTAAGTTTGAGCCTGTTGAGTCGGAAGGGGAAAGTGCTGATGTTGAAGAATTGGGCTAAGGTGCGACCCTACTTGTGCAGAGTATCTTAAAAAGACTTAAGCCACTTTTAATGGTTTCTGAGGGAAAGTAATTGGCTCTGGTAGAGGTTTTCTTTGCTCTTCATACCATTCAATCAGAGATTCAATCACTTCATGTCCATGTTTAGCGGCTTCTTCATAAGTCTTACCATGAGTGTGGAATTGCTGCCAAGGGAATTCCGGTAAGTGTACTAAGTAGCAATTATCCTCATCTGACCATTGAATTACCATACTGTAGCGATCGTTCATTATTCCTCCTCTATTTTTTCTAATTGTTTCAAAACACGATTGACTTGCTTTTCCAAGTATTGGGGTGCATCATCTCCATCTTTTCCCGCAATCGTAACTGGTTCGTCAGGTATCAATGGATGAGTCCAGAAGGTATGACTACCTTTAGCAGGACGATAGACAAACCCAGCCTTCAACAAAATTGATTTTAACTCTCTGATTTTTTTGGGCATTTACCCTAAATTTAAACAACTGTGTTATTATCTCATTAGTATAAATGTACTATATAAATAAAATATAAATTACTAAATAGTAGAGTTTATGAATCAAAACACAGATAAATTTATTTTTCCTGAGAAAGGGTTTTACCTTGTAGTTGATAAAGTTGCCGAAACAGATTATTTCCTCGATATGTTGAAAAACAAACAAGACAGCTACCAAGAATTTAAGTATATATTTAGTGCGTTCGTTTCGGCTGCAAGAAGTATTACTTTCTGTCTGCAAGCTGTCATGTCTAAATACCCTGGTTTTAATGAATGGTATCCTCAACAGCAAGAGAAATTAAAAAGTAGTAATCTTGCTAAATATTTTGTGGAGTTAAGAAATCAAGTTCAGAAGACAGGAACCATTCCTATTACTCACAGTGGTTTCTTTGGAGGACAACCTCTTGAGATTGTCTATTCTTATAGATTTGAATTTACAAAAGATTTAAATGTAAAAGACATTCCTGATGGTGAAGTGCTTCCACTTTGTCATAACTATTTTACTGAAGTTTTAGAAATTATTTGCAAATGCTATCGAAAATGTGACGTTTATGTTGATCCTAGAATAATTTTCACTGTGAAAGGGCTTGAAAAACTTGGATGGTCAATCGAAGATTTGGAGGAAGCATTAGGCTTTCCTAGAGGTTACACAGATATAGAAGATTGGCCTGAAGATAATAGGACTGAGATAAGACTTCAAGTTTTAAGTAGGTATGGTAGTGATGAAGAACTAGAATACTTTTTAAGTAAGTACAAGATCACAGGATAAGCTAATTAGCTAATGCTACTTAGCACTCTCCAAATCTGATGAAAAGCGATCGCTCTTTTCACAGTAACCTTTAAAATTTATATAGCTCTGTTAACTAAACTCTCTAACTATCGTTGCTATCGGCAAAAATAATGAGATATCATTATCTTGAAAAGGAATAAACTCATACTTGAGATAAAATTCTTTTGCTTGCAAATCGATAGCATCAACTCTCACGATGTCTATACCAATTTCTTGAGAAGCACGAACAGCACGATAGAAAGCATCAGCTAATAATTCACCTCCCAAACCTTGTCCTTTAATCGAGTTATCTACAGCTAATCTCCCAATCAGCATTGCTGGAATCGGATAGGCAGGCATTCTACGATTATAGGATTCCGGTAATGATTCATACTTAATAACGCTGGCACTGACAGTATAATAGCCATCAATCTTCAAGCTACCTGATGCCGAAATTGCTACAAATGTTTTAGCAATTCCTTTATTATGATTTTGCCATGCATATTTTTTAAGATAATCATTCAAAATTGCATAACCGCAATCAAAAGAATCTCTTTGATACTTTTTATCAATTGGTACGAAATTCCATCTTGCCTCGCTATCACTTGTCATACTTCTGTCTATATTCGTGAATAGCAGATTGGAGTTTTCCCTTCAGTTCTGGCGGGTTTTCCATTGCTGACATAAACAAATCTCTATCAAGATTAGACAGCACCAGCCTTTCATTTGCATCTATATCTTGCTTGGCAAGTGGCAAAAGATGAAAAAGTGTATAAGCACTCAAAGAAATTCCTTTGAGACTTGCAGCCCGTTCTAATAGTTCTTTTTGCTCTTGGGTGACTCGTAAATCGATACGGCAATCTTTTGCAGATGATGTTTCTGACATGGTTAATTCCCACCTTTAGCTAAGTCTCTATTTACAGCATAGCTAATATTATTGGACAATGTACACACAAGGGAATATACATCCTTCTTGTAGCTGTGCGCCCTTAACCGTGTGCTGCTAATTGCTGGTGTCAAAAACTAAATAGTCAATTATCAAACCAGCCCCATAGACACCCGTTTTTTTGTTAGTATTCAAAAAAACCTATTGACACATTTGTCAGATCAATTGTTTGTTATTTGTAAGTAAATGTAAACAATTGTTTCAAAAGGAAGAAAGCACCTGAGGTTTAATGACTGATTATTTCCAAGGAAATTTCCCATTACAATCTGTCCCACTGACGAAGAGTGTGGTAAAAAGCCATGCTCAAACCGAAGAGGCCAGCGGAAAATTAGCTGCAACGATCGCAGAAGCGGCATCAGATCGCAAAGCAGGTGAGATTTTATTGCTCAAAGTGGCAGAGGTATCTTACCTAGCGGATTACTTTGTGATGATGACAGGCTATTCTAAGGTACAGGTCAGGGCGATCGCTCAAGCAATTGAAGGAAAAGTCGAAACTGAACTGCAACGCCGTCCCTTAAGGACAGAAGGAAAAGTCGAGGGAAGTTGGGTACTACAAGACTACGGTGATGTGATCGTTCACATCATGATGCCCAAAGAACGAGAGTTTTATAATTTAGAAGCGTTCTGGATTCATGCAGAGCGTATTTCCCTTCCAGAATCTGATGAGGGTGAGGGTAAGCCAACATGATTAGGTCTTCGGTTTCAAACTGCCCAGTTCCTACAGACCAACAACCGCTCAATGAGTACGAAGAGTTAAAAGCTTCCTGGCTGTTTCGTGATGCCACTTTAGATTGGCGCGAGTATATCACGAAACTTGCTTGGATTTGGGGTTTATCTTGGCTCTTTGCAGGGCCTATTGCTGCGGCAAGTTTTCCCCCTCACAAGTATATTGCACATTTTATACTCTGTGGTGCAGCAGGAGCCAGTGTCGGCTTAGTGCTGATACTGGTAAGATTGTACTTAGGCTGGTTCTACGTGTGCGATCGCCTTTGCAGTCCCACAGTATTTTATGAAGAGTCAGGCTGGTACGACGGCCAAACTTGGACAAAGCCACAAGAAATCCTCAACCGCGATCGCTTAATTGTCTCATACGAAATCAAACCCATTCTGCGGCGGTTACAATTTACCTTCGCTGGCTTGGCGGGAATGTACGTTACTGGTACTATAGTCTGGCATTTGTTTTAAAGAGTCATTAGTCATTGGTCATTAGTCATTAGCTAAGGACTAATGATTAATGACCAATGACTAATTAATTAAAAAAGGTGATAAATATAAACCCATGACAATGGGAAAACGAACTCAAGCCACAGCACTGGAAGTCCGGTTGCTGCGGGAAGGTATTATTGAATCCAGGCATATAGTCCAAGCTGTTGTCTGCGACGACCGAGGACGGGTTCTAACCGTTGCCGGAAATTCTGAAACTGCTGCATTTATCCGTTCAGCGCTCAAACCATTTCAGGCACTTGCTGTCACCACAACAGGTACACTGGAACGCTATAACCTCAGCGATCGGGATTTAGCAATTATTACAAGTTCCCATAAAGGAAGAATAGATCAAGTCCGACAGGTATTTAACATCCTTTGGCGAGCTGATCTCGACCCGACTATACTCCAGTGTCCAATTCCTGATGATAAGCGCAGTCCTCTGGAATACAATTGCTCTGGCAAACACGCGGGAATGTTAGCCGTTTGTCAGCAACGCCATTGGCCCTTGAATAACTACTTGGATCGTAAGCACCCAATACAGCAGTTAATTTTGGGCAAAGTAGCAGAGTTGCTGCGAATGCCAGCAGCAGAATTTATCAGCGCTCATGATGACTGTGGCGCACCAACTTATCTGATGCAACTTGGGCACATGGCATCTTTGTATGCACTATTAGCCTCTAGTACCAACTTAGATATGGAGCGCATTGTCCGTGCTATGACTCATCACCCCGCGATGGTAGCAGGAGATGGAGAATTTGATACGGAACTGATGCGCTTAACTCCAGGGGAACTGGTCAGTAAAACTGGTGCCGAAGGAGTGCAGTGCATTGGTAGACTCGGTGAAGGCTTGGGATTAGCAATCAAAGTCATGGATGGGGCAAAACGAGCAAAATATGCCGTTGCGATTCACTTACTTCAGCAGATGGGTTGGATTAGTCCTAGTGCCGCCGAAAGCCTTTCAGAAAAGTTTGTCACCTTAGGAAAATACAAGCGTTTAGAAGTAATTGGAGAATTATCATTTTTGTAGTTGCCAAACTCTTGACTATAGGTTATGATAAAAAGGTCAAGAGCGACGCGGGATAGAGCAGCCTGGTAGCTCGTCGGGCTCATAACCCGAAGGTCAGTGGTTCAAATCCACTTCCCGCCACCAAATAAAAAATAAGATAAAAACCCTGCAATCTTTACTGATTGCAGGGTTTTTATCTTATTTTGATCTATTCTGGAAGAAATAGCCATCTAAAAGGCGCGGAGAATCATGGTTGTGAAGTTGCAGCGACCAATTTTAGTGGGAGGATTGGGACTGTCCTTTTCTCTGTGGATGTTACAAAGTTGGCACGATTCTATAGTGCAGGTGAGTGAGTTTGGTTTGTTGAGTGCCTTAGCTGTAGGCGGTGGTTTGTGGTTATTCCAACAAAATCGCCCGAAAGACAGTTTGGAGCAGCTAAATGGTATGGTTATGGATCGGGCGACTGTAGAAAGTGCGATTGCTAAAACTGAAACTGTAATTAACCAACTGGCACAAGAAGCACAAAATCATCCGGCATTACAGACACTCAGAGAAGAAGTTGCCCAATTGTTGTTGGAATTAGACAGACAAAAAATTAAAGTTGCTGTGACTGGCGGTAAATCCGTAGGTAAAAGCACTTTAATTGAAGTGCTAAAACAAAATTTAGAGACACGAAATTTGGTGTCTCTAGAAGAAACAGCACCTTTGTTTAGAGAAATGGGTGAAAATTCAGATACAGCTATTTTGGCAGAAGTAGCAAAATCTGATTTTGTTCTGTTCCTGACAAATGGTGATTTAACAGATTCAGAATTTCAAACCTTACAGCAGCTAAAAGCAGCAAATCAGCCCACAATCCTGGTTTTCAACAAACAAGACCAGTATTTAGCCGATGAAAGCGCCAGCATCTTGCTGTCATTGAAACAGCGAATGCAGGGAAATGTAGTTGCAACTGCGGCTTCTCCCATTGCCATCAAAGTCCGAAAGCATCAAGCTGATGGTTCTATGCAAGAGTGGATGGAACAACCAGCAGCAGATATCCAGCAGTTGACGCAGCAGTTGGATGAAGTTTTGGTACAGCAGGGACAACGGCTAGTTTGGGTAACAACCATGAGAAAAGCCGGGTTGTTGAAAGCTGAGGCGAAAAACTGGTTGAATGGAACCAGACGCGATCGCGCCACCCCAATTATTGAACAATATCAGTGGATAGGTGCTGCTGCTGCCTTTGCTAACCCAGTCCCAGTCCTTGACATCCTTGCAACTGCGGCAATTAATGCTCAAATGGTAATGGATTTGGGTAATATTTATCAGCAAAAATTTTCCCTAGAACAGGCGCAAACTGTAGCTGGAACAATGGGAAGTTTGATGCTGAAACTCGGTTTAGTTGAACTTTCTACAAAGGCGATTAGTACTGTTCTTAAAAGTAATGCTGTTACTTTCGTTGCTGGTGGCGTAGTCCAGGGAGTAAGTGCAGCTTATCTGACTAGAGTCGCAGGGTTAAGTTTAATTGAATATTTCCAACAACAGGAAATAGCAATAGATTCTGGCAATAATTTGAATTTGGAGAATTTGCGGCAAACTTTGCAAAAGGTATTTCAGCAAAATCAGCAGATTGGTTTTTTGCAGGGGTTTGTCAAGCAAGGTATGAAGCGTTTATTGCCAGAAGCGCAGCAGGTTGAAGTAGTTGGTGTTCAGAAGACTGTGGGATAATCTCATATACAGGATTACCAAATTTTCAATTTTGGATTTTGGATTGAGTGATTCAAAATCCAAAATTAAAACTTGGTTTCAAGCTTCCAATTTTAACCGAGGATCAAAAATAAATATCTTTGTTTCAAGAAAGATGATTAATCAATGTGGTTAATCCAAAATCGAAACTTGGGTGATGCTGTAAGTAAAACTAAAATACACCCAAGCCTAAAATAGGCTTGGGTGTATTGAAGAATATGGTGAGAGTTGGGAGTTACCAAAAAATTGTGAATAAGGGTAGTTAGCTAAACAGCACCACTGTTTCTATTAAACAGAATAGCTATAGTTTTGAAAATTAGCTTTAAATCGTACACCAAACTCCAATTTTTTTGATATTGCAAATCCAGGCGAATTACATCTTCAAAACTGCGGACTGTAGAACGTCCGTTTACTTGCCATTCGCCAGTCATACCGGGTTTGACATCTAAACGTTGCCATTCTGGTACTTCGTAGCGTTCTACTTCATCGGGCGTGGGTGGTCGAGTACCGACTAAACTCATCTCTCCTTTGAGGACATTCCAAAATTGAGGTAACTCATCAAGACTAGTTCGTCGTAAAAAGCGCCCGATCTTAGTAATTCTGG
This sequence comes from Nostoc flagelliforme FACHB-838, assembly GCF_014698065.1. GTDB lineage: Bacteria > Cyanobacteriota > Cyanobacteriia > Cyanobacteriales > Nostocaceae > Nostoc > Nostoc flagelliforme_B. Next base: position 60,042 of record NZ_JACJSI010000026.1, read on the forward strand.
GGTCATTCTCATTTTTGAAAAACGCACCTTGTACTTGGTTTTTAACTTGGGATTTTTTTGCTTCCGCATCCACACACATAGAGCGGAATTTCCAAATCTTAAACCGTTTCCCCATCCAACCACAACGGATTTGGCTAAAGAAAATGGGGCCGGGATCATTAATTTGAATAGCGATCGCAATCGGAATAAATAAAACTCCTGTAATTAATAAACCGACTATTGATCCCACAATGTCTAATAACCGTTTCATCCAAGATGCTATAGAAGGGTGAGTAGTGGGTAAATGCTCGACTTTACGAGAAGTTGTCTTCCGATTATCTACTAAGTCATCTTGTTCTATTAACGACCCATCCTCCACAGGCTCTAAGGGAAAAACCTGATCTAATCCGGTGAGTTTTAGAACTGCCATTACTTGAGGTGTTACATTCCGCAGTGTTAATGTAATCCCATTTGTTTGAGCATATTTAAAATTACTAACTAAAGCACCTAAACCACTACTATCCATAAAAGTAGTTTGGTGAAAATCAATGATGATTTGCTTGAGATTTGAATTGGGCTGGATTAAGCCTTGGCAGGCTTGCTTAAAGCCTAAAGCCTCTAGCACGCTCAAGCGCGTTGGCACCTGCACTATAGCCGTGTCGTTTAGGGAATTAACTGGAAAATCGACCTCTGTCGGTTGGCTAGTCATGAAGCTCTGCACTTTCGTTGCCATGTATAATGTAATATGCTAAAGATTATTTTGTCCTAGAAAATTACCTAACCTAAATATTGGAATCAGTAGTAATAAGGACTAATCATTATTTACCGGGGCTGAGATTGGAGATCGTTAGCGACGATTCACAATAGAATAAGAAGCCAAAAAACATCCTTTCTGTTGTGCCGACGCAACGCGATCGCGTTGCTCTCATCAAATGATTGCTAAAAATACGGTTACACCCACCGCACGCCTGATTGAGGTCTTTTCTGCCATTCAAGGAGAAGGGCTGAATGTAGGAACACGCCAGATATTTATTCGTTTTGCTTTGTGTGATTTGCGCTGTAACTTTTGTGATAGTGCCCATACTTGGAATGCACCGGCTACTTGTCGGATAGAGCGATCGCCTGGATTGCGCGATTTTGAAATTCACTCTAACCCTGTCTCATTACCTATATTACTAGAATGGGTGGAACAGCAAAATCTACCTTGTCTACACGATAGCATTAGCTTAACTGGAGGCGAACCACTTCTTCATGCCCCATTTTTAACGCAGTTTCTACCCCAAGTGCGAGCCATAACTGGTCTACCTATATACTTAGAGACTGGTGGACATCGCTCAGAACAACTAGCGATGATTCTCCCCTACTTAGACTCTGTGGGCATGGATTTCAAATTGCCTAGTGTTAGCGGCGAAAATCATTGGCAAGAACATAGTAAATGTCTCCAGTTATGTCATGATTCATATTTAAATGTTTTTGTCAAGATAATTGTGTCTCAAAACACAGATCCCGCCGAGTTAGAACGTTCAGCTTCCTTGGTGGCAGAGGTTAGTCCAGATATCTCTGTATTTTTACAACCAGTTACGCCTTTGCCAGTATCAGAACAGTTTGCCCCAGTACCTATGCTTGCACCTTCGAGCGATCAAGTTTTGATGTGGCAAGCTTTGATGAAGGGGTTTCTCAAGTATGTGCGTGTGATACCCCAGACCCATAAAATGATAAACCAGCTGTAAAATTTGAGTTTGATAAAGATGTAGTCAAGAAAAAAGTAAGATTTTGTGAAATCGTAAAGCGTGGGTTCCTCCTGCCTCTTGAGGCTCTAAAATTCTTGTCTATTGTCGTCAAAACAGTGATGACAAAAACAGTTTAAATAAATTTGCAAATAGTTTAAATAATTAGCCCGTATAAGCGGGCTAATTATTTTATGGGCAAATAGTTGGACGTAATATCAACTATCTGAAACTAAAACACTTCGAGGAAGCTTTAGCCTTATTAAGCCTCGACTTTTACACCCTTCCAGAATGCGACATAGCCTTCAATATTCTTAGCCTTCTCCTTAGCGTTGGGATAATACCAAGCAGCATCTTTATTGATTTGCCCATCAACTTTGATACTGTAGTAACTGGCGACACCTTTCCAAGGACAAGTAGTATGGGTGTTACTTTCTGTGAAGTACTGTTTGTTAATGGTGTCAACAGGGAAATAATGGTTGCCTTCTACAACTACAGTATTATCACTCTCGGCTAAAACAGATCCATTCCAAATTGCTTTCGGCATAAATGACTTTGTAAAGAAACTATACACATAACATTTTGACACTATCAGCTTGTTTGTAGTGAATTTATGCAACCTGTGACGCACCTAAAAGAGTTCAGAAGGCACGAGTGAAATACTATGACTTATAGTCCTAAAAACCTTGTTAAGTGGGGCTTTCCTGATTATCATGTGGATGGGAATGCATTTATTGAGTTAGAGTTTTTGCGTCGTCTAGGCTACTCGTATCACCACAGCCAGCTTAGGATAGACTAAAAGTACTTTTTAACAGAAAATGGTAGAAAAAATTACAGCTGTGTTTAATGGCAAAGTGTTCTATCCAGCTGAACCGATCGCACTGCCAATCAATACCCGCGTGCGAATCAGTATTGAAATTTTACCGCCAAGTGAATATGAAACGGTATCATTTCTGCAAACGGCGCGATCGCTAAACCTAGATGGCCCACCTGACTGGTCTGCCAATATAGATAAATATTTGTACAGCAAGTGAATTTTTCATGGATTCTGAAGTCTTTCTTGATACATCATTTGCCATTGCTTTGTCTGCACCGAGCGATCGCTTGCATGACCGAGCCTTATATCTAGCTAAAATATTACAAGCATCAGAAACTCGTTTGGTGACAACACAGGCAGTAATGTTGGAAATTGGCAATGCTTTATCGCAACAACCTTATCGTCAGGCAGCAATCATATTATTAAATTCTCTAGTAGCAGACTCCAAAGTAGAAATTGTTCCCCTCTCACAGGAACTCTACGAGCGTGCTTTCGAGCTATATCGGGAACGAACAGAAAAAGAGTGGGGATTTGTCGATTGCGTGTCTTTTATTGTGATGCAATATAGTGGAATAACTGAAGCATTGACTGCTGATGAGCATTTTCAACAAGCAGGCTTTCGAGCATTGCTGCGAGAAAATTTGCCTTAAGGATTGTGCTTTGTGAATGAGGCATTTACAATGAACAAGTCACAACCCTGACGATTAATATCATGTCATTAAATTTGATTAGTTGATTTGCCACCAAAATGCTGTAGAGACGCGAGATTTCTCGTCTCTACAAGCAATCAAAATTAATAGGACAGACGACTACCGTCTCCTAACTCTGCTTATTTAAATTTGATGGCTGGATTATTGTTCATACCTAATTTATGCTTCTAAAGCAATTACCTAATATTGAACCTAAAGGCAAGCATTCCCTACCTCTAGGCATTTTTATTCTTTAAACTCAGGTTAAATTTAATGAATTCTCTCTCTAAGTAATTGTTCTTCTAAAGCCGCAATGCGATTGTATGCTGCTGTTAATTGTGCTGTCAGTCGTTGTATTTGAATTTCTGGTGTGATGTTATCCCCATTTTGACGATGCATATCTAGATAAATGCCATCTATCAAGACATCCTTGTGTTCCATTTCTGGATTTAAATTGTTACGTCTGAACTGGTAGCCACCAGCCGCGCCATTTTCCTGATAATTATCCTTTGCTTGTGTATTCGCTAAAGAACACTCTGAGAAAGCTTGAGTGACTTTACCATCAAGCTGCTCAATCACTTGGCAGAGGGCATCCAGTTTTTCGCTTAAAGTCAGGATTTGCTTCTGTAATGGCTCCATTTAATACCCTCAACCGTACATTTTCTATATGTTATTCAATTTACTCTCAACCTTAACTATACTTATGGATTATTTAAGTATTGATAATTTTTGGTGCAAATGTGACATTTAAATCATTACTTCTCAATATAAGAAAAATTTGGGCATAAGTACCACTAAGGAAATTTATGAAGATAAATTAATCTTTAGGTAGCAATTTGACCAAAAAATCGCTAATTTGAGTCAAATATTCAAATTATCGGTATTTTTAAGAGAAAATAACTATAATTTTCCAACTCTACTTTTTTAGCTAGTCAACCTCTGGTGAATCTCTGCTTAATATTAGGTATAATCCAAAATTTCAAATCCAAAATCAATGGATCGACGGTCTTTTTTACTAGGTACAAGCACACTGGCACTTTCACAACTGCTTTTTGGCTGTGGTGGAAACAACCAGAGACAACTAAAAGTACAGTTATTAAAAGGTTCTATACCTGGTCAGGTGGTTAATCAGTTCCACAAAAGTTTGCAGCAACAGGTGCAGTTAAAGTTTGCACCTGTTGAGCGGATACAGGATTTATTTCAGCAATTACAAAATTGGCAGCAGAAACCAAAAGCCAATGATGAGCAGGGATGGAGCCGCTTTATACCTTTTAGGCAAGGTCAAAAAGTGCCTGATTCAGACCTAGTTACATTAGGAGATTACTGGCTAAAAGCAGCCATTGAGCAAAAATTGATTCAACCACTCCAAGAAGTACAGGAAAACCAATTAAAGCAGTGGTCTGCTTTAAATGAAAGGTGGAAACAACTGGTAACACGCAACGAACAAGGTAATTTGGATACTCAAGGGAAAGTATGGGGTGCGCCTTACAGGTGGGGTAGCACAATGATTGTTTATAACCGTGACAAGTTAGAAAAATTGGGATGGGCACCCAAAGACTGGAGCGATTTGTGGCGAGATGGAGTACACCAGCACATTTCTCTGCTTAATCAACCACGAGAAGTTATTGGTTTAGTTCTAAAGAAGCTAGGAAAATCTTACAATACAGAGAATCTTGACCAAGTAGCAGATTTGGCAAAAGAATTACAGACATTAAACCAACAGGTGAAGTTTTACAGTTCCAATCACTACCTGGAACCTCTAATTATGGGAGACACTTGGCTAGCGGTTGGTTGGTCAAGCGATGTGCTGCAAGTTTTAGGACGTTATCCGCAACTTGCCGCAGTTATCCCCCAGTCAGGAACAGCAATCTGGGCAGATATGTGGGTACGTCCCGCAGGGATTACCGCGGGTACTTTATCAGATCAATGGATTGATTTTTGTTGGCAACCAAGCACAGCTAAACAAATTTCGGCACTGACCAAAAGTAATTCGCCAATTTCTACAAATATTACCGCTTCCGATATCCAAGAACCATTATGGAGCCTGTTAGAGAGCAATCACGCAGTTTTCGATAAAAGTGAATTTTTGCTCCCTTTACCGCCATCAGCAATAAAACAATACGAGTCTTTATTCGCCAGAATGAAAGTTTAATCGGGCATTGGGCATTAAAATTTTTCCATCTCCCCAGCCCCCAGTCCCTAGGAAGAACGCTGTAACCCTATCTTGTTCTTAATACTCGTTTGGATACTGCATAAAGCTGGACTTGTATTAAAGTTACAAGTGTAGGTTGCCAAAGGTTCTTTTTGATAGTTAAATACCCGGACATTGTAACCAAAGTTCCGTGCAGCACTACCCAAACGATTTACGAAGTCGTAGCGCTCTACATACTCTAGTAAGCTCCAAATTTGCTGATTCACGATCAAGTCTACTCGTGCAGGTTCTTTGTCAGAAGCTGGATATGCTATCCAATTATCTAATAGCTTTTTCTCAGAGTTTTGTTGTGCCCACCATAAACTAGGAACGGTTAATCCTTCTGGATGAATGGTGTTAGCTGTGATTACATAGTCTTTTGGCTTGGTCAATAAGTCTAGTTCTAAAGGCGCACTAGAGGGCGATGGGATTGGGGGCCTTTGCGCTAATGAGGGCGCGACTGGTAAAGCTGTGATAATGGTTAGTAGTAATGATAACGATATCTGGCGTTGGCGCAGCCCGCCGCAGGCATCGCACAATTTAGGTATACGCATAGCTGATACTAATTCGTAATTCGTAATTCGTAATTCGTAATTAAGGCAATAGCAAAAATTCGCATATTTTAAAGTTTGATGGCAACGATGCGAATTCTTCGATAGTCTGCTATCCAAGTTCCTTGTTGATACAGGGTTGGCTTGAGATATTCCTCCACGACGCGAATTACTTGTATTTGTTGCTCACCAGAAAGTCCTGCTAAAAAGGCACTAGCGAACATCTGAATCCAGTTTGCCATACCTGCTTCTCCCTCTGCTAAAGGAGTTGGACGAGCAAACAAAGTACTATAGATTACATCAAAGCCTTGGTGTTCTAGTAGGGTGGCGTACTCGCCGATACTAGGGAAATACCAAGGATTTAGGGCTTGTGCGGAGATATTAATTGCTTCTAAGGCGCGTTCTAAAGCTGTAGCGATCGCCTTTACATTTCCCTTGCCACCAAATTCTGCCACAAAACGCCCTCCGGGTTTTAGGGATTGATGTATGGAAGCAATCGCGCTATCTGCTTCTTTCACCCAATGTAATACAGCGTTGGAAAACACAACATCTAATGGCTTATCTACTTGAAAGTTTCCAGCATCAGCAATGTCAAAGCGGATATGGGGATAGTTTTGTCTTGCCTTTTCTATCATCGTGGATGCCTGATCAACTCCCATTACTTCAGCCCCACTTTGGGCAATTTTTTCTGTGAGTTGTCCAGTACCGCAGCCGATATCCAAAATCGATTCTCCTGGCTGAGGGTTGAGTAATTGCAACAAGTCCTCGCCATACCTCCAGACAAAGGCGTGTTTATCTTCGTACAGGGAAGTGTCCCAATTATTGCTTGTGGAAATATTATTCATAAATAATAATGATTATGCCCGTGCTGATTGTAATTACAAATTACAAACTATCAATTACGAATTACATTGACACTCCCATAGGGCCACGAGTTACTCCTAACTGATTTTGCAATTTCAACTCGCGCCATAATTGGGAACCTGTAATTTCGCCTTGCAATAGTTGGCGATAGCGATGTATCGTTTTATTCACTTGTTCTGGTGTTTCATTCACAAATTCGATGCGGAAGTTACCTAAACCCAGTTCTATAAGACGCTGTACGTACTCGGCTCCGGTTTGAGCAGTGCCGTTAAATACAGTATTACGGCAACCTACATCAGCTTTGAGGACGTGTTCGCTACCTACACGGTCTTTTAATTTCACTTCCTGCTTTTCACAAGGTCGTCCACAGTTTGTATAATCTGTACCCGTCGATAGAAAGGCACAAAATACGCAATGTTCCATGTGGAACATGGGTATGTGTTGATGGATTGTCACTTCAAACCATTGGGGTGGACAACTGGTGAGCAGGTCTTGCAGTTGGGTAATATTTAGGTCATAGGATGCCGTCAGCCTTTCTAAACCAAAGCGTTGCTGAAAGTAATCTGCTGTTAAAGGATTAGCAACGTTGAGTGAGAAATCTCCGATACAACGGTCTGCGGCAAAAAATTGTAGTTGATCATAGTTCCGCACCAGATAACCATCTGCGCCACAAGCACGTACTTGCTGCAAAATCCAGTTTTCTCCCGGCTTGGTAATTCGGGGTGGTGCAACCCAAATTGTAGGGAGTGGGGATTGTTGTCTTAGTTGGCGTACCATTTGCACCGCGTCTCGGTAGGCACGGGGATCTTCAAATTCACAGTACAGCGTTTCAACACCAGCTTTGAGCGCGGACTGGAGTTGCTTGAGGTTACGTACTAAGACGATGAGTGAAGGGGATAACGGAGATAAGGGAGATGAAGAGGGGAGTAAATCTTGGAAAGAAACATCAGAACGTAATTCCCAGCGTTTGGGTTGACTCCGCAATTCTTCTAATTGTGCCACCATTTCCCGGCGCATCCGGTTTAATTCACTTACGGGTAGCATGATAGCACCACTAAGATGGTTGGTTAGCGTTCCCAAAGAGAAGGGGGTGTTACCCAAACGACCGAATTGTTCTTGTAAACGGCCTGTATCGAGGGGTTTTGTGTGTGCTTCTTGGAGTGAAATTACAGATTCTACTTGTATAATATTGCCGAGTTGATCACGAGCGATCGCAATTAATGGTTGACCAACTTCTCCATAAATTTCTATATTAATGGGACGCTGAAATTGTGGGTTCTCGCCAGCAAAACTCTGACGCAGTTGCTTATCTAATTCTGGATCGCTGGTTTTCCAAATGCGATCGCCTATATGCACACGGCGCAGGTTCAAGTCATTTCGACCAAAGGTCAGTATAGTTTCTTTACCTTTAGGCATCACAGCATAAACCCGGCCGCCTTCTTCCTTCGCCTCTGGATGACCGCAGTCAAAGACAATTCCATCCCCTGGTTTTACAGGCGCTTCCAAATTGACTGTTACCTGTTCGTTATAAATGCGAGTGACTTCACCCAAATAAACCCCACGTTTTTTGCCAAAACGGGCGTGAACTAGTTCCTGATTATTAATCCCACCAAACCAGCCCGTGTAAAGTCCGCGAGAAAATGCCATTTCTAGGTTGTAGTGTTCTTGGTCTGTTTGACCTCTCCCACTCTTTGTTTCGGAGAGGGGAGCTTTTATTCCCCCTTCCCTACCAGAAAAGCGGGTTAGGGGGTTAGCTCTTTCCAATTCTGTCATCACCCCATCCAGGGCTTGCCGATAAACACGGGTGACATTAGCAACATACTCTGGAGCTTTCAAACGACCTTCAATCTTCAGACAGGTTACTCCTGATTTCACCAAATCAGGCAAAACATCCAACCCTGCTAAGTCTTGAGGACTGAGTAAATATTTGCGTTCTTTTAAATTTACAACTTGTCCGTCAGCGATTAACTCGTAGGGCATCCGGCAAGCTTGGGCACATTCACCTCGGTTAGCAGAACGCCCGCCTAAAGCCTCACTAGTCAAACACTGGCCAGAATATGCCACGCACAAAGCACCGTGAACAAAGACTTCCAATGGCAGCGAAGTTTCCTGTAGGGCAATCTGCTGCTGTATTTTATTGATTTCCTGAAGAGAACATTCACGCGCCAGCACTACTAATTGACAGCCGAGGGACTTAGCAAATTCCACCCCAGCCGCACTGGTGATTGTCATTTGGGTTGAAGCGTGGATGGGAAAATCGGGCGACAGGTGACGGATGAGAAGGCATATCCCCACATCTTGAACAATCACTGCATCCACACCTGCGGCAATAATTGTGCGGAGATATTGCTGCGCCTCTGCTAGTTCTTTGGGAAATATTAATGTGTTGACAGTGACATAACCCTTGACGCCCCGACGGTGCAAGAATTTCATCAATTGGGGTAAGTCTGCCTCGGTAAAATTTTGTGCCCGCATTCTCGCGTTAAACCGATCCAAACCAAAGTAAATCGCATCTGCCCCATTTTCCACAGCAGCTTTAGCACAGTCCCAATTACCTGCTGGCGCAAGTAGTTCAGGACGTTGAAGGGAGGGTTGGAAAGAAGAGCATGGGCGTAGCCCATCGGAGATATCGCTTTTCATTAGATTTGGGAAAGTTTAACTAGCACCATAGTGATTTTATCGAAGTTAATCACCCGATCTGTTCTCCGTTCCCTATCTCTACAAGTAATTTAAAAAATCAAATACTAGTCCCATATAGGACTTACGCAAAAACCCTCTCAAACTCTCATTCCTCCGTGTCCTCTGCGTTCTCTGTAGTTCGTTTTCCATTACCCGTGCGAAGTTCTACCATAGTTATGATCGCCCACAACTTGGGTTAATAGAATTAGCTACCCTCAAAATCTCCTGCTACCTATAATTAAGGGCTTCCAGTACGTAGGGGCACAAGGACTTTCACCCCTACAAATCTCCAAATAATTTGGGATAATTTATTTTTTGCAAGTCCCTTAAAGGCAGAAGACCAATTTTTATATATGGGATCTTATTGCAAATGCAGGTATAAAATATAAATTTATGGTAAAGATTAAACTTCTTGTTTCGTAATTATTGTGGACTGAATTGATCTGCGATCTGGCATCAATGAGTAACACAAGGACTCATACTGATTTAGAGCTTGCTCAAAAGCATAATGCTCAACGGCATATTGGCGACTTTTATAACCTAGAGTTTTGACTTTTTCGGGGTTTTGGTACAGATCTAAAATTGCCGTCGCTAAAGCTTGGGGATCTTCTGGAGGAACGATAACTCCGCCGCCACTTTGCCTGATAGCTCGTGCTGCTGTACCATTATCGGGAACAGAAGCAACTAAAGCCCTTCCACTGGCAAGTAGCACTTGAATTTTTGACGGCATATTGAAGGATACAATATTTTTCTTTTGCACCACTAAGCCCACATCCGCAGCTGCTAACATTTGTGGCAAAGATTTGCGGGGTTGAAACGGCAAGAGCAAAACATTATCTGCGCCGCAGTCTAGACATTCCTGTTGCAATCGCTGTAAACCTTTTGCCTCTCCAACGATGACAAAAACAATTTCTGGGATATGGCGCAACATAGAAGCAGCTTTGACGACGCTTTCTAAGCCTTGGGTTAGGGCAATGTTACCAGAATACAGCACTACAAATTTGCCATTCAGATTATGTGCTGCGCGGAAAGGGTTATTTTCTTTAGGCAAAGGGCGGATAAAATTTACATCAACCCAGTTGGGAATTTGCACAATTTTGTCAGCTTCTACGCCCTTAGATCGCAAATTGTCCACAAACCCATCGGCGATGACGCTAATTTTACTGGCAGTGTGGTAGGCAAATTTTTCTAAGACTGCAAATAACTTTATAAGCAATTTATTTTTTAGTAGACCGACATGGACAGCCGCTTCTGGTAATATATCTTGTAGATTTAAGATTACAGGACAAGCACGTAACCATCCTAAAAGAGCTACTGGTACACAGCTTGGCAAGGATGGCGATGTTGAAAGAATCACATCTGGACGCCAACCGATGAGAGCGGGCACAAAACTAGTGACAACGAAACTAGCATCTAGCAACACCCGATCCAATAGGTTGGGTTGTGGACGAATCCAAACGTAACTGCGTTGAATTTGAACGCCATTTTTGTATTCGGTGATATACCCCTTGCCCCGATATTCCTGGTAAATTTGACGCTCAGGGTAGTTGGGCATAGCAGTGACTACGCGCACCTGATGCCCACGTTTCACAAGTCCCTCTGCTAATTCTGTCATCAGTGGGGCAATACCAATTGGCTCTGGATAGTAGTTGTAGGAGTAAATTAAAATCCGCATAAAAATTAGTCCGAGTACCCGATTTTTTATTCAATGACAAATATCTGTCTTAAACATTATTTGGAGCTTGGCAACCCCTATATTTAATTGTGACCCCAGACTCCTTTTCTGTCAGGGATTTTCCTTAAAGATTGAGTGAACTTTGATATGAAATACTTAGAGTAATTGTGAATTTTTTTTTACTATTTAAGCTGTCTTCAAATTGTTCATTTTTGATTTAACCTACGTAGAAGACCTAAGTATATTAGGCTTTACCAACCCCTGAAACCAAATTAGGATACTTAGCATTAATTTTTTCTAGAAGGAATGACATAACAAATTTTAGTAATATCTGATATTAATAATACTTTTTTACAATACTAGTCATTCAATGAGCGATCGCCCTTGTATTTTCTCTTTTTTTGCTGGTTCAGGCTTTCTAGATTTAGGTTTTGAAACTAGCGGTTTTAATATTGTTTATGTGAATGAAATTTTTCCCCCATTCATCGCCGCATATCGCCATTCACGAGAAGTTCTGAAAATGCGGTCGCCTGAATATGGATATGATCACGGTGAAGCCGCAGACATTACAAAACTGATCGTCGGAACAGAAGCAGAACGTCTTCAAGAATTAGTCAAAGACTGCCGCAAATCTCATCATATAATTGGTTTCATCGGCGGGCCTCCCTGTCCTGATTTTTCTATTGGTGGGAAAAATAGGGGACGTTTAGGAGATAATGGTAAACTTTCCGCTTCTTATGTTGAATTAATTTGTCGCAATCTTCCAGATTTCTTTTTATTTGAGAATGTTAAGGGGTTGTGGAAAACGACAAAGCACCGTTTATTTTTTGAATCGCTCAAGCACCAATTAGTGGAAGCAGGTTATATATTAACTGAGCGGTTAATTAATGCTATCGAATATGGTGTACCCCAGGATAGACAAAGAATTATCTTAATTGGTTTCAAAAATAATTTTCTTCAGGAAATGAAAATCACCTTTGATAAAAAATTACTCTCTGAAGAAACTTTCCCTTGGAATAATTATATTTTATATCCTCAAGAAAAAGTTTTTGCTTACCCCTGGTGCAGGTGTAAACCATTTAAAGAAAATTCTCTAATACCTTGTCCTGATGGTATACCTGAAGAACTGACAGTTGAATACTGGTTTAGAAAAAATAATGTTCTGAAGCATCCCAATGCTGAACACTATTTTCGACCAAGGGCAGCTATTACCAAATTCGCTGCTGTTCAAGAAGGAGATAATTCCAGAAAGTCTTTCAAACGTCTGCATAGATGGCGTTACTCTCCAACAGCTTGCTATGGAAATAATGAAGTACATTTACATCCTTACAAAATTAGGCGGATTTCTGTAGCAGAAGCTTTGGCTATCCAATCTTTGCCTGCAAATTTTGAACTTCCAGAGAATATGTCACTTACAAATATGTTTAAAACTATTGGTAACGGTGTCCCATATTTGGCATCCAAAGCGTTAGCTAAAACTATTCTTAACTTCTTAACAACTAGTGTGAAAAACACTGTTGATATTTCTAGGGTTAGTACTACTTAAGGTTAACTTAAATACCTACAGTAGTAGCAAGACATCTGTAAAGCCGATATTCAAGACAATTGAGCAGCTTCTTTTCAGGATAAACTCGTAATAAATGTGGTTTAATATATATATAAGAAATGTTTTAATTTTTTATAAAGTTTAATAATCAATAACTGGCAGAAGACACGATGGCAGCAGACTATCCAGACATTGATATTGCGCCATTTATCGATCACTCCCTGTTAACCCCAACGGCTACTCCAGAGCAGGTTGAGCAATGGTGTGAAGAAGCATATAGATTCAATTTTGCGGCGGTTTGTCTGTTCCCCGCTAATGTTAAGCAAGCAGTAGAACTCCTCCACGGTAAAGACCCCAAAGTCTGTACGGTGATTGGTTTTCCTTCTGGTGCAACGACTTCAGCAGTGAAACTATATGAAGCTCAAGAGGCGGCGGATAGTGGGGCCACTGAGTTAGATGTGATGATGAACTTGGGCTGGTTAAAAGCTGGCAAAACAGAAGAAGTCCACCGAGAGATTGCCGAAATTTGTGAAGAGACTGGGCAAACAGTCAAGGTAATTTTGGAAATCAACCTGTTGACGGATGCGGAGAAAAAAATAGCTGCTGAAATCTCTATGGAGGCAGGAGCGACATTCTTAAAAACCAGTACAGGCTGGAATGGTGGTGCCACAGTCACAGATGTACGACTTTTAAAGGAACTTGCAAAAGACAGAGTGGGAATTAAAGCTTCAGGTGGTATCCATACTATCAATCAAGCTCTAGACTTAATCGTAGCGGGTGCTACTAGATTAGGCACATCTCGCGGTATGAATTTGCTCCGCCAGCGCGATAACGTGGGAAAGAGTGAATAGTCATTCGTCCTTTGTCCTTTGTCATTTGTCATTTATCCGAAGCTAATGACCCTTGACTAATGATTAATGACTAATAACTACTAATGGCTAGTGACTAATGACTAATGAGTAGAACCTACAAAGCAACTGGTATTAATCTTAAAACCCAGGCGCTAGGAGAATCGGATAAAATAGTGACGATTTTGACACGGGAATTCGGTCTGATTCGAGCAGTGGCTTCAGGGGCACGTAAACACAACTCCAGTCTGGGCGGTAGGAGTGGGATGTTTGTTGTCAATGAATTATTGATTGCCAAAGGGCGATCACTTGATAAAATTACTCAAGCACAGACGTTAAAAACTTACCCTGGTTTAGCTAAAGATTTGGGAAAATTGGCTGCCAGTCAGTATTTAGCAGAAATAGTCTTGTGTCAAGCTTTGAGCGAACAACCCCAAGAAGAACTTTATGAGTTGTTCAATGAACATCTCCATCGGTTGGAGGCGTTATCTAGTGCAAATCCATCTGGGGTTTTGGCCCATCTGGCTCATGGGGTGTTTCACCTTTTAGCGTTAGCAGGAGTAACGCCACAAGTGCAAGTCTGCTGCCTATCTGGAAACCTCCTCAAGCCAAACTTTACAGATCCAAACTGGCAGGTAGGATTTAGTATCCCTGCGGGTGGAACGGTTTCTTTAGAAGCTTGGGAACGTTTGCGAAGAAAGGGGGAGAGGGAGAGGGAGATACAAAGAAATTCATCTTTTTCTCCATTACCCAATCACCCTATTATCCTATCACCTGCAAAACCTGGCTCCCAAACAGTTGTTGTGCATAGGCAAGAAATACCTGTGATTTCTAGTCGTCCGAGTGCTATGGAACTGGCTTTGCTTCAACATCTGTCACAACCAGAGATAATGCAAATTGATGGTGCTAGAGATCATGACTGGTTATCTGTTGAACAGATTTTGCGCCAGTATGCTCAGTATCAATTAGGTCGCCCTATTCGCTCTGCTACCTTGATCGACTCTTATTTTGCTGCTAACCATGATGCAACCGTCTGATTTGGATAAAAAAATCCTACCTTTGTCACCAAGCCTCGCTAAAAAACAGAATAGGGTATCAGATCCTACAGTCAGGAATCACTTGAGTGCTGTTTCACAGTGTACACCTAGTCAACTAAATGGCCAAGAAATGTCCCCAAAAGACGTTTCTAAAAACAATCAAAATTGTACAGACCAGATCCCAAAAACTGATATTCTAAATCAATCAGAAAAACAATCTGAGGACAAATTAACTACTGCCCAAGAAAATAGCAACGGGCATTTGCCAGCAGCTACTATCCCAGAAAAAGAATCACCAACATTAAATGGATCTGGTTCTGGTGGAGAAGCTGTTTCAGGAAATATCAAACAGCAGGGGTTTTTACCTGTATTAAAAAACCCTAATTTTTTGGCTCTTTGGGGCGGTCAAGTTTTTTCCCAACTAGCAGATAAAGTATATTTGGTGCTGATGATTGCTTTGATTAATACTCAGTTTCAGGCTAGTAATCAAAGTATTAGTGGTTGGGTATCAGCCTTGATGATGGCTTTTACGATTCCAGCTGTATTGTTTGGTTCCGTGGCTGGTGTATTTGTTGATCGCTGGTCGAAAAAGGCTGTGCTGGTGGCAACGAATATTTGGCGCGGCATCTTAGTTTTGTCAATTCCCTTTCTGATGTGGTTGACTCATGACTGGAAACCCATAGGAGTACTGCCAGTTGGCTTTTTGATCATTCTGGGTGTGACTTTTTTAGTTTCGACGCTGACGCAGTTTTTTGCACCAGCAGAACAGGCGGCAATTCCGTTAATGGTAGAAGAACAGGATTTGCTCTCGGCAAATTCGCTTTATACGACAACGATGATGGCATCGGTGATTGTTGGGTTTGCTGTCGGGGAACCATTGTTAGCGATCGCAGATGGACTTTGGCTGCAAATTGGTGGTAGTGGTAGTTTGGGCAAAGAATTTTTAGTCGGTGGTAGTTATGCGATCGCAGGACTAATTTTATTCCTGTTGGCAACTAACGAAAAACACCATGATCCCGATACAGAATTCCCTCACGTATTCTCTGATTTGCGGGATGGTTTTGCCTACCTCAAAGCAAATCATCGCGTCCGCAATGCTTTACTTCAGCTGATTATCTTGTTTTCTGTCTTTGCAGCATTAACTGTTTTAGCCGTTCGCATGGCAGAAATAATTCCCAACATGAAAGCCTCACAGTTCGGCTTTTTACTAGCAGCCGGCGGTGTTGGCATTGCTGCGGGAGCAACAATTCTCGGTCAATTTGGTCAACGCTTCTCCTATACCAAACTAAGTCTGTGTGGTTGTGTGGGCATGACAGCATCCCTGATTGGTCTATCAATATTTACAACCCAACTGTGGCTAATTCTGTTACTGGTGATGCTATTAGGTATATTTGGGGCACTAGTGGGTATTCCTATGCAAACAGCGATCCAAACAGAAACACCTCCAGAAATGCGTGGTAAAGTCTTTGGTTTACAAAACAATGTAATTAATATTGCTCTCTCTTTACCTTTGGCATTAGCAGGTGTAGCAGAAACCTTTGTAGGATTGCAGGCAGTTTTTTTGGGATTAGCTGCGATCGTCGTTTCAGGAGGTATATTATCCTGGTATAACTCACAGAAGTAATTATCAGCTAACAAGAGCTATTATTTATTACTTTTAAGTAATTAATATTTACTTAAAGCTTTTCTGTTCATGGTAAACTGTGGTCAGTGAAAATTTATCACATACTTGTGGGATATCAATCTGACATTAGTCAGAATAAGTTGTTTAAATATGAGAAATAAACAACTTATAAGTAGAATAAATAAAGCCATAAACCCACTGGTTTAATCAGCTTAAAATAGGCTTTTTAAACTAAATTATGTTGGGAATCTGTAATAAGTAAAAAAACCAGCAAGTATAGCTAGATAAAATAAAAATCACGAAGGACACACAAGTAATAGATCAAACCCGCTTTTCTTACAGCTAAATAAAGAATGCGTATAGCCTGGATTGGAAAAAAATCACCCTTTTGCGGCAATGTCACCTACAGTCGAGAAATTACAAATGCCTTGCTAGACAAGGAACATCAAGTTAGCTTTCTTCACTTCGCCCAAGAAGAGTCTGAACCTGACAACTGGCCAAATCTTCGAGAGGTTTCCCTACCTTTCATTTACAAGTCCCAGGTTTATACAATTCCCACTTTTAAAGCGACCAAAGTTTTAACTGATTCGTTGCGAGAAATCAAGCCAGATGTAGTCCATGCTTCCTTGACGTTATCTCCTCTAGACTTTTTTCTACCGGAAATCTGTGAGGAGCTGAAGTTGCCCCTAGTTGCCACTTTTCACACGCCGTTTGCTGGAAAGGGGGCAAAGCTGGTATCGGGAACACAACTTTTGGCTTATCAGCTCTACGCACCTTTTTTAGTTAACTATGATCGCGTGATTGTATTTTCCCAAATTCAGCGAGAATTATTAGCAGGGATGGGCGTGAGGGAAGAGAATATTGCTGTAATTCCCAACGGTGTTGATACCGTCAAGTATTCTCCAGGATTTTCTCAAGTCAAAACAGAATTTAAAGCCGAACGTTTGTTTGTCTATCAGGGTCGAATAGCGCCAGAGAAAAATGTCGAAGCCCTCCTCCGGGCTTGGAAGCAGTCGGCAATGGGGCCAGGTACTAAGTTGCTAATTGTTGGCGATGGCCCTTTAAAGTCTTCTTTAGAGCAATTTTATGGTTCAGAATACGGCATTATTTGGTTGGGATTTATCGCTGATGAAGACCGACGGATCGAAATTTTGCGGGGCGCAGATGTATTTATTTTGCCTTCATTGGTAGAGGGTTTGTCCCTATCTCTGTTAGAAGGAATGTCATGTGGGTTGGCTTGTTTAGCAACAGACGTGGGTGCAGATGGAGAAGTTTTGGAAAAGGGCGCAGGTATAGTTATTAGTACTAAAACAGCGCGATCGCAATTAAGAACCCTCTTGCCAGTGTTACAAGACCATCCAGAGTTAACAACCTTACTGGGGCAAAAAGCCAGACAGCGTGTATTAGACCGCTATACCCTTAGTAAAAATATTACTCTGCTCGAAGAACTTTATAAAGAAGTTTTAGCACAACGACCTCTACCGCTAAGTCGTAGAGCGTAGGAATAAATAAAGGGTAGTTAGAAAGAGTAATGAGTTAGGTTATTGTTTTGTTGAATTTTGAATTAAGCTAATGAGCATTTAAGTTGCATAAAACTAGGGCTGAAGCCCTTAGTAGAAGCGAATCAGTCTGGAAAAATGAATGGCTATTAGCTTATCTCCAATATAATTTAGAGGTTAGCAAGCTATAATTTTGCTGCCTCTTCATATTAAAAAAATTGATGCTCTACCTTAGACAACATCCCAAACTATCTTGGCCAATTGAGCTAGCATTTCTTGCCGACACTTTATTGACTCCGAATTCCATTCATTAAATACACTCAAATCTCTTACTGCACGGTCGATTGCTGTATTTATACCAATATTGACTCGCTCTACTATTGACTTAGTAATTAAAAATTTAGATTTTTGGTAAGCATTTTTCTTGAATTCAAAGGGTTTATTTTTTATTGAAGTATTAATAGATTTCTCAATTAAGGCAAGATTTCCAAGATATTTAACATACTGATATATTAACTCTGGTTTATCAAATGAAGATTTCACAGCCTCATAGCTTTGAGGCAATATGTGTTCAATTTCGACATTTTTATTTATGTAGTTTTTTAAAGAAGTATGAGCTTCTATTTCTCCATAGGCTAACTCATCAATATGTTGTGTAAGTTTAGCTAATATATATTGCATTATTTTTTTTCGTACTGAATCTTCATCAAGTTGACGAAAAGCAAGTATAAATTTTTCAGATAGCTTTTGCTTCTCAGTCTGAATTTCTTCATTTATGAATTTATCTAGTGACTGTTTGTCACTAATTTGTCTAAGCTTAGATGCCCATTCCACAAATAAAACTTCAAGTTTACTTGATCTAGCTTGTGTAATAATATAGATAAATAAAAAATTCTCAATATGCTTACAAAGTTCTGTGAACATTTCCTTAGAAAGATGTTGAGCCGCTAAAAGTAGTACAAAGTGTTGATTAGTAGAAAGATAAGAGATATTTACTAAATAACGATTAGATTTACCAAAGGTATCATTCCCTTCTTTAAAATTTGCAAATGCTTTTGCCGATCTTAAAAGTGAATCAATAAATTCAAATGGCTTCTGATCATATCCACATTTATCTTTATTTTTATCGAACCATTCATAGATTTTATCTTCTCTTATACGTTCTGAATCATATTTTGAAATAATAAAGTAACGAAGAAATCTAATAGGATTTTCATTAGATTTATATGGGATTTTCAACATTTCCTTCCATTTACTTTTAAGTTTTTCAAAGTCTTTATCTTTGATTTGGATAAACATCAGGTTTTTGAGTAAGTCTACGGCATCAAGACCAACGCCACGGTTATTGATAGTTGCAAAAACTTTAAGTGCATGAGACATACTCTTTGTTTCTACACGAACTACCCTCACATTTTTAATAAAACGTGCATAGAATAGTTTAACTTGCTGAATAGGAGCTTCATCTTCAGCAAATTCATCTTTTAGAAATTTCAAGGCAACTTGATAAGTATTTTTGATGCGCTGTACAGAACTATTATCAGAAATTTCTTCAAAATTTTGTTGTTTAGCAATTTTTTCTAAAACATTTCGGCTTTCTTCATCATACTGAAGTTCTATTCTTTCTTTAAATCTTTCATTACCGTTTTGTTCTACAAAATATGAAGTGAGAAATTCTTTAAGTTTTTTTTGAGGTTCATTAGAGTTTAATTCTTGGATAAAATCTCTTACTGCACATAGAATTAGATATGCAGTTGTCATTCTTTGTTGACCGTCTATGAGTTCATATAATTCTTCAGATTTGCAGACAATAATACTTCCTATAAAACACTCCCAGTCTGAACCTAACTTGTTATCTAAAAATGGGTCATGAACATCTTTAAGAAGTTCTAAAACTTGCTTTTGTTCCCAAACATATTCACGTTGATAGGCTTTAACTACATAAAAATCCTGAAATAGTTCTTCTAACGTATAGTCACGAGATTCGATTGCTGCCATTGAATTATTTTCTCCTTGCTTTAGTCTTTAATTTTTATATTATTACAATTTTATAAAGATTATTTACACAATACAATACATCATTTTTTGGGTAAATGAAGTACATGGTTAAGGCGAAAAGGTGTTCATGCTTACTATAATTTGTACTCCACCAAGTAGCAATCTGCTGTATACGCAATGTGCACCTTTATCTCAATTAAAAACAGATTTATACAGATTTATTTATTATATTTTCAAACTTAACTATTCATACTTAATTATTTACCATCCTAAACTGGTTGGCTGTTCATAAACCCGCTTTAAAGTATTTACATCTCTGGGAGAAATAGGCAACGGGTTACGAACTTGGGAAAAGTATAGGGCATCAGTTTGTAGCGGACTATGACCCCAAATTCCCAGTGCATGACCGAATTCGTGGCGGGTAGCTGCAATGAGATATTTACCTGTTTGACTGGGACTTAGCAAGATGGTGAAGCGGTGGGATAAAACTTTATTGCTGGTATATAACTCGTAAGTAGTTTGTGCCGATTGCGCCCGGGGTATATTACTACCAGGGTAAATTTGTAGAGGTGGCGCTTTTCGCACAATCGTAATATCAGCAATTTCTGGCTGTTCGACTATTGTCAAAGGCAAATAATTACTCCATTCTTGTACACCCTGCAAGACAGCGTTAACCCATGCTTGAGCTTGTTTTTCGCTGATGTCTTTTGGTGGTTCTACATAAACTCGAACAGGAAATTGTGACCAGATTAAATAACCAACTTGGGTTTTTGTGACTTGGGAAAAGTAGTTACCACTGTTGGTAGTATCTTGCCACTTTGCGAGTGTAGGCGGTAAGGGATGAGGTTTTGAAGGAGATGATGGAGATAGAGAGATTATTAAGTTTGAATATCCATATTTTGGTATTATTGTAAACCCGTCACTTGACTGGAGATTAGTAAAAAAGATTAACAGCCCTGTGCCAAGAAAAAAGACAAGGGCTGTAATTAACCGCCGTGAAATTAAATTTATTAGGCTCTTAAGTATTGGGTGTTGGGCTATTTTCCCCATTAACCTATCCTTATTTAGGCAACCAACCGGCACTTAAAAGCACTGTTAAGCCTAAAAAGATTACTGTCAATCCCCAAGTAATTCGATTTAAGGTATTTTCTGCACTTTTGGTGCTGCTAAATAGCTGGGCTTGTCCGCCAATGGCTCCAATGCCATCACCTTTAGGGCTATGCAGTAAAACTAAGATAATCAAACCTGTGGCGGAAAACGCCCAAATGCCTTGCACGATATTAGTAACTGTCATGGTAGGAATCTCATTTATAAAAAGTTTCAAAAAAGATGAGTCAGGGTTGGAAGTTAGGAGTTAGGAGTTAAGAATTGGGAGTTAGGAGTTAGGAAAGTTTTAATTCATCACTTTTGACTATTAACTCCTCACTATTAACTCCTAACTCTTTTACAGCCCTACTTGCACGGGGGTGCGAGTGCGTTGCAGCTCATATTCTGCTGTTTTCAGAAGCGATCGCCCGGTCATTTCTGGTGGCTGAGGCAGCTGTAAAATCTCTAGAATCGTGGGGGCGATGTCGGATAGCTTGCCATCGCTTCGCAGTTCGACATTTGTACCATATCCAGGTATTTTGACTTTCTCGCCTTCTACCAAAATTAAGGGGACTGGGTTAGTAGTATGAGCTGTCCAGGGATTACCCCCTTCATCTAGCATATACTCAGCGTTGCCGTGGTCAGCAGTAATAATTGTTGTACCACCGGCTTTGATAACGCTCTCTAACAAGCGTCCCAAACAGCGATCAACTGTTTCGATTGCTGTAATGGTAGCTTCAATTTGACCAGTATGCCCTACCATGTCTGGGTTGGCATAGTTAATCACAACTAGGGAATATATACCCTTTTGAATCGCTGCGATCGCAACATCTGTAACTGCTGCTGCTGACATCGCTGGGGCATGATCGTAAGTAGCTACCATTGGGCTGCTTACCAGTTCCCGATCTTCTCCAGCAAAAGCTTCCTCCAGACCCCCATTAAAAAAATAGGTGACGTGGGCGTATTTTTCTGTTTCGGCGGTGCGGAACTGATTCAGACTATGATTGGCTATTACTTCTCCCAGAATATTACTGAGATTCTGCGGTTCAAAGGCTACAGCCACGGGTAAGTCTGAATCATACTGCGTAAACGTGACAAAAGACAGTGGTGTGATTTGCTGTCTTTCAAAACCGTTAAACGTGGGACTGACCAAAGCTTGAGTCAGTTGTCTAGAGCGATCGGGGCGGAAGTTGAAAAATATTACCCCATCCCCTGGTTCTATTGCGCCGGGTGCAATTCGGATTGGGTTGACAAATTCATCTTTTACCCCTTCGGCGTAAGATGCTTGCAAGATTTCTACAGCGTTGCGATTATCACCTGAACCATCTTGAGTCATCACGTCATAGGCGCGTTTGACCCGATCCCAACGGTGATCGCGATCCATCGCGTAGTAGCGACCGCTAAGGGTGACTATGCGCCCAATTCCTGTGCGGTCTATATAATTTTGCAGCATTGTAATTGCTCTTGCACCGTCAGTTGGGGCGGTGTCACGACCATCGGTAATGGCGTGAATACAAACTTCTGGGATTCGCTGGTTCTTAGCTAAGTCAAGTAGTCCGAATAGATGGGTGATATGAGAATGTACCCCTCCCTCAGAACAAAGCCCGACTAGATGCAGCTTGCTATTCCGAGAGCGAACTTCCTGGCAGATTTTAACGAGTGCTGGGTTTAAGGCAATAGAACCGTCTTCGACCGCATCAGAGATGCGTACCAGTTCTTGCGGTACAACTCGCCCAGCACCAATGTTCAAATGACCTACTTCCGAGTTGCCCATTTGACCTTCTGGCAACCCTACGGCTTTTCCTGATGTGCGGATGAGGGTATGCGGGTAAGCTGTCCATAAACTGTCCACAATGGGAGTTTTAGCAGCATTAATAGCGTTTCCTCGCTTTTCCTCGCAGTAGCCCCATCCGTCTAAAATGACTAGCACCACAGGAGCAACAGGTGCTTTGGTCATAGTAAAATTGCCCTTTACTTTTTGTAATATCCGAATGATACCACTGCTAAACCACGCCGCAAGTGAATTTTTGCTTATTAATTTATTTTATGAAAGACTTGCAGTTTTTTGAATGATTTTTTAAACTTTAGCAATTTTTATGTAACGTCGGTTATTGCTAATAACAAGTAATTACTTAGTAGTAGCATTTTAGCACTACTACTAAGTCGGTATTCAATCTCTTATTTCTTTTTACTGGAAGCTTTTGCAGCTTTTTTAGCAGCTTTTTCAGCAGCGATCGCAGCTAACTTTGCTTGTTCTTTTTCTTCAGCAATTTTCTGGAGATAGTAATGATAGTCTCCTAAGTAAACGCGGAATTCACCATCACGAATTTCGACGATTTTGTTAGCTACTTGAGAAATAAAGTAGCGATCATGGGAAACTACAATTGCTGTCCCATCATAATTTTTGAGCGCTTCTTCCAGCATTTCTTTAGCTGGAATATCTAGGTGGTTTGTTGGCTCATCTAAAATTAATAAGTTCGCGGGACGTAAGAGCATTTTTGCCAAAGCCAAACGAGCTTTTTCTCCTCCACTTAATGCCCCAACTGCTTTAAATACAGTATCACCAGTGAATAAGAAGCGTCCCAAAAGCGTGCGGACTTCTTGGTTATCCCAGTCTGGAACTTCATCATGGATAGTTTCCATGACAGTTTTCTTCAAGTCCAAAGCTTCAGCTTGATTTTGCTCAAAGTAACCGGGAATAACGTTGTGATCCCCTAATTGAACGCTACCTTCTGTGGGTTGTTCCATACCCATAATCACGCGCAGAAGGGTAGATTTTCCAGCACCATTGGGGCCAAGAAAAGCAATGCGATCGCCTCTTTCAATTAGCAGATTTGCTGCTAAAAATAGAATTTTATCACCATAAAGATGAGTTAAATCTTTAATTTCTACTACTTCGCGTCCACTGCGTGGTGCAGGGGGAAAACGGAAGTGTAGAGTTCTTACCCCAGCGATAGGTGCTTCAATACGCTCAATTTTGTCGAGTTGCTTTTCTCGGCTTTTTGCCTGGGTACTGCGGGTAGCACTGGCGCGA
Source organism: Nostoc flagelliforme FACHB-838 (assembly GCF_014698065.1). Lineage (GTDB taxonomy): Bacteria > Cyanobacteriota > Cyanobacteriia > Cyanobacteriales > Nostocaceae > Nostoc > Nostoc flagelliforme_B. The sequence goes on from NZ_JACJSI010000026.1 coordinate 83,883, forward strand.
AATCTATCAACAAAGGTTTGCTGTTTCTCTAATTCTTTTTGCTGGCGTTCGTAGGCGCTAAGTTGTGCTGATTGGCTTTCGGCTTTTTGTTCCAAATATGCCGAGTAGTTACCAAGGTAGGTACTGGAAACGCCACGTTCAGTTTCCACAATTTGGGTGCAGAGGCGGTCAAGGAACTCCCGGTCATGGGAGACTATTACCATCGGCGTAACTAGCCCTCTGAGGTAATTTTCCAGCCACTCAATGGTTTCTAAATCTAGGTGGTTAGTCGGTTCATCCAGCAGCAACAAGTCGGGTTTTTGCAGGAGAATTTTACCTAAACTCATCCGCATTTGCCAACCACCACTGAAGGCACTGACGAGGCGATCGCCATCTTCTAGCACAAACCCCATCTCTGGTAAAATTTTCCCAATGCGTGCATCTAAGTTGTAGCCATCCAATGCTTCAAATTTGCGCTGCAACCGATCCAACTTGTCGATCAGTCGATCCAGTTCCTCTGGGCTAGCTGTTTCCATCTCTTGTGGCACATGCGCCAGAGATAACTGTACTTCGTTGGCTTCTTTGAAGACAGTCCAAAATTCTTCTCTAACGGTGCGGGTGGGGTCTACTTCAAACTCTTGGTTGAGGTAGGCTATATGTAAGCTATTAGGACGGATAATTACGCCAGAGGTGGGTTCCATTTCCCCAGAAATGATCTTTAACTGGGTGGATTTTCCAGCACCGTTGACACCGACTAAGCCAATGCGATCGCCTGGTTTAACTTCCCAGTTGATATCTTTGAGAACTTCGCCTGTGGGATAAATTTTACTTATATGTTCTAGTCGCAGCATTAAGTTTCTCTCAGGTAGGGAGTGGGTGGTTGAGGACGAAGTACTAACACCGCCTCTAATATTAACAAAAATTAACTATAAATTCGTCGTGAGAAAGTCTGAAAGCTGCAAACCAAATTTGGCTTGAGCCACGGATAAAATTTACCACATATATCTCAAGGCTGGCTTTGTGTTACTTGTCTAACTTCTTCGACACTGAAATCAAATGCCTCTGCCACTTGTTCCACAGTCACCCCAAATTTCAACAAGGTGGGTATTAATTTTAATTTGGCTCTACGCTCCCCTATTTGGATGCCATCATGATAGAGTTTCGCATTTTGAACTTGGTTTATAGTTAAACCTAATCCCTCCGCAACTTGCTCAATAGTTAACGCTAAATTTAATAGACGAGGTACTGATTGCCGTAAACCTTCCAAACGCCCTTATTCAAATGCTTCTTGATAAATTTTTGTATCTTTGAAACTCATAGTTCCTATGTTGTAGTCCACCAATTCCTCTACTCCTTGATCAGAAGAATCCTACTGCGCGGCTTGTCTGACTTGTTCGACACTCAAATCTAGCGCCTGTGCTACTTGTTCTACAGTCAACCCGGCTGCCAACATTGCTGGTACTGCTCTGAGTTTGCCTTGCTCAATGCCTTGAACCTTACCTTGTTCAATGCCTTGTTCGATGCCTTGAACCTTACCCTGTTCAACACCTTCCTGAAAGGCTTCCTGATAAAATCTGGTTTGCTTTAACTCGCTTAATCCAAACATTTCCTCCATCTCCTCCCTACTCATTGTGGGAAACTTATAAGCCAAAATAGTCTCGATAAATTGTAATAATTGCTACTGTTTTGCTAGTGAGTTTATCTCTGACTTAGTTCTGTCTATCAACTCCCTTGCTTGGACAATTGCTATATCGTCGGTTGCAATTACTAATTTAGCAGTTGCAATGCCAATTGGAAGCGATGCACCTTCACCTAATTCATCCAAATAAATGCGCCTGACGCGCCCACTTGTGAAAAACTCACGGTAATGTTTGATATTGCCTATATCTACATTCCTGTTTGGATATAAAACCACAGCACCCCAGTCATTTGATGGTTGATTTTGACGGAGGTATAAACATATTTCTGCAATTAGCCGTGAATAAATTTCCCCATCAGCTTGAAATTGTACTTCTACAAAGTAAATCGGATTCTCGCTTCCTTGTGTAGGCAGAAACACACCATCTATTCTGAAGGCTGTTTGTTTGATTTCAACTGATGAAAATTGATAAAAGCTAGCTGATTCTGGAGGATTACCAATAAGTTCAAAAAAGATATCAGAGGATGTCTGAGAAGTAAGAAAGCCCACATAACGGTATCCTGTCATTAGAAAAAATACTTAAGTATGACAGCGTTATGAGAGCTATGGTGCGAATCGTTGGCTAGAAACTA
>NZ_JACJSI010000260.1 GCF_014698065.1 Nostoc flagelliforme FACHB-838
AGCAATCACAGCTGCAATCCATTCATCTACGCTGCTAACTTGGTCACTAGTCTGGTAAGCTACAGCGCAAATTAATTCCATATCTAACAGTTGCTTTATTTCATTATTTGTCGCAACTGATTTGAGAGTTTTCAGAATATCAGTGGTGATAATACCGTTGCGAATCTGCTTACGAATCAGTGCAAGTTCACCAGCAATGTGAGCAATATCATCGTCGCGGTGGTCATCGTTATAATTTTTATCCCAATCGCCAAGTGCTGCATGATTAATCTGGTATTGTGTAACTAACTTGCTGTAAATCAGGTCTTGGGCAAAGGTTAAATCACCGCTTACTGTGGCAGTCCATAAGTTATCAACTAAATTATCTTCGTACTTCGCAAGCCATTTTCGCAGTGTAGGGCGTTTCTGGTTAGGGCGGTAACTCCAGACGGTTGGCAGCCCCAAAGGATAAACAAATGCTCTAAGTGCCGAACCATAACAACTTTGCAAGTCAATGTCAGCACCTATGCGGCAAACATATTCGCTAGGTCTTTCGTTATTGCAGCGACCGCCTTGAACGATGGCGGAAAAGGCCGCGCTGTCACAGGTAACTCCAGCGAAGTAGTTAACGCTAGCTTGGCTGATGGCTAAATATTTGTATTTGGCTTTGTAGAATTGCTCTAAAAGCTTGTCTTGTCCTGATAAAAGTGCTATCTCTAAACTTTCAAGTGTGCGATAGGTGCTTGTTGCGTGCAGATAAGCTTTCAAGCTGTAGTCATAGTTTGATGCAGATGTGTCGAGCAAGCCAAGCTTTCTCATTGCAAACTGCATTAGCTCTTTGTTAGTTCCTTGGGTGTGCAGCCACTTCAACAAGGTAGCTGCCACTAGTGAACCTGTGGTCATGGGGATATTATCTTCAGTAAAGCAATCCTCAACTGGAATACCTATAATGTCAGCTTGTACCCAGCGAACAAGTTCAACAAAAGCTTTGTAGATTTCGTGCAAATCATCGACATCACCCATCGCGTAGGCTGCAAAGATGGCGGGCATAGCTTCTAGTCCATCTCGCATTCGACTTTTGTAATCATCCATCTCTGATTTCGCCGTCATTTCAAAGCCTACTGATTTCGCTAGTGATTGCAAGCCGCCCGTACCAGACCAACCTTTCATGTCCTTAATGCTTAAGCTATAACTTCTATCGCCGACTTGCAATGTAATTGGTTGGGGAGTGCTAATGTTTCGCTTTTGCTGTACAGCACCTGACAGATACAGCTTTCGTATCTTCTCCCAGCCCATTGAATACTCAAGGTCTTTTGGGGAGTAGAACATTAGCAATCTGATATTCTTGTGCTTTGAATTAACACGCTCTAGAACTATTGAGAGCAAATCGGTTTCGTAGCTCATTGTCAGGAATATCAACTCTATGTTTCTGTCAAGGCAACAGGCTATAAGCGCGGCTTTGCAGTTTGAGCTTACTGACTCCGTTACGAATAGGAATCTGTGGCCTGAAGTACATGAGAATGCGGTTGCAAGCCAGGTTTTGTCTGGCGAGTGCCATTCGGCATCTGTTGCAATTGTTAGACAGATGCGGTCTAATTTTGATAGAATAACCATACATTGTGAAACCTTATAAACTTTGGTTTTCGTAACCGTTTGTGTGTCCAGCACGAGCGGTTATTGTTTTATTCACTAGTTGAATTTCAGCTTGATAACTAATTAAGTTATCAGGTTGCATACCACCTGATGATTTCACCACTGACTTTTATCCTGTATACACAATGTATACATTTGTATAGACCTGACAATTAAAGGAAAGTAGGGATTCATATTCAATGAACCCCTAAAGAACCTCTAAACTTTATGCTGCACAGGCACTCAAAACATTTTCGGTTGGTTCCGAATCATCCTCCCCTGTCACCTGGAGGGGCTGAACAACATATTTTTGCAGTTCAAATTCCTCAACCGTGTCAAATCCAATCTTCCAGTTTCCGCGAGGAACTATCAGTGACGGGATTATTTCAACTGCATATTCCCAAACCGATACATCGTTGTAAAAGCTTTCTGTATAGATGCGTCCAACCACTGAACCTCTCATGGTGTACTGTTTAGTCTCACCATCAAGTGTCCATTCAACCATCTCACCGATTTGAAATATCGGCGCGGGAATGGTCATCAGCTGTACTCTATTCTGAATTTCTGACATGATTGTCTATGCTCCTTTCGTAATCGTTAGCTTTACGGGAGGGGAAGTCGTCACATTTTGGAGGCTGGAATCTCCAATTTGTGGCGCAATATTCGATTAAAGGCATTATACGCCAGTTTTTGAGTCTAGGCCAGCCATCTTTTGGCATGGTCAGCCGTATTTGGCACAACCGTTAAATTGCTGTCTACATTCTTAGACTATGTGTAAACAGACAGACACAGCCAGACACCAGACACCAGACAGTGAAATTCTGTCTACGGCAATCACGGCTTTCTAGACACCGCTTGCGCCGTAAGCTACGGCACAATCACGGCACAACAAGCATTTACGGCAAATTCACGGCAGACACCAGAACGGACACCAGACAGACACGACCAGACACTAGACACCGCCACAGACACTTGCAGACACCACAGACCGCTGACAGAGAAGCGATGCGACACGACGACTTAAACGCTGTTACCTGTATTCATCTGTATACAATCTACAGACAATCAGAATACCAGTTATTCTTCTCACTGTCAACAACTGTATACAAATGTCTGCGAGTAAGAGATAATGTTGTGACAACTGTTTACGGATGTCTGGAGTATGCCTAGTAAAGCATTTTCGTTTCGCTTGCCCGATGCAGCTGTGCAAGCGCTATCCGCATTGCAATTAGAGGATGAAACTCTAAATCAGACAGCACAGCGAGTAATTATGGAGCATCTAGGGGTGTATACAAATTCGTCTACAATTGTAGACAGAAGGCTAGAAGTTGTAGAAGCTGCATTAACAGAAGTGCGATCGCAACTGGAGGAACTGCGGGGAAAATGGAAAGCCCGGTAGCAGAGTCGGACATCAGCACTACCGGGCCACAGAATAATCAAGTCATCGACGACTTACAAAACCAAGTCGGCGGTTTAGAGATTCGACTCAAACAAGCTTTAAAACAAAAGCGAGAGCTAGAGCAACAACTGGCTGACGTTGAGCGTGAAAAGGATATCTTGAGGGATGAAACGGTTATTAAAAGGCAGACTAAACAACTTAGAGAACTAGAGAGTGAAAACCAGCGATTAAGGCTTGAACTACAGATAACTGCAAACTCAGTTGAGCCTGAGAGCGTGCGCGATCGCGAACTGCTGAGTCAAACTGCGGTTCGCACGCTCAAAAAGCTCAAAGTGGGGAAGCAATCAACAGCCGGGAAAGCAATTGACGCTTTTATTAAGGAGTTGCAGCGAGATTAAAACTAGATACTAGAAACGATACTAAATCACAGCCCCAATACCGGAGAAACTTTTCGTGAAACAGTTTCAACGGTTTCATTAATGTTTCAGACTCATTTCACACTGTGAAACGCCATTCCAGTTGCGTGAAACGTGAAACACGAAACGCCAACCAACCACGCTCTTGTGACAGTGACGAGAAAAATTTGAGAGTGAAATTCTAGCCCGTACCCTCTAGGAAAACATTTTTCCTAAATACCAGCTTTCAAACCAAAATCCCACCAGCGGCTTCAAGTAACCGTAAGGCAGGATAGATGAAAGTATTTTGCAATAGCTGAGGATAGGTGCGTTCTGTTTACGACATCTTCACGCCAGATTAAGGTTTGATGCGGCTAGATGATCAAAGAGTAGAAACACAATGTAGGCTAGACCCTATGAAAATAAACCGCTTCAGCAAGGTCGAAATCCAGAAACCCTCAAAAGATAACCTTGCTATTGATTGAAGATTTTGTCAAGCCGAACGAACACTTATTGCATAAATTTTTTATGTCACCACTGACCATTCTCAGGATTGAGAAAGTTAGTGGACTTTATAAGGCGATCACACTTGTTCAACAGCTAGTCGTGCTACCTCCCAACTCTTAAGTTGACATTTCGAGAATCTTGCAAGACGATGCTATAGATATTTTTACTGTCTGTCTATCTGTCTTGATGCAAATACGATCAAAATTACCCAAAATCGGACAGACGGACAGTCTAGACAGAAGTAAACTGAACCCTATAAAGTAAATGGGCATACGTGACAGACCATCAGACAGCACCCAAAAACCTCCAGTTAATTATGGTTAAAAACTATGATAAATGGCAGCCTAAAGCTGATAGAGCTTATTTACAGCAAGAAGCTGTTAAACGATACATACTACTTAAAAAATTGAAACCGTCTGAACTTACTTTAGATGACAAACTCTTTATAGAAAACTTTCAGTCTGCATTGCACTTTTGGGGCTCTGAGAAAATCGACTTCTACATAAAACCGTTTCTTAAGCTGTAAGCCTATGAGCTACACTTATCCTTATATAGTTCGTCCTGTAAGCTTTGCCACAACTGCAACTAGCTCCTCAGGTTCAAAAGGCTTACAAATAACTTCTTGAAATCCGGCATCGAATGCTTTAGTACGGTCTTCTGGATACGCATAACTTGTCAGAGCAACGGCAGGAAGAAACCGCCGTCCTAAAGCTTCAAAATTTCTAATGGTGCGTATTAGCCAATAACCGTCTTTGCCTGGCATACCAATGTCGCTAATTAGAATATCAGGTTTCCACTTTTCTATCGCTTCAATGGCCTCATCCACTGAGATTACCGCCTTGATTTCCGCTTGGTACTCTGACAAAACAAACGTTACAAGACACAGGCAATCGTCATTGTCATCTACCACAAGTACCCGTAAACCATTGAGAAATATAGATTTACTTTGCGGTATTTGTTCTAAAAGCTCTCTGTCTTCTTCTGGAGAAAACTCAGTACAACGTTTTGACATAATAGAAAAACCTCCTACTTGGTGATCACAATTAGGAGTCTTAATAAGCAGATGGTGGGCACCATCTGCTTTTAGACATTTTCATTCCTAAATCAACACTATATTAATTTATAGTCATATCATCCTCAAAATTAGAGTCGCCCTAATCTAGGAAAATAAACTTCAGTTAAGTTGACATCTTAAAGCAAGAAATTTTTACTAGAAAAGACATTTCAGTGTTACTACGGTAGTTAAACAGCTTTAGGATGAATAATATGTAACTGCGAATAGTCTTCTATTTTACAGGCAACTGTCGGTTGCCTGTAACTTATCTTATTTGTTGCAATACGCGCTCTGCTTCTTGCCAAAAGCTCAGGTCTTCTAAGTCTACTTCCCCCACATAAATTGGTGAATACTCAAGCTCACCTAACTGGTTTCGGTTAACTGCCACTCGAAAATTTCACCTCGTTCATCATGGGTAAATACCAGTTATCCAGAGTGTATCTCCAGAGTTGCACGTTTAAATCTAAGGCTATTCTCACCACTTTCTCTTCATTGCTAATTGATGAGTTCAACAGCAATAGGTACAGCTTTGGCTAAGAATTTCTATTCTTGACGCAGCTTTTCATCGAGGAATATTCTGGTTCTGACAGGCTTTGTTGCCAGTTAATTGTTAGCGATTAGTACTAATGCTTTAGCGTCATATTGTGTCCATTTGGCTGGGCTGACTTTGATAATTTATTCAACCTCCTCACATGGGTTATCATCTTTGAGCGCCAATATAGGATTTTTAATCTCGGTCATTAACTAATAATTTTTGCAAGTCGGCGCTGTAATACTTATATATATAGGTTGAAATATTATCTTTTATTTTTGGTTATCTTTGGTTATAGTTGGAATTTTATTTTCAGCAATTGCGTCTACAGTTGTTTGTGACGAAAGTGGTTGAGCCAAATAATTAATCGCCGATTCTAGGTAGTTTAATGTGATTTTCTCTCTTTCTATCTGATGCCGATATTGAGTAAGTCTTTCTGTTAATTGTGGTAACGCGTCAACCAAGGTTGACTCAACTACTGACCGATTATTTAATGTGTCAGCTAGTTGATTACTGTGATTGGTACCGGGGTCTGCTTGCATAACTAGTTAGGCACTCAGCTATTTATTTTTTAACCGGGTTATTCGCTGTAGCTGCGTTAGGCGCTCTGCGCCAAGCAGGTAGGCGGATAACCCGGAACTTCTTGTAAGTTCATTTTCCCCTTGAAAAGACCTGTGAAAAGGGGGTTTGGGGGACACCCCCAACAAGCAAACACGCCGCTTTTGCGGAGCAAAAGGAGCGCGCAGCGCGTTACGGTGTATTGCTTGCCTTACCCACGCGACAGGATAGGGCAAACCATAACCAGGGGGCATCACGAGGAACTGTGAGAGAATCTTCTACCTTAGTCCTTCTAGGCTACACGACTATATTTACTCCTACTTATTACTTTTGCCCCATTACTCTGCTTAGATTTATAGAATCTGACTTTCTTAATCACTTCATCTGTTTCTATGTCTAACCAAGGCCTACAGCAACTCATCTCTAGAGATGTTCGCAGCGAAGTCATCATTAAATTTAGCGGCGCCCTTCCTACTGCAAAACCCGCTCCTAACAACAAAATGGAAATCACCCTCACTGACAACAATGGCGTTAACTTCATTGCTTTCATCAAAGCTAAAACTTGGCGCAAGGCTGAAGCTACAACTGCTCAATTTCCCGAATGGGCTGGCTCTATCTCTGGCAAGCTAGGCCCTCGTCTGAAGAATGCTTTTGAAGTCCTTGACGCTGGTATCCAGATTTTCGAGAAGAAACCGAAACCACCCAAAGATGAAAACTAAACTTTCTCAATCGGGATTCTGCAACAATAAACACTACAACTTACATTCTTTCAGTATACGTATCTTGGGTTTTCGGCAAAAACGTGGGGTCTAATCCTAACCCCGCTTAGGATTGCGATCGCTGAAACCAGTATGGTTGAGGGATTTTACCCCCCCAGCGTCCCCCCCTTTTTTCAAAACTGGGGGGGGACGCTGGGGTTAAACTCAAATTTCTTTCAGTCATTTTGATTTGCGAATGATTGTAGTGAATCTAACACCATTTGTGTATGTACTCTGCTAATACCACCAGTTCTATAGCGCTCGAAAAACTCTATTGGCTGACCAGCAACATGGGTCTTTCGCTCAGAACGTTTCTTAAATTCATTCACACTGTCACAGAAGAAGTGGGTATTGTTGTAACGGGCGGTGCGCGACTCTATTAATTCGTCGCCTGGTTTTATCTCCTTTAGTTCTTGATAACCATTGCTTGTTTGAATCTCAAGCCATTTGTTAATCTTCAGCAGTGATTGATGGTCATAAGTAAGCTCTTGTGGAAATTCATCGCAGCCATAAGCCATGTTGCAGAGCAACTGATAAGTAGGATGTTTGCGAAGAATATCATCACTGTAATCACGAGCGCCACGTATGCGATAGAGAAGATTATTAGATAGACTATTGTCCTGTGAAAGTCGAACAAAACAGTAGTGTGCCTTGTTAATATAAGCTGCAATGGTAAAAGTATTCTCCAGCTTATGTTCAATAGCAAAGGGTAACTCAAGTCCGTATCGTAGCCAAAAAGTTTTGATATGAGTTTTTGCAAGTTGGTCAAGCTGTTTTAATTCATCACCATTTTCTTGAAAAACTTTCTCCCAATCAACACCAGCCAGTGGCTGTAGAATTCGCGTGTAATTCTTCGTGTCAAGCCAAAGTTTGTTATCGCTAAGTAGAGCTAATCCAGGTAGATATGCCTTGTCACGCAGTACAGGTACTTCAGTTAGAGAATACATACCGCCGTCTGTTATTGACTGACGTGTATGCAAACTCTTGTTTAGCATCCAAGCGCCCACCCTGGCACGAGCAGTAATGTTGTTGGCTAAAACTGTATTACCAACTGCAAAGTAAGGTGATGCCAATACACCATAAGTTGTGTTGACAAATAACTTAAGTGCATTCTGTTTTGCATCAGCTTGCAGCTTTTCTTGTTCAGTCGCGTTAGATTTCTTGACTAACTTTAGCTGATTACGTTGATTAACTAAGTTGCCAATGAACCCCTCAAGGGGTAAAGATATCCAAGCTCTAGTGCGATTATCGATAGTGTTATTGTGCAAACCGTCTTTATTTTGCAGACGACCTTTATCAGCAATCACAGCTGCAATCCATTCATCTACGCTGCTAACTTGGTCACTAGTCTGGTAAGCTACAGCGCAAATTAATTCCATATCTAACAGTTGCTTTATTTCATTATTTGTCG
>NZ_JACJSI010000261.1 GCF_014698065.1 Nostoc flagelliforme FACHB-838
CAACCAACTCCTTCTTTACTTCCACAAGTTCCTGCCGAGTAAAGTTGCTGCTCAATTATGCTGCTTAAAACCCACGAATTTATACAGTTTGATTTCCCAAATTGAATTAGTCTGCTGTCTGCTTCTTTTGAACTCTAACTCTTTGATGTCAATGGGTTTTACTTTCTTGTAATTTGCGATCGCCCCGTGGTCGATTACGTTTTCGTTTTGGGCAATTGCCTGAATCTTCAGGTAGCACGAGTTGAATTCTTGTAGTATTTCTATGGGTAACATTGTTATATTTGTGAAGTAAGTAAAACACTCTTCTTAAGGAAGTGGGCAGTAACGCCCACCCCTTTCCTTACGCTGCAACTAAATGTTTCGCTTGTGGCACGTATCTCTTTAACCGTTCCCATTCGTCACTCGTCAGCGCGTCAAATTCTTTATCGAGCAACTCTTCTTCTGTGGGTGGTCGCTCTGTAGCCGTTGTTGATACTCTTGCCACCTTCATAAATTCATCCAACCCAACGGCTGCATCAATCGGCTCGGCGTATCGAAGAGAATCCACTCCGTTAGACCAGTGGGTGATGTGTTGAAATATCACCCCAATCATTGAGTGAGCCTTGTATACTCGATAATTTCTGGGGCAAGCTCCGTTCACATACACGAGTTTGTATCCAGTGATTTCCATAACCTCTGCATTGGAGTCGGTTGGAGGTAGGAGAATTTTCTCTGTTGGCTCGTCCAACTGGGCTGCTTGAAGAGAAAATGGGCTAATCATATTGCAATATGCCATGATGATTTCGATTGTTTAAATTTGTTATCCAGGCGATTGCTTTTCCCTGGGACTGCAATCGCCTTTTTCACTTCAGGGGTTTCTTACACCTGTGCGTTTGGATTTGCTGGAGGGCGCATAATTTTCAGTTGATGGCTATCGAAACCGGAATCTGAAAGTGTGGGGTTATCTGCTGTACTTTGTGCCATGATTGTGTTTATTCTTCTTGACTAGACCCACTGGCGATTGCAATTCTTTTGGTGTGCAATCGCCTTTCTCACTTCCAGGACTAAGCCGCTACTGTCGCTCTGACTCCCAACGATGCAATCACTTGTTCGGCACTAGCAGCCACGCGATTGACTCCGTACTGTCTTGGTCTGGCGTACCACCCTTCTTCATTGCACCCAACGAAGCCGACAAAACGCCCGTCTTGGTATAGTTTGGTGCTGAATGATAACCAATCAATCTCACCGTAATATAGACCAAAAACAGTGCAGGCTTTTTCTAATTCATCGCTTAAACGTTCGTTGCGTTCCCTTGGTGTTTCTGGCAGAGTCGCTTTCACCTCTGCAACTCTTGTAGCGAACCAGTTGCGGTCGAAGGGTAGCCGTCCGCCTTCCACGAACTGCACCCAGACCGTGATTCCGCCTTCTATCCAGATTGTACGCACTGTTTCGGGTTGGACTTCGATAATCTCACCAATGATGCGGCGATCTCTGCTGTTGAGGGGGTCTTGGGTTGGTGCTACAGCTTCGGCTTGGGATTCGAGGTGGCTGTACAGTTCTGCTTGGGCCAGCGCTTCTTCATCACGAGAAGAACTAGGAATTGCTTGCTGTGTATGTGTTGTATAAGGCATAATAGAGTTCCTTGATAAAAGGGTAAAAGGCGATCGCAAACTTTCCTAGGGTGGGCGGTCGCCTTTGTTATGTATGCAAACAACGTTGTGGTTTAGCACAACGCTCTCAAAAAGATTTGGCGCAGCCATATATTTGTGGCTTAAAGCCAGTGGCACTTGAGTATTACCGAAACAGGAAATACAACGTATCAGGCGACGTGTATGACTTCAAACGCTTCATCTGCCGTCCGTCGTCCTACTGGTAATTTTTTATTAAGAACTCTCGCAACCCTTATCTACCTTTAGCAGCTTTGAGTATCCACTACTTCTGTTACCTGGGGGTATTGTTCTGTTCAGTTTTTTTCAAGGTTCGGTAAGTGCAAACCACCTTCAGGAATTGGGTGAATGCGGCTGAAGTTTCCATGTCTTGTATCTATAAATATATATGAGACGTAGAATTATGTCAATAAAAACTATATTTATAAACTTGAAGTTTGTATTAGTATATTTTATATACATATAAATCCTTGTCTGCCATCTATACTGGTTAGTAGTCGATTTATCCAAGCAAGACGAGGATTAAACTAATGGAGGTGTTGTATGAATAAGCAAATGATTGTTTGGAAGTTAAATGAAGTGATGGCAAGGCAACGCATCAAGAATAAAGACTTGGCAACATTTCTAGGAATTGATGAAAATTCCGTCTCTCGGCTTAGAAAAACAGATGAAATGCCTCGCTTGACAGCAGAAAGGCTTAATGGACTTTGCATTGCTCTTGGATGCAAGCCAGGAGACTTAATTGTTTTTGTTCCTGATGATGAGGCAGGTACTAAGGACGATAGTCCAAAACAAATTGGGTTACTCTCTTCTGAAAAACGTGCAAGCTCTAAAACTCATAACTCTAATACACACGGGCTTGCAGCATAAAGCGATCGCCCGCCGCCAAGCAACGCGATCGCCTGCTCAATCCGTTAACGACAAAGTGAGCTAACTATAATGCTGACACATTTTTGGAAAAACCCTCCAAATCAGCTGCTCTTGTTCACTTTGGTTAAACTGCAACACCCAACTTTCAAGCGTTTACCATAGTGGGCAAGAAAAATGCTGACACTAGAAAAAGAAGAAACAACAGCACTCGATTACAGTGTTGTCAACACCAGCATCCAGGAAACCTTTACCGCCATAGACCGGTTCGAGTGGCAAGCGGTAGATGAAATCCTCCAGATGAGGGAACAACAACTTTACCTGCAAGCTGGATATAAAAACTTTGAAGAATACTGCCAGCGTGAATTATACGCCTGGGGTGGATACCGACGAATCAACCAACTGCTAGGAGCCAAAAAGGTCATAGACGCAGTTGGCGAGTTGGGCGGACACATCAAAAATGAGCGTCAGGCTCGTCCGTTACTTCGTTTAGTCAGGGAACCAGAGAAACTAAAAGCTGCTATATCCCTGGCTCTGAAAGATAATCCTGACCCAAGTGTTTCAGACTTTGCGGCTGCTGCCCAAAAAGTGGTTCCTCAACTTCCACGCAAAAGGCAATCTATTCAGGAACCATTGGTTCCCAAAATTCAAGAACCAGTGGTTCCTCAAAAAGCTATTGTCACAGTTTCACAACAGTCACACCCAAGGTATGGGGAAGAAGGAACCATTGAGGCAGACGCACCGAATCGCTGGCAACAGATTGTCACTTTTGCTGATGGCGAGAGATTGTTAATCAACAATGCTGATTTAGATGCCCACAGTGTCCCATTCCCCACAGAGCCAAGTTATCCACCACAATACTCTGAAGCGATCGCCCAAATCAAAGAGCAACATCAGCAAGAGTTAGAGCGTTTACAGCAGGAATTGAGGATTGGGCTACAGTCAGAAGCCACAGCCAGAGCAGAAGAACAAGTACAAGAACAAATCCAATCTCTGCAAAACTTGTACAAGCAGCAGAAAGAACAGAATATTCAGTTACAGAAACGGCTGGATGAGATGGAGGGGTTAAAAAAGCTGGAGACTGAGAATCAACAACTTCAGCAGCGCATTCAGGAATTAGAAAACGCTGTACAACAGCATCCGGTTCAACAGTGGGGAAATACCATAACCCAGCAAGCAACTAAAGCGTTGAACAAGCAGGTGAAACAGGCGTTAGAGAAAACCATTGATTTGCGATCGCTTGCAGCAGAACCGCCGAAAGAAAACGCCCAGGAATGCTTACGTTTAATGGGTATGGCTTTGAAAAACCTTGCTAGTGCCATGAACAATACCCAAGCGCTCGAAGCTGCTGCGATAATCTTGGGAAGTGAGCCGACACCAACTGCGATCGCTTACCGTGCCGAGCAATTGGAAATGTTGCCCCAAGCGGTTAGTGACATTCGGGGGGTACTGTTAAAGCCTGGGTGTACTTTGCAAGAGTTTTGGAATGTTGCCCAAGAGTACGAGGTGATTAAACAAGATTACTGGGCAGAATTGACCACCCAAGAGACTGATTTAATTACTGCACTCCAGAACGCATCCTCTCAACCAGACACCATTGGCATCGGCTCTATTGTTGCTCATGCTGACCCCTACCGTACTTTGTATGTTGAAAGGGGCGAAGTTGTAGAGGATTTGGGTGAGGAAGTAGTGGTGGCCTGGGATCACTGGAAAGTGCAATCAAAAAAGACTGACAGGTATTTCCGAGATGAGTTGCGATTCTGGCAACCTGAATAGGCTTTCAATGTATCGGTAACTTTTTAGACAAACAAATATCGAACTAAACCCTGCGATCTCTGTAGGGAAATTTCCGTGCGTCAAAATAATAGGAGATTGTGAAATGACTGCAACTATTACTCGTCCCAAGCTCAAAAAGGCTGCTGCTAAAGCACAATCACGGTATAAGCGGCTTCATGTGATTATTCCCATAGAAGATTTGCTGTGGGCATCGCAACAAAAGCCCTCAGTGACGCAATTGTGGCAGGAGTGCTGGACGGCTGACCCCTACGGTTCTCGGTGGATGCCGCTAACTTCTGCTTTGGGGTACAGTACTTTTATCTCTGCGAAGAAAATTCTTTCCGAAAGCGGGTTGTTCATCTTCAAGCCAGATAAGTCCATAGAGGATGGTAGGGAAACGGCTAGCTGGATGGTGAAGAATTTGCATGGTAGCCGGATAAAGGAGTTCTGGGAGAAAGCTAACTCTGCGTCACCAAAACCAGATGCTGAAAAACGAGAGCCAAATGCTGAGATTTCAGAGATAGATGCTGGCTGTGAAGAAATACGTGCTTTAAATCAAGCATCTATTTTAGGTCAAAGCCAGTCAGAGCAAGGATTCTGTGAACCCTCACGAACTACTCAGGAACAGCTAACGAACTCTTCAAAAGAGTTCGTTAGCTGTTTCTCTGACACGCTTACAGAAAATTCGCGTGAGGAGGAGACGGCGAGTGCGCCCTTGGGGGGCGCTTCGCCTCAGACTTTTGAAAGTGTGGAAGAGTTTGAGAAAGGCTTGCCTGTGGCAACGGACTGCACGACGCTGGCGCTTGTGGAAGCTGCACCGAGTCAATCTGCTTCGTTGTTAGCTGAAAAACAGGATTGTGGTATTGAGGCGAAAGGCTGTCATGAAAGTACTTGTTCCGCCGCGCCCGTTGCCGTAAATGAATTATCTTCAAGTTCAGCGATCGCTAATCAAACACAGGGGCAAGTAGAACAAAGTAATTCCGCTTCGTTGTTAGTTGAAAATTCAGTTTCGGGTGAAGGAGTCAAAGCGGATCATGAAACCGGACAAAGGCCAGTCCCTTGGTCTGTTGTGGCAAAAACTTTGGAATCGAGAAGCAAAACAGAAACCACCCAAAGATGAAACCCCGGCACAGAAGAAAATTCGACTTGCACAAGCTCGTAAAGAAGCCCGGAAGCGCCCCTTTGAGCTATTGAATCTTACCGATGGGTAGAGGCACTTACTACTGTAGAAAACCGTGTAAGTAAGTCCACTCGTGTGATTCATGTTTTTGACCGGGAAGGTGATATTACAGAAGTTTTCGACCAAGTTCGTCAACTTCAGCACACGGGAGTTTTGGTACGTGCGGCTCATAACCGCAGTTTAGAAACTGAACAGCGAGCGTCTCTGGTCGAAATTAGAAGCACAACCTATTAGTCTTTCACAAGAAATTGAGTTGCCCCAAACAGGTAAGCGTTCTGCCCGTAAAGTAAAGCTGGCTGTACGATTCTGTCCTGTGAATCTTCGTACCCCCTATCGTTTTGATAACCGTAAATCTCTACCTGTCTATGCTGTTTATGCCACGGAAGTTGATTGTCCAGAAGGTGAAACTCCTGTCGAGTGGATGTTGCTAACTACAGAAGTTGTTGCAGATATCGAGATGGCTTCGACAATTTTACGCTGGTACTCTTATCGGTGGCGAGTTGAGGAGTATCATAAAATTTTCAAGTCGGGATGTCAGGTAGAAAAATATCGGCTTGCTGCTGAGGGGATGAAAACCCTAATTGGATTCTTGAGTGTGATTGCGGTAGAACTTTTGCAATTAACCTATTTACACCGTACCCAGCCTTCAGCCCCCGCCATTGGAATTCTGAATCCTCTAGAACTGAAAATTTTAAAAGCTAAATCTCCTAAACGGCCCAAGGTGTTAACAATTAGTTGGGCTGTAGAAGCTGTTGCTCGTCTTGGCGGCTACCTAGAACACCGAAGCAAAACACCCATTGGCATCCAAGTTCTGTGGCGCGGTTGGTTAAAATTGCATGACCTCTGTGAAGGTTGGCAGCTTGCAAAAGAGACTTAACGGGAAAAGTCAGCAATTATTAACACAGCCTTAGGAGTTGCGAGTGTTCCTAAAGATTATTTAGATGTGGCACGGGTGTTAGAAATGCCGCGCTGGAGGAAAATTACAAAAATTATTTGGCCTGCCAGGTTGCCCGTTTAACAGAATTAATTCTCGATTTTGCCCTTGGTAAACTTTAAGAATTAGTAACTCATCGACCGATAAGTTCTCGATATCAATAACAAAATTCAGCAGCCATCAAAAAATAACATACTAAGTGATTTTGCAAAATAACGTATTAATCAATACTAAATTTTGCAAAAAGTTGCCTTAAAACCCCTGTAAATACTGCCTTAAAGGCTTAGAGCTACTGTCTACTGAGTTTCTAAAAGATGGTTAGAGAGAAGCTTTTACCAGCCAAAATATATTTGGCAATAGTTAATAATTATGTCTTGAAAAGTAATTTTAAAAAAAGAATTGACTTTGTACTTGAATTAGAGTATATATTTTGAAAGAAATAATTGATAAATTATCTCAAGTGTGCATGATTTCTTGATAATTGGTTTTTAGTTATTTGATGGATTTAGAGGGACTAAATGGGACTAAGTGCAATAAGTGAATTGTTTGAAGCTGGCGGCGTTGTTATGTGGCCTCTGCTTATATCTTCGATTTTGGCAGTAGGTTTAGCAACCGAGCGGACAATCTTTTGGGTAAAAATTTATAAGCGTCAAGAGCGTGTAGCACGAAATGTTTTGAATTTATACCAATTAAATAATGTAGTTGGTGCTATAGAAAAACTACGAAAAAACATTGATTTACCCATAGCCCGTATTTTTCTTTTTACTTTAGAACTAGAGAACCCGACTTCAGAAGAGTTTCGTTTGGCATTGGAAACTGAAGCCAAAGTTGAGATTTCGTTACTTAAGCGTTTTAATCATATTTTTGACACAATCGTGGGACTTGCACCTTTACTTGGTCTTCAGGGAACAATATTTGGTTTGATTAAGACGTTTGCATCCCTAAATATTGGTAATCTTGCTGCTACCAATAAGGCTGGTTTGACAGCAGGTATTAGTGAAGATTTAATAGCTACCTCATTCGGATTGTTAGTTGGGATCACGACACTCACATTTGCCAGTATTTTTAGAGGGTTATACCAGCGTGAAATAGAACGTATTGAGGAGTATGGCGGGCACTTAGAACTAATCTATCTTCGTCGTGTTCAATTACCAGAAAAAACTTATGAGATTACCCAAAGAACCTAATATCCCAGCACAAATTAACATTGTGCCAATGATCGATATAGTTTTCACTCTTTTGACATTTTTTATTCTCTCAAGTCTGTTTTTATCTAATTCCGAAGCTCTACCAGTAAATCTACCTAAAGCTAACACTGCACAGCAATCAAAAAGCGTAGAGAAAATTATAATCACGATTAACTCACAAGGAGACGTAAGCTTAAACCGTAAACCAACTGCTTTTAATGCTTTAACGGAACAACTACGTACTTTAGTTGGGAAGAATCAAGATGTATTAGTAGTGATTAATGCTGATGAGAAAGCGAATATGGGTTTGGCAGTAGCTGTCATGGATAAAGTACGGAAAGTTCCAGGTACAAAGCTAGCAATAGCGACTCAGAGACCTTGAAATATTGAAAGCTTTGATGAGAAATATCTACGTATTGGTAATCGACCACGGGGCGATCGCAAATTACAAGAAAGTAAAACCCATTGACATCAAAGAGTTAGAGTTCAAAAGAAGCAGACAGCAGACTAATTCAATTTGGGAAATCAAACTGTATAAATTCGTGGGTTTTAAGCAGCATAATTGAGCAGCAACTTTACTCGGCAGGAACTTGTGGAAGTAAAGAAGGAGTTGGTTG
>NZ_JACJSI010000262.1 GCF_014698065.1 Nostoc flagelliforme FACHB-838
AGTTGGCTGCTAGAACTATGGTACAGCGACGCAAGATTAGTTATGCCACCCAAACAGAACTTGGTACCAAAGCATGGGATATTTTCATGTCCCTGGTTGCCACTACTCGTAAGTTAGGTATTAGCTTTTTTGAGTATATGCATGACCGGATTTTGCAACTCGGTGATATTCCCTGTTTGGGTAACATTATTCGAGAGAAGTCTTCTTCTAACCCATTTGGTTGGTCGTGGCTACCTGAATAAATCTCTACCCCGAAATTTTGAGCCGATACTTTTTTATCGCCTTTGGACGTCAGCGATCGCTTTACTGACCCTGGTATATAGCGGTTCTCGAATGGAAGCAATACACTAAAGCGGTAAAACTTGCTAGAGGTAGGTTGAAGCATAGTATACTCGTTTGATATTTTCTAATACGCATACGTAATTAAGCCTTTAGTCCCACCTCTCCAGTTAGTTTTGCCGTTCTAGGCAATACACAATAGGGCACAGCAATGCTCATTGGTGTCAACTTAAGGTAAAACTCCTTTCAAATCTCGTTTCCAGCCTCTGGCTGGAAATGCTCATCATAGCGACGAATGTGTTTCTTGAAAGCTATGGGTTTCGGGGGCGGTTGTTGCCCCGTCAGAGAATATAGGCAAATTTTTGCAAGCACTATAATCTATTTCAGGGACTAAACACAATATCTAGAGGGATTGAGAACCCTAAAGGATTGTTTTCAATAATGGCGAATTGAGTTGTTTTAAAAAACAAGTAACCATTTGTGGTGTCGTAGGTGAAGTCGCTAATGGAGGAAGCGCCAAACGAAGATAGTTGAACTCGGATTTTGTCACCTTCAACAAAATTAAAGTCTGTAATAATGTCAATACCATCAACTACGCGGCTGCTGAAGAAGAAAAATTCATCAGCACCCAAGCCACCAATGAGGGTGTCATTACCAAAGTTACCACTAAGAATGTCACTACCATCCTCACCTAAAAGGATGTCATCACCATCATCACCAAAAAGGGCGTCACTGTCTTCACCCCCATAAATCGTATCATTGCCTCTTCCGCCCCCAACATAGTCTCGTGCAGATCCCAATACCGGGAGAAAGGAGTCACCATCTAGAATATCATTGCCATCTCCACCAACAACAACATCATTACCTTCATCCCCAAAAATAATATCATTGCCACTGACAGGACCATTGAAAATCTCTCCGTATAAAAAAGTACTTAAAGTACCATATAAAAGATCATCGCCCTCGTTCCCTGTGATGTTATCGTTACCTGCAAGACCGTTAATCGTGTCCGCTAACTCGCTGCCTACTAGCGTATCATTACCGTTGGTTCCAATGATATTTGCCATAACTTTTACCTAACTCAATCGATTTTGTTAATAGCTTCAGTTTTCACTTAGAGCTTGTCACGAAACAACCTTCCTTCTTTTTACTTAGAAATGCTTTCTCAGTAAGCTCTTTAGGTTGCAAATTGTGAAAGTTGTTTCTTGACAGGCTCTTACCTTCTTTTGCCTCTGTAATGACATCATTCCAAAACTTAGAATTTTCGCGGGATTTTAAAGTTATTACAAAACTTCATATTTAACCAAAATTAAGTATAAGTTTATGCAATACACGAATACGTAAAAAATACAAGCCATTTTGAGTTTCGCTTTAAAGGCGGAAAGGCCACCATTTCTTGAGAAGAGGCAAAAATATATTTTTTAAGCGTGGCATTCTCTTACAACGTTGAGAGCAATGATTGACACCACTCTGTACCCTAGCAAGTTTATGGTCAGTAGACGACCAATGGGCTGCTAAACTCATGAGTGAATTTTATCGAAACTTAAATACTGGGATCAGTAAAGCCCAAGCACTCCAACGCGCTCAATTAACTGTATTTGTTAAACAAAAAAGCCCTTATTTCTGGGCACCTTATGTTCTAGTAGGCAATTGGCTTTAATATACACAATTATTACAAGACATATTCTTGCATTGTTCAGCATTTAAGCAATTTTGACGTGCATTTCGTATTTATTGATGAGCCGCCTGAGAAACGCTGCAAGGTACATCTTTCTGCCAGGAATCACGACCTTCAGCAGGTACATTCGCTGTAAGTACTACCTCTCCTTTTTCGTTTAGTGCCCATCCACTTGCTTCTACAATACGTTCTGACGTTGTTGTTACTGCCCTACTGGTAACAGGTGGATTGCTGCGTAGGCGTAGCCCGTTGTTCGCGTAGCGTCTCCCAGAGTTGGCATTACTGCTAGGCTTGGGCGATATCCAACCTACTTCTACTGTATTGGCGGCTAAAATATCCTTAGTAGGATTGGGAGGTAAACCGCCGCGTCCTGTGATAATAAAGCTGCTTTGAGCATAACCTGGACTATCGCAGACTTGAGCTACTTCAGTTTCGACACCGATTCTGGGTAACTCAACTAAGCCACTGTTGGGGTCGATACCAAGTGTGTTGAGTTCTACAGTCGCTTGTGTACCAAATTGTGAACTAGCAGTGATGTCACTCAAGGGAGTTGGACTTTCACGAAACTTAATACCATAAATGCCGTTCGCTTTGATATTTACTCTGCCACCCGCACCTGTAAAAGCATTGGCAGCGATGTCACTATTTTCATTAGGCACGGCAATGATAAAGCCCGACGGTGCGTTAATACTGATATTACCACCATCACCACCAGCTTCTGCCGTACCTGCGGTGGTAGAGATTTGAGCGCCACGACGCAGAAGGAGTAAATCAGCTTCTAAGTTGATATCGCCACCGTTACCCGATGCAGATTCGGCGTTGAGTGTGCCACTGTTGTCTAGAGTAATTCTAGGTGAGGTGACGATAATATCTCCAGCAGTACCCGTTCGACTTTGGGAGTTAACAAACAAGCCACTGTTATTTGAACTTTTACCAGAAATATTGACTTGAGTAGCAGCATTAACTTTGATTGTGCCTGCATTACCTAGCCCAAGGGTTTCGGCAGTCAGTAGAGCACCATCAAGTAATGAGAATAAACCAGAATTGATGGTAATGTTACCCCCACTGCCAATTGTCCCAGTTTCCACCCGGCTGGAAATCCCACTAGGAAAACCATTTTTCTCCCCAGTAATGTCAACAGCGCCAGTAACATTAACATTAACATTCCCCGCATCCCCTCGTCCTGCTGGCTGGGTAGTAGATGCTTGGCGAATAAGGGTTAGCAGTTGAGCGCCATCAATTAGTGATAGGGTTTTAGCATTGATGCCAATATTGCCACCTTTACCGACACCTCCTGCTTCCACCGTGCTGAAAATATCAGCATCTGCAAGGTCAACAGCATCTTTTGCACTCACTGTCACATTCCCCGCATTCCCTTGTCCAAAAGTTGAGGCAGAAAGTTGAGCGCCATCAGTGAGTAATAATGTTGCAGCATTGATGTCAATATTGCCACCTTTACCGACACCCTCTGATTCCACCATGCTAAAAATATCAGCATCTGCAAGGTCAACAACATCTTTTGCACTCACTGTCACATTTCCCGCGTTTCCTTTTCCGGAAGTTGAGGCAGAAAGTCGAGCGCCATTTTGTAACGAGAAGGAACCAGAATCGATAATAATGTTACCCCCATTGCCAACTGTCCCCGTTTCAACGCTGCTGTTAATGAAACTCAAAAAACCGTTTTTCTGCCCAGCAATATTAACAGCGCCACTAACTTGAATATTGACATTTCCCGCATCCCCTCTTCCTGCTAGTTGATTAACAAATAATGCACGACGAATAATAGTTTGTAGTTGAGCGCTATCAGTGAGTGATAGCGTTGCAGCATTGATGTTGATATTACCTCCGTTACCGACACCCCCTGATTCCACCGTGCTAAAGATGCTACCATCTGCAAGGTCAACAGCATCTTTTACGCTCACTGTCACATTTCCCGCGTTTCCTTTTCCATAAGTTGAGGCAGAAAGTCGAGCGCCATTTTGTAACGAGAAGGAACCAGAATCGATAGTAATGTTACCCCCATTGCCAACTGTCCCCGTTTCTACCCTGCTGGCAATCGCGCTGATAAAACCATTTTTTTGCCCAGCAATATTAACAGCACCACTAACTTTAATATCGACATCCCCCGCATCTCCTCGTCCTGCCGGCTGGCTAGCAGATGCACCACGAGTAATAGTTAGCAGTTGAGCACCATCAATTAGTGATAATTTTACAGCAGTGATGTTGATATTACCTCCGTTACCGACACCCCCTGATTGCACCGTGCTCAAGATGCTAGCATCTGCAAGAAAAACAGCATCTTTTGCGCTCACTGTCACATTCCCTGCATTCCCTTGCCCATAAGTTAAGGCAGCAATTTCAGCGCTATTTTGTAACGAGAATGAACCAGAATCAATGGTAATGTTACCCCCATTACCAACTGTTTCTGTGCCCACACTGCTAAAAATCCCACTGTTTCTTCCAGCAATCTCAACAGCACCTGTTACTCTCACATTGACATTTCCCGCATTCCCCCGTCCTCCTAGCTGGGTATTATCAAATGCATCACGAGTAGCGGTTGCCAGTTGAGCGCCATCAATTAGTGATAATGTTGCAGCATTGATATCAATATTGCCTCCTTTACCTACACCTCCTGATTCCACCGTGCTGAAGATATAAGCGTCTGCAAGAGAAACAGCATTTTTGGCACGGACTGTTACATTTGCCGCATTCCCTTGCCCATATGTTGAGGCTACAAGTTGAGCGCCATCGCGTAATGAGAAAGAACCAGAATCAATAGTAATGTTACCCCCATTGCCAAGTGACCCCAAACGCACAATATTAGCAATTCCGCTCCTACCACCAACTTGGATTTCCCTAGTAACATTCAGCATAATATCTCCGGCAACAGTTTCAGGTGTCCCCAAATTTCTCCCAATACCACCACTTAAAAAACTTCCTCCCAATATTTCTAGATTTCTGGCATTGACTGCAATATTACCGCCACCAGCACCTTCTACGTATATCGCAGCTTGATTAGTAAGGAATACCGAAGTTCGCGCAACATTATCAGGAAATATCAAGCTGAGATTATCACCATCTACACCCAGCGCTACAGTACCAAGTTCTGCCAACCCTCCTAACTCAACACGCCCGCCATAAGCATTTAATTGTCCCCCATCCATGCTGACATTACCACCCACTAGCAGTAAACTTTTACCATTTGGTACTCGTAAACCAAATGCGTTAAAACCTGCTGGATCTGTTCCTGCAAATGCAACTGAATTATTTTGAATCGCTGCGTTTTGATTAATCTGATTAAACAGCAATGCTGAAGGATTAATAGTCAACAACGGTGAAGGGATATTTTTATCCGTAGCGCTAAAAAATCCTTGATTTCCAAATTGCAGTGCATTCGCACTAGTCGCAACAAAGGAACCACCAACATTTAATTGGGCATTTTCACCAAATACAATTCCATTGGGATTGATCAAAAACAGGTTAGCTGTACCATTAGCTTGAATTAACCCGTCAATATTGGAGATTGAACCACCTGTTACTCGGCTAATGATATTTTGAATATCTACAGCGTTATTAAAAGAAGCAGTGCCACCAGTATTCACAGAAAACTCACCAAAGCTGTGAAACAAATTACCACCAGCTTGAGTTCCTCCAGTAATGTTAAAGGTGTTACCCTCTCTTGTGACGCTAGAGTTATTTGGTAAAGTACCATCTGGAGTTATTTGAGCGCTTGCATAATCAATGGTACAAAAGCTGATACCTAAAGCGACAGCCACTGAAGCACTCCAATGAGTAAAACCCAAACCTGACATTGCTTGCCTCCATGAATAGCAGCAGCAAACTTTAGTTAAGCATAAATCAAGTTACTAGCTACTAAATAGCCAATAATTAGCCCACTAAGTCTTCACCCGAAAACTCCAGTTTTTCGCAAGAACTTGAATAATTTACAAAACTTTACTTTACACAGTTCTCAAGCCATCGCTCCCCTGGTAATGCCTGAGCAAGTGAGTGAACCAATAGCTCAGGCATTGCCGCCGTGTAAAATTCCATTTAGTTAAATATCTGCACTAGCCGATTGCTGCTGACGAAATCATATTGCGTGCGATCGCTACTTCCAAACGCCATTTTGATTCGAGCTTTGCACTCGTCTATGGAACTAGTGTGGCATGGGCGCGATGAGTACTTTGAACTGTCACTGTTGCAATCCGCAGGGCAAAAAGGGTGGAGTGCCGTAGCCTCAAAGTGGGGGTATAATGTGCGTAATTGGCTAATTACTGATGTATTTTATTGCCTTTGGACAAAAATTCAGGGTATGAGTATTTTGACAGGCATCATATTACACCTTGACAGGGAAACAGGAAATCGTCCATAAGATGAGCAGAAAAATTAAGTAAATTGCCCCAACCAGCCCAAACTCAATTAGAGGAATATAGGTTACTTCATAAATTCTGCCCAAGCCGCGTTCAGTTAGTCCATAAACAGCCAGTACACTCATTAGAAAGGCTCCGTAGATAGTACGTTTAGTCCAGATACCCAGAGGTAGTCCGTGAAGCTGAGTAAGCACCAGAATGCCAAGAAAACCAAAGAGAAATGTTGGCCACTTGGTTTGTCCTAGCATCCACGACACAACGACACTATGTAAAAGCGCTGTAATTTCCAAAGTGAATGTCCACCAACGGCTTACATGGGTGCGGTTAAAGATCAACGACGATTGGAGCAGAAGCAAAAACATATAAAGAAAACCAATCAAATGCCCCCAAGTCGCTTCCATTGGATGATACCAAAAGGTATAGATAGCGGCGAAAGAGAAAAAGTAGCCGTGGTACAGCTTGATAATTTGCAAAAACTGTTGATGAAATGGAACAGAATTGCCAAAAAACAACCCGCGTCGAGGCGTTTCCAAAATTAGTACGAAGACGAGTAAGAGTACAACTGCACCTTGAGAAGCCCAAATGGAAGTATCTTGAGCTAGAGCATCGTACCAAATATAAGTCTGGAGGAAGTGTAAAGCGATGAATGCACCATTAATGGCAAGCATGAGGTAATTAATTGGGTGCAAAGCTGATGTGTATTTCAACTGCGATCGCTGCGCCCACAAGATACACCCCCAGATGCTAAACTGATGCACAAAGTACATCCCCCAAGCCGTCGCTCGACTCCAAAAGGTCGGGTTGGGAAGCTTCCAGTAGTACCAGTTTAATCCTTGGTCAGGAAATTTGGTGATGCTTGCAGGAATGCTACCACCGACCCAAATTGCATAGGTGAGAAAGATGCTTACAAAGATGCCCAAAAACAATACTCGGCGACCTGTCATAGTAATTTTAGATTTTAGATTTGGGATTAAAAATCTTCAATACAAGGCTACAAGGCTGTTCCAAAAATTATTAAGCTTGTTTATCAAAGCCTTCTGAATTATGAATTCTTACCTTTTTACTTTGAAATATAAGATTGTCAGGCTACACGTTCTATGTTTAGTTCAGATCAACTTTTACTCACTTGTCAGCTAAGAGTCAAAGCTATCACCATTACTGAAGATCCGCTCAAAAAAAGAGTAGAAATACCAAATTTCATAAAACTAGCTCCATGAGAAAACACTTGATAATAAAAGCCCATTGAATGCAACAGTAATTAGTTCAAGCAAAATGAATGAATTTGAGTGTGGTTGAGCAGTATAGCGTGGAACAAACCTCCTATAAAAATTAAGCCAATAATACTACTAATGAAAGCAACTACGGTCTCGTGCTTTCGGATAGCTTTTTGTATCTTAGTATCTATGATGTGTTCTAATTCTTTGTATAACATTGACTTGAATTTAGTTAAAGATAAAATGATGTGGAATTTACGTCTGACGGAAGTTGGAGTATGTTCAAAACATCGAGCTGATTCAATGATGAATTATTCCGACGCTAGTAGAGAGTGTGTTGTAGACAAACCAATCAGAGATTTTGGTGTGCGCTGCTGTACACTGTTCAATTACGAATTACGAACCAACCAACCAACCAACCAACAGATATTGGCGTAATCGTTCATGGGGGTAATTTATTGCTGAAATCGAGCAAAATATAATGATTGAAGAAGCTACAGCGACTAAACACACAAGCTCATCGATGAAAATTAAGACTAAATCATCTCGGAAGACACATAATGTATAGGAAGCATTTATTACTTAATCAGTAGTAGGAACTTTGGGGAGTAAGGATGGAGTTGGTTGACTAGAGCG
>NZ_JACJSI010000263.1 GCF_014698065.1 Nostoc flagelliforme FACHB-838
GATAGCCTCAAAGAGAAAAAGTAAGTCTAATTATTTATTTTATTCGCGGAAATTTCACGCGAACAAAACCTTCCTTGTTTTACCCTCTATTTCTCCTTAACCGAGCAGTATTGTGAGCTATGTCTACCCCAAAATCGGACATACTAGAGTGAGTTAGTATCATCAACTAAAAGTACAGCACTGTTTATTGTGGATGCCAATTCAATTTTGCAGCAAGCTTTAAGTGACTTCTGCTCACAAGTGCTTCTTGATACAAGTTTTGTGGCGAAGGCGTTTAAGCAGATACATCAGATGAAACGCGAGTTTGGCTTGGGGTATGCCTTAATTAATGTTGGAGAGTTTCACCCAGACATTGGCGAGTTCACTTACCCAAATAAAGATGGACTTGAGACTTTGTGGCTGGATGAATCAACAACTCATCAATACCTAAATAAAGAAATTGCCACTAACGTTTTGAATGTTGTTGATTTGGAATCCTGCCCCCCTCACCACGAAGTTTTCATTTTCATGGGCAGTATTGATAATGGTGATGCAATAAAAGAAGGTCGATACAGTGTAGCTGTCATGAGTTTCAATGTTGCTGACCCCTACCGCATCAAACCCTCATCAATTACATCTAAACAAATTGAGAAACGGCTGCGACGGATGGCTACTAGCGGAGTACGTCTGTTAATTCTCGATACCTCTAATCCTGATTTTATGGGTAAGAACCTTGCAAAATGGCTGCGTGAAATCAAGAGGCTAGGAAAAAACGCAAATCAACACTTTAGCATCATGATAGATGCCACTGATGAGTTTCCAGCAGAACTGCCGCCGGATTTGCAATCGGACTGCTGGACGATCAGGGTTGGCAATTAGTTCGTGGCTGCATTGCACGTTCGACTAATAACCTGGAATTAATAATTTTAGCTGTTTGAAAATTGAGAAATCACTCTGCTGCACCTTAATTAAATCACCACAATGCATCGAATTTTAATATTTGGCAATTCCGGTTCTGGAAAAAGTACTCTTGCAAATAGACTTGGTAAAGACTTCAGGATTCCAATTCTTGATCTCGATACTATCGTTTGGGAACCAAACCAAATTGCCATCCGGCGGACTCAAAAGGATTCAGCAAAGGATCTACAAGACTTTATAGAAAATAATATTTCTTGGATAATTGAAGGCTGCTACAGTACGCTAATCGAAGCTGCTATCCAATTCTCAACTGAAATTTATTTCCTAAATCCCGGCATTAGTAAGTGTCTTGAAAATAACCGCAATCGACCTTGGGAGCCGCACAAATTCAAATCAGCCGAGGAGCAGGCACAAACATTCGAGTTTCTACAGAATTGGATTCAACAATATGAAGAACGCTCAGATGAATTCGGTTATTCATCCCATCGTTCAATATTTAATCAATATAATGGCAGAAAACATGAAATTATCGCATAACCCAATCATCTCAAATTACGGGGACATCACAATGAATCGACAAGAGTTTGAGGCTCTTATTACACGTATTAGCCCTAACGTGTAGCGCAACTATATATTATTGATGTGACGAATGGCGCTCATTGAGGCGAACGCCTGATATAGATTTTAACCAAGGCCCATCAAGTAATAATGATGAAATTAACGTGAGTTTTGGAGCGCTTTTAAGAAAATGGAGTAATTCTTGGGAATTGATTGACTTGCCCAAAATCTCTGTTTATAAGGGTTATGTCGAGGAGCGACCGCGAAACTGACTTGCTCGTTCGAGGATTAAAATTCCTGGCGCGTAGAGTTTTCCCTATCATTTTAACTAATGGAGGTCTGGGGGCAATATAGATGAATTAAATTCATTACCGATTTAATTAATAAATTACCCCTTATGCTGCTAATTCCCTCATTACCAAGCTGGTCAAGCTCTTGGCAATCGCCTCTGGTGTCAGAACAAAATCTACTTTCCCGGTGTCAATAGCAGATGAAGGCATATCGAAGTACTCCGAAGTAGTTTCATCTTGAGCAATCGTTGTGCCGCCATATTTTTTCATTGCCATCACTCCTAAAGCACCATCTCTGCCAAACCCACTTAGGACAACAGCAATCGCCCGCATTCCGTAATTAAGTCCTACCGACATGAATAGTTTATCCACTGAGGGGCGAACAAAGTTCATCTTTGGCGACTCTAACAGAGACAGCTTACCGTTAGCACCGACTACTACATGCCGATCTGGAACATAAGTATAAACAGTCCCTGGACGCATTATCTCCCCTGATTTTGCCTGCTCTACCCGCAACGCTGTATGGCGGCTGAGGATATGTGCCAGACGACTAGGGTAGAAAGGATTCATGTGCTGAACTACAATAATCGCCGCCGAGAAATCTGCGGGTATTGCCGACAAAATTTGGATGATTGGCTTTTGCCCGCCCGCAGAAGCTCCGATCGCCACTATGTTATAGGCAATATTGGGGAAGTGTGACAGAATTCGGTGTTGTTGTAACGCCATTTTTTCTTTGCGAATGTTTAGCGCTCAGTAGCGATCGTCTAATTAGTGCTATAGCAGTCTGACAAGTTCCTCTGCTATGTTAGCTAACTAACATATAATTATTGTATGTTATTTAGACAACAAATATAAGCTGTTGACAATAGATAAACCTTTTGCTATAGGTTATTGATTGCTGTCGGTTATTTAATAGAGATAAGACTGGCTTAAACAGCTTCGTGCTATCTCTGTTTCAAAAATCCTGCACTTGTGAAAAACCAACTTCTAGCTGCTCTACCCTCTAAGGAATACTCTCGTCTTGTTGCTTATATGGAGGTTGTCCCGCTAGAGTTCAAACAAGACCTTTACCTACGTAACCAACCAATTGAGTATGTCTATTTCCTCAACTATGGCATAGCCTCTATGCTCACCGTTCTGACGGACGGTTCGGCAATCGAAGTGGCTACGGTGGGCAATGAAGGAATGGTGGGTCTTCCAGTATTCCTGGGAGCCGATAGGATTCCGGGCGAGTGTTTTATACAAGTCCCTGGCTATGGATTGAGGATGAGAGTAGATGCATTTAAAACTCATGTCACCGCGAGTAGTCGGTTGCACGATCTGCTCCAACGATACACGCAAGGGCTGTTTAATCAAATCGCCCAATCAGCTGCGTGTAACCGCCTGCACTCAATGGAAGAGCGATTGTGCCGTTGGCTCCTGATGACTGCCGATCGAGTAGAGACAGGCACTTTTCCAATCACTCAAGAATTTCTCAGCAAAATGCTAGGTGTGAATCGCTCCAGTGTTAGCCTTAGTGCCTCTGTTCTTCAGAGGGCGGGGCTAATCAAGTATGTTCGCGGGCAAATGACTATCCTTGACCGCTTAGGTCTAGAAGCTACCACCTGCGAGTGTTACCAAGTCGTCAAAGCGGAGTTTGAGCGTTTGCTTAACAGCAATTAAGGTTATTGGCTCCATCTTTGGATCTGCACACTCAGTTCCGACTGAGCAAGAAAGGTGCGTGGTCGTAGCTCATAATTTTTCTTAGCGTACAAAAAACCTTTTCTGGCACGGTGATGCCTATTCAACTCAATGAGGGGATGATTTACGCCATCCATTCCACCCAATCGGGGGCATCTGCCACCAGTTGAGCAAACTTTTGAGGGTCAATATCCTCAAACTTGAAGATCACGCCCCACCGCTCATCAATCGTTAGTGTACTGAGTAATTCTTTAACTGACTCCACCCCATATTCAACCCGCTCAATCGCCAACTGAGCATAATATTTAACCTGTTCCCACCAATAAATACTGTCTGCTTCATCTGTGTCCATACCCCCCCGATTATTATCTCCATCTTCATTAATGGGGGGTGTGGACGGCGGGTTAATCCCATACTGAGCCTGCATTCTAGCTGCATAAGCCGCATCTCGCTCAAGTGACTCTTGGCGTTTGCGTTCCTTCTCCTGCCGTTGACGAAGCCGATACTCTAATACCTTCTGGGCAAACTCTACAGCCTCAGTATTGAGCCGATAGTACCTAACGCGCTTACCATCTTCAAGCGGTCGCCGTGATTCGGTGGACAGTCCGAGTTGAGAAAGATACTGCCCCAAAATCCACATAGGAGATTCATCGAGGGGAATGGTCAGATTGAGAATCCCCTTAACGTGAGAGGCATTGCGTTTGGAGAACTCTGCTAAAACTTGAATCATCGCTTCGTCCCCTTTAATCTCAACCCCAGACATGAGATCCATCAACACCGCCCTCAATCCCAGCCGATGACGCATAAGCCAGGAGGTAGAATGGTTACTCCAGTCTGTGCAGATAGCTAATCGCTCCCGTTCCGATTTATCACGTTCGGCAACAATAGCTGGCGGTGGAATAAACTCGCGCCCCTGATCATCAGCGACCATTTCCCCCGGTGCGGCCAATATCGCTTCAAGTGCGACAATCTTTTTAATTAAGCGTCCCCCGTCATCTTGCTCAACCAGTTCCGGGGTTACGCTCATGCCGTAAGTGTCCTGTATACGGAACTTCTCACACTCCAAAACTTCTTCGGGCTTCAGGTAATCTTGATGTTGCCTACTGGTGTAAGTCCTCCTGTCAATATTTTTGGCATTCGCCACCTTGCGATAATGTTCTTCATCGATAGCAATACCAGCCGCCTTCATCCACCGCGAAGTCGCTTCATCACCACCGTCGCCCAAAGGAATAATCGTATTGCCCATTTCCTCTAAGAGCTTACGCAAATCAGCCCGTAAATTATTAATCGACCAATTCCGTTGCCCTTCAATCTGACAACTGGCATCTAATGCCCAATCCTTCTCAGCCCCACGTTTGCCCGTTTCCCGGTTAATGCGAATCAGAAAAGCGGTCATCTCATTTGTCTGAAGAATCTTTTCTTTAATGCGTCGGGCATTGGTTTCGGCGTAACCAAAGGGAGGACGCGGAGCTACCCAAACATACATGGGGACATTTGGACGATACCGCCATAACTGCTGGGCGCATTCTGTAGCCGACTGCGAGACAGCATGAAACACGCCAAACACGGCATCAAAATGATAGCTGGAAATGTCAACCCCTGAACTGAGACTGGGAGTAATTAAAAAAGCGTCAATATCCTTAATGGCAATGTTAATCTCTCTGATGAAAATCACATTCTCTTCAGAGCCGCTATTTTCCGAGTGAATAGCCCACACCCGTAGCTGTCGGTCTTCGGCTGATTCAGGTGTTTCGTCATCAGGCGTATCCATCGATGTCCCGTCATTGAGCGCTCGTTCTAACTTTTTGATGAACCGCTTGCTGTCACTCACCATCATCAGTTTTTTACCCGACATCAGTTGAGCGTGGAACTCTGCAACGATTGCGCTGCTGTTTTTCCCCTCGTACCAATGAACTTGACGACCACCTGAGCGATACAGGTTTTTGATGATGTAGGGTTTTTCACCAGCCGGTCGCAAATTCATGAAAAACTCAATGGTCAAATCATCGAGGTGAGCATCAGCTAAAACAACCAGCTTGGCATTGTAAACTAGATACTCAAGCACTTCCAGAATCGCTCCACGATGTTCCTTGCAGGTTTTGGACTTGAGCAAGTGAGCGAGATACTGACAGGCTTCATCAATAAATAGAATGTCATAAGCCTGTAAATCGTTCGCCATTTTATACAGAGAATCTACGGTAATGCTGAGAGCTTTTACCTGACCCCAGTCTCCGCAAGAAATCGCGGAGTACATTGCTGTTTGCAAGCGATCGCTGAGATTCTTGAGCAAAGTAACCCGATGCCCATTGTTCAAAAAACTGAGTTGGGGGTTCTCTCTTCTGAGAACTGCCAAAATTTCAGTCTTTCCTGTTCCCATGTCGGAAACCAAACCAACTAACCCCGATTGAGGTAGGGAGTGGATCGCAAGTGAGAGATAACGGGTATTAACTGTCACATTGGGCTTGTACTTATGGAGTCCTCTGACACGATTGATGAAAAATCTTTGCTGGTATTCGCTCATTCTCAAGGCATCAGCAATCATTGTGGTGACGGCTTTATCCGCCTTTTTCCCCAAAACTACAACCCAATCGTCAATTCCTTTCTCTGGCCCTGGCAACAGCGCTACTTCACACTGCAAGCATTGTTCTACAATTGCAGAAGCTGTGCGGCGTGTGGCTTGAAAAATCTGCTGTTTGGTTTTGGGTTTGCTTTCGTAGTCAAATAGAACAACGAATTTACGCCCCTTTTGAGCCATTGGGACTAAATCAGGGTGAAGTCGTTCTAAATCCTCCTTGCCCACTCGACCATTCCAGATTCCAGGGAGTGCGATCGCCACAAATCCCAAAGTTAGGAGACAACCACCCTTCTTCTCGCCCTCTGTAAGGATTACAGGGATTTCGGGATGTGCCATTACCCAAGCCCAAAAACCTAACGCTTCACCAACTTCTGTAACGGTAATATGTTCTGGCATCGGCACGTTATAGCGGAGTGATACCAATCGCCATAAATGTAGGGGCATTCTCAAGTAGGTGACTCGGTTGGGAGTTTTGGGTGGTGATTCGTACTTGACTGGCTTTTGAGTTTGCTGCTGTGTTGTCTTGTCCCATTCAAGGCGGGGGTCATCTGGTTTCATCCGTCCCCAGTCCATCGCCAACCAATCATTAAGCGGGTCAAGTCCGCTAACCCACCATGCACCGGACTCCGCGTGGGCATATCGTTTCAAGTAGCCATCACGCAGCCGCCCATCGTTACGTCTGGCAGTTTGAGGTAGGGCGCATAACAGATATTCGTACACTGAGGGGCCACTAAGAGAGCGGACATTCAAAGCTGTTAACTTTGGGTCAACAGCACTGGCTAACCATTCATTCCAATGGTTGACTTCTATGTGAGAGGGGCGAGACATCATCTCGAACCCACCTATAACTTCATGTGGTTGAAGTACGCGGTTGCTATTAATCACGGATTTTTCCCTCAAATACTTTGGTTTTCAGTATCTGGAGGGGGTTATCGCGCTACTAAACCCTAATATCTACATAATTCGCTGTATTGCTTGAATTTGCCCTTTTTTGAGCTAATAAAAACAATTTAATGAATTTTCTTGCCAAAATCTGCAAGCAGAAATTTATAAATTGCCACAGCAACTCATATATAATTATGAGTAAGCAGCGCGGACTAGTCTCTTTTGCCAATTAGTGGTTAGACATCTGACCTTCCTTCCACTTCTTTGGTCGTTTAGAGATAAACCCCGCTTCCAAGTAATTTGAAATATTTAGTTTTTACTGTCGGGCAAAACGTTTACTACCTAGTAGCGCTTTGCCCTTTTAATTTCTGGTGCTGTTGTATATTTACCTCCTTTACAAGCTTGATTTAGGTAATAGCCTGATCTTACAGAACTTCTGGTCGTCTTCTATCTAACAAGACCTGACTTTTACTTGAAATTACTTAATAAAAGTTGATAGTTTTTCAAGTAATTGAAGTTCTGTACGTTGCCTTCATTCATGTCACCTCCTCTCAAACTGAAAATTGGGAGAAGTTACAGGACTCTAACTTATTATATAGCTCTAATACTCCGAAATCTAAGCTGAATTTTTCTTGCCTCTTCTTGTAAGCCAGTCTTTAATCAAATCCTTTACTACATCTTCCATAACCAAATCATCTTCTGTGCAAGCAAGCTTGAAAGATTTGTGAAGTTCTCGTGGCACTCTGGCACGGACATAAACAGGGTCATCTTTATTGGTAGATGGTCTTCCTGGTTTTTTCTTTTCCTCCATAGCTCAAATACTCATTAATTAATTTTCTTAATTATCGCCAAAGTATAAGTAAATATTGCTTTTCGAGTACTTGAGTATTCGAGTTTTCGAGCTATATTAAAGATGCAAGCCAAAAACAGCCACCCAACAAAGGCA
Organism: Nostoc flagelliforme FACHB-838; assembly: GCF_014698065.1. Classification (GTDB taxonomy): domain Bacteria; phylum Cyanobacteriota; class Cyanobacteriia; order Cyanobacteriales; family Nostocaceae; genus Nostoc; species Nostoc flagelliforme_B. The sequence continues at coordinate 7,832 of NZ_JACJSI010000263.1, forward strand.
ATAGAAGCCAGAAAGGTATCGGCTCAAAATTTCGGGGTAGAGATTTATTCAGGTAGCCACGATCAACCAAATGGGTTAGAAGAAGACTTCTCTCGAATAATGTTACCCAAACAGGGAATATCACCGAGTTGCAAAATCCGGTCATATACTCAAAAAAGCTAATACCTAACTTACGAGGGGAGCAACGCGATTTTGTGAGGTCGGATCAAAAACCAGCGATCGCTAAAACTTACATTTGTGTATGAAGTAATTTTATTTACAATTAGCATACGTAATTACACGACAAATCATCTTGATGAGATATCTCAAAAAGATTGCTAGTAAATCATTTTACGATTATTTCC
>NZ_JACJSI010000264.1 GCF_014698065.1 Nostoc flagelliforme FACHB-838
GCTTAGTAGCCAGTAGCACTCAAAATTCGGGTAACTGAATAATTGAAGATTGATGGTTATTAAACTGATACTTTTTCCTTCTTATTAGTAAAAGCACCCGCAATTCTTAGTGCTGCACCAGGACTGGGATGAGCAAAGAACTCTTCTATAGCCTTGGTCAGCCCAGCCGCAACAGTCGGCTCGTGACAAGCGTAGACATAAATGGGCTGTTGAACGCCATTGACTAATCGTGTCTCTTGGCGATCGCCTAATTGTGGGTAGAATGTTCTCACCCATGTACCCAAGTGTCCGCGATAGTGAGTGCCACTTATAGGGACTTTCTTTCCAAGTTCGCTCTCTGCAAAGTTGACCACGCCCAACCAGCGTTCTTCTGAAGGGGTTAACAATTTTCTGTTGTGTTCTGCCAGAAGATTCCCGGCATAGTCTTTAAATTGCTGTTCCATGTACGGGTTGAGTCTGCCACCTGTGAGTTCGGCTAAAGTTCTCATCGCCTCGACCAAAGTTTGTAAGCGCTGCTCAACCGGTGGGAGAGCAGGAACAGGTGCAGGAGTTTGAGGAGTGATGCTGGGAACTGCTGCAACCAAGTCTAAAATGATGGTTCTAACTTGCGCTGCTACTTGAGATTGCTGCAAGATCATTGCGATCCTTAATGCACCCAAAGCCGAAAAAATTCTAATTTGGGAAGTTCTAGATGGTAGACAGAGTGTCTGTCGAGCATCACGTAAGTCAATGCCTGTAAGGGTTTTAGTTTCTTGGGTTTGGAATTCAGATTGATTTACTCTTGTTAGCTCTTTGACTGCGGACTCTGTAACTGAAAAATATTCCGCTATTTGTGCAGTAGTTGCCCAGCCGCTACCGTTCCATACAGCGAACACTATTGCCTTTGCTTTGCTGAGAACTTCTTGGGCACGAGAATCATCTAGGTTAGAAAGTGCAGAAGTTCTCAATGATGGAGACTCGACTAAAACATTTTGATTTAAAGGTAAACTCATGTTGCTTGACTCCTAAGTAAGTTTCAAAACTTTAGAGATTCACGCGCATCAAACTTTTTTCACCAACTAATGAGAAACGATTCGATATAGTTGGTGTCTTAATTAATGTTGGTGACATCAATTCAACAAGGTAAAACCAAGAATTATTCACCAGCCCAATCCCTAAAATCAGCCGTTGTTTTGTTCCCTTATTGTGAGAACAGAGCATCACTCTTTCTCCCAGAACGAAAGCAGGTTTTTGCACCTTGATGGCTTCTAATTCTCCAGTCCCGATGATTTGGTTTTGTGTAGCGTGGAGTATTTCATTACGGCAATCAATTGAATAAATCCAACATTCGTGTTTCCATTGCATACCGCAGCAATAGCCGAATGTTTTCGTGGTTCTCAGGTAAACTCTCTCCAGTAAATTCACCTCAATGGGTGGAATTGTTCCACGCCAAGGAGGAGAAAGATACCAACTTGTTTTGAGTGCATTAATATGGTCAATCATGCTTTTCTTCCCTGGGATTAATAACCTAAAAATCTTCGGCAATGTTTGAAGAAGAACGCCCAAAAAATATCTAAAAGTGAGCAGCAATTTTCACTGCTGCCCACATGAGGCTTTACGCTGTAACTAATTCTTGAAGTTGCGATCGCACTTCATGGTTGAAAAGCTGCTGTAATTCTTCAGTAGTCAGTTGCTCTAAGGGTCGGTCTTGCAAGTATTTGTGAACTGGTTCAGCCAGTGACGTATCCACTGTCGATAGCGATAGCACAGCATCAAGCACCGAGTTAGAATACTGCTGCTGACGTGAATAACGCCTCTTCACCCACCAGTCACCGTCAGTGCATCCGACTTGCCCCAGTTTCACGCCGTTGTTGTTGTAAATGCCATCATCGAGAATTTCAAAGCCGTAATCCTGGCACTCGTTGAAGATATGCGCCATGATTTGGTTTTCGGTCGTGGAGGGTGTTGTTTCTTTCTCCTGCACAGGTAATGAGCCATCTTTGTAGTGAGTGCAGATGAAGCGATCGCAACGCATTAGAGTGTTGGCACGAAATACTTCTTCGTCGTTGACCATGACTACCCAGCGTTGCGTTAAGTGGGTGTCGTCATGGCTGATGCTGGCTACCAGTTTGTCATCAGCGTAATATTCGTGATGGTCAAAAGAGATTTCGACTATTGTGAGGGGTTCGGGAGCTATTGCTTGGGCTTGGTCAGCGATGTAGTTGTCGAGTTCGGCTTGGGCGAGGGCTTGGTTGTCGGGGGCAACAGGGGTGAGTTTCTGAATCTTGCTGGCTTGATAGTTAACAATAGCGGAAATCCACGCGTCCTTACAGCGTTTGTCGCTTACTTCGACTGTGCAGCCGATTTCGCTGTAGATGCGCTTTAGCTGGTCTAGGGATTTGGAGCGCAGCTGTTGTTGGGTGTAAGTTGGATGTGTCATTATATTGGTTACGCCATCTGTATGGTGGATGTTTTGCAAAAGCGATCGCTTCCAATTTGCGAGAGAGGTGCGGTCGCTTTTTGCTGTCCATAAATATAGCGGGGTCGCTATATGTTTGTCAATCTTGCATATTAATTATTATGGCTGCTATATTTGTAGGAATCGCTTTAAGTAAGCGATCTAGCTATAAAAGCATTAGTGGAGGAAACTATGAGAGTAAGGAAAACAAAAAAAGACTCTCTAAAGATGATTCGTTGGCGGCTAAGAATATTAATGGCAGAGAAGAAAATCAGCAATAAAGAACTTGCTGAACTTTCGGGTATCCACCCAACGTCCATTTCAAAACTGAAAAACGCTGATGAAATTGAACAAATCAGTGGGAGAGTTTTAAACAGTTTATGTAATGGTTTGACAAAGGCGTATCAAGCCGCAGGTGATAACCGAATAATTACACCAGGGGATTTGTTTGACTACACTTTTGATCATGATGGCGATCCTACGACAGGGGATATTCAATCAAAAGCGTTACAAAAAGCCGAAAATGAGCAATTATCTAATCCTGGTAAATCAGCTAAACCTAATACTCAGGTATTATGGTTAACGCCTAATAAGGAGGCATCATAAGTATTTTTGTTCTTAAGCATACTTAAGCCAGAAGAGGTGGATAAATGGACACCCCACCCCATAAGCGCAAAAAAGCCACCTCTGCCGCCTCACGCAACCCGGAATCCCTCAACTCAGATATCACCCCTTTAGAAGACCCAGCTTCAGCGATCATTGATGTTCCTGCTGTTGAAGTTCCTGAATTAACCGAACAGGAGCAGAGCGATCGCTTGCATTTGGAGCGAAAGGTTGAAAGGGCGTTTTTTGAGGCTGGCAAGGCGTTGATGGAATTGCGCGATCATAGACTATACCGTTCTACTCATTCCACCTTTGAGGAGTATTGCAAAGATAGATTCAGTTACAATCGTTCTCGTTCTTACCAGTTAATTGATGCAGCTATCGTTGTGGACAATCTGCATAAATGTCCACAATTTGTGGACATTTTGGGTTGACCAAGCTTTAAAAAGTAGTCAGACAGTAGCATCAGATTTGTTAGAGGCGCACAAGTGGTTGCAACGAATTGCTAATTGTTTACGCTACCCTCATAACTCCGTCCACACCTGTGGCAGTGTAATTGATATTACAGATGCCGCGAAATTACCTTTAACAAGCTTTCAAGTCCAGTGCGAGATGCAAGCAGTTATTAGAGCAGTTTATGCCTGACCCAGGGCAAAATCCGGCACAGTTTGCCTTGAAGAAAAAGTTACAATGTTTATGGGATAAATTCGGGACTAACTTATTGCACTGCTATGATATTCCTGGCTTACCACCAGATAACCTGAAAATGGAAGCTATGTTTAGCCATTTGCGTCGCCATCAGCGTCCTATTAGTGGACGGAAATCAACTGCCGAATTACGTGATTTTGGACAATATCAAGTTCTATTTCTAGCTCAAAGCGAAAAACAGTTACTTGAGCAAATTCAGCAAGTATCTGTAACTGAGTACAAAGCTCAACGTCGTAGATTAGCTTTGCCGAAGCCCCCCGTCAACAAAAATATCGCCTTCACCATGATCCAGTTAGCGCAATACAAAGTTTAGTTCATCAACATCAAGAAATTATCTCTGTGCTTGAGTCCCAGGCTGTTTCATACCAACTAGACAGTTAGGGGTGATACGTAAAATTTACCATTTTGCCTATTTACGCAACAATGCCGAGAAGAACTGCTACCTGCTGCATTTACTAGTTGTGAAAAAACTCTGTGATTCACCAGTTGAGTAGGTCTTACATGCTAATTTAGAAGAGGTATTAAGTCAAACCAATGAGTTGAATTCTGAACGCAAAGCTGATGAGAAGCACCCTGATCAACTCGGTCAAACCTGAAGAATGGTTAAATAAATCTCTGGTGTTATCTAGCCAGCAGATGGGCTGGAATGGAATTTTGGTTCAACAGCATCAAAGCGTTCCAACGTCAGCTGAAGTCGAGATTCCTGCCCTGTCAAATCACTGGCTCAACTTACCGCTAGGACAACCCGTTCGGTTGACTCAGAAGTGTAACGATTGCTGGCATGACTCTATCGTTAAAAAGGGTGACAGCATTTTTGTCCCAGCGGGACAACCGAGTTACTGGCACTGTGGGGAAACTGACACCGCCAAGCAAATGCTGCACATTCACTTGAAGCCGGAGTTAATCACGCAAGTTGCTGAAACATCGGATCTCAATGGCGATCAAATTAACCTGGTGAACTGTTTTTCTAAGCCTGATTTGCACCTCCAGCAGATCGGAATGCTGCTTTTAGCTGAGTTGAAGTCAAACGGCATCATGGGACGGCTTTATGTTGAATCTTTAACTCAAGTGCTAGTCATTCATCTGCTGCGACATTATTCTGCTGTTACACAAACCATTACACCAAAGCAAGAGAGCTTAACTCGCGTTCAGCTGCGACAAGCGATCGATTATATTCACACTCACCTCGACCGAGATTTGTCACTGGCTGAAATTGCAGAAGTCATCAATATCAGCCCCACTTACTTCGCGAGTTTATTCAAACGCGCTATAGGTACTTCCCCACACCAGTACGTGATTCAACAGCGAGTGGAACAGGCAAAATTGATGCTGTCGAAAACGGATTTGGCGATCGCGGACATTGCCTTACAAGTAGGCTTCTCCAGTCAAAGTCATTTGACGCAACAGTTTAAGCGCCTGACTGGAATGACACCGAAACAGGTTCGCCCTTCACCATAAGAATCTGATAAATCATCGTAAGAATCTGAAAGAAGTCAAGCATTAGAACTCAATACACTTTAGAGATGTAGAACCAGGAGAATTCAACATACTTAAAGAGCAAACTGTAGACAAACAAGCAAATTTACAGGCAACCCCCAACCTGACACCCGCTCAGGAAGCCGTGCAAGCACTCTGGGAAGAGCATATAGGGTATGAGTTTGACACTCACAACACTGAAGATGCTCTCGCCACTATGGTTGAGGATGCTTACGTCAATCACATTCCAGTAATGACTGGGGGAGTAGGAAAACCAGCACTGCGCGAGTTTTATTCTAAATACTTTATTCCACAGATCCCGCCAGACTTGGAGCTAGTTCCAATTTCGCGCACGATCAGAACCGATCAACTCGTGGATGAAATGGTGGCTAAGTTCACTCATACAATCCAGATGGACTGGATGCTACCTGGCGTTGCTCCAACTGGGAAACGGGTTGAAGTGCCAGTGGTCGCGATTATTCGGTTTCGTGATGGCAAACTAGCCCACGAACACATTTACTGGGATCAGGCAAGTGTATTGGTTCAAGTCGGCTTGCTCGATCCGGGTACACTTCCTGTCGTGGGCGTTGACAGTGCGCGTAAGGTGATTGATCCCAACTTACCTTCAAACACACTAATTGCTCGCGACTAAGTGTAGGAGCCAGCAAACATCAGTTCCCAAACTCGGCGACTACAAAGGAGCGCAAGTAACATAACCATTCACAACAAGCTGGTTGACTGACAAAACTCGACCCCCCTCTCCCTAAATTCCTCTCCCAGAGCGGGAGAGGGACTTTGAAAGTTCATTTTATTTTGAGCTTCTCTTGCTCCCCTTCTCCCACAAAGGTATTGAGCCGAGATCCGTGTAATTTTCAGCAAGATGATCTGGAAATCCTTGTCCTGTCTAGTTTTGAGAGTTTGTTACATGATAAGTCAAAAAAACATTTTTACAACGAAACATCAAGCATTTTGAAACCATCTTGCATATTTTTGCGTTTATCCTAGCTCAATACCAGTGAGTTTTGGAAGATTAATTGAAAGCAAAGTTCAACAATAAATACTGAGAGAAATAGCTTTATGAACATTGCAATTATTGGAGGTGGAGTTGGCGGTTTGGCAACCGCGAATGCACTACTCAGGAAGGGATTTAAAGTACAAGTCTACGAGCGAGCCAAAGTTTTGCGACCGATTGGTGCGGGTCTAAGCTTAACCCCAAACGGTTTGAATAGCCTCAATGCGGTTCAACCAGGAATAGCCCAGACATTAATAAAAGCAGGCAGTCCAATCCATACTCTAATCTTGAAACGCAGCACTGGAGAGACGATCGCGTCAAAGTCAATGGAAATAATGCAGAGATATGGACAGCCCATGTTAATGATTCAGTGGTCAAAACTGCAAGCCATTCTGGCATCGGTACTACCGCCCGAAATCATTCATCTTCAGCATCGCTGTGTAGGCTTTGAGGAGCAAGACGACAGTGTTAAAATCTATTTTCCAGATGGAAAAACAGTCCAAGCAGACTTGCTGATTGGCGCAGATGGCATTAATTCTGTTGTCAGGCAGCGAATAATAGGAGATGAGTTTCCTAACTATGCAGGGCGAATGTCTTGGCGGGCGCTCGTTCGATATTCTCACAAGCAATTGTCTCCCAACGCAACAACTGTAATAACGTCATCCAATGGTCAAAATTCCATGCTGATGGATGTGGGGGATGGTTATACCTTTTGGGGTACAAGTGCATTATCGGCAGACGATTATGTCAATCGACGGGCAACCGATGCTAAGACTCACGTTTTGAAGATATTTGCAGGGTGGGCAGAGCCTGTAGGGGCGATAATCGCAGCCACACCCGCAGCAGATATTGTAGAGCGCCCTATTTGCGATCGCCCGCCCTTAGATCGTTGGAGTAAGGGTAGAGTGACGCTCTTGGGAGATGCGGCTCATCCTGTCGTCCCCTCTCTAGGACAAGGTGCTAATACGGCGTTTGAGGACGCTTACGAACTAGCGGAGTGTCTTGCCGTCGCTCCGAATATAGAGGCGGCACTTAATGCTTATGAAAACAGTCGCATTCCTCGTACAGCAATTATTTACGATCGCAGTGCTACTCAGGGTTATAAAGCTTATCAACCCGATAGTGAAAACACATTCACTGAAATGATGAAACCATCTTTTAGGAGTCAGGATGACTTTGAAGCATGGCTTTATCGCTATAATCCAATCGCTCAAAAGCGAAAAGTTTATTAAGCGTCTTTAATATTAGATTAAAGAGAACTAACAATGATCGATCGCATTTCTGCCGAGATCGGCGACGAGATTTTGGGGGCCACCTGGAATTTTGCCTACTGATACAACAACTTAGCAAAACTATTGTAGTCAGTAGATCTACATTGCGATCGCAGACATTGCACTACAAGTAGGTTTTTCTAGCCAAAGTCATTTAACACAACAGTTAAAACGATTTACAGGAATGACACCAGAGCAGGTTCGCTCTTTATCAACAAAATATCATAAGAATTTGAAAGCAGTTGAGCATTAAAACTCAGTACACCTTGAAATGTCAGTTTAAAGGCTCTGGAGTAAGTGTGAGTAATATAACGAATCAGCTACCAGTTGAAGTATCAAGTCTTAATACACCGATGCAAGCAATTTTTGATTATATTGTGATTGGCGCCGGTTCAGCAGGCTGCGTTGTTGCCAACCGTCTTACAGAAGACCCTAATACTAAAGTATTGCTGCTCGAAGCGGGTGGTTCTGATACCAAGCCAGAACTTCAAGTTCCCTCAGTGTGGCCTACTACACTCTTAGGCTCGGAAGTGGACTGGGCATACTTAACTTAAGGGGAACCTTACTTAAATAACCGCAAAATTTTATCTTCACGCGGTAAAGTCTTGGGCGGCAGCAGTTCGATTAATGGCATGATTTATATACGAGGCAATGAACGTGACTAC
>NZ_JACJSI010000265.1 GCF_014698065.1 Nostoc flagelliforme FACHB-838
CTTGAGTTAGATGAAGCTATTACAACTGCCCTAGATGCAGTCACTAAAAAAGACATTATTGGATGGTTCACCCACTGCTGTTACTATATTGCACCCAACTGAGAACCGCTATACTTTCTGGGGTAGGCAAGAGTAGGAGTACAGACCTTATCTAAGAATATCGGGAGCCGGATGCACAGAAATGGGCACGTCCGGTTCTAACTGAGAGGTGCGGGGCATAATAGCCCCCATCGACTCAACCATTACTCAATTCTCTGTTAGCGACACCTGCACCAATTGCTGTTGCGGTGGCTGTTGGTCATGCCCCTGAAGCGACAGAAGAACCCAAGGTAGTCAGTCTCAAGACTATCAGTAAGAACTTCTGGCGACATTTGTAAACGAATTATCACCAAACTGATTAAAAAGTTTGGTGGTAATTAATCCTCTTTTGCTACTCTCGAAAAACAATAGTCGAAGCTTGATTCGGAAGCTTTTATTTTATAACACTTTGAGCCTTTATTTCTTAACAGCAACTCAAATTTGTAGCTAAAACCTAAAAATCAAATTTCCGAAAGGCTTGAGCGCGATTGGCTTTTCCCAAAGTTACAAAAGAGGGATAAGGATCTCTTATCAAAAATCAGCTAAATTATAAAATTCCCAAGCCTTGCTATTAAAGGATTCTTATACTTTAGATGCGTTTGCCTTTGGTGTCGCGTTGACTAAGCCAAGTGGCAACTGGGAGTCCCAGCAAAAAAAATAGAGAACCATTTGGTTCAGGAACTGAAGTAGTGACAATGGGTGTCACAGTAATATTATCAAGCCCCATAGGATTAGAGCAACACGTTAGTGCCGGGTTAGTTAGAGAGATTGTCAGACTGTCGATTGAGTAATTCGAGTTCGAGTTGACCACAGTTTGAAAATTACCAAAGGTGTTTGGAACCGTACCTTCAAAAGAAAATATTGCCGTTGAATTCAAGAATCCCGTTATTGAATAAGGGATTGGAGTCACGCTGGAATAAAGATCGACCGAACTGAATGTAAACGGGGAGTCATCATTTGTAATTTGAATTGTAGCAGTCAGTGAGTTCTGACCAGCCTCATTCGTAAACTGTATGAAGGGAGCAGGATTACCATATGAGCCAGTTGTAACCCAAGGGCCGGAAATCGCTGAAGTTGTAAAACCAGATTCAGTATAGGTTGATAGCGTCCCTAAAGATGCTTGCTCAAACGTAATCGTCGCCGCCGATGCTGTTTGATGCACTCCAAGCAGCAGACCAAGTAAAGTAACTAAGTGTGCAGCAGGAGCTATCGGTACCAAAGATTCAAAAGTCAAAGCAAAAGAACTTTTCCAAAAATAAATCTTCTTTATTTTTTCCTCTAAAAGCGAGTAAAACAAACTTCTCTAACTATTTTGAAGTGATAGGATGTCGAACAATCACAAATTGCAGGTTTTGATTTGAACAGTGACATACTAGCTATCAAACATAAATCTATTTGCTGCTTATCACAAGCATAGTTAACATTTTGACAGGAAAGGCGCACTTCGCCACTACACAGGTTGTTTGCCTCTTTTGGACAAATACTCGCTTTGTATGAATGCCAAAAATCACCTCATCTACAGCACCCACTCAGATGCAGATGATACTAGTTGAGCAAACCCATCGGGGTAAACCTCCTCAAACTCGACCATCACCCCCCACTTTTCATTACTCGTCCGCCCTGGCTCAACTTCTACCGTGACTTCACACGCGATCCCCCATTGCGGAAACTTCGCCACCAATTTCCTGATCACAATCTGCAACGCCGGATCATCCCAGCATTCCTTCAAGAAATCAAATCCCGGATTCTGCCCCGAATTCGCCGCAACTTTCAGTTTCTGCATCCCCTCCGGTCGCAATTGCTTGAGATTTAAATTTTATGATCGTATGGCAATATCTTAATACCTACATAGAAATCGCTATTGTTTGCCAAAATGACTTGCATTGAGCAATTGAATGCGAGATGCTAAAAATAGCATTTCGCAAACCGTCGTACTTGGTGATAGCCGAGTGCTAATTGCGATTAAACAACCACAAAATTCTTCTCAGTTACTGACAATCCACCAGATAATTGTGCAAATTGTACCTGAGTAGACCCAGATCCACTTCCATCAAGGTCGAAGAACAATCCACCTGTAGCGCTGTTGTAGATAAACCGTTGATTGCTTGTGGTTGCAGATGCTCCGATGGTAAACTTATTTGCCTCGAGTGTACCAGATGATAATCCGCCACCAAAACCAGCGGTCGACACCTGAATCAATTCATCAGTCGTGTTGAAGTCATCTATAATATCAACACCTTCTTTGAAATTATTGAAAGCAAAGGTGTCAGTACCAGCTTCTCCAATTAGGCTATCATTACCTTTGCCACCTGTGAGGATATCATTGCTTAAACCACCCTTGAGGGTATCATTTCCATTGCTCCCCACAATCAAGTCATCGTATTGTGTACCTGTGATATCCAATCGTTCGATATTATTGTAGCTAATTCGACCATTGCTAGCCGTAATTAAGCCAGTATTAATGGTGGCATTAAAATTTGAAATGATTCCCTTGCCGTTGGTATCACCATTGTCACTGACAATCAACAGATCCTCACCTGCGCCACCATCTATGGTGTCATTGCCAGCAATAACCCCAACCTCCTCAGGCTCACGGAACCCGATAATGTTAATAATATTTCCTATTATCCTATCGTTGCCATTGCTCCCTACAATTAAGTCATTAAAATCTGTACCTATGATATTTAATCGTTCGATATTTTTGTAGTTAACCCGATTCCCGCCATCCGTAATGAAGCCAGTGTTATTAATAGCATCGAATGTCGAAGTGATTCCCTGAACACTTCCGGAGTTATAGACCAACAAATCGTCACCCTTGCCCCCATCTACCGTATCATTGCCATTAATGCCCCCAGAAAGTGTATCATTACCATTGTTCCCTACAATCGAGTCATCAGACTGTGTACCTGTAATATTTAATCGCTCGATATTTTGGTAGCTAACTTGATTCGTGCCATCCGTAATGAAGCCAGTATTAGTAGTAGTATTAAATGTTGTTGTGATTCCATCAGTAGTCTCGGAGTTATAGACTAACAAATCGTCACCCTTCCCCCATCTACCGTATCATTGCCATTGCTGCTTCCCGAAAGCGTATCATTACCATTGCTCCCTACAATTAAGTCATTAAAATATGTACCTATGATATTTAATCGCTCGATATTTTTGTAGTTAACCCGATTCCCGCCATCCGTAATGAAGCCAGTGTTATTAATAGCATCGAATGTCGAAGTGATTCCCTGAACACTTCCGGAGTTATAGACCAACAAATCGTCACCCTTGCCCCCATCTACCGTATCATTGCCATTAATGCCCCCAGAAAGTGTATCATTACCATTGTTCCCTACAATCGAGTCATCAGACTGTGTACCTGTAATATTTAATCGCTCGATATTTTGGTAGCTAATTTGGTTCGCGCCCAGCGTAATTGAGCCAATGTTAGTATTAGAATTGAATGTCGTTGTGATTCCTCCGGTAACATCGTAATAATCGGTGTCATAGGACAACAAATCGTAACCCTTGCCCCCATCTACCGTATCATTGCTACTGGAGTTCTTGGAGAAAGAAAAGGTATCGTTGCCATCACCACCATTGAGCAGGTTATTAGCTTTTGAAAAGTTAACAATCAAGTAATCATTACCAGCGCCACCGTTGAGGGTGTTATTGCCAGTTGCGTAAATCGTGTCAAAATAGTCGTCGTAGCCTGAGGCAAAAAGAGTATCGTTGCCATCGTCCCCATTAAACAACTGATCGTCGGCTAAAGAATCAAGACTTGAAGAACCAACATCTAGGCGATCATCACCAGTACCACCGTTGAGAGTATCATTGCCCGTACCACCGTTGAGAGTGTCATTACCTGTACCACCATTGATAGTGTCATCACCAGTACCACCGTTGAGGGAGTCATTACCCACACCACCCCACAATAGATCCTTATCAATACCACCGTTGAGAGAGTCATTACCCACACCGCCAATGAGGGTATCATTTCCCTTACCACCTCTCAAAAAGTCGTTGCCACTTTTGCCGTCGAGGGAGTCATTACCGCCCTGACCATTGACTACATCATCCGAGTTGTCAAAACCCGTAATGTTATTAGATAGCTCATTGAGAAAAGTCACCGTATTCTTCATGCTCAGGCTTGTATCTGTTGAGTTGGCACTAAAGACATTAAAGCTGTTGGTGATACTAGCTTGCCCATCAAACAGAATATTGCTGATCCCTGGTGTTGCTCCAGAAGTTTTCTGATTCTGCAAGTTTTCTAATTTGAACTTTTGCAGGATGACTTTGATCACAGGTAGACTCTTAGCAGCACCTATTCCTTCAAAGGTGATTTCCAGATTGCTGCCGTTCTGAGTGAGCAGCAAATTTTGGGCATTCAACAAGTACTTGTTCTGGAAATTTATAGTGTCTACTTCCGCAATGACTCCTACTGTTGGGTTTGTTCCTTTGCCGATGCCACCAAAATCAGTAATAATATCAGTGCCGTCGTAAAAATAGTAGCTGTAAACAAATTGATCCTTACCACCACCACCAGTCAGAACGTCGTCGCCCTCGTTCCCTGTGATGCTATCGTTACCTGCAAGACCATTAATCGTGTCCGCTAACTCGCTGCCTACTAGCGTATCATTACCGTTGGTTCCAATGATATTTGCCATAACTTTTACCTAACTCAATCGATTTTGTTAATAGCTTCAGTTCTCACTTAGAGCTTGTCACGAAACAACCTTCCTTCTTTTTACTTAGAAATGCTTTATCAGTAAGCTCTTTAGGTTGCAAATTGTAAAAGTTGTTTCTTGACAGGCTCTTACCTTCTTTTGCCTCTGTAGTGACATCATTCCAAAACTTAGAATTTTCGCGGGATTTTAAAGTTATTACAAAACTTCATATTTAACCAAAATCAACTATAAGTTTATGCAATACACGAATACGTAAAAAATACAAGCCATTTTGAGTTTCGCTTTAAAGGCGGAAAGGCCACCATTTCTTGGGAAGAGGCAAAAATATATTTTTTAAGCGTGGCATTCTCTTACAAAGTTGAAAGCAATGACAAACACCACTCTGCTTTGGGCTTTTTTTTTGCTCTCACCAAAGCAAGACTAAGTATCAATATGCATATTAGGCCTATGTACTAATGGCAAATCCCTCTTAAATACTGATCAGAAAATTTTTTCTAAATTCCGCGAAAAACTTGAAGTTGAGTCTGATAGCTAGATAATAAGCTCTACTAATCCAGGTATTAAACATCAAGTTATGGATTCGTTGATTAGAAATTTAAACAGTCAGAGGCATCTCTAGACTACTTCTGCAAGTATTTACCAGGAGATCCTCTATGAAAAACGTTCACACGGTAAGTAATCTAAACCAACAACTCCAGCATCTGGTTGCCGAAGCCTGTTCCCATCCAGCAAAGAGTTTGATGCGGCGGCAAAAACTTAGTGAGATAGTTAGAGTTGTGATGAAATCGGGCAAACTATGGAAAGAGAATACACCTTACTATAATGATGCTCTGCAACAAACTTGGTTATATTTCTGCCGAAACCCAGAGCAGTATAACCCAGAGAGTTGTAGTGTGATTACCTGGCTCGACAATTGCCTCAAGTGGCGACTGCAAGATTTTCGCTCTAGAGAAGCCGAAATTCAAGCTAAGACTGTTCCCCTATCTAGCTTGCCAATTGAAAATACAACCGGAGCGATCGAAAGCTTGCCAGCAGCAGCCGATATTCCACCAATTTTGGAAGAGACTTACCAATGGGCTTTTACAGATCCAGACAATGACTTAGCCAGTACTCATGTTAAAGGACGACCTGATGTAACTTGCCAAATATTGATTCTGCGACGCCTGCCTCCAGAAACTCCCTGGAAAAATATCGCTAAGGAATTCGACTTACCCCCATCAACTGCACCCAATTTCTATAAACGTGAATGCTTACCACGCTTACGAAATTTTGCTCTCAGGCAAGGTTATCACGAAATTGGGCATTAAGGCAGAGATATCTATCATAGAAGGTTATCTAGAAAGCGGAAGGAAACTTATGATTCATAGCACTAAAAACTTAGAAGAAAAATCCATTCCCGTTGCTATTACCCAAGCAGCGCTAAAGACAGCACGCTTTTTTGCTGATGAACAGGTGACACCAGAAAAGAAAAAGCAAGTATATCTTAATACTTTAGCTGTATGTGCGGTAAATGATTACATGGAAATGATGAACATTTCCACAGACCCAAAGGCTAGCGATAGTTGGAATTGTGCCATGCGTTATTATGCAGATGTGGCAGACCTGAAGTTGAATGGATTAGGTCACTTAGAATGTCGCCCCGTAAGCTTTGGTAATCTCTGCTATATTCCACCAGAAGTCCCGGATGACAGAATCGGCGTAGTTGTAGTTGAGCTAGACATAGAGTATCAAATTGCAACTCTAATCGGGTTTGCTAAAACAGTAAAAGCTGGTGAACTTTTGTTTAGCGAGTTACAGACTATTGAAGACTTACTTGCATATCTTGATTCACTTGAAAGTAACCCGACGGAAGTCAATTTGAGCTATTGGTTGCAAAATATACTTGATGCAAGTTGGCAGCCGATATCAGAAATTCTAGCCCCAAAAACACCACAATTAGCTTTTCGTTATCGAAACGGAGTGACGAGAGGTAAGCTAATTGACATGGGGATAGAACTCCCTGAGCAATCGCTGGCACTAGTTGTTACACTTACTCCCAAAAATTCGGTAGAAATCCAACTCAAATTGCAAATGTATCCATCTGGTAAGCAAGCCTACTTACCCAATAATCTCATTGTCAAAGTGCTAGATGAGAAAGGGATTACTGTTATGGAAACGCGTGCTATTCGTGGTAGTACTCATGTAACATTAGAGTTTAATGTTCAAATAGGAGAGCGTTTTAGCGTTAACTTGGAATTGGGAGATATTAATATCACTGAGTACTTTGTTATTTAAGCATACACTTGCCGATTGCTAGCCATGCAGAAGTTAGTTGTTTTGAAGCTAGATGGTGATTTAAATGAGGGAGTAAAAGTCACACTGGAAATTGGGGCAGAAGGCGATCGCGCCAGTATAGAAGTTCAAGGCTATCTGCCATCAAAGCTAGAGATAATTGCAGATTATCAGCTTTGGCGAACAACCTATCGCAGTTTATCAAATTTCCGCATTACACCGATGAACATTCATGTCGGAACTTCTCTTAATGAGCATCTTAACAAATGCCGCGAGTTAAATGAGAAGTTAAGTGAGCAAATGAATAGTTGGCTCAACTGTAACTCCTTTCGCCCAGTAAAGGAGAAATTACTTAAACAGCTAACGTTAGATGATACAGTCCGTGTACTAATCAAAACTAGTGACACTTGGCTACGTCGTCTTCCGTGGCATTTATGGGATTTTTTTGAGGATTACCAAAAAGCAGAAGTTGCTTTAAGCGCCCCAGAGTATGAATATCTGCGAAAACCAAAAACAAGTACTATTGGAAAGAAAGTAAAAATCTTAGCAATTCTAGGTAATAGTGAAGGAATCTTAATTGACAAAGATCAAGAGCTATTGGAGATGTTATCAAATGCAGAAACAACTTTTCTAGTAGAACCACAGCGTAGCCAGTTAAATAAACAGCTTTGGGAGCAAGACTGGGACATCTTATTTTTTGCAGGTCATAGTGAAAGTCTGGAGGATGGTAAGAGCGGTAATATCTATTTTAATGAAACAGATTGCTTAACAATTGAGCATATCAAGTATGCTCTTAAAAAAGCTGTAAACCAAGGATTGCAATTAGCTATTTTTAATTCCTGTGATGGTTTAGGACTAGCATCTCAACTAGAAGATTTGCATATTCCACAAATCATCGTCATGCGGGAGCCAGTGCAAGACTTGGTGGCACAAGAATTTTTAAAGAATTTCCTCAGAAAATTTTCTAGTGGCGAGTCTATGTACTTAGCAGTACGGGAAGCAAGGGAAAAACTACATGGCATTGAAGATAAATATCCTTGTGCAGTTTGCTTACCTATAATTTGTCAAAATCCAGCGGCAGTGCCACCAGCTTGGAAAGATTTTCTAATAAATCCCCAAACAGAAAATGGCAAGCCTCAAATT
>NZ_JACJSI010000266.1 GCF_014698065.1 Nostoc flagelliforme FACHB-838
TCAAAATGGCGCACCCCGTAGGATATTACTCACTTTCCCACGACAACGCACTCATTAAAGATATGTGTGAGACATGGGGGGAAGGGCTAGAAAAGATGAACGAATCAGACACACTCTGGTTAATTGCAAAAATCGCTCATGAAGCATGGGTAGAGTGTGAATCTTCTAACCCTCCTAGCAACGAATCGGAGTCAGTATTGAAACGACTGCATGAATTAAAGCAATGGGAGAAGTTTGCACTGATTACCGCGATGGCACAGTAGTCTCATGTACAAGAAACAACTCTACCTAGCTTTGGCTGGTATTGGCATCTGCATGTTGCCTGTAATCATTCCCTTAATACCCAAGTTGGGGGCTTATGCAGAGGCAGAACGCTTAAAAGCTACCGAAGGATTAGAGCGAACTCGCATAGAAGAACGGGCAAAAACCAGCGATGCCTTATACGAGGCGGGAGTCATGCCCACAACTCGTTCTCTAAGAATCACAAATTATTTTGACAGTAGTAAACGCAATCCCAGACCAGACCCAACCCTTTATCAAGATGATGAAATTGTTGATGTTTTTGACGCAACGGGTAGGTGTATTGGGCGGATTGAAGAAGGAATTTGGAAGTGGAAGTACAAAGCTAAAGGGATTTGTAAAAGCGTTCAAAATATCAAACCAGTGAGGAGAAAGTAATGGCGTTAGGAACATCTGGTGCAGAAAGTAATAGTACTGGTAACACTGATGGTAAACCCAAGGGTAAGAAGCGAACGCTTGGTGAAATTATTGATTTTTGCGCCAAGGCTGTTGTGATGATTGTCGGTTTACCTATTAGGGCAGCCGCCGCTATAGTCAATCAGTTTGTTGCTAACGGTGGCGCGGGTCGTGCGTTAGTAGGTGGGATTTTATTTATTGGTGGTTCTGTAATTAGTGCTGATTCAACTTGGCAATTAATCTTTACTGGGCCCCCTGTTTCTCCTTGGTTTGAGCCGGCTTGGAATTGGCTAAATGTGCCGTTTGCACTGTTCAACCCCTTGTTTTACTTGGCATTCATGGTTTCTGTAGGTGTTCAAGTAATCGAAGCCCATGCCCTACGCGGTAAAAACCCAGATTCAGCTAGGCGGGAACTTCAAGATCACATGGTTTATGAGCTTGAAACCAAGCCTAGTGGCAAGATTGACTTAGTAGGCCAGCTGTGGCAAGACTACAAAACCGCAGGTACACGCGATCGCTCTAGTGCAGGGCTGGTTGTGATTGCTGTTTGGGCATTCGATATTGTCACCACCTTTGCGGCTCGTAACCCATTCGACTACACAGCCCCATTTATGATTTTGAGCTGCATCTTATTTAATATCGGCACAATGATGGCAGGTGAAATTGGGTTTGCCATCTGGCGCTTGACCAAAGATTAAAGCCAGTGCCGCTCAACAACTCTCTACATTGAGCGGCACTCACTACTCAACAGGGCATTTGTTTTATGCATTGCAATAATATCCCAAAAATTACAACTAAGGAAACNGAACACTTACGCGATTCTTATCCCGCCTTATCCCATTTAGAGGCAGGAAATGTTTCTGAATGGTTGCAAGAGCGCAAGGATGTGCGATTCGTTGTGAGTGAATCACGGTGAAAGTCCGTAAATAACCTCACCAACTCAACAGAGTTGAACTTTTCAGAGGATGTAGGTGAAAGTCCTACCCGCCAGGTTCAGGCGTGACTCCTTATCTGCCCACACCGAACAAGCTCGATTCTTGTAGAGTGAAGCTGGGAACAGGGCGCAATCAGACGACCGTTATGGGTTGACACTGGCGCTAATAGGGAATTCCTACGGTGAAACGGAGCCTAAAAAAGTGACCTACGCTCAAGCAGGGCATAACTAAAAACCCCTGACTTTATCAGAGTTAAAACCCGCTGCATTTTGTCTTTGATAGCAGCAAGAACCTGGGGTTTCTGATGGTCAAAGTGGCTACACCTAACGGAATAATCAATCTCCTGAAAGGAACGAATAAAAACGAATCAAAAGTCTTGGGAAAGGTCGAAAACCCAGGTAGGCAAGACGAGATGCGGAACCCTTTTGATTCGGGTAGGATGCGGCGTAATTGCTGCAAGGTATTCAGAGAACATTCTTTGGAGTAAGAGCATGATTAGGCACAGCAATAAAGCTAGTGAATCTTGGATGACGTTACCGTGGAAGCAATTCCGCCGTAACCTATTCCGCCTACAAAGACGAGTGTTTAAAGCGGTTCGAGAAGGGAACAAGCGTAAATCTTTGTCACTTCAAAAACTTATTCTGAAATCCCGTGCAGCTAGACTATTGGCAATCCGTCAAGTATCACAGTTAAATGCTGGAAAGAAAACAGCAGGAATCGATGGCAAAAAGTCCCTCACCATGAAGGAACGTTTTGAGTTAGAGGAACTGCTTAAGGCAACAAGTAGTGACTGGAAACACCAAAAACTACGCAGTATTCCCATCCCTAAAAAAGATGGCAGTACCAGAATGCTAAAAATCCCAACTATCGCCGACAGAGCCTGGCAATGCCTTGCAAAATACGCAATAGAACCAGCACACGAAGCACTATTCCATGAACGGAGCTACGGCTTTAGACCAGGACGCTCGGCACATGATGCCCAAAAAATCCTGTTTCTACAGCTAAATTCCCAAGCAAAAGGAAAAGATAAACGAGTCATAGAGCTTGATATCGAGAAGTGCTTCGATAGGATAAGCCACCACACAATAATGGAATCTCTTATTGCCCCACTAGGCATTAAATCAGGAATATTCCGTTGCCTAAAAGCGGGAGTTAACCCGGAATTTCCAGAACAAGGAACTCCCCAAGGCGGAGTGGTAAGTCCTTTATTAGCTAACATCGCACTTAACGGCATAGAAGATATACACCAAACCAATGGCAGGAGAAATGGCAAGCGATGCAAAGTATCGTCTGTTATTAGATATGCCGACGATATGGTAATCATCTTAAGACCAGAAGACGATGCCGAAAAGATACTAGAAAAGATAGACCAATTTCTAGCTCAAAGAGGAATGAAGATAAGTGAGAAAAAGACACATATTACCGCTTCGACAGATGGCTTTGACTTTTTAGGCTGGCACTTTCAGGTGCAGAGCAACGGAAAATTTAGAATCACTCCCTCAGAGGATAACTATAATAAAATCCGTCAGAAGATAAAAGCCATCGTTCACAACTCGAATTATGGTGCTGTGGAGAAAGCTGACAAGCTTGCACCCATAGTGAGAGGCTGGAGAAACTACCACAAATACAGCAGGATGCGCGGTTCAAAGTTTTCACTTTGGCACATCAGGTTCAGAGCGTGGAAAGTGTTTCGTAAGGAATCAACACAAACACGGACATCTACTACCAAGATGGTAGAAAAAGCGTTCCCAAAGGTTCCTTACTCAGAAAGTAGACACGTCAACGTCAAAGAGAATAAGTCTCCCTATGATGGCGACATAAATTACTGGAGCAAACGCAACAGTAAATTTTACGACGGACATACTTCAAAAGCCTTAATACAACAACACCATACATGTGGGTACTGTGGCTTAAAATGTACAAGTGATGAACGAGTACATCTGCACCACATTGACGGAAATCACAATAACTGGAAGACCAAGAATCTGATAGCTATTCACGAATCCTGTCACGACTATATCCACATGGGCAAAAGGGTTAAACCCTAAGAATATCGGGAGCCGGATGCAGTGAAAACGGCACGTCCGGATCTAACAGAGAGGTGCGGAGGATCATACCTCACATCGACTCTAACCAATTATTTGAAATGGCCCGAGTTTCTGAGAACGAAGCAGACATGACCCGTGTACTTGGCTTGGTGGCTGGGGGTATAGGAGCGGTTTGTTATGCGGTCAACCCACTGGCTATAGTTGGTGGTTTAATTGGCGGTGCTGCGTGGCTATGGTTTGTTGTCGAACACTCGAACCGCACTAAAGAAATTGCACCTTTACCCTTTATACGCGGCAACTTTATAGACGCGGTTGCCCGTGCTGGTGACTATGATACTCGGAGCAATTATCAAGCAGATCATCTTGCTAATACTGTTAAATTCTTAGAGCGACAATCAGCAGAAGAGTACGCCTTTCTTCATGCTGAGTTTGAAAATATTGTCCAGTATTTAACGCAAGTTGAACCAGGAAAACGTTTTTATGCTTATCGCTGGATGTTTGGCTGGTTTGGCAAGCTCAAGGGTCGTCAGCTACCGACTTATCAAAGTATGGCTCTCCATTTACAGGATGTGACGATTGACAGCCGTGTGAATCTGTCGGAGATAAGTGCTATCGCACAAGCTCAAACCCAGTTACCACCAACCGTAGATATCAAACAATTAACTTCACCGACTGTAGATATTAGGCACACTCGCCAAACTTCGGAATTTTCTAGACCGGAGGAGTTACAGCCATCAGCTAATGGGCTTGTACCAGAGACTATAACTAATCTCCCTCTGGCGAATAGAGCAAACGCACTCATCGCGGCTTTAACGAAAAGTGGTTTTCAAATAGAAGATATGATGAGTTCTCAGGTGATAGCGATTGCAGGTACTCAGCGAGGTGGCAAGGGAACCTTAGCAGCAATCTTAGCAACATTATCATTATCTTTAGATTCGGGATTAAACACCCAATACTTTACAGCCGGGGTGGACGTTTACCCGTTTAGTTGCAATCTGATTTCTGCTCTGAAATACCCCGAAAAAGATGCGGACTCAGCAGATAAACTAGTCGCCCGTGACTTGCTTAAATTTCTTAAAGGCTTAGATGCAAGTGAACCTTACTCCCACAAAAACTTACTGTTAGTGATTGATGAGGCGATGCGCTTGCTGTCCCTACTTGATGAGAGCGATCGCACTTGGGCTATTCAATATTTACTTTCTCGCTTCGCTAAGTGTGGCGGTACATTAATCATTGTGTTACATGGCTCTAACTTAACTTCTGTGGTTGGCAAGGCCACAGCAGGACTAGCAGACACCTTTAAGCAATCAATTAACTTTATTGGTTGTGTAGCTCAGTCTGTCAGCGCTGGTGGATTGCGAAAGATTAATGTTGCCAGTGGCGAATATTTCAAAGCCAACCCTAATAACTTTGCTGAACCTGTTAACGGTGGCAATCTGGGCATGATTCCTGACTGGCTAAAGATAGAGTTACACCCTGGAAATGGTCAACCAGATCCAGCTAGAACATTACTCAAATTCTTCCCGGAACTGGTGCAGCATCACCAGCCAGCAGTTATGCCCAGAGGCGAGAAAATTGCACCATCAGACGCAGTTAATCAGCTTGAGTCCATTTTCTCAAAGCCTACCCAAGAGGTTGAAATTGCAGACATAGAATTCGTGAGTATTTCTGAGGCTGACTTGTCGCAAATTTTAAACATTGTTACTTCAGCCGTTACAACACCAGTCAGCTTTGCTGCGATTAGAAATAGCCGAAAGTGGGGCGAAGATAAACCTAGTGTTCGGTATTTAAGGAGTGCTATTGCACAACTTATAGAATCCAAGCAATTGAACGGTAGTGAGAAGTTAGGCTTTACCGCTTTTTAATATGACTGCAATTTCAAAAAGCCGTTCAGAAAGCACTTAGTTCAAAGACATCAAGACATCAAAACCCTGAAATCCTAGTAATGGATCTAAATTTATGCACCCAATTGAGTTTAAGAAAAAGTGGCAGTTAACTTACGACGAGCTTGCCCTTGTCTTAGGTTATCAAGGTGATTATACTGTCCGTTCTTGGAATATGATTGGAAGACATAAGCGCAACCCTCAAAAAGTTGTCTATGTCGCTTGTCGTCTTCTAGATGAGAAGTGGTCAACTCAAGGGAAGCTTGTGCATTCTTATCTCTGATTATTTGTATGATTGGGGCAAATATTACGTTTTGCCTGTTTGCCCCAATCACTATATACTGCCCTTCATCTTCGATTTCGGTCAGTCCCTAAACGCTTTTCTATCCGTTGTAGCTTGACATTGCTATAACCAGTACGCTGCCAGATAGCTCGGAGATAGGTATTGAAATCATCCGAGGTTTTTACCGGAATTAATTGATTGATTGAAAAGAACATTGACAAAGCAAATATTGTCGTAATCAACCCCATCATTCCATATTTAGTTAGGGGTTCAGAGCGATAAACCTCTTTCTCTATGGTGATGGGTTCGGGGGGACGGCTGTTCTTCAACTCCTGAATAACCGTAGTCAACTTCTGCGTGTGATTCAACAGTTGATTCCAGTTCTCCTTCAACTGCAATACTTCGCTCTTTAGCCCTTTGAACTCTAAGCTCTCTAATGTTGCTGTTGACTTGGGCGTATTCTTTAACTGCGTCAGTAAGGGAGTTAATTCTTGTCTCAAATCTTCGTTGTTCTTCTCGTACTCTTGAGAGGAGAGATTCTGATTCTTCAATTCCCCCGTCAGCATCTCGATAGCTACCATCGCTTTGCTGAGGAGTTGATTCTGAATTAAATTCGTTTGCGCCCATGCTTGTAACTCTGCCCTATCCCTTTCACGTTCAGTTTTTTGTGACTGCTTAAAACTTTCAAACTCTCTATATAATCTGCCCAGTGCTATCTTGACCTCACCCTGTTCACTGCTCTCTACTAAATCGGCAGTTGAGGAGTGAGGATTGCTGTGATTGCCGTTGCTATTCATCAGTTTTCTTTTTACCTTGGCGAGAAGTAGATGCAGCTGCTTTTACTTGTTTTGATGTTGAAGTTTTAGACGGCTCAGTATCTGGTTTAACTGAAGGTTGCTGCAACCCCAAATAATCCCCAGCCTTTTCAAGCTCTGGTTTAGCTTGATCTAAAAATCCACTGACCAGTAGGTAATCCCCAAAAGGAAAACCATTCTCTTCAGTCGCAGCCGAGTAAGGCAGGCCCTTTTCTGTCAACGTGTCAAAGGTCGAATAGTCTAGCTCTGGCATCTCTATTTCTATACCTTTTAGTTCAGCTATAGCTGCCGATGTTTTGCTGTTCTCCCAGCGCTGAAAACCTGAACCTTTATCCCAGCACAGATTTTTTACCACCACATAATCTGCTTTATCGCTACAGAACTCAGCCATAGTTTTTAAGCTAGTGATCACCGAGTAACCAAGGTTAAGCACAGTCACCAGCGTTACTCGATAACCCAAATCACCTGCAATCTTAAATAGCCCAAACTTACTGATAATCTCCCTAGTTTTATTGCTTGATGCCCCAGGCATATCTACTATTATTGAGTCCGGTGATTCCGCTTTGATTTCCGTAAAGAAGCGTTTCGCTTCTGCCACCTCTAGGAAATTTAACAGCCTTACCCCTGAGCCAAAGTTTTGATAGTACTCGTACAGTTCTGGATTCTCTGTATCTGCGTCATAAGCTAGATAATTAATTCCTTTATTGTGCATTACATCCAGTAGCAAGCGAGTAAAGGCAGTCTTACCTGTACCACCCTTGCCCCCCAGTATCATCACGATGCGTTTCATATTTCGCTCCTATCAGTGATATTAAATTGGGAAGAAGTATTAGGAGTTGTTTTCTTTCGTTTACTAGTTCTAGATGAGGATGAGCCGGATGGTTCACTACTCTCTTGTGGTGAACTATCTGGCTCTACTGCTAGAACATCATTATTAGTTGTGGTTGATGAATCAGTTGATTCTGGCTCGGAGTCAGAATCAACTGATTCATCAACCGCTTTATTTGATGATTCATTACTCGAACTATTCTCCGTTATTGTTGAAGCTTTTTTATGAAAACTCTTCAGACCACTAGCCGCCAGTTCTACCCCATGACCTTTAAACACATCAGAAACATCGTCATAAGAGTAGCCAGCGTCTAACATATCTTGAATAGGTTTAGCCAAACTGAGAACTAAATCTGACAGGCTGATAGTTTTAGGAGTCGCTGCTTTTTGTTTAAGACTGGTTTGAATATCTTCTATTTTTGATAAAGGGACAGCTTTCGGTTTGCGCGACATATTCAGCAATAGTAATAAATTATTCCATTGTAAAAAAAACGTGGTCATCAAAAGTTTAAGTTTCTTGTCGTGATGTGACGAATATCAACAGAAAAAGGTTTGTATCCTCGTGAGGTAGACTAGTCTAAAAAAGCAGTTACCCATGACTCAACACTCTGATATCAAAGGGATAGGGCAGCATTGTTAAATAGACCCTGCCCCCGGTT
>NZ_JACJSI010000267.1 GCF_014698065.1 Nostoc flagelliforme FACHB-838
GCATTGCGCTTAGAGAACTCAGCCAAAGCCTGAATCATTGCCTCGTCGCCTTTAATCTCAACCCCAGCCATCAGATCCAACAGCACAGCCCTAAGTCCGAGCCGATGACGCATCAACCACGCGGTAGAATGATTGCTCCAGTCTGTGCAAATAGCTAATCGCTCCCGTTCCCCCAAGTCCCGTTCTACAACAACAGTCGGCGGTGAAACACACTCCCGCCCAAGGTCGTCATCAGTAATCATTTCCCCCGGCGCTGCCAATATCGCCTCCAGCGCGACAATCTTTTTAATTAACCGCCCAGAGTCATCTTTCTCCACCAGTTCCGGGGTTACGCTCATGCCGTAAGTGTCTTGTATGCGAAACTTCTCGCACTCCAAAACTTCCTCCGGTTTGAGATAATCCTGATGCTGCCTACTGGTGTAAGTCCTTCTGTCAATATCTTTGGCATTAGCCACTTTGCGATAATGCTCCTCATCAATGGCGATACCCGCCGCTTTCATCCACCGCGAAGTCGCTTCATCACCACTGTCGCCCAAGGGAATAATCGTATTACCCATTTCCTCTAATAGCGACCGCAGATCGGAACGTAGATTATTGATCGACCAATTGCGCTGTGCTTCAATTTGGCAAGAAGCATCCAATGCCCAATCCTTCTCAGCCCCACGTTTGCCCGTCTCGCGGTTAATGCGAATCAGAAAAGCGGTCATCTCGTTTTTCTGAAGAATCTTTTCCTTGATGCGACGGGCATTGGTTTCGGCGTAACCAAAGGGAGGACGAGGAGCCACCCAAACATACATGGGGACATCTGGACGATACCGCCATAATTGCTGGGCGCATTCTGTAGCCGACTGTGAAACAGCATGAAACACACCAAACACGGCATCAAAATGATAGCTGGAAATGTCAACCCCTGAACTGAGACTGGGAGTAATTAAAAAAGCATCGATATCCTTAATGGCAATGTTAATCTCTGTAATGAAAATGACATTTTCCTCACTGCCACTGTTCTCGGAGTGAATAGCCCACACCCGTAACTTGCGGTCTTCGGCTGATTCGGGTGTTTCATCAGCGTCATCAATTGCTGAACCATCATTGAGCCCTCGTTCCAGCTTTTTGATAAACCGCTTGCTGTCGCTGACCATCATCAACTTTTTACCCAGCATCAACTGAGCGTGGAACTCTGCAACGATTGCGCTACTGTTTTTCCCCTCGTACCAATAAACTTGACGACCACCTGAACGATATTCGTTTTTGATGATGTAGGGTTTTTCATCCGCCGGTCGCATTTGCATGAAAAACTCAATGGTCAAATCATCCAAGTGGGCATCTGCCAAAACAACCAACTTGGCATTGTAGACCAGATACTCCAGTACTTCCAGAATAGCCCCCCGGTGTTCTTTGCAAGTTTTGGACTTGAGCAGATGGGCGAGATACTGGCAGGCTTCATCAATAAATAAGATGTCATAAGCCTGTAAATCGTTTGCCATTTTATACAGCGAGTCTACCGTGATGCTGAGAGCTTTTGCTTTAGCCCAGTCGCCGCAAGAAATCGCAGAGTACATGGCAGTTTGCAAGCGATCACTGAGATTTTTTAGCAAAGTAACCCGATGCCCGTTGTTCAAAAAGCTCAAGTCAGGGTTATCTTTTCTAACCATTGCCAAGATTTCAGTTTTGCCTGTCCCCATGTCAGAAGCCAAACCAACTAACCCCGACTGAGGCAGAGATTGGATGACTGTGGACAGATAGCGGGTATTAACGACAATATTAGGTTTGAATTTGCGAAGTCCTCTGGCACGATTCACGAAAAATCTTTGGTTTAATTCGCTGATTCGCAATGCATCAGCAATCATCGTGGACACTGCTTTGTCTGCTTTCTTGCCCAAAGCCACAACCCAATCATCAATTCCTTTTTCTGGCCCTGGCAGTAACGCTACTTCGCATTGACAGGCAAGTTGGAGAATGACTTGACAGGTGCGACGAGTAGCAGCAAAAACCTGCTGTTTGGTTTTGGGCTTGCTTTCGTAGTCGAAAAGAATGACAAACTTACGCTTGCGTTGAGCCATTGGGACTAAATCGGGGTGCAGGTATTCCAAGTCTTCCTTGCCCACGCGACCGTTCCAGATTCCAGGGAGTGCGATGGCTACATACCCTAAAGTTAGGAGACAAGCAGCCTTCTTCTCGCCCTCCGTAAGGCATACAGGGATTTCGGGGTGTGCCATGACCCAAGCCCAAAACCCTAAAGCTTCACCTTCAGAGGTAACGGTAATATGCTCTGGCATCGGCACGTCATACCTCAACGATATCAAGCGCCAAATGTGCAGAGGGACTCTCAGGTAGGTGACTCGGTTGGGAGTTTTGGGGGGTGACTCGTATTTAACGGGCTTTTGAGTTTGTTCAAGGGTTGTTTTATCCCATTCCAAACGAGGATAATCTGGTTTCATCCGTCCCCAGTCCATCGGTAGCCAATTATTGAGAGGGTCGAGTCCACTAACCCACCATGCGCCCGACTCTACGTGGGCATATCTTTTCAAGTACCCATCGCGCAGTCGCCCATCGTTGCGTCGAGCGGTTTGGGGTAGGGCGTATAAAAGGTACTCGTAGACTTCCGAACCACTTAAAGAGTGGACATTTAGGGCAGTGAGTTTGGGGTCAACGGCAGAATTGACCACCCATTCATGCCAGTGGTTGGGAGCTAATTCACTGTTTGGATTCTGATGTGTATCAATTGTGTGGCTCAAATGAACAGCATCATTTTGGTTCGAGGAGCCACGTAAATTTAGATAATGCTTTGGTAATTCATAATGAGAATTGATGAAGTGATTTTTAGGTACAGTTTTGGAATCAGTTTGTTTTTTGAAAACTTCTTTTGAGGTTGGTTCAGAAGTATTGGGTATTTTAGGTAAGCCATAATTAGGATCTAATAACCGACGACGTTTTGCTTCTCCCATGATTTGACTCCTTTTTGAGGGAATAAGATAGTACAAACAAACTAAGAAGTTGTGATTGTAGATGACTTAGAAAAAATCAATTGCACGAAAAATTGATGCTGTCAGCCAGTGAATCTGATATAGAATCAGGGTTGACAGCTTTTTTGAAGTGCTATTGTTTATCTGCTCAGATTGAAAAAATCAGAATTATCTGCTTCTGGCTGTATGTGGTCGAAATGTGAGATTAATACGTGTGCTAACCACTTTGTTGGTTTTGGGAACTTGATGCAGATGTGTGGATTGACAACCGGGGTGCATCACGAGTAAACTGCCGTGTTCCAGCCAGAAGTCAGTGGGTTTGCCATTTCTCGGTTTGATTTGGAATTTGCGACATGAACCCAAGCTGACTGATACGATTGCAGGGTTAGATCCCATCAATGGTTCATTGTCAGCGTGCCAACCGATAGAATCAGTCCCCGTGCGGTATTGGTTGCCGATGACGATGCGGAATTTGTAGCCAGTCAACGCAGTAATTCTGTCCCGCAAGTTAGCCAGAGCATCTGTCCAAGTCAGGGGTTTTAAGAACACGCTGTTGGAGTAGAGGTAATCGCATCCGGCATCACCGTAAATACATTCAAGGCGAGGGACGGGCATCGTTTTACCCGCGATTCTGATTTTATTTTGCTGCCATTCCAGTTTCAAGCAGTGTTGGTAGAGTTCGTTTGCAAGTTCAAGAGTTAAGAAATCAGAGTAGTAAGTAATTGGCTTGTTTAGTGCAGTATCTACCAGCTTCGTAAGCGTAGTACTCTAAGATAATTGCGATTGCTATATCAGGGATTCCATCGGTTCTCCATTCGGTTAGGTTAACAGCTTCAAACCCTGAATCCATAGGCATTT
Organism: Nostoc flagelliforme FACHB-838; assembly: GCF_014698065.1. Taxonomy (GTDB): domain Bacteria; phylum Cyanobacteriota; class Cyanobacteriia; order Cyanobacteriales; family Nostocaceae; genus Nostoc; species Nostoc flagelliforme_B. The sequence continues at coordinate 3,825 of NZ_JACJSI010000267.1, forward strand.
GAGCCAGTTTAGAAGGTTCTAGGTTAACGCTGTCTAAGGTCTTGAGAATTGCCACAGCGCTGACCCCAGCCAGTCTTGCAGTTGCTCGAATACTGGCTTTAGCCTGACCATTAGTATCAACTTCAATCTCTTCAGATATCTGTTCGATGATTTGGCTGATTTCAATTTGCGACATAATTTTTCGTTGTGTGATTAGAGAGAATTAAACATTTACCCGCACTAAACTTTTTTCACCAATTAGTGAGAAGCGATTATATATAGTCCGTGATTGAGTTAAAGTTGGCGACATCAATTCAACAACGTAAAACCAAGAATTATTTACCAGCCCAATCCCCAGAATCAGCCGTTGTTTTGTTCCCTTATCGTGAAAACAAAGCATCACTCTTTCGCCCAGAACAAAAGCAGGTTTTTGCACACTGATGGCTTCTAATTCTCCCGTCCCAATTATTTGATTTTGTGTGGCGTGAAGTATTTCATTACGGCAGTCGATGGAATAAATCCAACATTCATGTTTCCATTGCATACCGCAGCAATAGCCGAATGTTCTTGTGGTTCTCAGATAAACTCTTTCCAGTAAATTCACCTCAACGGGTGGAATTTTTTTGCCCCAGGGTGGGGAGAGATACCAACTTGTTTTGAGTGCGTTAATGTGGTCAATCATGTTTTTCTCCCCAATAAGTAATTAATTGCTTCGGAGTCAATAGAGGCAATACGTTTTTTTAGATGTTGTGGGGGATTGTCAAAAAAGTTTTTGAGATGCCATCTACGAACTTGATAACGTTTAGAAGAACGACGACTAGTTTTCAACCAACCACGGCGCACCCAGCCAGAAACAGTAGTGGAATGCACACATAGAACACGGGCGATTTCAGCACTACTATAGTTATCGAGAAAGGGGCTTGTAGAATAACCTAAAGCCCAAAGCTTAGTAGCGATAGCAATTGGAGTACGGAAATAGCCATGTCTTTTTAAGATTGAAGCTATTTGCTTAGGGGTATAAAGTTCAGCTTTAGCTTCAACAATTGCTATTTCTTGGTCAGTCCATTTGGGATTCATTTATTACCTCTAATGTTTATGCAGATTTAGGAGAAGAATTTTCTTGAACAATCTGAGCGTTGATAGATTCAAATTCCACTTGGAAGATGTTCATATCTATGGACATTGCCCCAGTGTTGTAGCGGTCTACTATATGCTGTTTAATTGCGGATTGATTTAGCCCATCAGGGATATCGATGTGCGCTTCACTTGTGATTTTTTCAACTACTGTGACAATGACTTTCATGGTTTTTATTCCTATCTGATTAATTCAGGATTCAGAAATAAAACTTTTTCTGAACCCTGACTTCTGATTTACACCGCTCCGGCTTTTGAAGCTTGCAACTGTTGCATCCATGTGTTGATTGCCGTTAATTCATCAGCACCGCTAGCAACAGCGCCAACAACCTGCTTTTGATACGAAGACTCCGCATGATTGGGATATTCACACTTGTTTGCTGCCCAAGCTAAACACATGGTTTTGATTAGTTCATTAATCTGATTAATATCAAGTAAACTTGGGCGGTCAACATCCTGGAATTGCAACCACTCTCTGACCAAATCAAGTGGATAATCAAGCAAAGTGCGAATATTTTTAACTCGCAAATCCTGTGGGTGTACTGATTGAGGAACTACACTAAGTTTTGGTGGAGTCAGTGGGGGTTCGGGAATCGAGTTTGAAGTTGCACCCAATAAAGATTGAATGTCACGAATGATAGTTGCCCAATCCAAATCTCTACTCCATTCCCTGTAAATCTTAGTTTTGGTTGCAGCATCGTAAAGATTGCAGAAAACTGTGTTCTCGTCGCCAGCATTAGCAACGATAATCAGTGGCTTAGAAAAATCTTGAACAATTGATGCAGCGAGAAGGAAGCTTTTGGCGAAGTTGGTTTCAACACCAGTTCTGACGATATAAAGTTCATCGGCACTGATAACAATATCCAGCTTCAGATTGTCCTTCCCTTTGAACTCTTTAGTGGTCAATCGCAGTTCTGACAGATATCCAGTTAATGCCCTTTGGGTAACAGGGATTTTCTTATCCTGGCTGATATTAAACTTGTACCAAACGAAAGATTCGCCATCTACCTCCCCTTGATTGACAAATAAATAGATGGGTTCTGGAGGGTTGCATAAACCTAGTTTGATTTCAGCAATCATATTTCACCTCGGTTAAGTTTCATGGATTGGTAGTCTGTGTATAATGGGAATTCTGTAGCGGGAGAAAAACTTCCGTGCGTTCATCTGAATAAGCGGCACTTATTCAGGTGAACGCTTTTCTACTAAATAGAAGGTTCTCGATTACGCTCTAATTCCCATTGCAAATAGGTGAGCGCAGTTTGAGCATCAGCAATGTTTAAATCCGGTTGATATCCCTGGTCTAGTAGTTGTTTGTAGTCTGGGTGCGTAGCAATAAGAGATATCAGGGTTTGGGCTTGTTCAAGTAATTGTTGGAGATATGGGCTAGACATTTCTATGCCCAATCGTGAGCATAAATTCTCCGCTTTCACTCCCATAATTCCTGGCTCAATCTCGGTTTCTAATTCTTCAAGCAGAGATTGAAAATTAGGATGTTCATCGTTGATTTCAATCTCAAATAAATCTGCACTATGTGTGACGACAGTTGCCCAATCAGGTAAAGTCTGTGCAATGCTCTTTGCGTAAAGTTTCATAATTTTATCCTCTGGAATTAATAACCTAAAAATCCTCGGCAATCTCCAACAAAAAACCGCGTCCAGTGTTCTGTATTTGCACCAGTTCTCTATCTAGCAGGGTTTGAATGACTGAATCTGAGAATTGAAACTGAAGACGGTGTAGAGGCACACAACCACCACAAAGGCGAATGGAACGCAGCAAATGATTGGCTCTACGGTCAAAGCTTTTGTCAACCGTTTTAGGCATTTGTGAAACCTCCGGTTAATACGGCTAACTGTTGCTTGAGAATATTTATCTGTTGTTGATAAAGCTCAATCTCTGCGCGTATCTGTAAGAATAATTCCTGTGGGGAAAGCGGTTGGATTTGATCCTCTTGCAAGTACGATATCTCGTCAGAATTCTTGTTAGGCATCAGCACATAACGCCATCCTTTATCAAATTGTTCAGCCAACTCTGCACCATTCGGATAGTAGTAAAGTCCTAGAATTAAGCCCTGTTGTGTACGCTGTTCCAAGGCAAAGCGAGGGTAGCCCCAGTGTTGAGGGATTGAGATTGTGGATTGCATATTGATTGGTGAATGAAGGGATTATTGAGGGGAAGAAAGGGCAAAGGGGAAGGGAATTAAGAAATTTCCCTTTAACCCAACTCCAAAAACCTTTTCCCAGGCGAAGTCTACTCTTTACGCTGTTACTAACTCACGGCTTTTTGTGGATGGCTTATACATCCGTAACCGTTGCCATTCATCAGGAGCCAGCATCTCAAACGGTCGGTCTAGCAGTTCTTCAAATGTTGGCTCAATGCTGGGTGAAGTTTCCACTATCGACAGCGATTGAACTGCTTCCACCGCAGAGCTACACGGCATTTGCTGCCATTCCCCAGTACGCATCACCCACCAGTCTCCATTGGTGCATCCAACTTGGTCCAGTCTCATGTTGTTGTGGTAAATCCCATCGTCGAGGATTTCGTAACCGTACTTTTCGCATTTATCGAAAATCTGCGCCATGACTTCGTTACCAGTGGTGCATGGTGTTGCAAGTTGTTCCTGCACAGGTAATGAGCCATCTTTGTAATGAGTGCAGATGAAGCGATCGCAACGCATTAGAGTGTTGGCACGAAATACTTCTTTACCGTTGACCATTACTACCCAGCGTTGGGTTAAGTGGTTGTCGTCATGGCTGATGCTGGCTATCACTTGATTACCAGTGTAATATTCGTGATGGTCAAACGAGATTTCGGTCGGTTCGCTGATTTAAAAAGCTAGAAGAGGAATTAATGCACTGTAAAGCTTATGGAGCTTAATTAGATAGGATTCTGGTAAGCACTTATCCAGGTACAAGGTAAGGGAAAGTGTAAAGTGACTGCGGTATTCCCATCAGAGTTAAAATTTGTTGTTGAAGTTCACCGAGTTGAGTCATTTCGTAGCTGCCGTCTCGATGAAAATACATTGTTATACCATTGAAAGCATTCAACAACTTTTCTGCTGTTGGTTTGGTTGTGTGGCGCTTGGGATTACCATCATACAGACCAGCCAA
>NZ_JACJSI010000268.1 GCF_014698065.1 Nostoc flagelliforme FACHB-838
CGTTCTTCTTCAATAGCCGCCTCTCGCTGTATCCTTTTGGGTTCTGCCATCTCTGCTTCTAAGCGTTCTTGCGCTAATTTCTCCTTCTCAATTCTTTCTTTCAAAAGCCTTTCCCGCTCTTGGGTTTCTTGTTCTACCCTCTCCCTCTCAAGTCTGATTAATCGCTGCTCAACTCGTCCACAGTAAAAATCTAATGCTTTACCCGTCGCTGCTCCGGTACAGGTACCACCCAATAGAAAGATGAGTCCGGTTTTCCAACCTTCAATCGGGCTACCACTCCACTGCAAACTTTTTTGGTTAAACCATACCAGCACAGAGAAGACACAAATTCCAACTACTGTATTGATGAGCGCAAAAACTCTTGGTGTCATTTCAGTCTGTCGCAGTATTAGCCACTGTCCCAGCCAGAGTATTGCACCAAAAATCACCGCAGCGATCCCGCTCATAACCAAATGTCCTGGATATTTAGACGGATCTAGTATCATGTTAATGATCAATGGTACAAATATCAGCAGACAGAGCAAAAAGCCAATTAATAAGCCAACGACGCTTATCAAGCTCCAGTAGCGACCGAGATAACCAAGGCGGAATTCCAGTATCCACTCTTGTACGGGGAGCATGGTTATGTAAAACGCGATTCCTGCACTGACGTAATCGAGCATTGGCAGTTATTTTACCTTTGTATCTAGCATATTTGGCATAGTAGGGTATCCGCCGAAAGGTCTATGTGCAAAATCGGACACGTCGTAAAGTTTGGTAAAGTTTATTATCAAAAACCTTAATTTACCGTTGTTTCAGCCTCGACCTCAACTTGACTATTCAAATGAAAACATTCCCTAAAAGGGTTATTTAGGGAGATCCAATAAATAAATAAATCAGCCCAGCCGTCGCTTTCGCCTTGAGGGCTTTCATCGCCTAGATATCTCGGTTTTGCTAAAAATATTATTGATACGGCTGGGCTGATTTATTCGTGTCTTGTGCCTTATGGGCAAGTGGTAAGCACAAAAAGGGGTGGAAGTTCCCTCTGAAAAATCACCACTCAACGTCGGCGATCGCTACCCTCGACATATCTACCTTGCCTTTATCTGTAAGCTTTTATCATAAAGCTAGCTATTTGACAAGATATTTGTTATACTTATTTACATGAACAATGATTTCGACTTCAAATCTCCTGAGCTATTTGGTTCTGTTGTTTTCAGACCTGATTTTAATAGCTTTAAGACTATCAATGCTTCCCAAGCTTGGTCTTTATTCTTTACAGGTGGTAGAGAAGACAAAAAACTAGATTCTAACCCTCGAATAGGTCTTTTGTTTACTAGTATTTTGCTAGGTCTTAGTGTTTCTGGGTTCGCCAGCGCACTAATTACCCGGACAATATTTCCTGCTTAAGTGCTTGACTAGTAGCTAATACGAAGTATAACTCTGAACCACCAAGAAGTTGGTGGTTCAGAGTTATACTGTGTCTTCACTAATATCTGAGTAATGCCATAGTTTCGGCTAACCTATAAATCTTTTAGACTCTGACTAGCCTTGAGGATATCAGGACAAATATTTATCTAAAATTTGGCAATTTAATCTAGGATAATTTATGTTACACTTTAACACCTTGACGGTATTTTCAAGCACTTACTGCATTGGTATTTGTGCTTTTCTAATCCCAGCCAACCTAATTGCTACCTCGTTAACAATAGGTTTGACATTATTGTGCCGTCCAGCTATTAATATTTGGCGAAGTGCTGCAATTGCTAGTACCTTTGCTTTATTAATCATACTGCACGTATTTGCTTGGTTCATGATTGGAGTTGTCATGGCTCCCACATACATTTTATTGGGGCTAGGAAGCATCTGTCTGGGAGCAAATTTAGGAGCAATTCTCCTATACAAACGCTTTGCAAATGCGTATGTAGCGATGAAAGTTGAATTTTCCTAAGCTCCATATTCCAAGCTCCTGAATTTATTCATGGGGTTATTAATTACGGATTACGTAAAGCCTGCGGCATAGCTTTGCTTAGAGCGTAGCGGGGCGCAGCCCATTAGTAATTACGAATTGGAGCAAAGCGACTTGGCTTCTGGCTGCTGAATTCTTCAAATCTATCTTTGTAAGTCTATTTGTTGTGTTTGAGATTTAGCTAGTATTTTATCAATTTGAGTATTAGCATCCTCAAAAGTTTGCAATATCTGTGGAGTTAGTTTATAAGCCTGCACCTGGCCAGATTGCAAGTTTAAAATTACCTCTCCATTTTTCTGCGAAATAGTTAAATCCCTCTGTTGGGTGTTGAAAGCCAAGTCATAAATCTTTCCTTGAACTTGAGTCCCATTTTCATCAGACTTACCCCAGACCATACCAATCCTTTGAGCAATTTGAGTCAACCGACTGATGGCTTCAAGTTCAAATGTATCTTGATTCATTACTGTCAACGCTTGGGCTGATAATTGCTTACCAGCTTTAAACTGATTGGCCACTTCTACAATGCGTTTTTTGTAATTCTCCGACTTCCCTAACTTATCTGCGGCATTGTACCAACTTCTCAAGTCATCAATAGTGACTGTCGGAGGCTTCTCTACACCTAGAGGTTCGGTTTTTGTACTATTACTAATGTCTGGTGTAGAAGGATTAATGGAGAGTAATGGAGTTATAGATTGGTTAGGTGGGGATTGTGCTGTTTGTTCTGGTGGTTTCAAAAACTGCGGTCGTGTGGCGAGGGAATTAACCCTTTGTTGATACTCACTATCCGTTTCAATCACAGCCCCAAATTTCTTGGACATGCTCTCTAAAGTTTTGGCAGGGATGGAGCTATCAACTAAGTTAAATACCGCTAGACCTTTTTTAGTTTCCCTGATCACATCTTCTATTGGTACTTGCTCCCATTCAACTTTTTGAGCAGTTAACCATTTAGTCACAGTATCAGCTTTCTGGTTGTCAACAGCCAAGCCCATGATTCCAAGTTTTTTGTTTGATTCTGTAGAAAATAAGAAAGTAGGACGCTCTTTAATCTGATGTAGAATTTTAGCACTACTCTCAATCATATACAGCTGTTGAGAATTAACTGATTGAGTCCCAAAAGCCTGAAATTCCTTCGTCCATTTTTGAGGATATTCAACGGTATTAGGGTCAATTTGAGCGCAAATAACAGAAAAGTTACTTTCAATAATAGTGGGTGCGGGTGTAAGTTTTCCGGTTTTGAGTAGCCCAAATTGTCTGAGCGCGTCTTTGTCTTTTTTGAAATGTAATACCCCCAAGGGTTCACCATTCAAAAATACAGCATCTCTACTTTTAGAAGCTGAGGTTTCGATAGTCAGTTTTCGGTAATCTTGATCATTGAATGTCTGACCAGAAAAATCATAAAAGTTAATTTTATTAATTTTCAGGAGATTACCATTGGGAGATTCACCCAGCACAAAAGCTTGATCTCCAGTTTCGGAGATAGAAGTAAGTTTTAACTTTAGAGGATTACCATTTTTCAAGTAATCAATTTGTTTTAACTGTTGGACAGAATCATTGTCTAACTCCCCTAGAGTTTTGCCATCAAGTTTTATTTTTACTGTTTTGTCAGTCACCGGCACAGTGCCAAATTCTAAGTTTACGGGTTCGGCGTTAAAAACAAGTCCTGCATAAGAGAAATTCTTGAGTTCACGGATAGTAATTTCAATCGGCTCGTTTCCTGGCAGTCCAATAGTTGCTTTGGCAGTGGCAGGTTCTATCCCAACCATACGGGAGAGCGCTTTCGTTCCAATGGGAAGCTGTGCGGTTCTGGTTTCGAGCATGGCGAATTCCTTGTATTCGCCGTCACTATCCTGGACAAACATTAGCCTAGAAACATGGCGCTCATGTCCGACTGGATGGTGAGAAGCTCTGATTTCTATCGGGTGTTTTTCGGTTGGATTCCAGTCTCGACCCAAAAATTGATTCGCTTCATTATTTAATGTGACTAACTTCGGCTCAGTAAATTGCAATTTATCTAAGCGAGAGATAATCTCATTGGGGAAAGCAGCGAAGGCAAAATTAGAGACTTTTTTAGCGATCGCCTGGGGATTTGCGTTTTCTTTTCTTGCAACTTCAAGTTCATCTTGGCGAGATGCACAGATGTTCCAAGCGGCGGCGGCAGATGCAAGTTTTTCCGACTCTGGGATATTCGCATAAAATGCGAGAGTCGTCTCCTGCGCCAAGGCATAGAGTAGTTTAGTTTGGCTTCTAGTAAGTTCTGGTTTTAGTTCTAGGAGTTTAGCTCCCTGCATGGTCATCCCCGCCTTGAGGTTGTGGTCAGTCACAGATTGTTGGCTAACTGTCCCCAGGTTGCGGTAAGCGGGTTTCCCATCTGACCCAATCTCACCATCTATCTGTGCAACTGCTAATAATTTATGGGGGCGTTCACTGTTTGTGAATTTAATCTCATCTAGGCGAATAAGCTGTTCCACATTTAGTTTGCAATAGCAGCATTACCTTTATTTTTAATTTTTCTTCCCCATCTAATTATTAACTCTCCCTGATTTAACAACCTATTTAATAAGTTTTTCAGTTCCTCTACTGATTTAAATAGGCGATGAGATATGTATTCTTTCGCCGAATGCCAAAAGTATCAGCTTTAACTGATTCAATAATTTCTTGTTCTAAAGATTTTTTTTGCTCTTCTGAAAATTCTTTTCGCTTTTCGTAGTTTTCACAGTACAGTTGTGCAACAATTCTAGGGTCATCTTGAGCTTCTGCTAGCTTTTGGGCTTGTACCTCTAGTTCTTCTGCAAAATCCTTAATACCTTGAGGAAATGATGCTAATAATTGAGATATAGCAGTTTTACCTCGCTCTGATTGGGACTTTTCGCCTAACCAGATTTTTTGTTTGTATAATCCCGGTTGAATTTGGGGTTTATTCGGTTTATCGGGATGATCTTTGTCCGTACCTTTGAAGCTAGATAGGGGAAGAATTAAGTCAATTTTGGGTTCATTATTCGTGTCAGCATATTTTATTTTATCAAAAATACAAGGTCTTAATGTCCCTTTACCAAATCGATATTTAGTATCTTCTCCATCAGTTTCTGTCCACCCAAATCGATGCTGAATTACGCGATAACTTTTATCCTGCTGTTCTTCCCTTTTAGTTAATTTATCATATAGCTGGGTAGAGATTTGACCGTAGCAGTCACCTACCAATTTAAAAGCATTTTCTTTATTAAGAATTCTTCCATTTTCACCTTGTGCTTCAGTAGAGTCATCTACAATCAAAATGTTTAGTTCTTCATGTATCGAATTTTTACACCCCCCTAGAAAGATTGAACCGTAAGCACCTCTATCTTTTCTATCAGGGCATAACTTTTCAATTACTTTCAAGCATTCTGGCGACCCGTACAATAATCGGGTTTTAGAAGATAATAACAGCGTCTGCCTATTTGGGTGATTTCTTAAATCTTCTGGCGTACTATATTCATCTATATGTCCGAAAGAAAACTGTTGACCTGGAAAGTAAAATTCTAATAGAGTATTATCTAACTTTTCAGTTAAAATTGATTGGGGATTCTGATTATCTCCATCAGTGTGAATCCATTGATTTAGTCTGGGGTCAAAGTGTTGGAATTGCAAAGACATAATCTTTTTTAATCATTGAAAATTTTTAGGAGTCCAATATGTCAAGAATTAAACGCTGGTTAAATATGCATGGGAAAGAATTTAACGCAGACGGAACTTTAAAGAATGAAGCTAGACAACAAATGTTATTTGAAGGTATGAATGACGCAGCAATCAATAGTTATGCCCTTCGACTTAAAAATAACTACGATGAATGGAAACGACTAGACGAAACAGATCCAGAGCCTTGGCCTATTTATACTGCCTACGATTTCTTCACAGCAGAAGAAAAGCGGCAGTTTAACCCAGACGGTTCTCTTAACCCTGAGTACGTTCAAGAAGCTCTAGACAAGGGCATCAGCGAGGGATGGCTTGAAGAGATGGAGCGACGTAAAAAAATTGAAGTTGATGATTACAACAAAGTTTCTGAAAAACATGCAGAACAGGGAATCAATTTCGGCGCATGGCAAATGAGAGGGAGGATTGGAAACAGCAGAACATACGTTCAACGTCGGCAGCAGATGGAGCAAGACCTGCGTAACTTTGAGGATGTTGACAGTTTGCCTTTCGACAAGGACACAGCATATTAAGCTCACCCTAAGCAGAGCGAGTGGTAATATAAGCTGAAAGCATTATAAAACAGCGCTTTCAGCCTTTTAGTGACATCCTTTTAATGAGCTTGAACAGCAGGGAGGTTAGCAGCAGCCGATGGTTTGGCAGAGCGAAACGCCCCGTTAAAAAAGGCAATCATTCCTAAAATGGCAAAGGGTGTAATGATTAATATGTGCAGTGAATTGAATGCCGAGTGTTCTCTGACTACTTCAGCCCACAACATATACTTTCAGTTGGTCTTCCGTTGTCTGCTGGGCGAAAAAGCGAACTGTTTGCTTAATTGGCTTGCCGTTCTATAGTTGGAGGGATTACCCCAGACGATCGCACAACTGACTTGTTGGAAGCGGCGGCAAGGAACGCAAACATCCCTAAAATAGCAAAAGACGTAATAATCACTTGCTGTAGGGAGGCAAAGACCGACTTTTCTTTCTCCTTTTGGACAGCGATGCGATTGAGCTTCTGTTGATATATGGAGAAGTACAGATAATTCAAAACTTGTTCGCACAAGGTAGGATCTTCACCTATCTGTACTTTCTGGCACAAGAGAATTTCTAGATGCTCTCGGCGGCGATCGCTTGTAGACAAATCGCGCTCGTCCCACAGTTTTGCCTGGGTTGTATCTAAAGGTCTATTAATACCTAATATAGTCATAGTATGGCCTTCTTTAGTTGTTGAGTTAGTTGAGGGAACAGGTGTAATCGATAATTCAACTACACCCTAGTAGTTCGCTTTCGTGACGAAAGCGGGGTACTGGGTTTGGGGGAAGGTGGGGCCCCCACGAAGTAAAGGATTTGGGGCAGGGGGAAAGGGTTTAAATCCTTTAACCTTTCCCCTTTTACTTTTCCCCAGTCTGAAAAAGCGTATTTTTGGGTTGGCAGACTGCTAGTGTGCTTTTTGAAAAGTGGAACTCATACCTAACTTAAGAAGTTTAAATATGCTTTCTAAAAAGAACTAGCTACGTTAGTACTGAAAAAATCGGTACTAGAGTAACTAGTAAAGTTAGCGAGTTTATGCTATATCTCCCATTCCAAATCTGGTTGTAGAGATGAGGATAGAACCTGTGCTTTTGGTGGTGGTTGGGGTGTATCCGGCTGCAATGGGTTCGTCTGATCCTGAAATAATTCTTGTGCCAGAGTCCGCCCATTGCCGTCAATGTCACTACTCAAGAAATACTCTAAAACCTGCGGTGACGCACCATCAATTGCTGCTTGTGCTAGTAGAGATTTGATGAATTGGGGAGATGCTTCACTATCAGCTAGTACCTTCAAGGTTTGCTCGGCATCTTGGATGGTCATTTTGGAGATATCTTTAACTCCAACTTCGTCCCAGACATCCCCGAAATACTGTCGATATTGCTGATTCAAGTCTTGCTCTTGGGCAAATCGTGATAATTCTTGTACCTGCAAATGTGTCGTTTCAGTCATATTAATTTGCCAATGTTAATTGTTCACGCTTGTTATTGTTTGATCCAACCATCTTGAGCAATTGTTGATTAAGATGATTTTGAGCCGAAACGTAGAGATTATCCCAAATGATTGGGTTTCGACAGATTTTGCTGCCAACTGTATTGCCAGCTAACTTCTCTGATACCAAATACTTGCGGTAGTAGTTTGCCCATAAATGCTGTAAAAAGTCCTCCGCGAAATCATCAAAAGGAATTAACCAGTTATAGTTCTCGTCCAGGAACACGCGATAAGCAGCAACAATGGGCATAGCAATATCTGCTGGCGCACTAAACCCAAATGAGTAGCGGCTGTCGGGCAAAAGGGTATTCTTTCGCGCATCAATTGAAGCTAGGTCAATGACTCCTTTCTTTCGTGGATTGGTGATGTGTTCCTCAATAGTCTTAAACAG
>NZ_JACJSI010000269.1 GCF_014698065.1 Nostoc flagelliforme FACHB-838
ATTATCATTTTCATAATGAGTAAGATTTAATTTCCTCAAAGCCTTATGGAGTTTGAGTCTTGGTGTATTTCATCCTGATTCAGGCTCGTCAATATTTAGATGCGTTTGCCCTGCTACTAGACCGGGTTGTAAGTGATCTTAGCCAAGTAGGAAAAGTTCAATCACTTGATAAGCGTTCACTAATTGCTTTAATCATTCCTATCTAAATTAGTTTAGAAAAAATATCTTAATTAAACTAATTAGCCATAGAAATATCTAAAATTATAGACCGACTACTCTACAAATCGACTATTTCTCTGTAAGAAAAATAAAGCTAGAAAACTTAACTTTTATGCTTGCACCACTGTATTATATCCATTTGTTCACTAACGCGATTGCGGCGTTACTGGATTCAGGCATGAAAATGTAACGAAGCATGATTGCACGCTACTCTAGTTCCGTAGCCAATGGCTCAAATGTAAAATTAGGAAAATATTAAAAGTTATTCAAGAGGTTAGTTATGACGAAAGAATACATGGAATCTTTAGAGGCAATTGTAGATCAACTAACATTAGCCGCAGTTCTAGAAATGTTAGAACGAATCAGTCATAAGAAAGCAGAAAATCTCAGAAATCATTGGAAAGATGAGGCTTCTGCAAAGCTTTGGGATAAAGCTGCTAGACAGATAGAACAGATAAAGATTGATATCTAATTAAAATCTTGGTTGTATTGCAAAGCTGTAACGTTTGCCTTATACCAAATTATTGTGAAGCTGCATGAAACAGGATAAGGGCGAAAGAATTGCAAAGCAAAGGTTTTAGCTTTCTCATTCTATGCAACTTCATACAAAATTAGTATTACCCCTCTTTTGTCACTTTCGGCAGAGAATAAACTATAACCCTTGCCCAGATAGGATTTTAACTGTAGAGCTTTGTTTAAAGGTTTCTATTAGCTTGCGATCGCTAATCTTCCCACTAAATCTAGGTTTCATCATTTAGCCCCAATTTTTATTTCCCTAGAGTGACAAAAGAAGGATAATTGCATAGTTTTCCACAATGACTTCATGTTGCTAGTTCGGTTATCGCAATATTAAGAAAGCATAATCTTAACTGCACTGAACATTTACTACACTTTGTACCCAAAAGCCCTACAAATAATAATGGATTTGCCCTTATCAAGCGTGCCATTTAAATATGAGCTTTAATCCATAACTAACAAAAATAGCTGTATTTCCCTGCACTAGTCTATACTCTGATTAACGTGTCATTTAAATTCCTATGAGTTGCTAACATTTAGACAATCTAACTACGGAGACTCTGATTTCTAAAGCAAACTAGCCAGTATTTGGTTGTGAAGAGTGTATCCAAATAAACAGTCGCTGGGTGCATATCCGTATTTGTCAAAGTTGCGGAAAGATGTGGTTCTTCTGTTGATCAATATGCGCGGCGGCATTATGAGGAAACCTTCATCTGGGCAAAAATATTCTAGTTCCTGGGCTGCTGTCTGCAAATTAAGATAGGGTTAGATGCCATCTCTAGAAAACTCAAATTATGAAGTACAAAATTTTAGTTACACTCGTAGTACTAGCAACTACTAGTTTTGTTACTCCTGCTAAATCTCAAGAACCTGTAACTGAAGCTCCAGCAACATCAAATCAAGTTATGAATGCTTGCGTTCAAAATCTTGCCCAAACTTTACCAAATCCTTTTACTGATGTTCCATCAGACCATTGGGCTTTCAAAGCAGTTATGACCATGCACTATTGTGGTGCATTTCGCCAAGCGACACCACCAGCTTTATTAAAAAAACTCCAACCCACTCAACGCCAACAGCAACCACAGCAAGAACAACGGTTTGAAAAATAATTACCTATCAGAGATATGCTCAATTCACAGACGGTATCCGCGACTTTGAGCTTCTTCCCTGGCAGCTGTCAGATATGGTTGCTGGTGATGGGTGCTAAGTAAGGAAATCTGGGGATGGAGAAATGAAGTAGCGACACCGGACAGCCCGTCATAGACATCGCTCTTACGGGGCGTTGTTTATCGTCCTCCAATCGATTCTCACAAGTATCGCCGAAAGTCTTGCTGATGTGGGCTGTTGGAGTGATGAATGATGTGTTGGCGGTAAATCTTAGGTCAAAATTTGGTTTGGTAGCTTTTTTAGACCGATGTACACCATCTTTAAAATAAAATTTCCTGCACATCGATTAAGTGTCAGCAGGTTTCGAGTAATAATTGTGCTGTTATACTTATTATTTGCGTTTCGAAAATAATCTGATACTAAAAGCACTTGATACGAAGAACCCCCATATCAAAGAAGGTTCAGGAACACTTGTGGAATGTTCAGAGATAAAGATAGCTTTGAAATTAAGATCAGCCGAAGGCGTATCCAAGTCCCATGAGCTATTAATTATTGAATCAAACTTTGTAGCGCTAATCAAAAAGGTTTTCCCACCAAGGTAACGGTCAAAGACCGGACTCAGTGGGCTTTCGCCAACCCAAGCATAGCCAGGTAATCCGTCCAAATCTTTTAATGAGCTTAAAAATGCTAAGTACTTCCCACCAGAAACTAATTCAATACCCCCTGTATTAAAAACAAATTCTTGCATTGGGTAAAGAGAATTTTGGAAGGTAGTTGAGCGAGGTTTACTTTCAAATAAAGCAGAACCAGTTGGTGTATTATTTTTTTCATCCCACTGGATTACAAAAGCACGAAAATCCACTACATCTGGAAAAGAAAAAGGGTCTGATAAAAAGAAACTAAATTCACTTAGCACATTATCAGTATTAGGTACAGTAAAAGTCTGCCCGATATTAAGAGGAATCCCGTTACCTAAAGGACTTCCTTCGCCCAGATAACCAATAGCACCATTAATTCCACATTCCGCCCCACAAGTATCAATAAATGTTACTGCCTGTGATTTACTAACTTTTCCTAAAGCTAGAATTACTGCAATTGCTGTAATGAGCGATAGATTTTTCATAGTGTTACCAAATTTGCTTTATTCGAGGGGAATTACTAAAATATACGTTGCTTTTTTCGCATCTTGCAGTTAGTGAGAAATTCACCTTTAGCTTTAATTAAATTAAAATTAAAGGAGTTCAAGTGTTAGTTCTAATCACCAATGCTGCTCGGATCTTGTCAACTCGGGAGCAAAGGAGCGTATGAACTTTTTTTTTGTGAATATCTTTGGTGTTGCGCTCGGCTGTACCCACAGTTATTCTACGCGACAAAGGTGACGAAGCAATTGCTGCCGTTGGTTTTGTGATGGGGTTGAACTGCCTGAGTGTCTAATCAGTAGGAATCGTGCATTGTTAATTTTCGTATGCTGCTTGATTGTTAGCCGTTTTCCCCCTATCCTCACAAAAGGTAGTAATGGTAAATTTCCTTTTCAAGGCAATACTTCAGGGTGATTTATGAACAAAGGCGAACTAGTGGATGCTGTAGCAGCAAAGACCAACATCACAAAAAAGCAAACCGATGAAATCATCAGTGCTTTTTTGTCAGTTGTTACCGAAGCTGTAGCTGATGGGGATAAGGTAACGCTGATTGGGTTTGGGTCATTCGGGCGACGCGAACGCTCAGAACGCGAAGGGCGTAATCCCAAAACGAATGAACCAATGACAATTCCGGCTACCAAAGTTCCTGCGTTTTCTGCTGGGAAGTTGTTTAAAGAAAAAGTAGCACCATAGATGAATTGCTTTACCACTAGCAGTCCAATCACTGCAAAGCCGTAGCTCTTGCTCTTATAAAGACAGGGATGGCAACGGTAGGGGGAAATTACAGCAGATTTTTCACAAAAAGGTAATTATTTAACCTTTTTTTATTATTTACTTAAATAAAACCTACATTGGTTTGACATTAGTATTTATTCATTAGCTTTGGTTGACTAATTCTGATTGTGAATTAATTTACTGATTATGTCTTTTTTCTGCACAATTCCAGGATTTATATTTTTCCTTTGTTAGAGTAATTCAGAAGGATTATACAGTTATTGACAATACTATTAAGGAGTATAGAACAGCTGCTCTGTTTGAGGCTTAGAGAGCTAGAGCTAATATGTGGTAAAGCCAGGCTGATTTTAAAATGTTATTGGTGACGCCGAAACGCCCCGAACAGAGGTGTTCAGAATCTCTACATAAGAGGAGTTATTTTATGGATTCGCGCGAAGTGACGTTAACGGTTCCTGTAAACATCACAGTACGTATCGGGAACAGCCCGGAAGTTTCCACGCCTACCGAAAGCTTTACATCTGAATTGTCGCAAGAAGCCGCTCGTCCCCGTTCGTACTACCAAGGTTACAAGGGCTACGAACCGGATTTTCTGGGTATCGCCGTCCCCTTACCTAAATTGACTGACGAGCAACGGCGGAACGCCGCCAAAAACAGTGATGCTGTCCAGGGTGACGATCCAACCGTGCTACCCTATAACCACTTCAGCATCGTTATGAATCGTCGCCGTCAGCTTGCCTACTATACCGTTGTTAATATTGACGGTAGCCAGAGTACCGACCTGTCACGTGGGGGGGATCGCTGGTATTTCGATTCCCGGATTGCGGAATCGGAGCAGATCGGCGAGGCACTTTATCGCCGCAACGCCTTGGATAGAGGCCATCTAGTTCGCCGCCTCGATCCGGTCTGGGGTTCTCTGTCCAGTCGCGCCAACGATGATACCTTTCACTTCACGAACTGCTCTCCTCAGCATGAAAGATTTAACCAAGGGCAAGACCTGTGGCAAGGACTGGAAAACTACATTCTGAACAACGCTGATGCGCGCAACCGGAAGGTCACGGTGTTTACTGGTCCGGTGATGGATGACCAAGATCCCATCCACAAGGGTGTTCGTCTTCCGCTCGCCTTCTGGAAGATCATCGCCTACGTGAAAGCGGACGGCACACTGGCAACAGCGGCGTATGTGCTGGAACAAGGCAAGTTAATTCAGGATATGCTGCGCTTTGAAGCCGCTTTCGATTCTGGTACTTATCGGGTCGCACTAGACCACCTTAAGGAACGTACTAATCTTGACTTCGACTATTTGAAAGCGCATGAGCTGCCGCTCTCCTCAGATGGACTCGAAGCAGGCCGGGATCGTGTCCGCCTCCAGGAAAACTACGAAAACCTAAGCCTGTAGCTATTTTATCTGAATCGTAAACCTTAGCACGGCCTCATCCTGTTTTGTCGCACGCAAGAAGGAAAAAGTATGATGGAACTTCCCCGCCAGGTTCACCAAGAAATAACCCAGCGTTTGACAGCATCAGAAAAGGAGCGAGAAAAGACTCGCCAGTATCTTCAGCAGGGCGAGCTTTTGAAAGCAGACAGCCCAGAGCGTATTGAGAAGCGAAAGATGCGGTTGCTGGCGAACCAAAGCCTGACTATGATTCTAAGCAAGGAGAATCGTGAGGCCCTAGCCAGCAGTCCGGTCGGCGAAGCCCCAGAGTCAGCGCAACGTGCCTTGGAACGTCAGATCGGCGGCAATGACACCCAGCCCTGCTGGTTTCTCACGCGGGGGACAGAGCTTCGCCGAACGGTCGGGCGCATTCACATCCGTGACGCAAGTCGGCGCGTTGGATGGGGAACTGGGTTTTTGGTTGCCCCAAACCTCATGGTGACTAACCAGCATGTCCTAGATTCGCTGGAGACAGCGCGGTTCAGTCGGGTAGAGTTTGACTATGAGGAGACTTTTGAAGGAGAAGTTCTGCTCTCCGCCATTTTTGACCTCGCCCCAGAAATCTTTTTCGTCTCTCATCCGGCCCGGGGAGGTATGGACTACGCCTTAGTCGCCGTTACCGACCGCGCCCGTGCCGACAGTCGAAGACCGGACGCGAACATCGCCGAGTTTGGTTACAACGTTCTTGTTCGAGAAGAGGGCAAACTGGCCAAGGGCGAGATGATCCACTCCATTCATCACCCAGAGGGACAGCCACGTCAGGTGAGCCTGCGCGAGAATCGGCTAACGGCGCTGCAAGACCTGTGGCTGCACTATGAGACGGACACTGAACAGGGTTCCTCTGGTGCGCCGCTTTTCAATAACCAGTGGGAGATTGTGGGAATTCATCACGGCGGAGTCGAGAAGCGCGATAGCGAGGGGAACATTCTGGCAATTGGCGGAGGTCACTGGACACCACAGATGGGAGAGCGCCAGAAATGGTGGTACGCCAACGAAGGACTACGTATCAGCCGCTTTGTCGCTGATGTCGAGGCACAGGTAAAAGCTGCTTTGGACTCGAATGCACCTCCGGTTGCTGATCGTGTCGTCACTCAAGCAGGACATGCGCTCTTCGAGGCAATACTGAAACCTTCACAGAACCGCGCTGTCCCAACTCCATCTCCGACCGTGGAGGGTGATGGTTCCTTTGTCCCTCCCTCACACGGAGGCTTTAACCCGGAGTAATCCCCTACCGAGTAGGTCTGCTCCTGAAATAAGGCGTATCTGCCAGACCGCAGTTAGGAAACGTCATATCCAGGGGAAGTTTGCGATTGCGTTACACGTTAGAGCCATTACGTGTAATTGCTGCCTATATATATTGATATAACGTTGAGCTTTTTTGGCTTTGAGCCGACAACCGTGTAATTTCGGTTTATTGAGAGTATCTACTCTACTGTGCACTAGAAATAAATTTGATCTGCTGAGGCTTTCCCCTTCTTGACTCTCGGCTTACACCCTAAAAACCCCTCCCTCTACTTCAGAAGAAGAGAGAAGCCGACCCTCGGTAGCAACTAGTAGTTCGCCAAGTTCACTTGGCGGGGAAAGGGGAAAGGTTTTAAATCCCTTCCCCTTTCCCCAGCTTGAAAAAGCGCATTTTTTGGTTGGCAGACCACTAGATATTGCCTTGAGGATAGCGATTGCTTTTCTGACTAAAATCCCCATCAAGCCTCACTTCCTAATACTCAGGATATTTACTTAAAAAGACACGTAAATCAAGGTCAGAAAAATTACAATTTAAATAGTGACACCCAACTCAACAAAGATTATAGTGATTAAATTAACCCAATTAATTGTGTGAGCATACTAGCCAAGCGCTGCTTGTAAGCATTTTAAAACTTTCAGCTAGTGCGTTTACCATCGGTTCAGTCGCGACAACAGAAGCTCAACGATTTATCTACGACAGCAGTACAGGTGGACTATTTTTTGACCTTGATGGTAGCGGTGGTGCGTTTACTCAAGCACAATTTGCACAATTACATGGTGGTCTTTCACTAACTGAAGCTAATTTCGTTATTGTTGCCTAATTGTAATAGCAAATCTGGGCATTACAAATTTAAAGCGATCACATAACAAAAGCTCTGTTGAAAGTGTGATCGCTGTTGTAAAATTTGGCGTTGCTGATTAAATCTATGAATCTGGGTGTAGAGATGTTGCAATCCAACGTCTCTACAAAGGTTTTGAAATCACCCTTTAATCTGATCCAAAGCTAAATTCAGCTTCAACACATTAACTCCAGATTCGCCAAAGATGCTGACCCGGATTTCTCACAAGGGTGTGGGAAGAAATTTTTACCCCCCACACTCCTAGATTTCTCACAAGTGAGAAATCTAGGATTAAATGCCTGGGTCTTTGAGGTTAGGAATTATCCCAAGATTTCAATCACAGCCGCTAGAATAGCTGGTGCTTTGTCTGAAACTGGAATGAATACGCGCTTTTGCCAGTTGATGATTTCGGTGAAGCAACCCACAGCCACCAGTCGCTCTGCCAGTGAGATAGCATTAACCAGTTCTATGCGAGGTTCACCAGCAATGAAAGAGCGCCGCAAGGTTACGCCACCCGGCAACTGTTGTGTATATCTCTCGTTGAGTACCAGCTTCACAAGTTCTTCTGGAGAAAGCAGCTGGTTCCTTAGTCCGAGTTGTTCGCGCACGGTTTGAATGTCGTGAGCATTCACCACCCGACCGAGAATCTTTTGCCCATCGCTGGTTTGCAACCGGAATACTCGACTATTCTGCTGTGGCAGGATTTTCCAGATAGGCAATAGAATACCAGTTACCA
>NZ_JACJSI010000027.1 GCF_014698065.1 Nostoc flagelliforme FACHB-838
GCGGAAGACCCTGAGTTTGAAACCTTCTATACCAAAAACATTTTGCTGAACGAGGGTATCCGCGCTTGGATGGCTCCTCAAGATCAACCCCACGAACAATTTGTATTCCCTGAAGAAGTTCTACCTCGCGGTAACGCTCTCTAAGTATTAAAAGGCACCACAACCTCAATAAGGGTTGTAGTTGCCGAAAATTGACATCACCCAGATTAAATAATCTCCTTGACATAAGCCAAGAAAGTGTCAATAATCCCCATTCTTTAGTCATCTCCCACCAAAAGGCGGGAGATTTTTTTATATATTTTCTATATGGTTAATATCTCTAAATTTATGTGTTATGTTAGATAAAGGTTATAAACCCGGAGTAAAAACTCTGCCCTTTTAAAACTAAGACCGCTTAGGCAATAAGGAGGTGATGCCCATGATAAAAAGTAGTAAATGCATGGGTCATCAGGTTGCAGTTAGCCGGCTGCGCGCCGGGGCTGTTCTCTAAAAGTTAGCCTTAGTTATCTTTGAGATACTAAGTTAGCTCAATTAGCTAGGCAAGCTCGGAGTTCCTTCCGGCAGTCTGGTTGCAACCTGAAGACCCGCTAGACCGCTCTGATTTAGATCGTCCGATCTAAATCAGAGCGGATAGTTTTTTAAGGGTAACTTTTATTTTACCAAAGGTTGCTTTTGAAAAATTAGATGGGAATTCTTATATTTTAGAGTTTGCTTAATAAAGAAGAATATCTTGCATCAAACCTTGGGGTTTGACCAAATGTAAGCAATAAAGTCTATTTACCACACACAGGATTTATGCCCTGGTTTATCCTCCCATCCTTTTTCTATGGAGAACAATAGGGGTTTAATTTTATTAAATACATAATGTAATCAAGACAACACAACTAGGAATTTTTTGATATGGCACAACGACTGACTGAAGCGGAAATTCAAGAAAGTGCAAAAGTTCTGTCAGGTTGGACTGTTGAAGGCTCCAAGTTGGAGATTACCCGTAAATTTAAAGATTTTATCCAAGCAATTGAGTTTGTCAATAAGTTGGTGGAGCCTGCTGAGTCGGCAGGACATCATCCAGATATAGAGATTTCCTACAACAAAGTGAAGATTACACTCACAACACATGATGCAGGCGGGCTAACGCAGGCTGACTTTGATGTAGCGCAGGCGATTTCTCAAATTAATTAAGTGATTTATTCTGACATCTTGCACGCAGTAACTGGAAGTCAGTGGAACAAAAGACATAGCGCGTAGCAATCTTTAAGAGGATAATTACGGGTTTTACTTTGAAGTGGATTTCAAAAGCCTTAATTCCTAAGATCGCAATAGCTGACAAACTTCCTTTGTATAGCCAAGCCAGTGTCTTTTAACTACTGTGCAATTTTTACTAGCGCAAGTGCAAGAAGTGATTTTTACTGACAAGTTGCTGAGTGTCTAAAGCTTTGAGTAATTTAGCCAAGTATGGAGCGAATGCCCTAAACCATACTCCCTGCTTAGATATATAGATAACTCTGTGTGACAGTTATTAAGGCGATCGCTCCAATCTTGCCATCTAAATCAGATGTTTTATAATGTTATGATATAAAGATATGTTTTTGCATAAGTTAATTAGATAAGTTTTTAACCCTAAGTTAATCGTTTATTAGCTTTGCAAAAACTAGAATTGTAGTAGTGGCTAATATGCCTCATCCACAGGTTTCAATGAGATGTCGCATTTTTGAAAATTAGGTGGATGAAACCAATTATCTAAATAAGGTGTGAGGAGTAAAGTGAAAATGTCTAATCTATTGTGGAAATCCTTAGTGGTTAGCCCAGCAGTTTTGGGAGCAACATTGTTAGTTTCGACAACAGCGATTGCGTCTCCAAACACAACCACTGAAGTATCGCCAGCGGAAAAAGCAAGTGTAGCTGAAGTTGTCCAACAGCCAGAAATATTGGCGCAAACAACGATAGATCAAGTTAATCGCTACAGCAACGAAGGCAACCAAAACAACTCTCAGTCTCAAGTAACATCGGTTTCTCAATTTTCCGACGTACAACCCACCGACTGGGCATTCCAAGCATTGCAGTCCTTGGTTGAGCGCTATGGTTGTATTGCAGGTTATCCGAATGCAACTTATCGCGGCAACCGTGCTTTGACCCGTTATGAGTTTGCGGCTGGTTTGAATGCCTGTTTAGATCGGGTTAACGAATTGATTGCTACAGCAACAGCTGACTTGGTGACTAAACAAGATTTAGCTACCTTACAAAGGTTGCAAGAAGAGTTCTCGGCAGAATTGGCAACTCTACGCGGTCGCGTAGATTCCCTAGAAGCGCGGACTGCTGAATTGGAAGCTAATCAGTTCTCCACAACCACAAAACTAGTCGGTGAAGCCATTTTTGCCGTGACTGATGCGTTTGGCGGAACTACTGGTGACAACAACAATACTGTCTTCCAAGATCGGGTACGTTTAGACCTACAAACCAGCTTCACTGGTAGAGATGTTTTGCATACCCGTCTTGCAGCCGGTAATGCACAAGCCTTTCTGCTAACGGATGATGCTGGTTTTGGTATCAATAGTGCCGAAGGTACACAAACCTTTGAAGTTAGTAGTACTGGTAATAACAGTGTCAGAATAGACCGATTGACCTATGAAGCTCCTATAGGGCCAGCCCAAGTTTACCTTGCAGCTAGTGGTGGACGACACAGCCATTATGCTGCTGTGAACAATCCTTACTTTTTTGACACCACTGATGGCGGTAACGGCGCTTTATCTACCTTTGCTTCTGAAAGCCCCATCTATCGGATTGGTGGTGGTGCTGGTATAGCGCTCAATGTACCTCTTGGTAGAGGTCAGGGTATTTTAGGAAATAGCTCAATCACTGCTGGTTACTTGGCGTCACAAGCTAATAATCCTGGTCTTGGTCAAGGTCTGACCAATGGCGACTATGCAGCTTTAGGGCAGTTGAACTTTAGTGTTGGCGATCGCTTGGCTTTAGCTGCTACCTATGTACATGGATATAGTGCCAGTGGTGCTTTATTCGACTCTGGTACAGATGGAGCAGTTGGTACTGCGGCAGTAGGTACTGGACAAGCTAACTTTTTAGGTAATGCAGCAGGTCTTGCTACAGGTGTTGCAACCCCATCTTCAAGCAATTCCTACGGTGTGTCGGCTGCGTTTAGACCCAGCGACAAACTATCCATTAGTGGCTTCATCTCTTACCATGACGTTGCAGGTGTTGGTGCAGGTGATGATTATGAAGCTTGGAGCTACGGTCTTGGGGTAGCCTTACCTGATTTCGGTAAAAAGGGTAACGTTTTAGGTGTTTTTGCTGGTGCAGAACCCTATTCCTTTAACCGCCCAGGTTTTGGCGGTAATAATGATATACCCTATCACTTTGAAGGCTTCTACAAGTATCGTGTGTCCGATAACATCTCTGTTACTCCTGGTGTAATCTGGTTGACCTCTCCTGGCCAAAACAGCGATAACGATGATGCTATTATCGGTACCCTGAGAACAACTTTCACCTTCTAGAGGGTTGACTATCCACTAACAATTTTTAACTCTATTTCTCCCCGCCATGAGGCGGGGCTTTTTGTTTTCAGTAGTAGCAATAGATAAACTCCTGTAGTTAACCGGAGTATACTAGAAAAGTTAGGAGTGGTGGCGGGTTTGATATGAATAGGCCAAAGTAGGCTAGTCATTGTAATGCCCACTCTACAAGTGGCTTACCCGTGAGCAACTTTTTATGAACAATCTTTTCTAATAGAGGTTGGCTGTATAAAGTTACAGATTGTGTAATATCCTAACTCTGCCAATTTTAGATTTTGAATTTGGGATTTTTAGATTTAAAGAAAAATCTGAAATCAAAATTGAATAACTTCTAACTCCTAACTTTTAACTCTTAACTTACTACTGCTTGTGGAACTATCGTGTAAATCAGAATACGCAATTTTGGCCTTATTAGAGATGGCCGCTCATTACGAAAGCGGCGAACCGCTGCAAATTCGACAAATTGCAGCACAACAAAACATACCTGACCGCTATCTGGAACAGCTATTAGCAACCTTAAGGCGTGGGGGCATAGTCAAGAGTCAGCGTGGGTCAAAAGGTGGCTATCTGTTAACGCGAGAACCCCGAAAAATTATCCTTTTTGAGATTTTAGAATGTTTAGAAGGCTTAGAGGTGCGGACTGGTGAAGAAAACGTTAATTCCAAAACAGTAGACAGTTCGGTTATAGAAGAAGTTTGGCAAGAAGCAAGTCATGCGGCAAATTCAGTGTTACAAAAATATACGCTCCAGGATCTTTGTGAAAAACGAAATTCCCGGCGGCAGTTGGATATCATGTACTACATTTAGTCAAGAGTCATTTGTCATTTGTTGATGACTAATGACCAATGACGAGTAACTAATAATTAATAACTAAGGACTAAATTATGCGAATAGCTCGTAACATTACAGAACTGGTTGGTCGTACTCCCCTGGTGCAATTAAACCGTATTCCTCAAGCAGAAGGATGTGTTGCGGAAATTGTGGTGAAACTGGAAAGTATGAACCCATCGGCATCAGTCAAAGACCGGATTGGAGTGAGTATGATTAACGCCGCAGAGGAAGAGGGGTTGATTACTCCTGGAAAGACAGTATTGGTAGAACCCACTTCTGGAAACACAGGAATTGCCTTAGCAATGGCAGCAGCAGCAAAGGGTTATAGATTAATTTTGACAATGCCAGAGACGATGAGTGGAGAGCGTCGGGCAATGTTGCGAGCATACGGGGCAGAACTGGAACTAACGCCAGGTATGGAAGGCATGAGTGGGGCAATTCAACGGGCGCAGCAAATAGTTAACACTACACCAAATACCTATATGTTGCAGCAGTTCCGCAATCCAGCTAATGCAAAAGTGCATCGAGAAACTACATCTCTTGAAATCTGGGAAGATACCGATGGACAAGTAGATATAATCGTCGCAGGGGTAGGCACAGGTGGTACGATCAGTGGTATAGCAGAAGTGATTAAAGCACGCAAGCCTAGTGCCAAAGCGATCGCAGTTGAACCAGCCAATAGTCCAGTCTTATCTGGGGGACGACCAGGGGCACACAAAATCCAGGGAATTGGTGCTGGGTTTATTCCCCAAGTTCTCAAGATAAAATTGATTGATGAAGTAATTACCGTCACCGATGAAGAAGCGATCGCCTATAGTCGGCGTTTGGCGAAAGAAGAAGGGCTACTATCTGGTATTTCTAGCGGAGCAGCTTTATGTGCAGCAATTCGCGTCGCCCAACGTCAAGAAAATAAGGGACGTTTAATTGTGATGATTCAGCCCAGCTTTGGTGAGAGATATTTGAGTACACCGTTGTTCCAAGACCTGGAAACAAGGTTAGCCGCTAGCATCAGCTAACGATAAATTGAATTAATGGTCAATTCTAAGCACGTTTCTAACCATTACGAAACTCTCAAAGTTAGTCCAAGTGCAAGCCAAGCGGAGATTAAACAAGCTTATCGCCGCTTGGTTAAGTTGTTTCATCCTGACAGCAATCAGGAAACAGCCGATCGCGAACAGATAATTAGCATTAATGCAGCCTATGAAGTCTTAGGCGACAACCAAAATCGCCGCAATTATGACCAACAACTGCAAGATGACTCTCAAAAATTAAATAGCGATCGCCAACAGCGTACAGCATCAGCGCAAAGTCATTACCAGACAAGACGAAAAACCGGACGGGATGTTGACGAGCAAGTTGAAGAATGGCTGCGCCAAGTTTACCAACCTGTAAATCGCTTGCTTTGTAACATTCTCTATTCGTTAGAAGAACAAATGGATCAATTAGCTGCTGATCCCTTTGATGATGAGTTGTTAGATGAGTTTCAGGAATACTTAAAGGCCTGTCGAGATGACCTTAAGCAGGCACAAATTACTTTTCGCTCTCTGCCAAATCCGCCTAGTTTAGCAAGAACCGCGGCTCACCTCTACTACAGCCTTGATCAAGTAGGAGATGGACTCGATGAATTAGGTTATTTTCCTTTGAACTACGATGAGCGTTATTTACACACAGGTCATGAACTATTCCGCATAGCTTCGAGATTGCACTGTGAAGCACAAGCATCTGTTACATAATTATTGGGCATAGGTCAATATCGCTGGATATCAAAGGATAGATGACTAATGACTAATGACACATAACTTAGGATTTAGTTTATGCTGGAAACAGAAAAAGATTAAGAAATTTTAAATTCTGCTCATAGTGTACTCATGCAATGTATTGTTAATCGCCGCGCCCAGTTTTCGGCAAGTCATCGCTATTGGTTGCCAGAACTGAGTGAAGCCGAAAATATTGAAAAATTTGGTGCTTGCTCTAGATTTCCTGGACACGGACATAACTATGTTGTATTTATCTCCCTTGCCGGGGAATTGGATGAATATGGCATGGTGCTGAACTTGTCTGATGTAAAACAGGTAATTAAACGGGAAGTTATAAGTCAATTGGACTTCTCTTATCTCAACGATGCGTGGGCAGAATTTCAAGAAACTCTGCCCACCACCGAGAATATTGCACGGATTATTTGGCAGCGACTAGCACCTCACTTACCTTTAGTCCGTGTGCAGTTATTTGAACATCCTGAACTTTGGGCAGATTATACGGG
The DNA here is from genome assembly GCF_014698065.1 of Nostoc flagelliforme FACHB-838. Taxonomy (GTDB): domain Bacteria; phylum Cyanobacteriota; class Cyanobacteriia; order Cyanobacteriales; family Nostocaceae; genus Nostoc; species Nostoc flagelliforme_B. The sequence goes on from NZ_JACJSI010000027.1 coordinate 6,619, forward strand.
AAACGCAATGGAAGCCTACCTCACCATCAGTACTCACTTTAGCGCCGCCCATCGGCTAGCTCATCCTAACCTCAGTAACGAAGAAAACAATGAGATTTATGGTAAGTGCGCCCGTCCTCACGGTCACGGACACAACTATCATCTAGAAGTTACCGTGAAAGGGGAAATTGATCCACGCACTGGCATGATTGCCGATTTAGGGGCATTGAACCAAGTAATAGAAGATTATGTAGTAGAGCCATTTGATCACACCTTCTTAAACAAAGACATTTCTTACTTTGCTGAAGTTGTGCCCACTGCTGAGAATATCGCACTTTACATTAGTAATCTACTGCGATCGCCTATTCAAGAATTGGGAGCTAAACTTTACAAGGTGAAGCTTATTGAAAGTCCCAATAACTCCTGCGAAATTTACTGTACTGAATCTGAATCAAATTCAGTCAGCGCAGCCGCGAGTCAACCAGTATTAGCAAGGATTTAGGCAATTGAAAATTTAGGCATTTTTAATAATTCGCAATTCGTAATGACGCTCGATGACTCGCTAACGCTGCGCTAACGTAATTCGTAATTATTAAAATTAGTCCTTTCAAAGTGACTTGTAAAATTTATTTGATTCTGTCTGTGTCTTTGCGGTCTAAAAGTAATTTATTTAACCGCAGAGTCACAGAGGACACAGAGTAAAAAAGATGAGTGGAAAGAATCCAAGGCTAGAACAGTTTGCTGACTAAGCAGTTGAAACCAGGTAGCAAAGGACTTGTTAACTCATCTTGACTAAATAAAGTAGCTGCTAACTTTAATGCAGCTTGTTCACGGCGATAAACTTCAACTTTCTTCTGTATAGAATCGCAAATCCAATATTCTTGAACCCCTTGGACTGAGTACAGCTTTAGCTTTGTTTCTTTGTCACGTTTTTCGTTTTTTTCACCGGGGGATAAAACCTCTACAACTAACTCCGGTGCGCCCGTGAGATGTCCAGCTTCATCTAGCAAGTTTTTTAAGCGTTCATGACTTGCCCATACCACATCAGGGATCACATTGTCAGAATCTGAGAAAATAATTCCAGGTGCGATCGCAGCTTTACCTAAACCAGTTTCATCTGACCAATTGTTAAGAACTGTAACAATATTGCCACAACTTGATTGATGATCCCAACTAGGTGATTTGGTCACAAAGAGTTCTCCGTCTATAATCTCATAACGATTTTTGCGATCGCCAGCAAATAGTTCTAAATCAGCAGTCGTCCAACGCACTGGAGTTGTTTGCATAGAAACCCCCTAGCATTTTTCTAAATCATATTTTAAAAATACCGACGACGAGCGGAATGTCGCAAATAGCGATAAATGCCCCAAGCTAAAACTCCGAAAAAGAGATTTAGTAAAGAGCGATTAAATATAAACCACAAAATCTCAGGATCAAAAAGCTTCGACGGACTTAAGGGACTAAGAATCCTGGCTAAGAGAAACAGCCCAAAAATAGCATTTCCACCCAGCACGAGGGCAAACAGCACTAAACTCCTCTGCCAGTAACGGTGTTGGGGTGTATAACCTGAAATCAGGGTAATTGCGGCTTTGCCTTGCACTTTTCGCAGTAATTGCTCTAGTCGCCAAAACATCCACAAGAGAAACGGGAATAAACCATAACTTAGGAAACCTAAAGGTAGTGAGTAACGCCAAGCACTAGATAAGACATTAACTAGGGCATGACAGATTACAGAATTTAGCCAAGCCCTAAAAATGAACTTTTTGTCTCGATTTAAGCGACTATTAGAGGAAATATAGATTCCTAATGCATATCCCCAAGGTGCAGAGAACATGGCGTGGACTGGCATACCGATAGTACGGTCAAGAATTGATGCTGTACCGTGGAAAAGGTAAATCCAGTTCTCTTCGGCAGTGAATCCAAGGGCAACGGCTATGGTGAAGAGGAAAACGGTAGACTAAAGTAATCGATACGTGCGTTGCAGATAGTAGGTTGGGACAACAACCGCAGCGAACTTGCAACCTTCTTCAATTGGCCCTATTTCCACAAGCTGCCGCAAGGCTATACCAGGAAGCCAACGTTTCATCTGCTGCCAGTCTACAAACCAGTTGGCTACAATTTCAAAAACCCATTCGAGGCTAAGGGCTAAAATCCCAGATATTGCCCCGATGACAAAGAACATCAGCAACCTTAAAAGAGGTGGAGCAAATGGCACCCGAAAATAGTAGTAGCCTAGCAGCAGCAATGGTGGTATTGCTGCCCACAAAATTAGAGATAAATCAACCACTCACCTGAGCAATTACTGTACGGTGACGGTGGGTGTTGTTGGTGATAGTGGGAGTTTGGAAACCCGCCTCAACAATAGCTTGCTCAATGTCTAAAGCAAAATATTCATCTAAATACGGTTCAGTACTTTTGAGCAAAGTCAAAATGTAGGCTGGCATTTTTTTGTAAACTTCAGATTTAGGATTCATATCCATGATTGCCAAGTAGCCACCTGGACGCAGCAAGCGCCGCATTTCAGCTAAAATTTGTCGGGTTGCCGATTGTGGTAATTCGTGGCACATCAGGAAAATGGAAACTAAATCAAAAGAGGCATCAGGTAGCCCGGTAGATTCCGCTTGGGCATGAAGCCAGTTAATTTTGGCTTGACGTTGCCCAGCGCGATAATTGGCAACGGCTAAGAAGTAGGGAGATAAGTCCAAGCCTGTAATTTTGGCATGACGATAAACTGCTTGTAGGGCAAAACTACTCAAGCCAACACTACACCCTACATCTAAGATGTCTTGCGGCTCATTGGCGATTTGATTTTTCAGGATATCGTGGTAACTTTGGCGCAGCATGGCATCGCCTTGCGCTTCTTCAGTGCCCTGCAAAATCTTAGCGTGGACAGCGTAAGCAGCAGGTTCTACCTCAAAAGCGGCTTGCCAACTGAGATTTCCGGTTTCGTAGGCATGGAATGAAGTGACGTAGTAATCGGGGTAGGAAAGCTGAGGATTTTGTACTTGAGCGAGATCGTCCTTCCAATCAAGTGCCTGTAGTGTTTCGACTTCTTGCGTCCAAGACACACCAATTCTCTCGGCACGTTTAATCATCATTTGTCTAGCTTGATGCTTGGCTAGGTTAGCTAAAGGCTGGATTGCCAGTATGCCATTTACCAAGCGGGAAGCTAAATCAAGATTAGTGTTTACAGCAGCAGTCATAAATCAGTTCGCATTGAACAGCCTTTTCTACTTATGACATAGTTGCTGGAGGCCAGTCTAGATGTAAATTAAAAAACATTTTCGGGAATGGGGAGTAGGGGAGAGTTTTCCCCTCTGCCTCTTTTCAATGTCTAATGCCCTACTTTGCCGTAGGCTTGAGAGCTAACAGCATCTCCAATTTACTAGTTGATTTATCGGGGCTAGTGGCGGTAAAACCAAGACCACGAATGGAACTCAGGATGGTGATTGTATCGGCGTTAGATGAGATCAAACTATTGATCAGGGGCACACTTTTAGTTTTATCCATATCCAGGTAGAAATAGCCGCCGTTGGGCTTTTGCAAAGAACCAGTAACGGCTTTGAAAGCGTCGCTATTGTTGAGAGATGAATTCTTGCCATCGGCAACTGCGTCAGCAATTGGGCCACCAAGAGCTACAAATACGGTATCTTGATCGAGCCAACCATGTGCCAATAAAGCTCCTTGTCGGGGAATTTGCCATTCAGTTACGTCTTTACCACCAATATTTCTGTTGGCGACGTTGATTTGTTGGGTTTTGGCAAGGGTATCCAATTTTGTTAAGGTGGCTTCAGCAGTTTTGCGATCGCTAGTATCAAATACTAAAGCGCCTCCAAAACCAACACTCGCTAATACCCCTTGATTTGATGGAATCACACCAAAGGCGAATTCCCCATTCATCCAGCCAAAAATATCCTTATCTAGGTCTATATTGACAAATTTCAGTTGTCCTCGCGCTTGTTCCAGAGCTTGCTTCATTTCTGGATAATCTTTTGACTGTTCTAGTAGCACTTCCCAGCCACGGCTGATGCCATTTCCGCTAACCAGAGCAAAGGTATTAGTGGGAAATTGCCCGACTATATTTCCAGGACTTGATTGATACTGAAATTTATTTAGTTGTGGATCTAAATTAGCGATCGCTTTTACCCGCACTCCCGCATCATCAATACCAATACCCGCTACCACAGATTTTATCTGCTTGAGTTGCGTCAGGGTTTGTGGAGGTAACTGCTTTGCCTGCGGATTTCCCGCCGTTAATTGTTGTATCATCCCGGCATAGTCTGGTACATAAATTTGGGCGAGGCTGTTTTTAACATCCACTCCTTTAAGAATGCTGCTAGCACCTTCTTTACTAGCGAAAGAAGATTGTCCCTTAAATGTATCAATTGCTTTTTCTACAGCTTGCTTTTCGGGGGCTAATACCAACTGATTATTATTTAAAACTACGCTATAGGTAGGCTTGCCATTTTGTGTAGTTTCGATAATTTTTTGACCTTGATAGTCAGATTCTTGTAATTTCACCCCTTTTTGTGACTTCAATTTGTTAGCAAAATTCAAAGCGCTGAGTTTGTCCTTGATTCCTACCACGATCAGGATATTTGATTCCTGCTGTAAATTTGTTGGTATATTATTAGGTTCCCCAGCAGAAGGCAGGTTTAACTGTGCTGGTTTTAAAGGATTTGGTGGCAGTACAGCAATCATGACACTATCAGCCCAAGGCTTTATGTCTTTTTCATAAGAAACATTGCTGTCACTGAACATTTGCCTATTAAAATCTTCTAGATTTTTTGCCACTAACTTTTGTGCTTCTGGAGTGCCAAACTGCTGTAACTTTGCCCAAGCTTTAGGGTCAGTAGTAATATAAGTTGCCATCAATGCTGTTGAAGGTACTACTTTCGCACTGCCTAGAGCGTCTGAACTACCTCCTGATGGGCCTTTAAAATAGGTATAAGCCGCTATACTTCCTGCTACAACTACAGCAGCACCAACAGCAGGTATGAGAAATTTTGATTTACTTTCAGGCATTTTGTTATCCTCTTTTGCTCAGATTGTCACCGAGATTTATACAAGTGTCATTGTAGAGTTTTCGGATTTATTAATAATTTCCGCTCATTGATCGGTATTTACTGATAAAATTAGTAGTCCTATAAGTTAGCAGTCTAAAATTACTCTCAAAAATACTTCAAAGGGATAATGAGCAAATCCGTAAATGATATGCTGTTCATCTCAAACAAAATAGCCTGATCAGAAGCAGCAAGCTATCCTAAGTTATAAGAATAGTTAGGAGTATTTGTACTTAATGAGAATTTCCCGAGGTGCAAGAGGCTCTTGACTCAATGACAAAAAAGTGCAAAACATCAGGAAAAATAAATGCGGTAGGGATATGGAAAAAAGCTCCGGGATCGCCAGCCGATCTTCGGCAGTTCGGGTGAGATTAATTTCAATCCCCCAATCCCAAAGGTGAGTTATCACCTCCATAAAGCCCTATTGATTTGGGAAATACAGACACCGCTATTTAGCTTAACAACATCCAGCCAAGCCAGACTTTTCAGGATTACAAGGTCAGTAAGGATCAATGTCGAAGTCTTATTTTGATACAGATAATAACGGGCACAAACCTTTTGAGTTACCGGGAGCAAGACCACACTACAACCCCGATCGCCCCGGACAGGTAGAACATATTTTTCTCGATCTCAGCTTGGATATTCCCAAGCAAAGCTATCAGGGCAGTTGTAGCATTCGCCTCTTACCAATCCGTAATGGCATTGATCGTTTAACTTTGGATGCTGTCAACCTGAATATCGAATCTGTGCGGGTGGACGATGTGCCACAAAATTTTGACTACGACGGGGAACAGCTTTCCATTCAACTGTCTGAGACGACCCAGATCGGTAAACGCTTGCTGATTGCGATCGCCTACTCGGTGGCAAAACCGCAACGCGGTATTTATTTTATTCAACCAGACAAGCATTACCCGAACAAGCCTACTCAAGTTTGGACTCAGGGAGAAGACGAAGACTCTCGCTTTTGGTTCCCCTGCTTTGACTATCCAGGACAACTGTCTACTTCGGAAATTCGCGTCCGCGTTCCTAACCCTTTCGTGGCAATTTCCAACGGCGAATTGATTGACACCACAGAAGATGGTGATGACAAAATATACCACTGGTTACAGCAACAAGTTCATCCTACCTATTTGATGACTTTAGCAGTAGGCGATTTTGCTGAAATTCGGGATGAGTGGAAGGGAAAAGCAGTCACCTACTATGTAGAAAAGGGACGGGAAGAAGATGCCCAACGCAGCATGGGCAAAACTCCCCGGATGATCGAATTTTTGAGCCAAAAGTATGGTTATCCATACCCTTTTCCGAAATACGCCCAAGTTTGCGTTGATGACTTCATCTTTGGCGGGATGGAAAACACTTCCACAACCTTGTTAACAGATAGATGTTTGCTGGATGAACGCGCCGCCTTAGATAACCGCAACACCGAAAGCTTAGTCGTCCATGAACTAGCGCACCAGTGGTTTGGTGATTTGGTGGTGATTAAGCATTGGTCTCATGCTTGGATTAAAGAAGGGATGGCTTCTTACTCTGAAGTGATGTGGACAGAACAGGAATATAGTCTCCCAGAAGCAGCTTACTATCGTTTATTAGAAGCTCGTCGTTACTTAAGTGAAGATAGCAGTCGTTATCGCCGGCCGATGGTAACGCATATTTATCGAGAAGCAATTGAACTTTACGATCGCCACATCTACGAAAAAGGATCTTGTGTCTATCACATGATTCGAAGCCAATTGGGAGATGAATTATTTTGGCAGGCAATCCAAACATTTGTCCAAGATAATGCTCATAAAACTGTCGAAACAGTAGACTTACTCAGGGCGATTGAAAAAGCAACCGGGCGTAATCTTTTGTTTCTATTTGACCAATACGTTTATCGTGGTGGTCATCCCGATTTTAAAATAGCTTACTCTTGGGATGGGAATGCTAATTTAGCAAAAGTTACAATAACTCAAACCCAAGCTGCTGAAGGTACAAATGGCAGTAAAGATTTGTTTGATTTAAAAATACCTATTGGTTTTGGCTATACCCAACAGGAAGAACTCAAGAGTGAGGAGTTAGGAGTTAAAAACAATTCCAAACTCATAACTCCTAACTCACAACTCAAAATTTTTACTGTGCGGGTAAATGAACGCGAACAAAGCTTCTACTTTCCCCTAGAAAATAAGCCCCAATTTATCAGCTTTGATGTTGGAAATAATTACCTGAAAACAGTAGCTTTGGAGTATCCGATAGCAGAGTTAAAGGCACAGTTAGAAATTGATCCTGACCCGATTTCGCGTATTTATGCAGCAGTAGCTTTGGCAAAAAAAGGCGGGTTAGAAGCAACAAAAGCACTATCTGCGTCGCTGAAAAATGACTCATTGTGGGGTGTGCGTGTAGAAGTAGCGAAACAACTAGCCCAGATTAATTTAGATCAAGCCTTTGATGGCTTACTTGCTGGGTTAAAAGATAAAAATGCTTATGTGCGACGAGCTGTAGTAGAAGCACTTACTCAAATCAAAACTGCTGAAAGCTATAAAGTTGTAAGAGGGCTGTTGCAAAAGGGTGATCCCAGTTACTACGTGGAGGCAGCAGCTTCTCGTGTAATCGGGGCAATCGCCTCGGCAAACTTGGAAGAAAAACCCAAGGAAGACAAGGTATTAAAGCTGCTGAAATCCGTTTTAGAAGAAAAGGCGGGTTGGAATGAAATCGTGCGGAGTGGAGCGATCGCGGGTTTAGCTGAATTCAAAACTTCGGAAGCAGCTTTAAATCTACTAATCGAATACACCAAACTCGGTGTACCACAACCTTTACGTTTAGCCACAATTCGCGCTTTAGGAAAGATTTCTGTCGGTCAAAGTCCGGTTAATTTGGAACGGATTTTAAACAAATTAACAGAATTAGCCAAAGAAACCTTCTTTTTAACCCAAGTGGCAGTAGCCGCAGCATTAGGGCAAATGGAAACACCCAAAGCAGTGGGGATTTTGCAATCGCTAGTTGACCAAACAGCCGATGGGCGTGTACGTCGCTATGCTGAAGAAGAAATTTCCAAGGTGCAAAAGAATATTGGTTCAGAAAAAACCCTGCGTCAACTGCGTGAAGATTTCGACCAACTCAAACAACAAAACCAGGAATTGAGAAGCCGTTTAGAAAACTTGGAGGCCAAATCTAAATAGCACTAGATGATAATTCAAAGTAGGTAATTGGTAATAGTGGCAAAGCTATTACCAATTACCAAGGTTTTGGTTGACGCTGTAATTTTTATTGTGGACGCATAGAATATTTTATTTTCCACTTAAATTACAGGGTATAAATAAGCATAGTATTAAGATCCCCGGCTGCTCACAGAAGTCGGGGTTTTATGTTTAATTAACTTGATCTACTTAGTTTTGGTAGATTTAGTTGATACCAAACATGATTATTTGGTTGTCATATCCTCCTCAAATTTTCATATATAGGTAAATATTTATATTTATATAAATTAAAGTTAAGAAAAGATAAAATCATCTAAAGCTTGGATAATTAGTTGTAGTTTTATAAAGTATAATTAAGAAAAAGACAAATAAATCTAGGCAATAACATAGGCTGTAATCGCCTCGAACATTATCTCCAAAGGGTAAAGTTCTAATTGTTTTAGATAAAATGCTGACGCTATCCTGAACTTGCAATTAACTTGTCGGTCAGGAGAAAAGAATCGTTGTAAATTTTTCAGTTGAAGAGGCAAAAAAAGGCGTGGGTCAGTATCAACCTGCTCAACTAAAACTCTATAATCCAGATGCGATCGCTCGCTATTATAGTTACCGTCCTTGGCTAGCTTGGGGCCGACTACTGAGAATTATCTCCTCTTTTGTAGGATTTATATTCAGTCTGAAGTGGGATGAATGGCAAGATCAAGTTGAGCAGAACAAGGGTAAACGAGCTATCCAGTTGCGAGAACTGCTCACCCGCCTCGGCCCGACATTTATTAAAGTTGGTCAAGCCCTCTCCACTAGGCCTGACTTAATACGCAAAGATTTTTTAGAAGAACTGGTAAAGTTACAAGACCAGTTACCACCATTCGATAATGCGATCGCTTACCAGATTATCGAAACTGAACTAGGCCGTCCCATCCACGAAAGCTTTAGTGAACTGTCACCTAGACCAGTAGCTGCTGCTAGCTTGGGTCAAGTATACCGGGGTCGTCTTGTCACTGGTGAAGAAGTCGCGGTGAAAGTGCAACGCCCCAACTTACACCCGGTTATTACACGCGACTTATATTTAATGCGTTGGGCAGCAGGTTGGCTAGCTCCTTGGTTGCCTTTAAATCTCGGTCACGACCTAACTTTAATCGTGGATGAGTTTGGCACAAAGTTATTTGAGGAAATTGACTATATTAATGAAGGCCGCAACGCCGAAAAATTTGCTAGCAACTTCTACAACGACCCGCAAGTTAAAGTTCCAGGTATTTACTGGCGTTATACCAATACCCACGTTTTAACCCTGGAATGGATTGATGGCTTCAAGCTGACAGATACTCAGCGCATCCGCGAAGCAGGTTTAGACCCAGAAGAAATCATCCAAATTGGTGTAACATCAGGATTACAACAGCTTTTAGAACATGGTTTCTTCCATGCTGACCCCCATCCTGGCAATCTTTTTGCTGTGCCCGATGGTCGTATGGCTTACATCGACTTCGGCATGATGGATCAGTTAGAAGAAAACACCAAAGAAACACTGGTAGATGCGCTAGTGCATTTGGTGAATAAAGACTACACCGACTTAGCCGAAGACTTTGTAAAATTAGGGTTTCTGACTCCAGATACGGATATTTGTCCGATAGTGCCAGCATTAGAAGCAGTGCTAGGAAATGCTATTGGCAAAAATGTTAAGGATTTTAACTTCAAAACTATAACCGATGAGTTTTCGGAACTGATGTATGAATATCCTTTCCGAGTCCCGGCAAAGTTTGCTTTGATTATTCGTTCCTTGGTGACTCAAGAAGGTATTGCCCTTAGCCTCAACCCGAATTTCAAAATTATTGAAGTGGGTTATCCCTATATAGCACGGCGGTTGCTGACAGGGGAATCGCCAGAATTACGGCGACGATTATTGAATGTGTTGTTCAAAGATGGTAAATTTCAGTGGCAGCGATTAGAGAATTTGATTGCGATCGCTCGTACTGATAGCAACTTTGATGTATTGCCTACAGCCCAGATGGGGTTCCAATACTTAATGTCGGAAGAAGGCAAATTTCTGCGACGACAGCTTGTGCTTGCTCTCACCGAAGATGACCGCCTCCATACCGAAGATGTCCAACGCCTCTGGAACCTGGTTAAAGATGACTTAAAACCGGATCGTTTATTAAATGTAGCGATCGGTATTTTAACAGAGTTATCCAGGGAAGGCACGGCTGCTATCCTGCCAAAAGGGACATTACTTCGGTCTTTTACTGATAACCAGTCAACAAATAAAAAGTAAAAATTTAATATAAATCAGGAGTTTTCATGTACTATTATCCTCTGCAACCGCCTTATTTCCTCTTACTTGTTGGCTTTTTAACAGCATTAACATCTGGTTTAGCATTATCTGGCACTTTGAAAGTAATAGTGCAGAAATGGCCTAGCGAGCGCACAGAAACTACTAAACCGCGTTCCTCACTAAAACAACTACTTGTACCATTTATCGGTATAACTGGTGGTACCTGTCTATTTCTCTCTTCAGGCTTAGAAATATTTGGCTTTCCCTCATCTTTGGCTTTAGGAGTCGGTCTACCAGTTAGTCTGTTTACTTGCTTGCTAGTTTGGTTGCAGTTGGGAAGTATGATGACCTTTATAGAACGCGAAGGTATGCAATCTTTAGATTTAGATATTTAGATTCTTTTTCTTAGAAAAGAGTAAAAAATATAAAATTCACCACTAGCAATAATGTTCTACTGAAAAGAAGAGCATTAGTTAGTGGTGAATACTTATTTATTTGTTGTAAGTCCCTAAATCCAAAATTTAATCTCGTTAATATTAAATCCAAATACTGAAACTTGCATCCGCAGTATATAGCGTTTCTCTGCCTTTGTGAGGTACTGCAACTCCACCCCCCGCAAGCGATGAGCTTGCTCTGATGTACCTTGTATGATTAGGAAACGCTATATCTGGTAATGAGGTAACAACTATGGCTCCAGGTATAATCGACTTGGGTTAGTATTTTTATTTAATTAAAAGGAGCGTAAAAAGCTATGACTCAAGATATAAAAGGATTTTGTTTTTGTACTTTAGCCTGTGGTAAAAACTATCGCGATCTTGCATTATTATTAGCAAAAGATATCGAAAAATATTCGCCTAACAGTTATTTTGTTATTTTAACTGATTCTCCTAGCGACTTTAGCGAGCAGCCCAACGTTTTAGCATTTAAGCACAGACAACAAAGCGTTAAGCTTTACCATGACAAAAGATTTGCAATAGCCAAGGGTTTATCTCTATTTTATTCATGTATATTCATTGATGCAGATATGCGAATATTAGGGCCAGTTCCACAAAATCCGAAATGGATTTCAATACCAGGAATAACGGCAAGGGGTTGTGAAAATATGCCGAAAAAGTATGCAAAGGTTCTAGCTGGTAATCCTGATACCAAACTTCTGAAAGAGTTTAAAGTAGCTAAAAAGGCTGCTTCAAAGTTAAATTTAGAACTAGAAAATGAACAGATTAACTTTGTTTATGAATATTTATTTGCAGTTACAAAAGATTCTGGAAAGGAAATAGAATTTCTCAAACAGTGGGAAATTCTCGCATCTTATTGTGAGTTAAATGGACTGTATGACGCCGAAGGTAATGCAATAGGTTTAGCAGCGGCTAAAGCAGGTTTACCCGTTAGATGGAGTGCAATGGAGGGTATCTCTTTCTTTAAGAATAGAATTGAATTCGTCAGAATCAAAAAGGGAGAGTCGAAAATGGAGGATGTGGCAATATATTTTGAGCAACAAACAAAGCTAGAATATCCCAAACGCTTCATTGGGCAAAGAATTATTCTTAAAAGCAATAAAATTATTAAATATTTATATAATTTACTGCGCTTAAGAATTGTAACTTTGAAAGACTTTGATTTTTATTACCGATAAGTGGGCTATAGATAAGCTACAAATTAAACAACTTTTAAGTCTGACTTGGCTTTATTATTTAGTAGTTCTATCCTTGAAATTACGATAGTTCAGCTTAATATTGTTGACTTTTTGATTAAAAAAACTTGTAGTAGTCTTTTGCAGACGTATTAGTGGACTCTGACGCTTAAAGCTTGTGGGTCTTTGTTCTGGCGACTTTAAATATCTATAATGCAAAAACACATCTCGATATGGAATATTAACATCTTCACCAGCGCAAAGTTGAGTAAAGTTTGATGAATTGATACTCATATAATGCAGATATGTCAGCCGCCGTCCTTGGTCATAAAGGATGTTATCTACTACATCAAATTGAGAACTCCAGTGATTACCAGTTGATTGTTTGCAGTCATGAAAAGCAAAATTATAATATGCAATTCCACTTCTCAATACCATATAGTTAAATAAAGATTGGTCAGGGCCTAAACAACACATGACTTCAGCTTCACCCGCTATTAATTTCTCGAGAAAGTCGGCTCTTATAGCTGTGGAAAAAGTATTCTTTTTAGTGGCAAACCAACCAGCACAAAATACTTTAGATTGCAAGTTATCTGAGTTGAAAACTTGCTGCATCTGCTCTGAGGAACCATCAAAAACAAACTTTAAATCAGACTTATATTGAAAATCATTCACTACCCAATCATAGGCATCTAATTTTTCATATACATAATCTATAGGCCCCATTAACAAGGTATCTGCATCAAAATAAATAAATCTATCAAAGGGGCCATCCAGACCACATAATTTGCGGTGCATTGGTAGCCGATACAGTTCTGGAAAGCCCCACCCTCGCCAAGTTTTTTGTGCTCTAGGATAATTTTTCCATATCTGAGTAGCAAAGTCATCCCAGTAAGCTATGGAATCAGAATCTTCAAATAAGGTGACATTATCTCTAGATACAATTTCTGCTTTTACTTTGTCTAACTGCTCATTATATGGAATTATACAAACAGGAATTTCTCTACCAGCATTAGCTTCTATACTGTTGAGCAACGCAACTAATTGGTCATAGACGACATTATTGGCTAGGATGTAAATACCATCAATCATTGGGATACTCCTAATATTTAAGTACGGGCAGAAACAAAGGGAAATAAACGGCGAGTCAGTTTGGGGATAAAGGCGAATTTACCCTCATGGAGATAGCGGTAGTGTTCCCACAATTGCCAATAGGGACTACCAGTTTTCATGCGTGTGCCAGCCCAATGCAGATATTTTAGTCTTTGTCCTCGGTCATAGAGGGCGTAGTCTTGTTGTTGGAAATTTTGCGAACCGGCCCAACTACCAGGCCCTCCTCCAGGGATTTTGACAAGATTACCACGTTTGGAAATTAGTTTGAGAACAAGATAATTTAAAATGGGTTGGTCTGTAACTCCTTCAGAAAAATCAAAATATTCGTGATGTGCAGCACATTCGCGCAAAGCTTCATCCATCTGCTGTTCAGTGATAGTTCCTTTTCTAGAAGCCCAAAAACCGCTATTGAAAACGTCTTCAAGTTGGGCATCTGAAAAAATTTGCTGCTCTTTCACAAATGTAGAAAAGATATTTCGCAGCTTGTCATTGGCATAATGGTAATCACAACAGAAGAAATCAACTTCTGAAAGCTTGTCTAAATTGTCGGCAATTTTTTCAAAAACAACAATATCCGTATCAATATAAATAAACTCATCTAAAGGGCCAAACCAGACCACCAGTTTACGCATTTTATTAGGTAAAGCGAGAAAATCTCGATCAAAAATTTCTCCGATACGTTTGGTAAATTTATCAATAAGTTCTAAATCTGGGAAAACTTGGACGTTGTGTAAAGTAGCAAGCTGCTCTGCTACCTTATGATAATTTTCATTAAATGGTATGAGATAGATGGTTACATCTGGGTCATAGTGACGAATGCTATTGAGTAAAGCGATCGCATTATCGATAACCCGGTCATTGGCAACAATATAAATTCCCCTACTCATAAATTATCCTTAGTTAATTAACTTAAATTTTCGCAAAGCTTTTGTAAGCAAATTTGGTACTGGAGCGTCATTATAACTTTTGGGAGGATTGTTAAAAACTGGACGCTTTTCTGGTTCGTGTAAGTAGCGATAATAGAGAAATAAATCTCGATAGGGAAACTCAATGTTTTCTCCAGCACACACTGCTTGATTGATATTAGGAGGAATACCAATGTAATGGAGATAAGTTAGCCGATTACCTTTGTCATAAAGAATTTTATCTTTTTCTTCAAAATGATCAGAAGTAACAGAATTACCTGCAACTTCATGATTGGGTAAGTTATGGGCAAAGTTATAAACTGGTATGTCAGACCTCATAAACATATAGTTTAGAACTGGTTGATCTCCTGTAGGATAGAGTATTTCCCTCTCACCTGCTTTCAAATTAGCTAATAGCTTATTTAATTTATCTGGTTCAAATAAGCCTTTTTTAGAAGCGTAAAATCCTGAACAAAATATTTCTGTTCTGAACCGATTTTTATCAAAAGTTTTTAGTAGTTTAACTGAACTAATGTTATAAACTTTATCTGGATGTTTAAACTGGAAATCGTAGACAACACAGTTATATTCATCTAATTTCTGAAAAATCAAATCTAGTGAATTCATCACTAAAGTATCCGCATCCAAATAAACAAACCGATCAAAGGGGCCATCAAACGCACAAAATCGCCGATGACCACCATAAATTCTATATTTATTTTTGTTCATACTAGCAGGACTGGCCTCTAGCATAAATTGATCCCAACGGTTGATTGATTCTTGATTATCGTAAAGGAATACATTAGGGCGTTTAGCTATTTCGTCAGCAATTCGCTGTGTCTGATCATCAAAAGGATAGATACAAACAGGAGTTTTCGGCCCCAAGATAACATCAATACTGTTGAGCAAAGCTACCAGTTGATCGAAAACATAATCATTGCCAAGGGTACAAATACCATTCATAATTTATGAGTGTTGTTCAACAAAGTTTGACAACCAGTTGAGCAGGTTTAATTTGTGTAAAATGATTTGACGTGCTTCTGCGATCGCATCTTTGGCAGCATACCAAGCATCAGGTGTAGCTGTCACTTCTTGGATATACGCAATGCCTTTTTCATCTAAACTGGGTAATCTTAAAAAACTACCAGGCGGCAATAATTTATCAGCAGCCGGGCCACCGTAATAAATTGGTAGACACCAGGCAAGCAAAGAATCCCATAATTTTTCACTCACATACCAATTATTGTCTGCATAGTTTTCAATTGCCAGGTTGTAATAGTATGGTGCCATTCCATGCCATTTGTGGCCAAGTTCTCCTTTCGTTGCCGACCATTCAGGTAAGTCCCGCCCATATAAATCGAACTTAGTATCGCTGGCTTGCAATGATTTCAAAAAGTCTAAACGCTGGCGATGGTTAGCTGTTCGGCTAATTCCCGAAGTAATCCAACTGCATGGGGCAATTTTTTCTGGGACTGGCATCTCGTTTAAATCCTCAAATGATTTGGCATGATACCAAATAGCAGGCATATAATCGGGATTGGGCGCAAAGTCATCCGGCCCGGAAACATGACCACAATACTTTTGAGCCTCCTGATAATTCCGCTTATTTATTTCTACAATCTCATCTAAAGGCGGTTCACGGAGAAAATAAATAATCCGCTCTTTTGGCACACCACATAATAGAGATTCTATATTTATTTCTGGTTTTTGTTGTCGTTTACGAATAATATCTAACCAAGATGGTTGTGGGGATGGTTGGGGAAAATCAAACTGATATAGCAACATAAAGTCTGGCTTTTGGGCTATTTTCAACATTTGGATATTCTCCCAAACACCAAAGTGATGTGGAGTTTGTTGCCATAACCAATCTCTGGTTTTAGCAAGTCCTGAATAGCTACTAATCATGCCAACAGTTTTGAGAGTCATAAATCGTATTTGTTCGTAGTTAGTTTTAAGTTGATTTCTTTGTCATTACAACAGAATTGGTGGACGTTGAGCTTCTTCTACGTAACTTAATATTTTGGTAATTCTATTTTCCCAAGAAAATTGCTGGGCAAAATCTATACTAGCTGCATAACCCTCTATTTTGCGGGGATAGGTTTCTAAAGTATGTAGAATAGATTGGGCAAGTTTATGCGGGTTATCTGGTGTACACCAACTAGCAATTAAAGGTGATGCCTTGAATTCCATTAAAGGTGGAATCTCAGTTGCAACTATAGGAGTACCAGCAGCCATGTACTGAAAAAACTTAACTGGATTCGTGAAATCTGCTGATTTTCCAGCGCAGTGAGGATGAGCCAAAATATCAGCGGCTTGAAACAAGCTGACTAATCGTTCTCGTGGAAGTATCCAGCCTAAAAATTTAACGTTTTCTACATTTTTATCTCTAGCTAGCTGTTGATATGCTTGTACCTGTGCTTCTGTACCTCCTGTGATGACAAACTGAATTTCTGGCAATTCTTTAGCAGAATCAATTAAGAGATCGACTCCTTTGAAAGGATACAAAGCGCCTGAATAGACAACTAAATGCTTACGTCCATTTGTAAGCAATTCTTGACGCCATATTTCGGCTTCTTGGGGCTGTCTGATTAAAAATGATCCATTGAATCCGTTATGTAGCCAAACGGCTTTTTCGGGTGGCATTCCATATTCTATTAGGCTTTGCCTGATGGGTTCCGATTGAGTAACAGCTATTTTAAAATATGGATTGTGGACAATTTCTGGCTCAAATTTTTGGTCTTGATAGTAGTGACGTTCATAGATAGTAGGAATTTTATTTTTGACTGCGGCTTTGACAAAGTTCCAATCTCGTGTATGAACAAGTTGAGAATTAGGGCGGATATGAATCGGTAGAAAATACTTGGTTACTACTGTACTGGAGTTAGTAAACTTACCACCTATTTGATCAATGGGCCAAGGCATTGGCAATACAGCAATTTTGAGTTTTTCTTGAACATCATAAAATTCTATAAATTCTCTGTCAGGTCTTTTGGGTTGTTCAAGATAAATTAAAGATAGTAAATTAACAGAAGATTTTTTATCTGGATACATTAAAACTGAGGAGTAGCCTAAATTAGCCGCTGCGTTGGCACAAAGAACATCATGAATTTCGTGTGCTGTGTCTGGTTGCAGTGATAGCTCTCTGGTGTAAAAAATATATTGAGTTTTTTTTGAAAAATTTATCATTGTTTTGGATAATAGGTTTTTCAATATTCTGATACAAATACTTTTGTTAATTACATTAACTAAAATTAAACTTTATCCTCAAAAACCTTTAATGTCTCTAGTAGGTAAATAGCAGAGTTATAAAATTCTGTAATTAATTGATTTTGTTTTTGAGGATCGGATTCTAATTTATCGGTTAGCAAGCGCAGAGAGCTAATGAGGGGATAGAGACGTGTGCGAAACTCATTGGAGATATTAGTGAAGTTTTGATACTGCTTATTTCCATTTTGATTTTGATCTATATCTGACGATAACCGTGAGTTAATTTTCAAGTTAACCAGATCGTCGAAGACTTCAATGGCATTGAGAACTCTTAAGGCCGAATTGTATGATTCGTCAATTAATTCGTGCCGCTCTTGAGAATTGTCTACCAGATCATCAACTAAAATCCCGAGGAAACCAATCATTGAGTTAAGCCTTGTCCGCAGTTCGTGAGAAATTCGGTTAAAGCTGGGATTCGTTCTGGTAAAAACTTCAGCCCGATCAGCAAATTGCATTGAATAGAGCCGTGAGTAGTAACCACCTTTTTGTAAAAGTTCTTCATGGGTGCCGATTTCTACTACACTTCCTTGGTCTAAAACGGCGATTTGATGGGCTTTTTGGACTGTGGAAAGGCGGTGAGCGATTACTAGGGTTGTGCGATCGCGACTTAGTTCATCAAGTGCAGCTTGTACTAAGCGTTCAGAAACTGTATCTAAAGCACTGGTAGCTTCATCTAAAATTAGAATCTCGGGATTTTGCAGTAGTGCGCGAGCGATCGCTAATCTTTGCCTTTGTCCACCCGATAACATCACACCGCGATCGCCAATCTGCGTATCAAATCCCTGGGGTAATTTGCTAATAAACTCATAGGCATTTGCTCGCTTTGAGGCTGTGAAAATTTCGTCATCACTAGCCTCTGGTCGTCCATAAGCAATATTGTTCCGCACTGAATCATTAAAGAGAAACGTATCTTGACTAACAATTCCCATCGCCTTCCGCACCGATTTCAAATCGAAATCTCGCAAATCTATTCCGTCTAGGGTAATACAGCCAGATGTGGGGTCATAAAATCTCGGTAAGAGGTCTGCCATTGTTGATTTACCAGCACCAGAACTACCTACCAAAGCTAAAGTAGTACCACGTGGTAAATATAAATTTACGTCTTGAAGTACTATATTTTGATGATTAGGATAGGAAAAACAGAGATGCTTAAAATGCACTCCCTCTATTAATTTCTCGTAAGAAATTGTACCGTTTCCCATGAACGGCTTATTATCCTGCCGTAAAAAATCAGCGACAATATCCACGCTAGAAGCAGTATTAGCAAAGCTACTACGAAGAGTATTTAACTGAGAAATAAACGGCAGTAGTCGCAATAGCAACAATAAATATGTAATCAAAACGGCTGAGACTGAACTAATCTGGTCGGCAAATAAGGTGCGACCCAAAAAGACAATGAATATTAAGGCTATAATGCCCGTCACCTCACTAACTGGTGTAATAGCCTCAGAATTCACTTGCGACTGAAAATCTGCTTTTTCTCGGTCACGAATTAGCTTTTGAATCCGTTTATATTCTCTATCTTCATTTCCAGTTGACTTTACTAGGCGAATTCCATTTAGCATTTCCAACACAGAAATGGAATAAGCTTTAGACATCTCCGAAAGCTGGGCACCAAAATCTCTTGAGCGGTAAATTGCGTACTGATTTATTAACGTCACTAAAGTTAGCAATATTGTAGTGGCAATGGTCAACTGCCAGGAAATTGACAGCAACAAAGCCACAAAAACTAAAATTGTAATTGCCAGTATGATTAATCTGATGACGCTGCCTATAGCACTAGCAGCACGACTAATTTCTCCCCCAAGGCTGTTGATTAGATCACCAACTTTCATTTTGGTGTAATAATCTATGTCAATATCTAGTAATAGTTTTAAGCCGGCTTCTCGCATATCAGATGTCAACGTCCGCGTTAAAGAACTTGACACTAAACTACCGACATAGCCAGCTAAATTTTTTAAAATAATTATAAATATAATTGAGCCAGCCATCACCGCAAGACGGTAATTTTCTGGAATCTGATCAAAGGGAGAGATAATGGATTTAATAATTGGCGGAGCACCTGTCAAATCTACAGGTTGACCCACTATTTGAAGAATGACTGGCACAATTAGCGTCGTACCCACACCGTTAAATAAAGCGCCAGAAAATCCGAACAATATTGTAAAAAATATCCTTGCTGGATAAGGTTTAGCAAATTTTACTAGTAGCTTGCGGTTAGACATTGGGGATTTAGATTATAAATTTATAATTTTATAGTGGCAATAAAAATTACTATAGAATTTTTATCAATCTAGAGCTATTCTTACGTAGAGATATACTACGCTGGTTACGATATTTTTAATTGAGTTAAATCTAGATTAATCATAGATTTATAACCATACACCATCCTCATAAACGCGAAATCAACTCAGATAAAGTAGATGCCATAGCTTCTAAGCTGTATTTTCCTAAACATCTTTCTCTAGCCTTTCTACCTCGCTCCCTTGCTTGTTCTACATCGGCAAATATCAGTTGAATTTGTGCAGCAATTTGTTGGGGACAACTAGGATCAACTAAATAACCAGTTTCTGCTAAAATTTCGGGAATATCTCCCACTCTTGTGGATAACACAGGTTTAGCCATTGCCATCCCATCTGTTAACTTTAGAGGAAATTGGGCACGAGCAATCACGCTATCTCTTTGGGGAACAACTACAACGTGAGCAGCTGCTACAACCTCAGGCATAACCTCCACAGGACACTTTGGTAATTTGATAATCCAGCGTCCCCATTTTTGAATCAGTTGCTCATCATAATCATCGTAAGGGCTACCTCCCACAATGACTAATTTTAAATCTTGCTGATTCAACTGATCTAACGCTATTAAGACATCTTCAACTCCCTTATGAGGTCTTGGCGCACCAGGAAACATGAGAACTCGATACTTTGTTAAACCATAACGCTCTCTGCTGACCTCTGGATTATATTTCTCAGGGTCAAACATGGCAGTATCTTTGCCATTAGGCAAATAAACACCCCCAAAGCGGTTTTGAAGAAACTGAGTATCTATCGTAATCCCATCGGCACGAGATACTAAACTTTCTATCCACTGGAGATAAAGTGGATGATCGGGAAATCTCAATGCACCATCTTTTTTTAAAATGTCCCTGGCAAATTGTTTAAGATTAGGACGATACTTCCATTCAAAACCTCCATGCCAGCTAAGTTCCCAATCATCCATATCTAAAAGCAAAGGACGACGACTAGCTAATTTATGCAGTAGAGACACACCAAAACTTGTTGGTTTAGGTTTGACTGCATAGATAATGTCGCCATCTAGTTTTTGCCAAAGTTTTTTCGCTGAAGCAAAAAACTCAGGATAGTTTTTACCATCAACAGCAACTAACGGTATTCCTTTAGGAGGAATAGCATATAATTCCTGACCAAATAAAAATCCTACAATTTCAACTTTATAATTGATTTTTTTTAGAACTTGAGCTAGTAAAAAAGCTCGTACTGAGCCTCCACCAGACAAGTCGCTCACAACTAACGAAACTTTTCCTTTCATATATTAGTTGCTTTAGTCAGTGTTGATATAACTGCTTTTTGGCTTTTTGAACAAGTTGATAAACTGGGAAAAAATTGAGATGATTTTTTGCGATCGCGGGCCTCGGTATTTTTCATAGAGTAAAAAGCTGGGAATAATTAGCCTAGTTTGATAAATTAGCTTGAGTAAATAGCTATGATTAATCCTAATTTTTTTATTTAGTAAGTATAAAGGAGGAGAAAACATTTTAATTAGCCGAGCAAAATTATTTTGTTCTTTTTCTCTAATTGCTTCTTTAAGCAGAAAATCTATACCTACTTTGCATAAAGGGATTAAATCATGATGCTTACTGCACACTGTTTCGTATAACAAAATGTAATAAGCTTTCATATAAGACCAGTTATTAGTTCTATTAAACTGATGTTTTGTATAATATGCTCCTATCATAGGTGTGTAGACAAAATTAACATTGGCAAGTAGAAGGTCTATTGTAAAATCCCTATCTTGCAAAGCTTTTAAACTCTCATCAAATATTTTTTTCTCCTGCACATCTCTACTCATTAATAGACATTGCTGAAGTAAGGGAAATGGAGAATCAGCTAGAAAATCAGGTATGAGTAATCGTTCAACCAGTTGCTCTCTCGATAAAGAACCAACTATATTTTCTTGTCTGCTAATAATTTGCTGTTCTCTGTCTATAAACACCCGTTCATAATCTGTGTATAAAACAGTATTTTCTTGAACATTCAAGGTATTTAAATGTTCTAATTGAAATTTAATTTTATCTTGATGAATCCAATCATCTCCATCTAAAAACTGAATCCACTTACCTTGTGCCTGTTTAAAACCAAAATTCCGACTTGAGGATACTCCGCCATTTTCTTTATAGAAGTAGCTGACTCTTGAATCTAGGCTGATCAATTGTTGAGCAACTTCTTTTGTATTATCAGTAGAGCCATCATCTACCATAATACATTCAAGGTCAGTAAATGTTTGTGATAGTACGCTTTTAACTGAGCGTTCTAGGTAGTCAGCTTGATTAAAACAGGTAACAACAATTGAAACAAGTGGAGTCATTGATTAAACACCCTTCTTGTTGAAAAGGTATAGTTCAAAATTAACGCTGGAGAAAATTAAATATTGGTAAATAAACTAAGTTGGTATTTTGATTGAGATGTCGGCACGCTGCAAGTAATATTTCAGGAGTGCTGTATAGATGCGGTCTATTGATGGCAATGCATACTTTTTATCAGGATCACCGTCATGTGAACCCCAGATTACCGGGAAAGGATTTGGTTCCCAGACCATAAAGTTTCCCTGTTCGTCATAGCTATAATCAAAAGCCATAAAATCAAAACCTAATGCTTTGCGTGCCTGCTGTAAAAGTTCGTGATTGGGGTCTTCTCCACTGAAATAAGCAATCTCCTCTGCTATTATTGATTCATTAATTACGCGATTATGGTTGTCGCGTACCTCCCAAGATTTGGAAACCATTAAAGGGCCAGGGATACCTTCATCTCCCATAGCGAAGTAGCGATACTTACGATATAGTCCATCTTCTCCTTTAACATCCAGAAATTCTACTGCAATAGGGGCAATAAACTTTTCAAAAGGGACATTTGCCAAATCATCAAGATTTTGGACGAAAAAGATTTGGCAGCCATGCACCCAGTCTTCACGGATAAAGAAGGGAGTTGACAATCCTGCTTGTGTCTTTTTAAAAGCTTCTGGATCAGTAATGGGAACTGTTTTGGCAGTACGAATGCCTTTTATGCTACCAATCCGTTGTGCTGCCAGTGATTTAATTGAATTTGAGAGGTTATCAATAGGATTAACAATGGGAATGTTGCGTTTTTGACATTCTGCTTCTATTGGCTTGGCATATTGATAAATATGCGGAAATCTTTCTTTTAGGGGATCTTGTAGCCAAGGTAGAAATAGTGCATAGCGCTCCCAATCATTTATCTCACAAGGAAGATAATGGAGTTCAAACAGATGTGCTGCTTCCGGTACATTTTGATTTACCCAATAAAGAAAATAGTCATTGTATGTAGACTGGTGATCTTTCTGTCGCACCACAAGGATGCGCTTGGGATATCGGACGTTGTTCATTGCGTCCCGAATTGCTGAAATTACTTGTTGCCGAAATTCTTTGTACATAGAAGTTTTGTGTAACGTTAAGATAGTCTTGGATGAAATTTTGAGCAGATGTGGGCTATTCGGCGCTAAAAATCTTAGTTGATTTTTGTTGGCAAAACTTTGTCACTTTTATTCAATAACTAAGGTTTTCTAGACTAAAAATTGGTTTTAATAGAGGCTATATCTGACTTCTGAAGTTTTCAGTGCAAGGATGAATCAGCCTTTAGTTTGCCATAAATTATAGAAAAGCAGATATTTTTAGTTAACCTCAGATATCAAGGTTCAATAAAAGCCTAAATAAAGTTAACGCCAGATTTGCTAGTTCGTCTAGCGAAATTTTACATAAATACAGTATTTTTCTGTACTAAGTAGTAACTCATAAGGGAGGCAAAGGTAATGCAGATAATCCGTCTTGAAGCACTCTCAGACAACTATATATTTTTACTGTACGATCGCAAACAAAATATTGCTGCTGTTGTCGATCCAGCTGAGGCTCAACCAGTATTAAAGAAACTGGCAGAATTAAAAGCTGAGTTGGTAGCGATTTTTAACACCCATCACCATAACGATCATGTGGGTGGTAATAAAGAGTTGATAGAACAATTCCCTCAAGCGATAGTTTATGGAGGAGCCGAGGATCGTGGTAGAATTCCCGGACAGCAGGTATTTTTGCAACAAAGTGATCGCGTTCAATTTGCAGACCGCATAGCTGAAGTTATCTTCGTTCCTGGGCATACCCGCGCTCACATCGTTTACTACTTTCCTGCTGAAAAAGCTGGTGAGACAGGCGATTTGTTTTGCGGTGATACCTTATTTTCTGGCGGTTGCGGTCGTTTATTTGAAGGAACACCGACCCAAATGGTGGACTCTTTAAGCAAACTGCGCTCTCTACCCGATGATACACGCGTTTGGTGTGCCCACGAATACACCTTAAAAAACCTGCAATTTGCCTTAACTGTGGATAGTGATAACGCCGACTTACAAAAGCGCTTTAATGAAGTGAAGGCTTACCGTAGTCGAGGAGAAGCTACCATACCCTCGCTGCTAGGGGTGGAGAAGCGAACCAATCCCTTTTTACGTTGGGATGAGCCATCATTACAATTAACTGTTAAAAGTAGCGATGGAGTGCAAACCTTTACGCGTATACGGGAAATGAGAAATAATTTTTAGTCATTTGTCATTAATTATTCTTCCCCAGCTTCCCCTGCCTCCTTTGCTCACTTATTCCCCCAATCCTCATCTCCCCAACTTTCTAGCGCTAATAGTTGCGATCGCACCCTTCCTTTCGCTAGGATCTGTAAGCTTTAGGGTATTAGGCCAAGAAGCTTGGAATACAGCACTGACATTGTGAGCTTCTTACCTAAACCCAAATTAATCAGATTTTACAGGAAAAACGAAAAACGATGGCGAAACGTGTGCAGTTAGTTTTAAATCAGGATATCAGTAAGCTGGGAAAATCTGGCGACTTAGTGGAAGTCGCTCCTGGCTACGCTCGTAATTATCTGATTCCCCAAAAATTGGCAACCAATGCCACCCCTGGGATTCTCAAGCAAGTAGAACGCCGTCGGGAGCAAGAACGTCAACGGCAATTAGAACTTAGACAACAAGCTATTGAGCAAAAAGAATCTTTAGAAAAAATTAGCAGCTTGACAATTGCCAAGCCAGTTGGTGAAAACGAAGCAATTTTTGGTACTATCACCACCCAAGATGTTGTAGATGCAATTAAGGCAGCCACCGGTCAAGAAATCGATCGGCGTGGGATTACCATCCCGGATATTAACCACCTTGGTACTTATCAAGCCGAAATTAAGCTGCATTCTGAAGTAGCGGCGCAAGTCAATATTCAAGTAGTTGCTAGTTAACTCAGGAGGGGGATGCAGGCATGGGGGGAGCAAAGGAACTAAAAGTGAATTAATAACTCCTAACTCCTAACTCCTGTACAGACGCGATTAATCGCGTCTACTAGCAAAATATCAAAACTAAAATCGTTTATGGCTGAAGAACGAAATTTTCAAGGCGATGGTAACGATGCCTACGACGGTAAACTACGCCTCCCCCCACAAAATATTGAGGCGGAAGAAGCGATTTTGGGGGGTATTTTGCTAGATCCAGAAGCGATTAGTCGAGTTAGCGATCGCCTCCTTCCCGAAGCCTTTTACATTAGCGCTCACAAAGATATTTATCAAGCTGCTGTGAGGCTCCACACTCAAGGTAAACCCACAGACTTACTCTCAGTCACAAGTTGGCTGACTGACCACGATTTGCTAGCCCGCATTGGTGGTAGAAATAAATTAGCAACTCTGGTAGACCGTACAGTGTCAGCTGTGAATATTGACGCCTTAGCAGGGTTAGTTATGGAAAAATACCTGCGGCGACAGTTAATTAAAGCTGGCAATGAAATTGTACATCTTGGTTACGAAACAGAAACCGAGTTACCACAAGTTTTAGATCAAGCAGAACAGAAAGTATTTGGTGTTACTCAAGAGCGTCCTCAATCAGGTTTAGTGCACATTTCTGATACTCTAATTAATAATTTTCAAGATATTGAGGATCGAAATCAAGGCATCGCCTTACCAGGTATTCCCTGCGGATTTTATGATTTAGATGCTATGACCAGCGGCTTTCAGCGTTCTGATTTGATTATTGTCGCTGGCAGACCATCAATGGGGAAAACAGCATTTTGCTTAAACCTTGCTCATAATATTGCCGCTTCTTATAAATTACCAGTTGCTTTTTTCAGTTTGGAAATGTCAAAAGAGCAACTGACGCAACGGCTATTAGCTAGCGAAGCGCAAATTGAAAGTAGTTATTTGCGAACTGGCCGCCTCAGTCAAACACAATGGGAACCTTTAAGCCGTGCTATTGGTATCCTTTCCGAGATGCCAATTTATATTGATGACACGCCAAATATTACAGTTACACAAATGCGTAGTCAGTCAAGAAGACTGCAAGCTGA
Organism: Nostoc flagelliforme FACHB-838; assembly: GCF_014698065.1. Taxonomy (GTDB): domain Bacteria; phylum Cyanobacteriota; class Cyanobacteriia; order Cyanobacteriales; family Nostocaceae; genus Nostoc; species Nostoc flagelliforme_B. The sequence goes on from NZ_JACJSI010000027.1 coordinate 32,635, forward strand.
AATTGGAACTGAATTAGGATTAATTGTAATAGATTACCTGCAATTGATGGAAGGAGCAGGTGATAATCGCGTACAAGAATTATCAAAAATTACGCGTCAACTTAAAGGTTTAGCGCGTGAATTATCTGTACCAGTTATTGCTTTATCTCAGTTAAGCCGAGGAGTGGAAGCACGTACTAATAAACGCCCGATGTTATCTGATTTGAGAGAATCAGGTTCTATCGAACAAGACGCCGATTTAGTAATAATGTTATACCGCGACGAGTACTACTCTCCCGATACTCCCGATCGCGGCATTGCAGAAGTAATTATAGCTAAACACCGCAACGGCCCTACAGGGACTGCGAAACTTTTGTTTAATCCTCAGTTTACAAAGTTTCAAAATTTAAAAATTTAGCCCTTGAATTGGGAACTGGGGATTGGCGGAAACCAATACCCAATGCCCCAATCTTTATTTAACTCCCAGCAATTCCACTTCAAAAATTAGAGTTGCATTGGGTGGAATCACGCCACCAGCACCACGAGCGCCATAGCCTAACTCAGAGGGGATGATTAACTGACGAAGACCGCCTACTTTCATGGTGCTAAGTCCTTCATCCCAACCTTTGATTACCTGTCCAGCGCCAATTTTAAAGCTGAAGGGTTGACCGCGATCGCGTGAACTATCAAACTGAGTACCATTTTCTAAAGTGCCGACATAGTGAACTTCAACCGTTTGTCCAGGTTTAGGAGTCGCCCCAGTCCCCTCTTTTAACTCGACATACTTTAATCCAGAGGGGGTAGTTACGGCATTAGCATCAGACATAGTATTACTCGCAATTAAGATATTGTTTTCAGTTACAGTTGTGGACGCTGGCGGCGTTTGGGTTAACTCGGCAGCAATGGCAGTATTCTGTTTACTGCCTACTTGGCCGACAACCAAAAGCACAACACACGCCAGCATGAACGCCACACTGAGGAAAATTGGTTTCAAAATCAGTTCTCCTTACTTAGGTATCCTGGAAAAAAAATTACCAACAGGACACATTTAGTTTAAATCAGAAAGGGCATTCTAACGCCAAAGCTTATTTTCTAAATCGCGCAATTGCCGCTCTAAACGGTCAATTCTACCCCTCAGTTCGTCCACTTCTGACTGGCGAGCCACCCCCAAATCCTGCATCATATTTCGCATTTGGCGTTGCATTTGCACATCAAAGTTCCCCTGCTCCGACTTTAACTGCTGGGCAATATCATCTATTACTGCCTTGGCTTGCTCAGGATTGAGCTTACCGTCTTTGACTAAATCATCGCTGACTTGCCGCAGTTTTTCTGCGACTATAGACGTTGTGCCAAGACCCACCATCATTAACTGTTGCAACCAGTTGTTATTGTTGTCCATACTCCCTTCCTCTTACTTATTAACCAGCCGGCTCTTCCTGCTGAGTGTAGGCAATCAAGCTTCTTAAAGCGTAGTTCTTCTAGCCTACATCTCTATTTTGGCAAATTGGCAAGCACAAGGATAAGGATCAAAGGTCGTGATTATACAACTCCTCAAGTTTAAGGTTGCCCGAATTTACCTAATTTGCGATGTTAAAGGCAATTCCCTATAAGTTACAAAGCTCACACTCACCTCTGGCGGTGAATGTGAGTAGTTCATGGGAAGATTTTATCTAGAAGGAGGCACAAATTAGGATAATAGCGATCGCTGAATATCTAAGATTGATCGTTAAAGAAGAAGTTAAATTTGTGTACGCCATTTTTGAAAAGCGATCTCGTAATCCTCTGATTTACTCTGATAAACACTCCACCAATGAAAAAATATTCCTAATCCCCATCCTAATACTGGGAAAATAGCCCAAAAATAACTAGGACTAGTGATTAAATTTAAGAGAATGAGGAATAAATTTACCGCTAGGAAAGAAACAAAGTTTGACCAAAAAGCTCTACGTCGGAAAGTATTAAATCTGTGCCGGTAACGTTCCTCTTCTTGTTGAGCCAACCACTTTTGTTCAGTTGTTTCCAAAATATTAGAAGAAATGCCTAACTCAGATGCCATTTCTAAAAGCTGTTCTCGTGAAAATTCACCTTTGTCTTTACGAGCAAGTGCTTTTTGCAGAATTTGTTCTATATCTTCTGAATCGTAAGTCATTTTAACTACCTTATAAGTTTGTGTGTAAATGCGCCTTTGATTTACGAAATTATCGATCCGCTTCGTTCAATTCAATTAGCAAATGCATCCACATTTTGCACCCAATACTTAGTGATATTCACAACATTATTATTTTCTCACAATTGATTTAGGACTACTGTATTTGTCAATACCTCTATAATTGCTTTGATGAGTGCGATCACTCTTATGACTCTTTTGAATTACCAAAAATATTAAATTTAATGGAAGATTTAAGATATCAAGAGCGGTATACGCTACTTAGTAGTCGAGCAAGCTAACGAAAGTCAAGTTACCTTGACAGAGTACTAGAAAGTCGGTCAAGTTTAATTTGATAGGTTCGTAGTTTGTGCTTTAGCGCTAAAGCACGAACCACGAACAATCCACACCCCTCAATTATTTCTTGACAGACCAATCGATGGGAATGCGTCAACAGAGGACTCAATCAATGGGATATGTAATTGCTACTGCAAATATGAAAGGTGGTGTTGGTAAAACCACTCTCACCGTCAACTTAGCTACCTGTCTAGCTAAAAATCATGGCAAGCGGGTGCTTGTCCTTGATTTAGACAGCCAAATTAGCGCCACACTCAGTTTGATGTCGCCTTTAGATTTTGCCAAACGTCGTAAACAAAGTAAGACATTTAGGTATCTAATAGACGAAGTTATTAATCCAGTTCCACAAGCAAAACTCACAATTCAGGATATTATTCAATCCCAGGTTTGTAATCTTCCCGGGCTAGATTTATTACCGGGAGATATTGATTTGTATGATGAATTTGTTGTTTCAGAAATGCTGCATCAACAAGCAACTGCTTTGGGTGAGCAAGACTTTGAAACAATTTGGAATCGCTTTGAAAGAGTTTTAGTAAATAACATCTTAAAGCCAATACGTCAAGAATATGACTTTATCCTTCTCGATTGTGCCCCTGGCTATAATCTATTGACTCGTAGCGCTTTAGCTGCCAGCGATTTCTACATCCTTCCTGCTAAACCAGAACCCTTATCGGTAGTGGGTATTCAACTGCTAGAAAGACGGATTGCCCAATTAAAAGATAGTCATGGACATGAAACTAAGATAGATATAAAAATGCTAGGAATTGTATTTAGTATGTCCAGTGCTAACCTTCTCACTGGCAGATATTACAAACAAGTAATGCATCGTGTTGTTGAAGATTTTGGCGTAGAAAAAATTTGTAAGGTGCAAATACCAGTTGATGTCAACGTTGCTAAGGCTGTTGATAGTTTTATGCCAGCTGTTTTAAATGCTCCTCAATCAGCAGGTTCAAAAGCTTTCTTTCAGTTAACTCAAGAGTTGTTGCAAAAGCTATAGCCTTACTTAATCATTCATAACTAATACGATTTCCGACCTATTTAATAAGTCGGAAATCTGCAAATTGCTATGTTTATATATTTTTATAAAGGTTTGAATAAAAATAATTTATACTACTAGTTATGATAAGCAAGCTACGTAAAAAAGCTCAAATCTTTAATTTAAAATTATTTATCAAGGAAAAATCTTTAGGCATGAGTTAGTCTAAAATCTAAAATTCAGTAACAACTAAGTTATTCTTTTATAAAGTTCAGCAGTAATACTGAGGCTATAAACAGTGAGATTCAGCTATTGAGTGAAAAGGTCAGTAAATCTCACTAAGAAACAATGGTTAATAACGATTCTGCACGAGCAGAGAACAATCAGCACTTGCTAATGCGCTTACCGCAGACCCTGAGTTATCTCGAAACCTGGGGCTTTGGTTTAACGGGTCATGTTGGATGGATTGGTACTGCCCCTATCATTCATGCAGCGTTAGGGCCTAAAGCAATCTTAGTTTGGTTTTTCGGTACGATCATTTCCTTTTTACTTAACTTGCAGGTACAAAGTCTAGGTAGACACTGGTCAGATGTCGCAGGAGGTACACCAAACTACACCACAAGGCTATTAAAGAACTTTCCTGGCTTAGGGCGTTACGTAGCTTTAGGATACTTTTTTAGCTGGGCAGCAGCACCAGCTCTGTATGCGATTATTCTCACCAACCTAATTAAAGTCAATTTTGAAACATTAGGTATTTCTTGTCCAGAAACTTTCTTAAAAGTTTTATTTACAGCGATTCCTTTTATTTTGGCCTTCAGTGGCACTCGTGCTTTAGCTCTCCTGCATTTATTTTTTGTATTCCCAGCGATTTTATTACTGTTATTGTTTTGTGTTCAAGGCGTATTATGGTTAGCCTTTTCATCTGCTAGTTTTCAATTTTCCCCAACTAGCACACATAGCCTGAGTTTTGAAGAATGGGCAAAGTGGTTTTTTCTAGCTAGCTATTCAATTTATGCTTGTGAAACCACTTCTTCTTTTGTTGCTGATAGTCGTCACCCAAATAAAACTTTAAAGTTCTTAACTGTGGCTGCTTGGTTGATTCCTCTAGTGTTTTTAGGTGGTTCTTGGGTATTAATGTGTTCGGCTCCAAATCCCACGATAGGTGACGATACATTCTTAAATTTGGTAGCGGCTTCTAAGCCTTTTTGGGGTAAATCTGCCCCCTTTCTAGCAACACTTCTAATCACTATATCTTGCCTTCTAAGTTCTGCTACGGCAGTTTCCAACTCTCCTCGGATGTTATACCAGCTTGCCTTAGACAGACAGATTTCTCCCATATTTGCATTAGTTTCTCGTCAAGGTGTTCTTGGCCCTGCTATTTTAGTTACCTTTCTACTCAGTTTACTTTGTCTAAATTTGGGAAATGTATCTCAACTTGTTACAGTAGCAGGCACCTGTTATCTTATGTCCATTATGGGACTACATCTGGGATTATGGCTATGTCGGGGCAAACCACACGTGTTATGGCCTTGGTGGTCACTTGGTTTCTTTTTGGTAGAAGCAGTAGTTCTTATAGTAGGAGGTTTAGCTTGGAATTGGAGAGATTTCTTAATAGGATTATTATTACCTATTATTCTCATGAGCGCAGATGTAGCGTTACGTCGTTTAAGATTTGCGCCATTACACCCGAACTGGTGGACACAGCGTCATAATACTAACTCTAGTAGAAATAACCCTGATTTTGTAGTATTACAAGTGATTGTTTTAGTATCATTAATTTGTACTACTGCCACAATTAGTTGGGTGATCCGCGATTTTTTAGATAGACATTCTACTAATCCTCAAAACTCTTTGCTGGCTATTCTCTTAGTGACGCTTTCTTTTACAGGAGTAGCGATCGCTTGCTGGACTACTTTACCACAAATTATTGCTATTGATGAAGCACGCAAACAAGCAAGAAACCTATTTATTACTACTCTCGATACCGTTCCAGATACTGTTTTAGTCTTAGATGAAAACGGGACAATTTCTCAAACAAATGCTGCTGCTGAAGAATTATTTCAAACAAGTGTTCAGGAACTGCTTGGGCAAAACTTGAGTCAAATTCTGATATGCTATCACGGCAAACCAGAGCAATGGTCTATTAGAAGTGAGCAAACCTTAAAAACTAACCAAGGTTTACGAGTTGTTGAATCAACTATTTCACAACCATTTAATTCCCAGCTACGTGAGTATATTGTTATTATCCGTGACATAACTAAGCGGAAGCTAGCAGAGGAAGAATTAGGCCAGTACCGTTATCAACTTGAGCAGTTAGTGCTAGAACGCACTATTGAGCTTATTAGACTTAATCAACAACTTCAACAAGACATTATCAAGCGTCAAGAAGCACAAGAACAATTACTACATAATAGCCTTCATGACGGGCTAACTGGATTACCTAATCAACGATTATTTTTGGAGCGGGTGCAACAGGCAATAGAACATAGTAAACAGCAGAAGAATTATTTATTTGCCGTACTTTTCTTAGACCTAGACCGCTTTAAAGTTGTTAATGACAGCCTTGGACATTTGTTGGGAAATCAACTTTTGATTGCAATTTCTCATCGGCTAAAGTCAATTCTACGAACCGGAGACATCGTTGCTCGTTTTGGCGGAGACGAGTTCACAATTTTAATCGAGGAAATTGAAGATATCAGCACCGCCATACACGTAGCCGAGCGAATTAAAAAGATTTTAGCTTCGCCATTTCAATTAAATGAGCATCGGGTATTTACTAATGTTAGTATTGGCATCGCTTTAAGCAAACCAGATTATGAGCAAGCAGCGCAGATTCTACGCGATGCTGATGTGGCAATGTATTGTGCCAAAGCTCTTGGTAAGGCACGTTATGAAGTTTTTGATTCAAAGATGCACGAGGGTGCAGCTTTGCTCTTGGAGTTAGAAACTGCTTTACGTCATGCGTTGCTCAAGCAAGAAGAATTTCGCCTTGATTACCAGCCAATTATTTCACTAACAACTGGCAAAATTATTGGATTTGAGGCACTGATACGTTGGTATCATCCAGAACGAGGGCTTATTTCCCCTGAAGATTTTATTCCTCTGGCGGAGGAAACTGGAATGATTGTTAGTATCGGGCAATGGGTGCTTTATGAAGCCTGTCAGCAAATGCACTCATGGCATCAACAATTTCCTACCTCACTACCTCTGACAATTAGCGTAAATTTTTCTGGTAAACAAATCACGCAACCTGATGTGTTTCAAGAAGTTAAATATATTTTGCAGCAAACTGGACTGGAGCCAAGCTGTTTGAAATTGGAGATTACTGAAACCTTGTTGATGGATAATTTTGAATTAGCTACTACTGTGCTTTCCCAATTAACAACACTGAATGTTGAGTTACACATGGATGATTTTGGTACTGGCTATTCGTCCTTGAGTTATCTGCACCGCCTACCAATCAAAACCATTAAGATTGATCGCTCTTTTGTCACCAGTATAGGTAGCCGAGGAGAAAATTTAGAAATTATTCGAGCAATCGTGACATTGGCTCATAATTTAAATATGTCTGTAACAGCAGAAGGGATAGAAACTGTAGAGCAATTAGCACAATTGAAGGCTTTACAATGTGATTATGGACAAGGGTATTTTTTCTTACCACCTATGGGATGTGCAGAAGTAGAAATACTACTTGCTGCTAACTTGTGCGGAAAAAACTTTTTAAAGAGATAAAATCTTGGGAGCAAATTTTGTTTAGAGAAACAGCTTCTAATATCAGGCAATTAATTTTGCTTGAACATTTACATTAGTGTAGTACTCGCTGTAGCTGGAAATTTTCTACGTTATTAGCTAACCCTTCTTCTAATAAAAGTTCGTTAACAAAAGTATCGATTTTATCGCGGTTGATATTTTGCATGATTATAATGTGTACCCAATTTTCAAAAGTTGCTAACTGCCATTTTTTAATTAACTTTTGAGAAGGTTTTTGCAAGACTACGGTATTAGAGAACTTATTGAGCATACATGGATATTCTCTGATTTTAAGTTGTTGGAAAAGATATTGAGCATTATTAATACAGGTATTTGCTTCTCTAGCTAATCCATCATAACCTCTTGTTTGCATTGCATACCAGAGAATCAGAGGTGTATGACCGTTTCTCGATCCTAGAATTGTTGTATCTGATGAACCAATATATTCAATTGCTGTTTCAACTTTTTCTACCCATTTTTTCTTAGTTAAAACTACACCGCAAGGTAAGGGAGAACCAATGAATTTAGCAGAAATAGCTACACTATCTATAGGTTTTTGAAAGTTAATTTGCGGAGCGCCATCTAGAAAGGGCAATATTAATCCTGAAAGCGCGGCATCACAATGAATGTAATAATCTTTAATCTGATTGCGTTCTAAAATTTCTAGAACTTTGTCTAAGTCGTCAATTGCACCTTTGACAGTAGTCCCAATATTTAAATTTATGATCGCTGGATAATTCCGATTTTCGCTAATGACTTGTTCAAAATGTTCATAATTCATCTCTCCATTAATTTGTGAATTAACAACATTATGTTGGATGCGGAATAATTTTGCTGCTTTGGGTATTGAGTAATGAGAGTCTTGTGATGAGTAAAGAATGCCACTAGGGTAAATTTCTCTTGCTAAGAAGATTCCATATAAATTACCTTCAGTTCCGCCAGCAGTAACATAACCCCAGAACTGATTTTCTGGAATTTTATAGAGTTGAGCAAAAAAAGCTAATACTTCTTGCTCAAATTTACGAGAATGCAGACCAAAATCTGGCTCAATATATGGATCTCCAGCATTATTTAATAGATGATTAAAGAATTTAGCTATCAAACTATAATCACAACTTAAATTATATGGATAGCCTGCATGAAACTGCGATCGCTGTTCTATTTGCACCAAAAAATCTGCCAACTCTTTAGTAACTTTATTTGACATATCTTTGAATCCTTTAAATTTTGGCTTAATGGATGTTTTAATCTAAAATCTACGTATTAATCCATACCTTTATATTTTTTTAACAATGCTGTAGTTTGGCTCTATATTTGAAGAGCATACAGTGAGAATACTTAGAAAGCTTCAGTGAAAACACCCATTTTTTTTGCTCAAAAATATATTACCCTTAGACTTACGCACTATAGGAAATAACCATAATGTGTATTACGCAAAATATCTATTTCAGGCGCTGGCTGCAACGTGAATTCCACGGATGATGTAGTTTCTATCTAATTAGCTGAATGAAAAGACCGCTAAGAAGTTTTACTAGGCAAAAAATTCCCTCTCCGACTTGGAGAGGGAAAGACTTGAACTTTAATTGAAGATAGGGAGAGGTTTGTTGAACTAACGTATATTTACTAGAACTTTCCAGCTAAGGCTGCAACGCATCGTTCGCAAATTAAGGGATGTTCTGCTGATTCTCCTACATGAGTAGAATAGTTCCAACAGCGAATACACTTCGTGTAAGCTTTGCCAACGCATTTTTGCCCCTCTGCTTTCACTACGCCAATCCCCCAGTTTTCTGTCTGCGCTGTATATTCTAATCCTTGCAATCCTTCAGCAGAATCTAATAATTCCACTTGGGAAGTCAGCAATAAATATCGCAGTTCATCGATACCGTTACCCTTAACTGGGTTAAAGGCTTTGATAGCATCGCCTAACTGTTTGTGAGGTATATGAATCAAAGCTTTGGCTTCTAGGGAAGAACCAATCATTTTTTCAATCCTGGCTTGTTCCAACACCTTGTTAACATCAGTGCGGAGTTGTCGCAGCGTTCCCCAAAATTCTGCTAACTCTGGATTACGCCATTTTTCCTCAACTTGCACCCAACCGGCTTCAAACACTGATTTATAAGGTGTTTTGTAGGGGAGATATTGCCAGATATCTTCGGCGGTGTGGGATAGTACTGGTGCGATCGCTCGTGCTAAATTATCTAAAGCTATTTTCAGCACCGTTTGACAGCTGCGACGGCGGAAAGCATCTTTTGCACTGATGTACAGCCTATCTTTGGCCACATCTAAATAAAAGTTGGATAAATCCACCACGCAGAAATTCTGCACTGTTTGGAAAAAGCGGAAGAATTGGAAAGTCTCAAAGGCAACGGTTACTTCTTCAAATACCTCGGTGATGCGGTGCAGTATATAACGGTCAAGTTCTGGCAATTCCTCGAAGGGAACTGCATCTTTTTCTGGGTCAAAATCATCCAAGCTACCCAACAAAAACCGCGCCGTATTGCGAATCTTGCCTCTAACATCATTCATCTGCTTGATGATGTTTTTGCCAATGCGGACATCGCCAGAGTAGTCTACCGATGATACCCACAATCGCAATACATCTGCACCGTAAGGCGGTTCTACTTTTTGATTTTTTCCGCCTTCAATGATTGTATTGGGGTCAACCACATTTCCTTCTGACTTACTCATCTTTCGCCCTTGTTCGTCTAAGGCGAAGCCGTGAGTTAGCACAGTTTTGTAAGGTGCAATGTCATTTACCGCTACACTGGTGAGCAAACTTGACTGAAACCAGCCGCGATGTTGGTCGGAACCTTCCAAATATATATCAGCAGGGTAGCGTAACTCTGGACGCTGTTGGACAACAGCCGCCCAAGATGAACCAGAATCAAACCATACATCCATTGTGTCTGTACCTCTGCGGTAAGACTTGCCATTTTGACGATAAGATTCGGGTAATAACTCCTCTACTGAAAGTTCCCACCAAGCATCAGAACCTTTTTCAGCGATGATTCCTTGAATATGGTTGATAATTTCTTCATTCAGCAGTACTTCCCCCGTGGTTTCATCGTAGAAAACGGGAATGGGTACACCCCAAGCGCGTTGACGGGAGATACACCAATCGGAACGTTCCGCTACCATTGGCGTGATGCGATTTTCACCTTGGGCTGGAATCCATTTTACCGTGGCGATCGCTTTTAGTGCTTCTTCTCTAAATCCTTCCACGGAAGCAAACCATTGTTCAGTAGCGCGGAAAATCGTTGGTTTCTTCGTCCGCCAATCATAAGGATACTTGTGGGGGTATGGTTCTTCTTTCAACAAAGAACCAGCCCCCGCCAGTGCATCAATTACCGCCTGATTTCCATCACCCAGCACATTTAACCCAGCAAATTGTCCCGCTTCTTCGGTAAAATTGCCATTGTCATCCACTGGTGCAAGGATGGGTAAACCGTAGCGCTGACCAACAATGTAATCTTCCTGACCATGACCGGGGGCTGTGTGTACCAACCCAGTACCTGACTCAGTAGTGATGTAATCACCACCTACGACAATCGGACTTTCCCGGTCATATAGAGGATGACGGTAAGTAGTATGTTCTAAATCATTCCCCTTAAAGGTGGCTTTTAGAGTTAACTCAACTCCCAAGGTTGAAGATAAACGTTCTACTAAATCAGCAGCAACGATTAAGTATTTGAAATTACTTTGCGCCTCCGATTCTGAGCGGGAAACTTCCACCACTGCATAATTCAAATCTGCATTCACCGCTACAGCCAAATTTCCCGGAATTGTCCAAGGTGTAGTTGTCCAGATAGCCACACCTAAATCTGAGAGATATTCCGCCAATAGTGGTTTTACAGCTTCCGCCAAACTTGTGATTGCAAAAGCTGCATAGATACTACGAGAAACGTGACCTTCGGGATATTCCAACTCAGCTTCAGCCAAAGCGGTATGAGAACTGGGACTCCAGTGAACCGGCTTTAAACCGCGATAGATGTAGCCTTTTAAGAACATCTGACCAAACACGCCAATTTGAGCCGCTTCATATTCCGGCTTCAAAGTTAGATAAGGATTGTCCCAATCGCCCCAAATACCGTAGCGTTGAAAATTTTGGCGCTGGTTATCTACCGTAGCTAAACCAAATTCTTTCGCTTTCTGCCGCAGTTGTAAAGACGTTAAATTTTGCCGTTCTGCTGACTTCATGTTCTGCAAAACTTTTAACTCAATTGGCAATCCGTGACAATCCCAACCAGGGACGTAGCGAACTTTACGCCCTTGTAACATTTGGTAGCGGTTAATAATATCTTTGAGAATTTTATTTAAGGCATGACCAATATGGAGTGAGCCATTAGCGTAGGGAGGCCCATCGTGCAGTATAAATAATTCGCCGGGGTTATTTTCAAAGAGGCGATCGTAAATTTTATTTTCTTCCCAAAATTTTTGGATTTCAGGCTCACGCTTGATGGCGTTTGCCCGCATATCAAAGTTAGTCTTGGGTAAGTTGACAGTATCTTTGTAACTTCCTGATTCGGTCACAGTCTCATGCCTAGAATTAGGTGTGCAGGTTTTATCAATTATAGAAGATAGCCTGAAATCCAAAATTCCCTATTTGAACGTGGTTTGATAAGTATTATTTGACCTCTCCCCCAGCCCCTCTCCGGAGCGGAGAGGGGAGCAAAAAGCTGAATTTTTGTTCAGGTCTCTCCCTCTCCGAGTCGGAGAGGGACGGTTTTACTACATAAAACCAGGGGTTTCTAGGCGATTAGGGAACTAATCACGAATTTTGCGGAGTTGAGAGTTAATCAACAGAAAGTAGTATACTTTTGTGGGTTCGCGTCAAGCTATCCAAAAATTTCGTCTAAAAACCAATAATTTTGGGGTTGCTCTAAATGCTAAGTCCTGTCGTAACGGTAAGTATCTTTCAAAAACAACCCGATCCTCAAGCATTTTCAGCAGGCCAAGTCATCTTTGAAGAAGGGCAGTCTGGTGAGCAAATGTACGGGATTCTGGAAGGAACAGTAGATATATTAGTCAATGGCAAGGTTGTAGAAACCATTGACACAGGTGAAGTTTTTGGTGTCGGGGTACTTGTAGGAGTAAAAAATAGAACTTACACAGCTATTGCCAAGGTGGACAGCAAACTTGCTTTCGTTGATGAGAAAGCATTTCTCTTTGCCGTTCAGGAAACACCCATGTTTGCCCTCAAGGTGATGAAAAGTTACTCAGAGCGTCTAAGTCGCGTGCAGCGCATGGTGTGAGGCAGGGGGCAGGGGGCATATATACCTCTCATTGCAGGACTCTACGTGAAGGTTTTTGCAGAGAAGCGATGCAGTATTGCAAGTGAGCTACAGCCCTCTGCTTTTCTTGGTGAAAGGTGCAGAACTTACTGGAGGTTAGCAATGGCGCGTAAACGGTTGATTATTGAGATGGGTATGGGAATAGATCAGCATGGACAAGAACCAACAGTAGCAGCATCTAGAGCAGTACGTAATGCGATCGCTCATAATGCTTTACCTGGTGTTTGGGAAGTTGCAGGCTTAAGTCACCCCAATGAAATGATTATAGAGGTTCAGGTAGCAGTTCCATACCCCGAACAAGTTAGGGAAGAAGAGGTACTCGCTGTATTACCATTTGGTCAAAAAACTCTCACCGTAGAATCTGGGGGGATGATAGTTCAAGGGCGGGCGATTCCCGAACTCAATGATAAAAATGACGAAATGTTGATTGCGATCGCAGCTGTTACAGTTCTCATCGAAGATGGTAGCTGAGGTAATTCTTCTATAAAATCACTAAATTGAAAGATAGAGTAAATCGAGCAATCGTTGAAAATTAAGTGACATACAGCAGTTCTCAAGTAGGACTCCATTTGTGCAGGCGCTATTTTTAATCGTCAAGTATATTTGCCGAGTACTTTATCAAAAAGCCTAATTGCTTTACAGAAATACCTGTTTACTTTATCAAAATACTTAAATTACTTTCTCAAAAGCTGTGTTTGCTTACTCAAACCCCAGTTTGCTTACTCATTTTAGTGTTTTCCGCAAGCAAAAGCTGTGTTTGCTTACTCATTTTGGTGTTTTCCGCAAGTAAAAGCTATATTTGCTTACTCAAAAGCTGTGTTTGCTTACTCATTTTGGTGTTTTCCGCAAGCAAAAGCTGTGTTTGCTTACTCATTTTAGTGTTTTCCGCAAGCAAAAGCTGTGTTTGCTTACTCAAACTCCAGTTTGCTTTCTCATTGTTAATTGTTAGAAGTTTTACTTTAGAAATGTTTTATCTTTGGGACTAGTAAGCCACGGCGTAAATAGAGCAACCATTTAAAATCCCTTACTTTAAACAATTTGCTCAAATGCCTTGTGTGGTTAAATCATGATCAAGTTAGTGACTCTGCGCTAAAGTAAAAATATTGGGATAAAAATCTCTGGCAGTAAGTTCAATACACCACTAATCTTTACCACTGCGGCGATCATGTCTCAAGAGCATAACGAATCACTCCAAATTCAAGAAATCACTAAACTCAAACCGAAACACTTTGCTGATTTAGTCAGATCAGCACAGCTAGTTTTCGACCCCACAGCCGGAGTTTCGGGAAGACATATAACAGTTGACTGGGAACAATTCGGAATCCCCCGTGATGTAGCGGACAATCTCAAATCACTTGGTCAACAGTACCAATATGCGTCTCCTCACATTCCTGTTGAAGACATTTGGGGTAAATTAACTCCAGAAACTCGTATTTGGTTTGTTGAAAATAAAGATCGGTTGTGGCAGCTTGAAGAAGCTTTCCCAGCCCTTGACGAAGATTAAAGGACTTGCAAAAAAATAAATTATCCCAAATTATTTGTAGATTTGTCGAGGCGCAAGACTTTGCGCCCCGATGATGGGATGTTTTTTAATTGGAAGTCCCTAAACAGTGGAACCATTGAAAGGAATACAAATTATTTATAGGGGCACAACGATCATTGTGCCCCTATCATCTCTCTATAGGGGTTATTGTTTGAATGCAACACGCGGTAAATTTACACTTATACCATTTAACTTTAATAATGATACAAATACGCTGATAAGGGCATGGCATTGCCATGCCCCGACGATAAATATGTATCAGGATTTTCGTGAATTGGTATTAGTAGTCCACCAAACTAACTTTGATGGATAGATAAGTTCGTAATCAAGACTTAGCAAACTTGGCTTGACAGACTCTAGCTATCCTGGGCGATCGCGCTAGCTTGAGTACATCGCGTTAAATTAATAAAAAAGCTCATATCGATGAATCAAAGCGTAAGTGCTACTCCCAGCCTGGAAGAACACACTCATGAACATTCTGTCGTTACCAAACAACAGCTATTTGCAAAGCAACTAATTGTCCTTGTCTTAGAAATGCTTCTGGCATTACCTCTGGGTTTATTCCTCGCAAAGTTCCAAATTGGCAGGATTGCCTGGATATTTGGTGGAATTGCTGCTGGTACAATGGTTCTTCAAGGGTGTCGAATTCTTTATCAATATTCTCCCCAACCTAACCGCACTGCTAGAAAAGTAGGAATGGCACTTGTCGGCTTAACTGTCGGCGCTTCCAATGCTCACGGTAATCTAACTAGTGTTGCTTCTAGTATTCCTATATTTATTTTTCTTACCTTGTTTCTGCTGCTGAGTGGAAGCTGTATTGGTTACATTTACTCGCGCCTTAGCAAAACCAACCTATTAACAGCAATGCTGGCTACAGTTCCTGGTGGTGTAGGAATTATGGCAGCGATCGCTGCTGATTACAATAAAAATGTGAGCTTGGTTGCTCTAGTTCAGGCGATTCGCGTCACCTCAGTAGTTGTCCTAATTCCCCTAGTCGCTAAAACATCAACTGGTAATTACTATAGGCAAACACTCCCAATCAACGCTGCTTGGTTCAATTTCGATCCATCTCAACTACAATTACTTTTGTTAGTACTGGTAATTACTGGATTAGTAGTTTATCCAGCTATATTATTTAAAATTCCGGCTGGCGATTTCTTTGGTGCATTGTTGATTGGTATTGGGTTTAATCCTTTGCTACATTGGTTGCCTTTTGGGGGTGATATTAGCTTTAGTCCGCCGCCAATCATAAACTTATTGGGTCAAATGCTCCTGGGAATTACTATTGGTGAGTATTGGGGAGACAAACCCAACTTTAGAAAGCGGACTGTCGGCTATGCCTTGATGTCTGTGGCCATGACTCTGATAGCCGGAGCGATCGCTGCTGTACTTGCAATGCAATTAACCTCTTGGGATTGGTTAACCTGTCTTTTAGTCACAGCACCAGGAGGATCAGCAGAAATGATCCTGGTTTCTCTAGCATTGAATCATAATGTTGAAATTGTTACAACTGGTCATTTAGTGCGACTAATTGCGATTAACAGTTCCCTGCCTCTTTGGGTGTTTTTGTTTCGCCGTCTGGATCAGCAACTTCCTGAATCAGTTTAATTATTTTAAGGGATTGGAAATTGGGCATTGGCGCTTTCGGAGTTAGTAAAGAATGGAAAGAACAGCAAACCCAAGAGTCAAAATTTGCTGTATTAGCAGCATAGAAGAAGCATGGATTGCCATTCGCTGCGGTGCATCTGCCCTCGGTTTGGTTTCTCAGATGCCAAGTGGCCCCGGTGTCATCTCTGAAGAATTAATTGCGAAAATTGCTGCTTGTGTACCACCCCCGATCGCTACTTTTTTGCTTACTTCAAGTCAAGATGCTCAGGAGATTATTCAGCAACTAAGGTGCTGTCGGACAAATACTGTGCAAATCTGCGATCGCTTAGAATCAGGAAGCTATCAAGATATCCGAAATGCCTTACCTGGGATTTCCATTGTCCAAGTAATTCACGTCATTACAGAAAAATCTTTAGATGAGGCAATTAGCGTAGCACCATACATAGATGCAATTCTACTAGACTCCGGCAATCAATCACTACCGATTAAAGAGTTAGGCGGTACAGGACGCTTACACGACTGGAACTTGAGCGCTAAAATCCGTGAGCAAGTAAACGTGCCAATTTTCTTAGCTGGAGGGCTGAAACCTGAGAATGTTGCGATCGCAGTTCAGCAAGTTGCTCCTTTCGGACTAGATTTGTGTAGCGCGGTTCGCACCAATGGCAAATTAGATGAGAATAAGCTCCAGTTGTTCTTCCAACAATTGAAATAGGGCTAATGACAAATGACAAAGATGCAACTTGAATGCTCATAGCTTATTCTTTTGTTATCCAAATATTAAGGATGCTTCAGATGGTTGCCCAAATCCAAGAACTTGAAGCCCAGCACTGGGTTAAAACTCGTTCATCTCTCGACCCTAGCGAATCTACTTTCCTGATTTGGAAAGGTAAAATTTATGCTTTTATCCCCGGTGAAAAAAAACAACTCTTGTTTAAGATGCTGGGATTGAGTGTTAGCCGATGTATTCCCACAGATGAGGGTAGCTGGGATTTCACTTCCAGGGAACTGACTTACTACCTTAATCCACAAACAGATGAAGTCTTAGCCAAATGGGAGAATCCTTGGACAGGCGAGACAGTTCCAGTAATCCACGTTGCTAATAATCCAGTGCAGGGGAAGTTTAAAGGAAATTTCCTCGCACAAGTAGATGGTGACAGCACAACCTTTGTTTTTGATATATTTCCCTATTACCCCAATCCCTTAGCAGACGATCCCAAATTTGCCGAATACAGCCCAAATCCAATTTATCAGGCAGCAGAATTGTTTAAATTAACTGTGCCAACGGCAGACTTATTCAACACCGCCCTCTCTTCAGTCTCTGAACTCAAACTGAGTTGGGATAGAATTGGTCAATGGCTTCCCTGGATGAAAATGGGCGATCGCCCCGGTCAACTAATCTACAGTGCTGTTGGCAGCAAAGTAAATGGTTTAACAGAAGTTCCATCTGTGCTGCAAGACGAAATTAATAACCGTATTCCTTTATATAAAAAAGCCCCAAAAGCATTGCTAGATGTGGAAGATATGACTTCCTGGCTATACTTTCAAAAGCACTTTCCAGCTTACTTGGCTGGTGAAATCTTCCCACTTCCCCAAGCAGAAGAATTTTGACATACTCCCCCGAATTGAATTCGGGGGATTCTGAGATCAAACAGCGATTTCAGTTTCGTACCGTCTTACGTCGCCTAACTCAACCAGTAAATCCTTATTTCTAGTAATCTTTTTTTTGGCACTCAAATAGATGTAAACCTAAACGTTGGGAAAGTTCTTCACACACCTTTACCCCCCGCACACTATTACCACGTACATCAAGCAGTGGCGAAAAAACTCCAATGCCCATCTTATTGGGTACAACGGCGATAATCCCACCACAAATTCCGCTTTTCGCCGGAATCCCAATTTTATAAGCCCACTCACCTGCAAAGTTGTACATTCCACAGGTATACATAACACTCAAAATATCTTTGATATAACGTTTATCTACCGCCTGTTCTTTGGTAATCGGATTAATACCTGTGTTAGCAAGGGTAGCCGCCATCACTGCTAAGTCTTGGCAATTTACCATCACAGCACACTGCTGGAAATAAAGATCCAGCGACTCTTCAATATTCCGGTCGATCATGCCAAAGTTAAGCATCAGATGCGCCATTGCCCGGTTGCGATGCCCTGTACTACGTTCTGAGGTAAAAACTGAAATGTCAACGAACACATCGTGGCCAATATATCGGCGAAACATATCCAGCATCCGATTGAGGCGTTCGGTGGGGCCGGAACCTTTAATTAAGCTGGTGGTGGCGATCGCACCTGCATTTACCATTGGATTATAAGGTCGCTTCGATTGCTCATCCAAAATAATCGCGTTGAATGCATCCCCCGTTGGTTCCACCCCAACTCTAGTCAATACGTAATCCAGTCCATGATCTTCTAAAGCAAGTCCATAAGTAAATACTTTGGAAATTGACTGAATGGTGAAGAGGTGATCGTAATCGCCAACTTTGTAAACCTGACCATCTACTGTCACAATGCAAATGCTGAACAAGTCCGGGTTTGCCTTCGCCAGTTCGGGAATAAATTTCGTTACTGCACCCTCCCCTAATGACTTGTACTGGGAATGCAACTCATTGAGAAAAGCTGATAGTGGCGATGGATATATTTCTAAGTCTCCTTGATGTGCTTCGTTTGTAATCATGCTGATAGCATTCCCCAAAATACTCACTATATATAGTAGGGGTGCAGCTGTACATCCCTACAACCGCAAAGATTTTGTCAAACACAGCTGGCTCTAAAAAACCATCCTTGAGCAATTACTGAGGTTAAAAAACACTATTTGTTCTTTTTGATACTAATAAAGCTTTATTTACAAGCGATCGCAAAGATTTCTTAATTTTTTCATCATTAATCCTGATAAATATTAAGTTGAGTATCGTCCTTTTTTTTATACTCAGCAATACTAGTATTTGAAGTTATATTTATTACTACTGTCAGTCTAGTCATATAGAATAAAAGTTATGATTAATCTAAGTAGAACAAACTTTGAAAACAGATATTAAACTCAAACTGATTTGCATAATTATTTTAGATGTAACTCATATCACGACTTATTCATAGGTAAATCTAAAGATTTACTTAAATAAGCAATTTTAAGTATTTATGCAGTTGCTATTTAATAAAAGTTATATTACCTTCTTATAGGAAATGAGTTTAAAAGATGTAATATAGAATACACAAATAGTTACGAGCCTTTAGAACCAATGTGAACAGGGTATCGTCACTTTAGTGTGTAATCAGCGTAAAGTTTTTTAAGAAATTTTTGACTTGCAGAAAAAAGCGTTACATAGCCAAAGTCCGCTTTTGAGAAAGGTTTCACCCTTCAAATTTGAATTTTAATTTGATTGATTTGCCGATAGTTACGCTAAAACCCTGATCCCCAAGCTAAAAGGTTCGTGTTAGTCTGTTGCAGTTATAAAGAACAAAGTGAAAACGGAACGAGTTCGAGTTTTTCAAAAGGGTATTCACTATTCACTAGTGAAAAGTCCCGCAAGTTATAAAACTTAAGTTCTACAGTCGCTTTCAAAAACGGACGCATGAATCAAAGACATTTGTGGATTATTGTTACCCTGTCTATGGCTGTTTTGGGCATACCCTCAGTCGGTTGCACTCAAACCGCCAAGGGAAATGCCCTAGCTTCCCAGAAATCACCTGCCCCTGATGTAGTGAAGGTGGGAGAGTACCAATCCAGAGCAGGGAAACAAACCTTGGATGCTGTGATTACAGAAATTCATCCTCACGAGATTAGAGGACGTAAGGCGGCAACCCTGTTTATCCGAAATATACCTGTTTTCACTTTTTTGAGTCCTGTATCAAATACGAATTTTGAAAATAAAAAAGTTGGTGAAATTGGAAATACTGGGGGCGTGCAAGGGTACGCCCTTATTGCTAGCAATTCACCAAATGCGCTGAATACTGGTAACGCAACAGATGCAATTAACCAGATTAGCTCGGCTGACAATGACCCGATTCAGATAGCTGGTGTAATAGCAGCTAAGATCAACCAGTTGAATCGGGAAAATGTGGACGGTAGTAAGATTACCGTAAGTTGGAAAGCAGGGGAAAAATCTACTGCTAATCAAGCGCAAAATAAAAGCGTCCCAGTCCAACAAGATGGCGATCGCTATGTAATCAAAATTAATGGCGAAGAACTGGTCGAAATCAACGAAGGTACGCGACTAGCAGATAGTACCAACAATCTGGCGCAAGATGCATTGCAAGCAACCAATCGCTTACGGAGACTACTAGGCAATGCATCTCCTATAAAAGAGATTGCGAATTTACCAGTCCGTCAACAAATATCAATACCAAAGCTGCCTCAACAGGTTGCCGTTGGAGTAGTGCGATCCACCTTGAAAGGTATAGCTTCTTTTTATGGCTATGATTTTGCTGGTAATCGCACTGCTAGCGGACAGAGATTTAATCCAGAAGCAATGACTGCCGCTCATCGCA
Organism: Nostoc flagelliforme FACHB-838; assembly: GCF_014698065.1. Taxonomy (GTDB): domain Bacteria; phylum Cyanobacteriota; class Cyanobacteriia; order Cyanobacteriales; family Nostocaceae; genus Nostoc; species Nostoc flagelliforme_B. The sequence goes on from NZ_JACJSI010000027.1 coordinate 52,782, forward strand.
GTTTACCCTTTGGTACAAAAGTCCGTGTAACCAATACTCGTAATGGTCGTTCTGTAGTGCTGCGGATTAATGACCGAGGCCCATTCATTCGTGGTCGAATCATTGACGTGTCTACTGGCGCGGCTCGAGTTTTGGGAATGATGGGCAGTGGCATAGCACCAGTACGTGTTGAAGTTTTAGGGAAATAATACAGTAGGTTACAGGTTACAGGGAAAAGATTATTCCCTATCACCTATAACCTTTCCCCTAAACTCAATTTCCAGTTCCGTATCACTTAATTCCTCTAGTTTAATCATCTCTTCCCTCTATTTCAGATATAAACTAACGGGGGAGGGATCGATAAGAACTAGGGGTATTTTTGTGCGCCTGCTGACAACAGTCGCAGCTTTACGCTGCTATTTAACTAAACGCTGCTCAGAAAACAAGCTAATTGCAGTTACTGAGGATTTAAAACTAGATGAGATGACTGGCTGGTATCAGACGGCAGTCGGTCTAGTGCCAACTATGGGGAATTTACATCAAGGTCATTTAAGCTTGATCCAACGGGCGCGGCAGGAAAATTCTACGGTGATTGTGAGTATTTTCGTTAATCCCCTGCAATTTGCTCCTAATGAGGATTATCAACGCTATCCCCGCACTTTAGAGCAAGACCAACAATTTTGCGAACAAGCTGGGGTAGATGCCATTTTTGCACCAACTCCAGAAGAAATGGCAGTTCCCCACAAAAGTATACAAGAATCAAAGGTTACACAAGTTATCCCCCCATCTGCTATGATAACAGGCTTGTGTGGTCGTTCTCGGCAAGGTCATTTTCAGGGTGTCGCTACGATTGTTACCAAACTTTTCAACTTGGTACAGCCTGACCGTGCCTACTTTGGTGAAAAGGATGGTCAGCAACTAGCAATTATTAAACGCTTAGTAGCTGACTTAAATTTGCCAGTAGAAATTGTTGCTTGTCCAACAGTACGGGAAGCGTCGGGTCTTGCCTTCAGTTCTCGCAATCAATATTTGACTGCAACGGCAAAAGAGCAAGCAGCTGTGTTATACCGTGGCTTGCGACGAGCTGAAGCTGCATTCATTGCAGGCGATCGCAATAGCAACAAGTTGATAGCAGTGGTACAGCAAGAAGTGGCTATAGTCAGCACGATTTTAGTGGAATATATTGAATTGGTTGAACCGACTACGTTGATGTCTTTAGAAAAAGTTGAGGAGGAAGGAATGTTGGCGATCGCAGCTCGTCTTGGGTCTACACGTTTGATTGACAATATTATCTTGCGCGATCGTCAACCTATTATCGCCATTGATGGCCCAGCCGGTGCTGGAAAATCTACAGTGGCGCGTCAAGTGGCAGCAAACCTGAGTTTAGTGTATTTAGATACAGGGGCAATGTACCGTGCTGTCACTTGGTTAGTACTGCAAAAGGGTATTGCTATTAATGATGAGTGTGCGATCGCGGAATTAACTAACCAGTGTAAAATTGAACTCACTCCTAACCAGGATTTACAATCATCCGTGCGGGTTTGGATTGATGGTACCGATGTTACCCAGGCAATTCGCACGATTGAGGTAACTTCTCTTGTATCTGCGATCGCAGCACAAAGCGCTGTCCGTCAAGCACTGGTTAAACAACAGCAAAACTGGGGTAAAAAAGGTGGTTTAGTAGCTGAAGGTCGGGACATTGGTACTCATGTATTCCCCGATGCCGAAGTGAAAATCTTCTTAACCGCTTCTGTGAGTGAACGCGCACGTCGCCGCCAGGAAGACTTTACCAAACAAGGTCAGTCCGAAGTGAGCTTAGAGCAGCTAAAACACGACATTGCCGAACGTGACTGGAAAGATAGTACACGCAAAGTTTCCCCTTTGCAAAAAGCAGCCGATGCGATCGAAGTTCAAACCGATGGTTTGGACGTGTCTGAAGTCACGGCACAAATTGTTAACTACTACCAGCAGCGTTTATCTCAGCCGTAATCACCACTCTTTGCTGTTAGTTTTTTAGTTTTAAAGGGTGGTGAGTGAGTGATTATTCACTTACCATCCTCAAAACTGCATTTTAAAACAAAATAGATAATTTAATTATTAGCTATCTATATTGAAAATCAAGCCTTGTACCAAAAATATTAAATTATTAAAGTATTAAATCATCTCGCTTTAGACTGATTTATCATATTGCAACTAATCCTACCAAAGATAGAAGTATCAAAGCTTTAATTGCTAAATGCGAATTGATTAAGTAAGTCGGCAAAATAAAAGCAACCTATATCAAGAAAAGTCAACAAGGCTCAAACCCTTTTTCCCCCTGCTCCCTGCCTCCTGCCTTATCCCAACGATAATTATTTACGCCGACCTACTTATGCGTCTCTGGCTATGAAATATTAGCCATTTTTATTTATAGTCATTACTTCCTAGTAATTTGGCTTATTTTACTTATTAGAGAAGTACTTTGTTTTTATCTTCACTTTGGTAGTAAAATGACGATGTTAAGTTTTATGTTTCATGATTAAAGACATAAAACCTCAAAAATAAAAGCTGTTAATTTCCTAAGCTTCTGCAATAGCTTAAAACTGGAAACCGGTAAAGAGAGGATTTGACACGATGGCATTTGTACAAGACCCACTACCTTTCGATATTAATGCTCTAGAGCCACATGGCATGAAAGCTGAAACTTTTGAGTATCACTATGGTAAGCATCACAAAGCTTATGTAGACAACCTCAACAAGCTCACTGAAGGTACAGAACTTGCGAATAAGTCTCTGGAAGAGGTGATCAAAACTTCCTTCAACGACTCCTCTAAAGCGGGAATCTTCAACAACGCTGCCCAAGTTTGGAACCACACCTTCTTTTGGAATTCCTTGAAACCAGCAGGTGGCGGCGCACCCACTGGTGATCTCGCAACCAGAATTGATAAAGATTTTGGTAGCTTCGACAAATTCAAGGAAGAATTCTCGAACGCGGCCGCAACTCAATTCGGCAGTGGCTGGTCTTGGTTGATTGATGATGGTGGTACGCTGAAGGTGATCAAAACACCAAATGCAGAAAACCCTCTAGCTCATGGTAAGAAAGCACTCCTAACCTTGGATGTTTGGGAACATGCCTACTACATTGACTATAGAAACGCCCGTCCAGCATTCATCAAGAATTTTCTAGAAAACTTGGTAAACTGGGACTTTGCTGCTGAAAACTTGGCTAAAGCTTAATCAATTGACGCAATGTGCAACTTAATATTCTGACACTGCCATTTCTCTTTCCTTGTACGGGAGAGGATTTGAATTCTCTTTATTCCCTAATAGGAAAAGGGACTGGGGAGTTAGGTTTGTGTAAAAGTTGCACACAGCGTTAATTGGCAGTTTTGAACTGATTATAAGAAGCTTTTTCCTAGATTTGTGAAATAGAAGGAGGCAGTTTTGACTAAGATCAAAAGAATGCCATTCTGATAAAGGCTTCAACCTTGATTAATTGCAAGTCACCAAATCTGAGATTTGGCAGGGTAAGTTCAACTCTTGCTTGTTTGAATGGCAGTAGTTCTTGCTAAGGGCAGGATTTCTCCTCTTTCCTGTATCTTAAAAGTAATAAGATTAAAATCAAAATATATGGATAGTACAGAACTAGCTCAATATATCGAAGCGACGAATAGCATCACTAAACCTTGGGTATTGGTACAACTACGCCTCCAAAAATTGCAAGAGCGTCGAGCTACCCTTACAAACGATGTTTATATTAAAGAATTAGAAGATATTTACCAAGACTTAATGAATTTGGGGGAATGGTGGCGTGGTATTGAAGATGAGGTATTTTAAAGTGAGGAGTTAGGAGTTATGAGTTTTCTTAACTCCTAACTCCTCACTTTTAACTTAAAACGCAACCTGATGTCTCAAGCTCTCGATCAAGTCGATTATGATACTCTCGATGCCGCAAAACGACGCTTCATCGAAGCTGCAAAACGCACACTTGGCTTTGCAAGCGCTTATGGCATTGTGCCCGCGTCGGGTCTTGGAGCCAGCGCTAACGCTTTCAGCTTCAACCTCGCCCCCTTTGTAGAGGCGGGGGCTAGAGAACTTTCTATGACGCTTGTACCCGAAGGACTGGGCACCGCAGACGATACCCGGCCTGATGACCTCTGTGAAGAAGAGCTTCGACGATTCTGGTGGAACATTGGTATCAAGATCATTTCGTGTCTTACGAATGATGCCGCAACTTCCGGTATGCAGACTATACTTCTTGGTCTTTATCTGCCGTCGAGTACTCCTGAAACAATTTTTACTCCCGCTTTCCTTGATGGGTTTCTGGATGGAGTCGTTGAGGGGTGTAAACGAGTCGGGTGTGTTTATCTCTCAGGGGAAACTCCTCAACTAAAAACTAAGATGATTCCCGGTCGGCTCGACATCGCAGGCTCGGTTTTTGGGGTAATGCCGACTGGTGTCGCTCCTATTGATAGCTCACGTCTGAATGCCGGAAATACTATTGTTCTCATTGAGAGTTCGGGGCCTCATGAGAACGGCTTTACCCCACTGCGAAAGCTCGCTGAGTCCCTTCCTGATGGGTATAGAACAAAACTTGCAAGTGGGCAGGAGTTTTGGGAAGCGATGAATGTTGCATCATATCTCTACACGCCGCTTGTTCAGGCGGTACTTGGCGAAGGTATTCGTCCAACTGCGATGGAGAATATCACTGGTCATGGCTGGCAAAAGCTGATGCGGTCAGTGAAACCGCTCCGGTATGTCATCGAAACGATGCTTCCAGTACCGGAAATATTTACGTTTGTTGAGGGTCATCTTGAGGGCGGGGCCGAGACGATGCTTTCTGTGTTCAATTACGGTGCAGGATTTGCATTCTATACAGAGTCGGAGCAGGATGCAGAGAAAATTGTCAGACTTGCAAGAGAACATAAGCTTACGGCTGTGATTGCCGGAAGAGTTGAAGCATCCCTGACCCGCGAGGTGGTAATAGAACCCCTTGGAGTCACCCTGAAGGGAGATTCTTTTGGGATTGCGCGAGGCGTATAATTAGCCGTAAGCGTAGGCATAGCCCGTCGTAGACATCGCCAGTTTTTTTGGAGCTATTATAGACCCAGAAGATTTTCTTATTGATGTGATTGCTAAAGTTGTTATTACTTAGATAAAAGCTATAACTACTGAGATAAAGAATAAGTTTTACACACAATATAGAGTTGCATTTCCGGCTTATTAGAGATTATCGCTCTACTAAGCCTTTATTATGTAAGTCATTTGCCATAGATGCTATAAGTGTATTTATGAAAATTTGGATGCAATATTTGTTACCACTTAAATTTAAAGTAGTCTGAAATACCCATGACCACTGAGATTAAGATTTGCTAACGTAGTCTTAACATATTGAAAAATTTGCTGAGAAAGCTGAGAAAGTAGCAATCAATACTAATTATTAGTGCTGAATCTTTCTTATCTGTAGATGTGGCGTTTTAGTGTGTTGAGAATATATATTTTTGTTCAGAGGGAGTTATGGCTGTAAATTTGGCCCGTACTACTGCTTCGGCAGAACTTTTGAAGCAAGTATTCAAAAACATTGATGCACATAGTTGTCCAAGGTTATTCAACTTTCATATGCACACCGTCTTCTCAGATGGGAGGTTGCAGCCTAGTGCATTGATGGAGCAGGCGATGGCTATTGGTCTAAAAGGGCTAGCGATCACCGACCATCATGGTATTATCGGCTATCAAGCGGCCCTTGCTTGGTTGGAAGATTGGAAGTGGAGTAATCCTGGTGCAAGCACTCCTCACCTATGGAGTGGCGTGGAAATCAATGCTAACCTTTTGAATATAGAAGTTCACATTTTGGCTTACGCTTTTACACCAGACCACCCTAGCATCAAGCCTTATCTCCACAGAAGGCCGACTACAGGGCAAGAATATCAGGCAAGTAACGTGATTGCTGCTATTCATGAAGCTGGGGGATTGGCCGTTTTGGCTCATCCGGCTCGTTACAAGCGATCGCTTTTTGACTTAATTCCAGCTGCGTCCCAAAAGGGTATTGATGGTGTGGAAACTTTTTATGCCTACAACAACCCTAACCCCTGGAAACCCAGCGTAGTGGAATCAGAACAAGTACAAAAGTTGGCTGATGAATACTTTCTTTTCAATACTTGTGGTACTGATACTCACGGTTTGAGCCTGCTACAACGCTTGTAAAAATGAATCAATTTTTTGAACTCTCCTGGTTAAATCTGCCAGGAGGTTATTCTATTCTGGATTTTCGCTAATCAAGCCTGATATCAACCCACATTCGGCAGGTTGGTTTGAACCATATTAGAGTTAACTTCAAGAGCTTGAGAAGCTATTTTGATTGTCTCTTTAGTAGCTTTTTCTTTACGTTCACTGTAGCGGTCTGTGAGATAATCAACTTTGTCACGCAATAGCAAGGTAAATTTGTAAAGTTCTTCCATGACATCGACAACGCGATCGCGGTAGGGCGAATCTTTCATAGTCCCGTCTTCGTTAAACTCCTCGTATGCTTTAGCTACTGAAGATTGATTGGGGATAGTGAACATCCGCATCCAGCGTCCAAGAATTCTTAATGTGTTGACAGCGTTGAAAGACTGAGATCCGCCGCTTACTTGCATGACAGCTAAAGTTCTCCCTTGAGTCGGGCGAACGGCTCCAATACTGAGCGGAATCCAATCAATTTGGTTTTTCATAATGCCAGAAATCTGACCGTGCAGTTCTGGGCTAGACCAAACCTGCCCTTCTGACCACAAGCTTAATTGGCGCAACTCCTGCACCTTTGGGTGGCTATCAGGTACGCTGCCGTAAATCGGCAGCTCACGGGGATCGAAAAACTTTACCTCTGCGCCAAATTCTTCAATGATGCGTGCTGCTTCCTCTGCCAAGAGGCGGCTATAAGAACGCTCACGCAGAGAGCCATATAAAAACAAAATTCTGGGGGGATGGTCAAATGTCGTCATGATAATTTCTTATTCTCCTCCAACTCTCGCAAAAAGGTACTTTGGGCTTCTCGCAATTCAACATCAGGATTTGCGTGTTGGATTTTCTGTATTGCGTCGTTATAAGAAGAGCCAGTGTAAATTAGGTAAGAAGCCAGTATCGTTCCCGTTCGTCGCCTCCCACTGGTGCAATGAACTGCAACAGCGTTGCCAATGCCTTTTTGAATGTCAATAAAGTTTTGTAATTCCTGAAGCTGCTCTAGGCTGGGTGCAGTGCCACCTTTGATTGGCAACCAGAGATGAGGAATGTTTGCTTTTTGATACAAATCTAGGTTAGAGGGGTCATCCATAACGGAGGCGATCGCACCTACACCATTAGCCTGTAACTCTGTTAACTCTTCAGCCATTGGCTTACGAACACCTGCCAGTTTCCCTGGAATCACCCACCACAGGTTTTGTGAAATTGGTTGAATTGTTTCTTGCTCCATTGGTTCGAGCCTTAGTTTAATCTCAGTACTATAATTTGACGTTGCAATCTTTATGGAGCAGGTGTAAATTCTTTATTCACCGACTCAATCAATTGAGTTACCCGTTCTTTAACCTCATCGCGGACTCTAGGAAAAATTTCTGGTTGTTCTGCTGGATCGTCTAACTGCCAGTCTTCAAATACTTCTCGCACAACCCACTCTGGCGGCAAATTCACGCCACAGCCACACAAAGAAATCACTACATCAAAGTCTTGCGCTTGGAAATCACTTAGGGGTTTGGAGCATTGATTGGTAATATTGATACCAATTTCTTTCATGGTTGCGATCGCTTCTGGTCTAACCTGGCTTGCTTCTAAACCAGAGCTAATCACTTCAATTTTTCCCTTACCAAGGGTTTTGGCAAAGCCTTCTGCCATTTGAGAACGCGCAGAATTCTTTTTGCAAACAAACATCACTCGTTTCATGGTTCAATTCCCCTAATAATGTCGTTAAATTTATAAGCTGCGAGATTCGGGTGTTACGAAAAATTTGTAATTCGCGATCGCATTTTTGCCGTACTGTGCTTAGTAGAAGCAGTTCTATCAATGAAAATTAGGTATTACTTTGATTACGCAATCTTTAGAGTCAAAGATTGTGGTCATTTTAAGACACCAAAACAGCGCGGATCTTGCAATGTAGCTTTTTCCGGTTCCCGTGGAAACCAAGCTGCTGTGCGTTTACAAAGCTCAACCAGCATCAACATCACTGGCACTTCAATTAAAACCCCTACCACTGTAGCCAGTGCTGCACCTGAATTTAAGCCAAATAGCATCACAGCAGTCGCAATAGCAACTTCAAAATGATTACTTGCTCCAATTAATGCTGCGGGTGCGGCATCTTCGTAGGATAAATTCATCTTCAATGCTGCTACATAACTAATCAAGAAAATGAAATTAGTTTGGATAAATAGTGGTACGGCAATTAATAAGATATGCAAGGGATTTTTAACAATTAATTCGCCCTTGAATGCAAATAGTAGTACCAAAGTTAGCAATAGAGCAGTAATTGAAACTGGAGTCAAATACTTTAAGAATCGTCTTTCAAACCACTCTGTACCTTTGTATTTAAAAATCCAGTAACGGCTGTACATTCCCGCCACTAAGGGAAACCCAACATAAATTACTACTGACAAAACAATAGTTTGCCAAGGCACGGTTAAATCATTCGCCGCTAATAACCATCTACCCAATGGTGCGTATAAGAACAGCATCGCCAGAGAATTTACTGCGACCATTATTAAGGTATGTCCCTGGTTGCCATAGGAAAGATATCCCCACAACAGTACCATTGCTGTACAAGGAGCAATTCCTAGTAAGATAGTACCAGCAATATAAGAATTTGCCAGTGCTACTTCGCTACCGCCAATGATCTCAGTTCCAGTAATCAAAGGACGAAATAACCATCCTAAGAAAAATTGAGCAAATATTACCATCGTGAATGGTTTAATCAACCAGTTCACTACCAAGGTGAGAACAACGGGTTTTGGGGCGCGGATAGCATTTGCTGCTTGTGTGAAATCAATCTTCACCATGATTGGATACATCATGAAAAACAAACATACCGCGATGGGAATAGACACTTGATACACACTCATTGCATCAAGACCTACCGCTATCCCTGGAAACAATCTACCTAGTGCAATTCCGACAAAGATACACAAAAATACCCAAACGGTGAGATATTTCTCAAAAAAACTTAGATTGCTTCCTGCTTGTATCCGGGCTGTACTACCTTGTGAATTCTGACTCATTGGAATAAACCTAAAAATAAAAGAAATCGCTAAAACTTGCCTTCTTTCCGTAATAACTCACCAATTGTCAAGTTCATCTCTGCTTTGCCTTCAAATACTGTTCCCACTTTGCCTTGATGCAAGTGAACGTAATTGAGGTGTTTGCTTTCATTTGGTAAAGGTATATAGCCCACAGCATTTGCTATTGTTGGTGCTTTATCAATGTAAAATTCGACAAATTTGTTTACTAATCCCTTGTTTTGGTTATCCCGAAAATTAACGTAGATAACAAGCTTCCATCTCTGCCTTCATAATCGGTCGGGAAGCGTTGCTAATATCTGTTTCTCCAGCACAGAATTTTTCAAATCCGTCAGTAGTACCAGAAATGTTAACTGCAACCTGCACCCGATTTTTTGGCTCAACTTGATAATCTTTAGCGTAGGCGTAGACCGCCGCAGGCATCGCCTCTGTAATGGGATAGACCGTGCTGGAACCATCAATTTTAATTGTTGCTATTGCATTACCAGAATCTCTTACCTGAGTTACAGAAGGTGACTGCTGAGTTTGAGTAGATGTGTTGGATGCTGCTGTACAACTGGTCGTTAAAGCCAACATTCCGAGTGCAAGAGCCAATTCCTTTGTTGTTGTGTTCATTGACCCCACCCCTGTGAGTTATATCAAGAGTATATCTCTATCATTTCAAAAAAAATTGATTTGTCAATCCGTATATAACTAGAAGTAAAAAAAACATTACAAAAAAAATTGATGGATTTTTAGGCGTTGCATAGTTGCAGGATGATTTAGGAACTTCCAAAATTCTCCCCCTGCTTCCTGTGCATCCCCTGCCTCCCCTGCTTCTCTCAATTCATCCCACCGTTCTGCAACGCCAATTTTTAAGTTTCGCAGGGAGGACGAATAGGCAATATTGGGCTAAAGCGGCGGAATTCTGCTAAATACTGTTCTAAGGCAACAAATTGCGGCAGATTGAGGCTGTAGTAAATCCAGCGTCCTTCTTGACGAGCGCGAACTAAGCCAGCTTCTTTCAAGGTTTTGAGGTGAAAAGACAGTTTAGACTGAGTGGTTCCCAGGTGGTCGCATAAGTCACACACGCATAATTCCTGAGAACGCAGAAGTTCTAATACCTTAATCCGTAGGGGGTCAGACAGGGCATGAAAGCCAGCAGCGATCGTATCAGCAGTGAAGGTGCTATTAGAAGCCATCAACTTTTCTTGAAGTATTTCTTTATGGTAAAGTCTAAATGATGAGTTAACAATCTCTCTGTTCTTCCTTTTCATTTCTAAGTTTGCAAGATTGTACAACGATCTTAGATGATAGTTCTCTTGCTTGCCCTTGAGGATTCTTAGAATGAAGCTAAAGCAATGAAAAACGATTCCGGTTTCTTGCAAGCGTCTGGATTTTTATTCGCTTGAACTAGGGCAGAGTAAAAACTCCGTCTCAGTTTTTCCCCCAGAAAAGCGCCCCTTGCCTCTTTTGACAGGTTTATAGTCGATTCTTAGTTGGAATCACAATCATCGAGAAATAGGGTACTTCATCTGGATCAACTTCATCCAGGGGTATGATGCGTTGCTGTGATGTTGATGCCCGCTCAATATATCTTGCCCGTGATGCTAGCCCTAATTTATGCAGGATATCTCGTACTTTGGTAAAGTGACGACCTAGCTTCATAATTGCTGCTGCGTCGGTCATCAGCAGATGTGTAGTCAGTTCTTCTGCTGGCAATGGTGCGGGTAAGACTGTGAGAATATCGGTATAGTAGGTGAAAGGTACACCCAATGCTACCGGACAAGCCATCAGCGAGGAAACCCCGGGGACAACTTCTGTTTCATACTGGTCACATAACCGCGTGAACAGGTACATGAACGAACCATAGAAAAATGGATCGCCCTCACATAGCACTACGACATCTCGACCCGCCGCTAAATGGTCGGCGATTGGTTCAATTTCTTTATCATAAATAGACTTTGCCTTTTCTGGTTCCAAAGCGCGGGGGAGGTGAAATAATACCTCGATTTGATTACCCGGTAGATACTGCGCCACGATCGCTCTAGCAATACTTTCTTTATCTGTGGCTGATTGATAGGCTACCACAGGAGCCGCACGTAATAACCGCAGTGCTTTGAGAGTCAATAGTTCGGGATCGCCTGGGCCGACACCAATTCCATAAAGACGACCTTTGGTTTCCATATTCATTCTTCCTCCGTTGCCAGGGCGTTAACTGCTGCGGCTGCGATCGCACTCCCACCGCGCCGACCATGTAAGGTTAAAAATGGTACATTCCTGCTGTCTGCTGCCAGTGCTGCTTTCGATTCGGCTGCACCGACAAACCCCACTGGAAAGCCTAAGATAATAGCAGGTTTCGGCACTCCTTCATTGAGCATTTCTAACAGCCGGAATAGTGCTGTGGGCGCATTACCGATTGCAATCACCGATTCTTCAAGGTGCGATCGCCATAATTCTAAAGCTGCTGCCGACCTTGTAGTACCCAGACGCTGGGCAATTTCTGGCACTTCCGGCTCGTTGAGGGTACAGATAACTTGATTATTTGCAGATAACCGCCGCCTGGTAACGCCATCAGCAACCATCCGGCAATCGCACAGAATTGGCGCTCCTCCTGCTAGTGCTGCCCTTGCAGATTGCACTGCTGTTGGTGAATATCCCAAGTCAGTGACAATATCCGTCATTCCACAGGCATGAATGAGACGCACAGCAACTTTTGCTACATCTGGTGGCAGCACATCTAGGTTCGCTTCTGACCTGATGATTGCAAAAGAATTGCGGTAAATTTCGTTGGCATCTCGGATATAGTCGGGCATTCGATTTGGGATTTTAGATTTTGGATTGATTTGTTAATTAACCGCAGAGGCGCAGAGAACACAGAGGAAGAGAAGCAGATTTCTAAGTATTTATTAAAGGATTTATGCAAAATACCTCTCAAACTCTTATTTCTCCGTGTTCTCTGTGCCTCTGTGGTTCAATTTTTCTGCATATCGATTAGCAAATTCCCCAAAGGACTCATTAGAATTTAAACGTTGAATTTTATATACATATAGCATCCGCTCTATTAATGCCGATAGCTCGGCAAAAGTTACATTTTGATATAGTTCACGTCCGAATTTCTCCTTGCTGTCACCAACATAAACGTGATAGCCCTCCACAGTTCCATTGTCGGCCTCAATGCTGACACCGAGCAGAGTAATATCACTCTTGCTATGCTGGGCGCAGGATTTTTCGCAGCCGCTAAAGTGGATATTAACAGGGCAATCCAGAGGAACACGAGTTTCAAGATACTTTGCTAATGCCAAGGCATGACTTTTGGTATCCGTGGCAGAAGAGGCGCAACCTTTTTTTCCAGAACAGGCAACTAATGCACTCTTGATGTTGGTTGCTGAAGAATCTAATCCTAAGAAAGCAATTTCAGTTTGGACATCAGCAACCCATTGCTGAGGAATATCTGTTATCAGCAAATTTTGCCAGGGGGTTAACCGAAGAGTGCCGCTACCGTATTTCGTTGCTAAATCTGCTAAACCCCGCATCTGGTTACTCTCCAACCGTCCAAGGGGTAAGACGACACCAATGTAAAATAAGCCTTTCTGACGTTGGGGATGGATGCCAATATGCTGATACTTAGCATCTGACCGCTCCCCCAACCCCTCTCTTAGAAGGAGAGGGGAGAATTCCCCCCCCTTCCCTAATAGGGAAGGGGGTTGGGGGGTTAGGTCACTGCATAAAAGAGAAAAAGGTAGACGCTGCTGAACTTCTTGGAGATAATTTTCACAACCTAAAGTATTCAATAACTCTAATAGACGTAGCCGACGCTTACTTGTAGTATTACTATGAGCTAGATAGACCTCTGCCAAAGCTGCCAAGACGGGCAAACATTTTTCTGGTGGTAACAAAATTCCCATATCGCTGGGCGGTTGACCCTTTGCACCGACACTGAGATAGAGGCGGAAATAAATATTACCGTCAAATGATACAGCAGCAAATAGGATATCATTCAAGCGATCGCACACCCGAATTATCCCACCACCATCAAAGCAAACGCTAAATTTTGCCGACAGTCCCGAAAGCACCGGATGTGCAGCAATATAATCATCCCAATTTTGGACAAAAGGGCGGGTATCGATTAATTCTAGCGGGTCGATACCAGCAGTTGGACTGGTCATAATATTACGGATGTGGTCTACAACGCTATTGCAAGAACCCAATCCCATATCTTGTAAGTACTTCAGAACCTCAGCATTTATCCCCGTGCGGATTTCGCGGACTTGTAGATTAGCTCGATTAGTCACATCTACATAGCCGCCACCGTGCTGTTCTGCTATATCTGCGATCGCACGGCACTGCTGACTACTAATAATTCCACCTGGTATTCTAATGCGAGATAATATACCATCGGCGGCGGGTGTAGCATAAAACAAGCCAGGACAAGTGGCAAATTCAGAGAGCAAACTTGGAACTCCTTCCCCGTGCAACGCAGGGAGTAGACGGTGAGTGTGTCTTGAGGACATCTTGAGAGTTGGCATTCTGACTTGGGTAATCCCATCACAGCTGCGGCACAGTCCCGGAATTTCACCGAAGTTTCCCAACCCCAAGCTTTAGTAATCTAGCACGAGATTGATATAAGTTTCTTTAAATCAAGCCCAAGAAAACCGATTCAATTTTTCCTCTTCTCCTTGAAGCTAAACTTTATTCTTAGTCTAGTAGTCTACCAAAGGAACTATGCTAGATATCCACAAACTTGACAAAACGAAAAAACTTTTCCACCTTCACGCAGCAATTTTGGGTTGGTAGAGTACTAGAGCATCTGAAAACTTATACCGTTTCTTTGTGAAGTTGCGCCAAATCTCTTAATTTCTTATTTCTTCTCTTCGAGACGCTTCTCTACGAGAGGTTTCGCCAACGCGAAGGCGTAACTTGGCGCTCTTGGCGGTAGCCTGCGGCAAGCCGCTGACGCTCCTTCTCTGCGAGACGCTACGCGAACGCTAATGCGTCTACGTTCTTGATTTCTTGCAGCATAAGCGCATCTTCATACAGAATTGGTATTAGCTTGCTTTAGACAAAACACGAGCGTAGGCAATTGTCTCTGGAATCTTAACAATTTTCTTTTGATGTTTCACAAGCACCAATACTCACCCAACTGCTAGAACCATCTTCCCAATGCTCTTTTTTCCATATAGGGGCATTGTGTTTGAGCGTATCAATAGCATATTGGCAAGCTTCAAACGCCTCACGCCGATGAGGACAACCCACAGCGACTAAAACGCTAATTTCCCCAACTTGCAAACGTCCAATGCGATGATAAATCGCTACTCTATTCACATCAGACATAGATAAGCGAATATCAGCAGCGATTTGATAAAATATCCGCAATGCCATTGGTTCATAAGCTTGATACTCTAGAGCAATTACAGGTTTACCATCGGTTTTATTGCGAACCATGCCACTCATTACAACTACAGCACCATTGGCTGGATCATCCGACTTTGTGTAGATTTCTTCAAGAGATAATGGTGCAAAGGTAATGCTAAAACTATCTTCGGCTCTTGGTTTAACAGCAGATGCAAGTGTAGTCGTCATAACTGGGTAGATATTATGTAGGCTTTGTCTATTGTCTCTGAACAAAGGATTGCTGGACTATGTTTAATTGATTTTGTTAATACTTTTGAGCAAACATACAGCCTATTTCAGGTAAATGAAGTACATGGGTAGGGGCACAACATGTTGTGCCCCTACGATGATTACCTGTACCTTACCAAGTTGCAATCTGCTGAAATCCGCTATTGCCGATTATTGCTGTTTAGAGTGTTCCAAAAAATAAATGATCCAAAACCCGTCATTGCGAGCGAAGCAATCCCAGCCCTTGTCATTGCTTCGCTTCGCTCGCAATGACAATCGAGCATTTTTTTACTTGGAGTACTCTTAGTGGACTGGTAACAAATGAGCAAGTACCAATTGAACAAACGGCAGAGTATACAGCCTTTTTACCTAAACCCTATACAACGCAAGAATTATTGAAAACCCTAGACTTCTTGGATAAGTCGGGAAAAGATTGTGTATTATCCCCTTCCCCTTTAACCTTTACCCTTTTCCCCCTCTTGCACTATATGCAGCTATTACTCAATCTGCATTATCTAAACGATCGCAATCATATCTACCTTTAATCTCTTGATTGAAAAAGCTGCCTATTGAGTCAGAAGAATGTAAATCTTCCCAAGTATCCTCGTCTACGCCTAAATACTGATAAACAGATCCACTTTGAAATTCAACTTGCAAAATGTGTTCGTTGCGATCATAGCCTACAGCCATAGCCATTGAGGAGATAACTGGTAGCATGACAATTGGTTCTGCTTCAAAAGGCAATGCAGTCGTTTCGGCGATTACCTCGTTCAGTTCTTGCAATCCTTTGTAAGCTTGTATTGGCGCTGGAATTTCCAAAAACTCCAGTTCATTGCCTCGATCTAGCAACAACTGCAAATATCCGTCAGAGTGAGCGATCGCTACTAAACTGCTCAAGTCTACCTTAGATAGCTTCATTTCTTTTCTGCTCTTTTGTTGGCGTAGTCGGGAGTGTTAAAGTTTTATACAACACTTGATAGTTTTATAGTACAAATATACTGTAAAAGCATTTCGCCGTCAAGTTTTTTCACGAAGCGAGATTTTGCGGTAGATAAGACTTCTTGCAGAAGTGGGGAAAAGGGGAAGGTGGGGCCCTGTCTAGGGATAAGGGGCGGGGGTAAAGGGATGGAATTTTCCCTTTCCCTTTTACCTTTAACCTTTTCCCAACATCTTGGCATTTGTTACTTTTGCAAGATGTCTATAAACGAATACTGCTATTGTTAAAGCTAATCGTACTTAATACGTTTGCTTCTAGCGATCGCCTGTACTAACATTTTTGGCAGCCAAAAAAGATAAGAATATACTTGTTTTGCCTGACTATAAAGCGAGAACAGCTTTGCTTCACTCAATAAAGTATATGGGCGAACTGCTCTGAGAATTTCTCCAAACTTATCTTTATTCACGGTTTGAATTGAACCGCTAACAGGATAATCTTTTAAATGTGGAGGTAAGCGCCAGTCAATATTAGCATCAGGCTGATGTATTACAGGCTCAACATTTCCTCGCCATGCAACTCCCATAATTTGCATAGTATGGTACACCATTGTGTTCCATCCTTTCTCTTTTAAGTAGTCTAAGCCTTGACCGACATCGGGAGAAGCCAAATCATGAAATAAAATTAAAGCATCTGCTTCTGCAAGTTGTTCGCAGATAATTGTATCATTGAGCGGAGCAGGTGCTTCATGATTGCCATCTATAAATATCAATGACCATTTACGTTGAAATTTATTTGCAATTTCCTCTACTTTTTGAGGGCTAGATCCTGGTATTAAATTCACAGATTCTTTAACGCCTGCCCACTTCAACGAGTCTGTGACGCTTTCATTGAATAATTGTTCAGATAACATAGGATCGATTACATCTAGCTTTACTCCTCCCAGAGCTAAATGACAAGCTGACCAACCCATCCAGCAACCTATTTCTAAAGCTTTTTTACCACGAAATTTCAAGGCTGTATTGTATAAAATATGAGCTTCATCTCTGCTGACAAATCCTACACCCTGCTGTCGCTTATCCACGTACCAGTTATGAGTGATATCTCGCCGCAAGTATAACCAAAAGGAATCATATTTATTTCCCAAAATTATATTTGGGAAACACAAATCTGGTTGAATCGTGGAAAATCCTGGTGAAACATAATCCCCTTTTGGCAATAAATTTGCTTCAATCACTTTTACTGTTTTTTCATTCATAAATTACTCTCTAAGCGTTTAAAATGCAGTTTTTCACTCTCCCCTTGTATGCTATGGTGTACACACAAATCGTAAAATCTTTACCTTGTAAAATACAAGCCTTAGTAGGCAAGGTTCTGAGTTGAGCAAGCTTTTTCTCAATATTGTCAGCTTATTGATGTTATCGTAAGGTAAAATCAAGGATTTAAAAAATAATTTTCCGTTCTTTTCCTTGCAAAAGCCCCTTATTTTGGGGAATGCTGAGGGGATAAATGCAATTTTCTAATAAGATAAACCCAAAGAAAGCTGTAGGGGCGCAAGAACTTTGCGCCCCTAAAAATTGCATGAGTGCTTAAAGGTTCTCCGCATTGCCTGCTAATCATGGTACTCGCGCCTTAATACCTGCTATATGCCTGATAATTAATAAAGCAATTTACAGGGAGCAAAGATGCAGAGTCGCCAAAAACTTTTCCTCCCAATCATGGGCTGCGGCACTTGGGCCTGGGGCAACCAACTGCTGTGGGGATATAACGAAAGTATGGATGACCAGTTGCAAGCCGTTTTTGACCTTTGTGTGAGCAACGGTGTGACTTTATTTGATACAGGTGATTCTTACGGAACTGGGAGATTGAATGGTCGGAGTGAATTACTTTTGGGACGATTTAATCGACAATATGTCGGTTTAGGTAAAGAAAATATTTGTATTGCTACTAAGTTGGCTGCTTACCCGTGGAGATGGACACGCCAATCAATGGTTAATGCTTGCAAAGCATCTGCTCAACGGTTGGGAAAGAATGTAGATTTGGTACAGATGCATTGGTCTACAGCAAACTACGCTCTTTGGCAAGAAGAAGGGTTGTTAGATGGTCTTGCCGATGTCTATGAGCAAGGACTGGTAAAGGGAGTGGGACTATCCAATTATGGGCCGAAACGGCTTAAGCAAGTGCAGATAAAGTTTGCTGAACGAGGCGTTCCGATTAGTACTCTGCAAGTTCAATATTCTTTATCGTCTACATATCCTGTCACCCAACTAAAGCTCAAAGACTTTTGTGATGAGTTGGGAATTAAATTAATTGCCTACAGCCCGCTAGCTTTGGGACTACTGACAGGAAAATACTCTGAGCAAGGCCCTTGGCCTAAAGGCATCCGAGGTCTATTGTTTAGGCAGATATTACCAGGGATGCGATCGCTTTTGGGATGTTTGCAAGAGGTGGCACAGTTCAGAAATAAAACTATGTCACAGGTGGCAATTAATTGGTGCATCTGTAAAGGGACTATTCCCATCCCTGGAGCAAAGAGCGTTGAACAAGCGAGGGAGAATCTTGGTGCATTGGGTTGGCAATTAGACGCTGGTGAGATTGCAGAGTTGGACAAGGCGGCAGCAAATGCAGACAAAAAAATGGTGCAAAATATCTTTCAAACTAAGTGAAATTTTAACGTTGCTGAATTTAGTTGAAAAGTACTGTAAAACGAAGACTTTTGTAAGGGATTTCCAAGGAATAAATTATCCCAAAAAACGAACCACAGAGACAAGGCAGCGCGGTCTTGGGGTTTCCCCCATGAGCGACTGCCGCGCAGAGAACACAGAGAGAGGAGAGATTAAGAGGATTTTTGTGTCAGTTTTGGAATATTTTTTTATTTGGAAGTCCCTAATAACTTGAGTGATATCATGTCCGCTTAAATAATTGTCATTGCAAACGAAGTGAAGCAATCCCAAAAGCCTTGCGATTGCTTCGTTCCACTTCGTTGCACTCGCAATGACATATCACAAGTAATTTGCCTGACACGATATGATGAGACTATACGGTTTGGGTGTTATTAGTAGATACTTCTTCTGTACCAGTTTTTAAGCGGCTGACTAAGCTTCTGCGGACGCGAGTGCTTTTGCGAACACCACCCGCCATTTCATATTCATGACTATCTTTGCCGTATTTAAAGGCAACTCCCAGAAGCATTTTTTCTGTCAAGTCGCTCAAAGTTGTTTCCAACTCTCTCATCTCATTTTTGTAAGAGTCAATCACAGCCAGAGTAGTATTATAAGCTTCTATTTTGCTACGGTACTGCTGAATTACTTGTGTAATATTTTGCAAGCTGCGAGCATCGCCAAAATCCATACTCGGATCAATTGCTTTGAGTCCGGACATTCTCAATTCAGCTTTTTCTAGAGCGCGATATGTACGCTTTTGACGAGGCATAATTATGTTCTTTTTATTGTGTTCTAGAACTAGCTTGCCTTACTAAAGCTTAATTATGGTTGAGTAAAATCCACAAACTTGGTGTTTAATGTAACGATAGACTCAGCAATATCCACTAAAACTATGATGTTTGTAACGAAAATTGTAGTGGTGCTGACTAAACTTGTAACATTGTAACGAAAATTATGATGTTTGTAACAAAAATCGTAGCGGTGCTAACTAAACTCGTTATTTTATTAGCAAAATCGTAAGATTGTAACGAAAATTATGATGTTTGTAACAAAAATCGTAGTGGTGCTAACTAAACTCGTCATTTTAGTAACTTAAAGCGCGATGTTAGTGGCGATGTTTAGTAACGGCAACTAGTTTCAATTCAAAAAGCTTAGATATCACACGCAATATATAGAGAAAGTAATGCTGAACTCTGCAAAATCTGTAACGCTGAGTAAAATATGGGTTCTTTAAGTCAGTTACGGAATTTAGAACAAAAGCGGTGTGTTAATAAGTAAATAAGATACACATAGTCAAGGCAGGATATGATACTTGAAACTACGGAGATCGCTATTCTCTCATCAACCAAGGTGCGATCGTTAAACGTTTCCGCAAAGACAACGCCTAACAACCTTGATAAGATGGAAAAAATAGTTTAACCTCACTCCCAAGGTTATGAGTAACATTAATATTTCCTTGCCTGAGTCGATGAAAGCCTTTATTGAAGAACAAGTGGCTCAAAGTGGCTACGGTTCAGTTAGCGAATATCTGCAAGAATTAATTACTCAAGACCAAAAACGCAAGAAGCAAGAACATATAGAAGAACTTTTAATTGCAGGACTTGAAAGTGGAGAAGCAGTAGAAGTTAATGATGAATGGTGGCAGCAAAAACGCACACACTTGATTAACCAGATGCATCAAGAGAAATAATAACAAAGCGGATAGTCATTACACCCAAAGCCAGTTTAGATATTGATGAGTATTTTGCTTATATTGCCCAAGACAACCCCGACACGGCACTTTTATTTTTTGACTCTGTAAGAGAAACTTTTGCACAGTTAGCAAGAATGCGTGGAATGAGTAGCCGTTATCCTGTGGATAATCTTCGTTTACAAGGTTTACGTAAATGGGCTGTTAAAGGATTTAAAAAATATTTAATTTTTTACTTTGAGCGAGATGAAAGTATTGAAGTTGTCTGGATTCTCTATGCGGGGCAAGATATAGAAAAGATTTTAGAACAGGAGTGATATTGATTAGCGATCGCTTGTATGATTACTTTGGTTGAGCGATGTCTACGACGGGCTACGCCTAAGCTTTTCTCTCATCAATACAAATACTATATCTTCTGAGTTCTACGCTTCTATCTCAGATACATTCAAACCTATTAACCTAGCTACCTGTTCTACTGTCATTCCAGACTCAAGTAAATTGCGTGCAGTTTGTAATAACTGCGATTCTACTTTATCTGCCCTTTGGCGTTCCTTTTCTTCAGGAGTTGGCAGCAATTCTCCTGCCAAATTTGCCCAGCGTAACCAAGTAGCATCAATACCTTTATAACTTCCCTGCCACAACTGTAATGCTAACCCTAAAGATTGACTCACTAACTGATTTTGAGCATTGAATGCAATAGGTTGATAAGCTCCTTTTTCAATAGAAAAACCAGCCAAATCATTAGGGTTAAAAGGGTCATACCAGAAATATTCTGGCACACGCATTTGATTTTGATAAATCAGCTTTTTCTCATTTTTGTCTGCTTGGGCTGTGCTGTCAGAAAGCAACTCAATAACTACATCTGGTGCTTTCCCCTCTTCCCAAACTACCCAACTGCGACGTTCTCCTTTCGGGACTCCCAAGACAGCAAAAAAGTCTGGCCCTTTAAAGTCTTTGTTTCGCACCTGCGCCAGACTGTAATAAACGAACATATTACCGCCGATAAAACCATCTTCTCGTTCTTCCAACCAAGGTATCAAAGCATCTATCAGCAAATCCATCTGGGCTTTGTGTCGTGCGCTTTCCATCGGAATACCGTCATCGTCTGGTAATTCTGCTTGGGTGGGTGGGAGTTGAATATCTGGTGCAGCTAGGGTAGTTTCTGACATAGCTTTTCACCTTGTGGGTAGGCGTGACGGGTATTTTTATATTAAGCGATCGCAGAAATTACAGTTAATTTGCTTTCGACAGTTTTTCAATTTGTCCAGTAAAGTATGCTTCTTGATGTTTGAGTTGTTGCGCCAGTTGTAACCCTTTTTGAAAAGCTGTTAGTGCTTGAGGAAATTCTTTGCGTTCTAGATACAATTGCCCAATTTGGTCATAAGCTTCCATCATTCCGTAAAAGTTAGCAGCTTGCCCCTGTGTCTGCACAAGAATTTGGCTAGCCTGCAAAGCCTCGTCTGTTTGTCCTTGCGAACGATACAGCGCAATTAATTTCTGCAAAGCTTCACCAGCAGGAACAAACTCCTTTAATTGCCAAGCAGTAGTGTAAGCTTCTTGATAATTTTTAAACGCTTCTAGCAGTAAGTTAGGATCTTTCTTCGCTAGAGATTCGTAATCTGAAGCGATCGCTAGCTTTAATTCTGGTATTTTAGTAAGATCATTTGCATTGATGTAAATTTCTGCTAGTGTGCTAAGTACATTCAATGACTGCTGCGATTGGTTGGTCTGCTCGTAAATATAAGCCAGTCGTTGCAGATATGTAACCTCATTTACACCATCGCCAAAAGATGTAGCTAAACTCAACAATTCTTCGTAGATTGGCGCAGCTTTGCGATAATCAAACCAACTCAAATGCAGTTCTCCAATTGTTTTGAGGGTTTCTACTACTGCTGTTTGCTGTTTTTGTTCTCGCACCACTAACAAAACTTGGTTGTAAGCTTCTATGGCTAGTTTAGACGATCGCACATTTTTGTAAGCTTCACCTAGCGGTCGCCACAATTCTAGATCAATTGGGACAGTTTTTTTCTGAGATTGCGCCTGCTTTTGAATAGTTTGCAATCGTTCAGTAATATATTGTACTTCTTGTCCGTCGTTTTGCTGCCAAGCGATCGCGCCAACTCGTGATAATGCTTGCACCTCTCCTAATGAACCTAAAAAGCGCCGCAAACGCAATTCTCGATTCCAAATTTCAAACGCCGCTACCTGTTCACCTGCTTGCAGTTTCGCCGCCGCTTCTTGATTTAACGCATCCAACGCTGGTTCTAACTTTTGCTGTTCTTGGAGAGTTAACGGCTGTTTGTCGTTGGGCGAACGTGGTGACAGTGGATCGGGTGTGGTAATCTCTAGAGGATTGGGCGGAAATTTATCCGGTGGTTTGGGTTTGTTAGTCTGTGCCAGCGTTAAGGAACTACTAAAAAGTATAGTGGCAGTAGCGATCGCAATTAAGCGCCTGAGCATGGGTACTTTGCCTAGAATTAGTTACATAAGGTTATTCTACGATTCAACTAAAGCATCCTGATTTTCTCCTCCAGTTAGAGCATTCATCGTATATCTAATTTAAAAATTGCGTAGGCAAAGCCCACCAAAGGTATCGTAACCAGGATTTTTGAGTCTAGAAAGTGTCAAAATAATCCTAGATAATTTTTAAGCAATTAGTTAATCATCTTCTAATGACTCACTCTACTGATATCGCAACTCTAGCCCGTTGGATGGCAGCTGACTTTAGCAATCAAGAACAAGCCTTTGAAAATCCGCCTTTTTATGCCCATATCCGCGTGTGTATCCGTCCCCTTCCCTTAGAATTGTTCTCAGGCGTAAGTTTGTTTCTCGAACAAGCTTATGACTTTATGCTCAATCAACCTTACCGGATGCGGGTAATGAAGTTGATTCCGGCAGAAAACCACATTGCTATTGAACACTACACCGTTAAAGAAGAACAAAAATTTTACGGTGCATCTCGTCAACCCGAACGCCTCAAAGAGTTGTCTGTTGACCAATTGCAAAAAATGTCAGGTTGCAACATGATTGTAGAGTGGACAGGTAATAGCTTTAAAGGCAAAGTTGAACCTGGTAAAGGTTGCATAGTGGTTCGTGATGGCAAAAATACTTATCTAGATAACGAATTTGAAATTGACGCTAAAGAATTTTTCAGCCTCGACCGCGGAAGGGATTTAGACACCGATGAACATCTGTGGGGTTCTATCGCCGGGCCATTTCACTTTCTCCGTTGGGGCAATTTTGCCGATGAAGTGAAGGTGTAATAATTGAGGAGTGGGGAGTTATAACTCATAATTCAATCTGCCAAGAGTTGTTTGTGCTATATGTCAACCTGTGATTAGGATTTTCTAGCGATCGCCTAAATACTACCAGAAACATCCAGTTAACCCACTATCTCTACCTCAGAATCCTATGCTATCATGGTTTAACTAGCGTTCTATGGCTACAAAATGGTTACTAAGATACCTTAGAAACATCAAAGTAGTCCAGGGAATCTTGCTGTGGCGGCATAGCCAAGTGGTAAGGCAGAGGTCTGCAAAACCTCCACCCCCGGTTCAAATCCGGGTGCCGCCTTTTTGTACTGTACATTAACTAATTATTTGTCACTGTTAACAGATTGATGTCAATGTTAACAAATTAAATGTCACTGCTATATGTATGTGGCATTTTTTAATAGCAGACCTCTGCCTTACCTTTCAACCCACCATAAATAAATTCAGTAATGTTTGAACTGTTATATCCAAACATTATTTTTTAAGCTGATTTTGAGAACCAGCATTGAAATATTCCAATTCTTTCAACACGCCTCAAGCTAGGAGGGGCATTGAAACTCTTGAGGCTGAGAAAGGGTTTCAATAAAAGTTTCTTCTTTCAACCCGCCTCAAGCTAGGAGGGGCATTGAAACCTAAAGTTAAATTCCGCAATCTCTTTGTCTACAGCTTTCAACCCGCCTCAAGCTAGGAGGGGCATTGAAACTCCGCGCCTGAAACCCTTTATTTATTAAGTCTCCTAGAAGCACTTTTGACAGGACTACCAAAACCACTTGCTGGTTGACACTGAAAAAAGTAAATCAAGTGACAGCCCAAACTCTAGAAAGCATACGAACAAAGGGCTTTAAAGTTTTGGCAGGAGTACTAGGGAAATCGCCCCCGCTTTGCCATGCCAAAAAATAATTAAGGTGGGTTCCTCCTTGCTCGGAGGTGATTCAGTAGCCACCACTGCGGTAAACCCGCACCTCTATTACTGGGGGCGCACCTTATTCCTATCCACAAGGGACAGCAGCATCAAGGTGGGCAGCTACCAGGGTCAGAAAGCAAGACTGTTTAACAGCAGTCAAACTAACCCAAATTTACACAGCACAGAGGCTTATAACAAGCATGAACTGCGGCGCTGTTGAATTTTCTTATTTTATTATCAAGGTTCGGTGTTTTGTCAATCAGTTTATTTTGCGGGAATAGTAAACTGCGATCGCTAATTCTTTCGCCTTCTCTTGTGGACTACCTCGAATTGGCTGTTTTGACTCCTCTATCACAATTCCAGCTTTAACAGCCTTACTTTGGATGTTTGCCATCAACCTGCTGTAACTCCATTGATGAACGCTAACTCGGTACTGTTTGGCATATTTTTGTTGAACTTCTATTAAGTCTGATTTTTGTTCAGCTTTGGCTTGAATCTCAGTCTGAACTTGCTCTCGCATATTGTCCAACTTAGGTAGAACAATACTTCCAGCAGAGTAAGTTTGAGCGATCGCAATAATCTCTTTCGCTAGCAAGCTGTCTATATACTGACCTAACTCCGATTTTCCAAACTGATTTGGTACAGCAAGCATTTGAGCTATTTGGCGTTGGTGGAATAAGGAGTGCTTTTGCTGTCGCTGTCGATTTAGCAATTTGTAATTATCACCCAGTAGTTGTCTGATGCTGCGATACGTAATGACTTGACCTGTAGCGCCATCAACTACCGCTAGCATTGCAGGCTTTTCTAAGCCGAGGCTAACACCAACAAGAATATGAGATTGTCCTTTATATAAAGGTTTAGTGGGGCGAGGAAAAGGGTTATTAATTCTATCTAAGGTAGAGTTTTTCTGTTTTATATGGGCTTGCTGTTTTTCATTGAGGCCACCTTTGGCTTTTGCATTGGTGATAGTTTTAGCGATTTCTTTGGCTTTCTCTTCCCTTACTTGATTGGTTCCTTCAGCCGTCCATAGGCGGGTATCCACAGAACAGTAGAGGGTTAAGCGATTAATATTCCAAGGATCGCCTTTGCCTTCCTCTTCTTGCCAAGCAATACGCCCACTACGCAAGGTGAACAGGCTACTGGAGTGTTGGTTTTTGCTATTTTTCTTAATTTGTTGATCTTCTAGGAAGCGTTGAAACCAGTGAAGTTGGCGAGAATCACAATAGACTTGAAAGCTATACTCGCTCAAACCGTTGAACTTTACACAGATGCGTCCCAACTGGTTTTTAAACCAGGTCATATCTTCGTTGGTTTCGTAAGCTACCGGGAAAGGTAGTTTGCTAGATTGCCTTAAAAGGCTGTGTTGCCAAGATTTTGCCTCAGCTTCATTTTTTGGAACGTTATGAGTGGCAACGACAATAGTTTCTAACCATTTGGCAGCAGTTAAATCCCGACCTTTGGGAATTCGTGTTTCTAGCTGTTCTCTGAGGCGTCCAATCTGAATCTCAAGTTTACGGCGACGTTGAGCAAATTTTTTAGCGTCTTCCTCTTTTTCGTTAATTTTGCAACCATTTTTGAGCAAATAGCTGATGGCACAACGAGTCAAGTTATCTTCTGTATTGCTGTAAGCCCCAAATAAGTTCTTTGATAAACTGCGATCGCTATCTGAATTTTGATATTTTTTGTGTGTTTTAGCTTTTTTCCCATTCGTTGATTGAGTTTCAGCAGTATCAAGAGGAGTAAGTTGAGCCAAAACTTCAGCAGCTTTAGTGCGAAGACTATCTAAGTTGATGCCGCTGGCTTCTACCAATTCAACATCACTGTTAAGCATTTCCAACCAGCGTATTTTCCCTTCTAGTTGGAACTGCGATCGCTTCATCAACGCGAACCATGATTTATAGATGTAGTTAACCAATGTAGTTGCACTCGTGTAAAACCGTGCAGGCTGACCAATGAAGCGCGGGTCTGCTTTGAGCATTTCACACACTTGCTTAACTGTACTAATCGGGAATCTACCTTGATGCCGCCATGTCCCAAAGTCTGGATGTTCAGAAATATGAAGCAATAGTTCGTTAATTAGTGGCGTGTTTTTATCTGCCATTAACTGCCATAGCTGTTGGCGAGTATTGGCGTTGGCTACTAGACGACACTGAATTGTAATTTGGCTCATGCCACAGTTAAACAAATAAGTTCAATAAAAACATATATGTATAATAACTTGCTTCTGTAAGATAAATCTCATGCAGGAAGAATTTTTTACAAGCAAACAAGCTGCTGAGATTACAAACTGCACCCTCCGGCAGTTGCAGTATTGGCGAGAGAAAGAAGTAGTTGTCCCCGTGATTGGTGATACGGGAATTGGGCGAAGCATTTACTATTCGCGGTCTAACTTAATAGAACTGGCAGCAATGGCATATTGGCTGTCTATGGGGTTAAATTTTGACTTAGCCAGTCGAACCCTCAGACAGATCAAAGAACAAGAACCTGAGTTATTAAACTCAGGTCAAGGTGGGCGTTTTATGTTGTTGTGGAATTGGGAAATGCAATCGCTTGAGCTTGTAGAGTTTAACCGGGAACGGGCGATCTTAAACCTAAGTGATGGTCTACCAGTGATTCCTGTATGGCTTGACCTAATTTATAGTCGTGTGGAATCACGGCTATTAACTGGAGAAAATTAAGTCAACTGCTTTGACTTGTCAGACTTGACCAGAAATCCTGTGCCGTTAAGGATTACAAGAGACAAGCGATCTAAATGATTCACAAAATGATTAGGTGGTTGCCTTTTTGCATAAGTGAAATGAACTGAATATTTTTGACTAGATACTGATTACGTTACCTTTAAGTGATTTTCGTTTTCAGTCGTAAAGTCAACGAAATAGGTTAAGGGTTTTTTGTAAATCATCGCAAAGTCTGTTAACTCTACGTCTACTCTCCTCTCTCCTGATTCACACCTTGAAACATAGGACTGGGGCTGATTCAGCTTTTGTGCAACTTCTATTTGAGTTAGTCCAGCTTTAAGTCGCGCCTCGCGCAGGCGTGTGAGAAATGCTTTGTACCTAACCGAGTAGATTGAACCTCCCATGTTGGGAGGCTACAGCCGTTGCAAAAATATGCAAAATTAACATATTTATGTTACATAACTAATTACTGAAGGTTGGTGTGTTGTCTAAATAAAGGTTCTTCAATGCCACTACCAATGGATGCAGATGAATTTATGAGCGAGTTGTTAGATGGCAGAAAAAATTTCCGTGGAGAGAACTTATCAAAAGCTAATCTTCAAGGAGAAGATTTGAGAGGAGTCAATCTCTATGGTGCGAATTTGAAACGAGCTTGTCTTGTTAAAACAGATTTGCGTGGAGTTGACCTGCGTGAGGCTGATTTGAGTAACACCTATCTCTGCCAAACTAGATTAGAGAAGGCTAAATTACAAAATGCTTGTTTGGTTGCAGCGGATTTAAGCCTGGCGAGATTGCATCAAGCAAATTTAGATTCAGCGCATCTAAATAGTGCAATTCTATTTATTACTTTTTTAATAAAAGCGAACTTAAGTAATGCCGACCTCAGTTATACAATTCTTCGTGGGGCAGATTTGAGTAACGCCAAGCTAGCAGGTGCAAGCTTGAGAGGAGTTGACCTATCTCAGACAAAACTAGATGGAGTCAACCTGGAAGGAGTAGTGCTTGATGGAGCCAAAATGCCAGAGGTTTTACAGTCTCCTGACAAGGAGATCACCAATCAAGGGACTTTGTTCAATCCAAAATGGCGACTTTACACCTGGGAAGGACTGCGCTATCGCTCAAAATCTGAAATAGAAATTGCAAAAGCATTAGATCGCGCAGGAGTGCTGTTCATGCCAAATAGTCTAGCCCGGCTCAATTCACCAGAAGGTAGACGGAATCTAGAACCAGATTTTATAGTTTGCCACCAAGGTAAGTGGGGTATTCTCAAAGTTGACGGGCCTTGGCACACGCCTTCAAGACGAGTAGAGGAACAAGAACGAGAACGCTTGTTCCGATTTCATGGAATACGAGTGGTTGAACGTTTTGACTTTAAAAAGTGTGAGAAGCAGCCAAATGAAGTTGTGAAAGAATTTTTACAAATGATTGAGGGTATGTATTAGTTCATCGGGAAATGGATTGATATTAGTTTCAGGTAGCTGACTTCCCATAAATTATCTTTGGCAAAAGTTTAATTGTATGACTTTTAAGATGTGATCGCTCCGTGCATTATCTCTTTTAGATAAGCTTAAAGCTGTTATAGGAAAGAGTTAAACATTATATCCTTAATTGGCAATTATTTTTTAGATATATTTGACGATAAGCTTAATCATTATTAATTAGCTAATCGCTATTCAATTTTACATAGTAATTCGCTCTTAATAATTGATGAAATTCTATTTTTATATAAATTAAATGCTCATTAATGATAAATACTTTTATTTAAAGATAATATTATATTATTTTTTAAACTATATGTAAACTTGCTTGCCTGGATTTAATTTTTAAGAATATAATTTTTATTATCAAATAATAAAAATTATATTCTTAATATCATGTTCTAATTAAAAATTTAATACTATTTTGAGTTATATCTTAGCAAAAAAATGTTAGCAATATTGACTTTTTACCACTACGATGCTAACATAATTGCTAGAAATAATTAAATAAAATTATTTTTTTCGCGATAGTATTTGCTTTCGGAAATGGCATCTTCGGTATATTAAGTATGTATTTATGAGAAAAATAACACTACCTCAACTTGAACGCCATTTGTTTGCAGCAGCTGATATTTTGCGTGCAAAAATGGACGCTTCTGATTATAAAGAATATATTTTTGGAATGCTCTTTTTGAAACGTTGTTCTGATGTGTTTGATGAGCGATACGAGCAAATTATTAAAGAGAATATAGCTAAAGGACGCACTGAAGCAGAAGCAAAACAACGTGCTGAGTCACCTGCTTACTATGC
Organism: Nostoc flagelliforme FACHB-838; assembly: GCF_014698065.1. Taxonomy (GTDB): domain Bacteria; phylum Cyanobacteriota; class Cyanobacteriia; order Cyanobacteriales; family Nostocaceae; genus Nostoc; species Nostoc flagelliforme_B. The sequence goes on from NZ_JACJSI010000027.1 coordinate 82,021, forward strand.
TGATACTTTTTTTGGTGATGAGGAAAGTGAGGATGCAGAATTAGAGGATGAGGATAAATTAAGTGAGGCTGAGATTAAGAAACTTAAGCAAGAATTGACGCAAGTAAAGAAGATTTTGACTAGGCTTAAGGAAGAATTAGTTAAGCGTTTGGAGACTGCGAGACAGCAGTTGATTATGGAACAATGTCAGCGATTAGTGTTAGACATTGCTAAGAACAATTTAGAGAATCAATTAAATCGTTATGTTAATGCTCATCGTCAGCAGGTGATTGCTGCGCTTGAGAATTGGTGGGATAAGTATCGGGTGACGCTGCGAGATATTGAGGCGAAGAGAGATGAGGCTGCGAAGCGGTTAGATGAATTTTTGAAAGGGTTGGGATATGCCTACTAAAGAATGGATACAGACTACTTTAGGAGAAATACTTACGCTTGAATATGGGGTCAACTTACCAGAAGCGTCAAGAACGGGTGTAAGTTTTCCTGTGTATGGTTCTAATGGTATTGTTGGCAGACATCGTGATTATATTGTGGAATTTCCTAGCATTATAGTAGGTCGTAAAGGAACTGTTGGATCTGTTGTTTGGAGTCATGAACCATTTTGGCCGATTGATACGACTTACTATGTCAAGCTCAAGACTAATGTTAATTTACGATTTATTTTTTGGTACCTCAGTTATTTACCTCTCCGTAGTTTAGATAGTTCTACAGGTGTACCAGGAATTAACCGTAACGATGTTTATCGTCTTACTATTACAATTCCTTCTAATCCTGATGAACAGCGGCTTATCGCGAAAATTTTAGACACGCTAGATGAAACGATCGCACACACATCCTCGATTATCGCCAAACTCAAACAAATCAAGGCTGGACTGCTGCACGATTTGCTGACTCGCGGACTGGATGAAAATGGGGAATTGAGAGATGCGATCGCACATCCTAAACAGTTTCAAATTGAAAATTTAGCATCCATATGTCATCGAATTACTGATGGTTCGCACCAATCTGTCAAAACATCTGATATTGGTGTGCCATTTCTATACGTCTCATGTATAAGGGATGGACAGATACTTTGGGAACAGGCAGCAAAGATTTCTGAACAAACCTACACACAGATTTCAAAAGGACGAGAACCACTTCCTAGTGTTATTCTATACACAGCCGTTGGCTCTTATGGCTATGCTGCTTTAGTAAAAGAGGATTACCAGTTTAGTTTTCAACGGCACATAGCTTACATACTTCCTGATGCCGACAAGGTATCTCCTGAATACTTGGCTTGGTGGTTAAATAATCCAGAGTGCCGGAGGTATGCCGATATAGTCGCATTAGGAAATGCCCAAAAAACGATAACACTGGGAGAACTGTCTAAATTTCCTGTGCCATTACCAAAGTATGAAGAACAAAAACGTATTGCTACTGTTCTTGAAACTCATGATAATCGTAATCAACTTTCTGCAATCCTTTCTTTAATGCCCGAATTGCTGACTCTCGTAAAATCGTATCTATCAAACCCATATAACCACCTGTTGCTTCACCCAAAGTCTTCAGCATGGTTTTAGCAGAAAGATTAGAAGCCACTGGTAACTGCAAAATCATCTTTTCCCAAATCTCAACTGTCCGCTTAAACTCTTCTCCTGATAACTTACCAAAACGATGGCAGGAGCGAAAACGGTTGTAAACTTGCTCATCCCTTTTAATCACTGCGTCTAAGCGATCAGTTCCTACCAAAATCACTGCTATTTCTAACTTGTCAAAAATATCCCGCACTTCAGTAAAAGTCTTAGGTTTCAAGCGGTCAGCTTCATCAATGATAAGCATCTCAACCCCGCAACCTTTAAGAACCCGAAATGTGCGTTCTCTAATCTCAGCTACAGTTCCCTTACTCATCTGATACTTTAAATGCTTAAGAATCTCATTGAACAAACCCTTAGCAGTGCAATCTGAGGGGATGTCTTCGAGAAAAGCAACCGGTACTAATGGTGGTTTTCCTACTTCTTGCTTGGGTCTATGCCGCAGTCTGTAGGCATTACAACCCATTGTTTTACCTGTTCTGGACTCTCCTACAACACGACCAGACTGACGTGCTTGACGCTTTCCTTCCAGCCAATTATTAAGAATTTTAACTTGCTCCAAAAGGATACAATCCTTCCCGTTCAATCTTTGAATTTCTGCTTGTAATTTTTCATCATTTACCGGAATGTCACCTAATCGCTGGGCAACTGTTTAGGCTTGTTTTGAAGTCATTTTCTACCACCCGTAATCTTCACGCATTTGTTCATAATCGAAAACTTCTGGCATATCAAGCTGTAGCTCATCTTCAACAGATAATATGTCTATTTCTTCTAGTTCCTTTTGCAATGGCTGTTCAACTTTTTGAACTACAGCCTGTTCTGCTTTGTGACGTTCCTTCTTGGTTTTCTTTCGGGTTACAAAAGTGTCGCGATCGCGCACTTCTGCCAAAATGGAGCGATTACTGATGGTCTTTCCCATCTCCCTAATCTTGCGACTACTAGCTTTTGCCTCATCTAAAGACAATTGCTCAGTTTCCAAATCTTGAGCAAATGCCCTAGCGAGAAACTCTTCTTTATTACCCTCCTGGTGGTAAACCAAAACAGTTGTAATGTCTTTAGGGTCAAATCGTAGTATCACGTTTTCCCCTGCATAACCTGCCAAGCTGAAGGGGTGACAAAGGGACTAAAGCCGAGGAAATATAAGAGTGTGACCGTTTTGGGGTAAAAAAAGATAGGTCAGGTATTCTCAACAAGACCTATCAAATGATAATGTTACCTAAATTCTACCAAAACTGC
>NZ_JACJSI010000270.1 GCF_014698065.1 Nostoc flagelliforme FACHB-838
TTCGATCCAGATGGTGCGGATTGATTCGGGTTGGACTTCGATAATCTCGCCAATGATGCGACGGTCACGAGATGTCAAGGGGTCTTGGGTGGGGGCTACAGCTTCGGCTTGGGTTTCGAGATGGGTGTCGAGTTCTGCTTGGGCTAGCGCTTGTTCATCTCTGCGAGGGGCATCGGCAACTAGTGTTTGATTTAGCTTGAAGCTTGAGGGTGCTTGCTGTATATAGGTTGAATGCGTCATAATGAGGATTTCCTGCCTCTACATGGGGTTAGGTTTTTCGCAAAGGGCGATCACTAGTTTTCCAGACAGGGTGATCGTCTTTTGTTTATATCTCATGAATCTAATATAATACTTTGGCTAGCCAGTGTCAAGACACAATCTAGCCAATTAACTGATTTACATAGGCTTTAGACATTAGTAGAAGTTATAGCCACTGGCTAGACCGTGCTTTATAGTGTAAATAGTTGTTTAAATTCAAAGAAGAAAAGATGGCAGACGAAAGAAAGCTTTCTACTAGAAAGCGTGGCGCTCAGATGAATGTAAGGCTTGATGAGAGCTTGTACGTTGAGTATAAGGAGTTGCTAGAAAAAGAAGGAACAAGTATGACTGAAGATATAGAAAGCTACATTAGAGGTAGACTCGGTAGAGAAGAGAGTGAAACTAATGTTGTTGATATCAGGCAAGTTATAGAAAGACAACAACAAGAGATAGCGGAGATTAAAGCAGAACTGGGAAAATTAAGGGCGGGCTAGCCGCAGAAAATCAACAACTCAAGAGTCAGCTAGAACACATGCTAGCCAGTGCCAAAAATCTCATAAATCTAGCAACAAACTCGCCTCCTATAGAACAATAGGGGGCGAAGCTTTTAAAGGGTGGTGATATCTGTCTAGTCCCGTTGCTTTTATGGCTAGCCTAATGCTAGACTCAAAGCAATTATGCTGACAAATTCAAACCCCCAGCGATTGTTTTCGAGGCAGGCGCTGAGGGTCGTTCCACAAACGCTGAGGTTTATGGTTAATCAAACAATATCAAATCTTCTTGCACCATGCACAGAGGATAATACCGTTATTGACTACAACCCCGGAACAACATCGCTTTTAGATTATGGTGTTGTCAACACCAGCATCCAGGAAACCTTCACCGCTATTGACCGATTCGAGTGGCAAGCATCCGATGAACTTCGACTGATGCGAGATAAAGGCTATTACGAAGATGGTGGACACAAGAGCTTTGAAGCTTACTGCGAAAGCGAGTTGACCAAACACGGGGGATATCGCCGGGTCAAGGATCTATTTGCGGCCAAGCGAGTAGTTGATACCTTACCAGAAGAACTGAGGCCACATATTACCAAACCCTCTCAAACTCGCTCCTTGCTCCGACTGGTCAAAACTCCCGATAAGTTAGAACAAGCTGTTGCGATCGCAGCAAAAGAGAAACCCTTCCCCACTGCTGCCGACTTCGCCAAAGCAGTGCAGCAAGTCGCACCAACAAAAAAACGTGCCACAAAAGGCGAAAACCCCAAAACGCAATTGTGTAATTCTGTGACTGTCTTATCACCAGAACATCCTCGTTATGGAGAGTCGGGAGTGATTGAGGCAGACGCGCCAAATCGTTGGCAGCAAATTGTCACTTTCCCTGATGGTGAGAGGCTGTTGGTTAACAATGCGGATCTAGATGCCCCCAGTGTCCCATTCCCCAGAGAACAGAACTATCCACCAGAATACACTGAAGCAATTGCCCAAATTAAAGAACAGCATCAGCAAGAGTTAGAGCGACTTTCTAACGAATTGAGAATTGGACTAAAGTCAGAAGCATCGGACAGAGCAGAAGAACAAGCTAAAGAACAAATCCAATCTCTGCAAAACCTGTACAAGCACCAGAAAGAGCAAAACATCCAGTTACAGCAACGCTTAGATGAGATGGAAGGGTTGAGGAAACTGGAAATTGAGAATCAACAACTCCACCAACGGATTCAGGAATTAGAACACGCCGTAGAAGAACGCCCTTCTCAGCAGTGGGGAAATACCATGACCCAACAGGCGAGTAAAGCGTTGAACAAGCAGGTGAAACAAGCTTTGGAGAAAACTATTGACCTGCGATCGCTAGCCCATGAACCCCCAAAAGAGAATGCACAGGAATGCTTACGACTTATGGGTATGGCGTTGAAGAATCTTGCCAGTGCTATGAACAACGCCCAAGCGCTCGAAGCTGCGGCGATAATCCTGGGGAGTGAGCCGACACCAACTGCGATCGCTTATCGAGCCGAACAATTGGAAATGTTGCCTCAGGCGGTTAGTGAGATTAGAGCAGTGCTAGCTAAACCTAGGTGTACTTGGCAGGAGTTTTGGGATGTTGCCCAAGAGTACGAAGTGATTAAACAAGATTACTGGGCGGAATTAACCACCCAAGAGACTGATTTAATTACTGCTCTACAAAACGCATCCTCACAACCGGACACTATTGGCGTTGGTTCTATCGTGTCTCATGCTGACCCCTACCGTACTTTGTATGTCGAGAGGGGCGAGGTTGTAGAGGATTTAGGCGAGGAACTGGTGGTTGCCTGGGATTGCTGGAAAGAGCAATCGAAAAAGACTGATAGGTATTTCCGAGATGAGTTGCGCTTCTGGCAGCCTCAATAGGCTTTCAATGTACTAGTAAATTTTTAGACAACCGAATACAAGTACCAAGCCCCGCGTCACAGTGGGGGAAATTTCCGTGCATCAATATAAATAGGAGATTGTAAAATGACTGCAACTATTACAAGACCCAAGCCCAAAAAGTCTGCTGCCCCTAAACCACAGTCACCATATAAAAGGCTTCATGTGATTATTCCCATACAAGATATGCTGTGGGCTTCGCAGCAAAAGCCCTCTGTTACGCAATTGTGGCAAGAGTGCTGGACGGCTGACCCCTACGGTTCTCGGTGGATGCCTCTAACTTCTGCTTTGGGGTACAGTACTTTTATCTCTGCGAAGAAAATTCTCTCCGACAGTGGACTATTCATTTTCAAGCCGGACAAGTCAATTCAGGATGGACGGGAGACAGTGAAGTGGATGGTGCAGAATTTGCATGGTAGCCGAATGAAGGAATTTTGGGAGAAAGCTAATACTGAAAAACAAGAACCAGATTCTCAAAAACAAGAACCAAATGCTGGGGATTCAGAGATAGATGCTAGCTGTGAAGAAATGCGTGCTTTGTATAAAGCATCTATCTCAGGTGAAAGTCAGTCAGAGAAAGAGTTTCAGGAAACCTCACGAACTACTCAGGAACAGTTCACGAACTCTTCAAAAGAGTTCGTGAACTGTGTCTCTGACACGCTTACCGAAATTTCGCACTGTGAGGAGGCGGCGATCGCTCCCTTGGGGGTCGCGTCGCCTCAGTCTGTCGAGGGCGTGTCAGAGAAGGAGGAAGAGTTACCTGCTGTAACGGACTGTACGACGCTGGCGCTAGTGGAAGCTGCACCGAGTCAATCTGTTTCTCTACGAGACGCTGCGCGAATGTTGTTCGTTGAAAAGCAGGATTGTGGCGTTGAGCAAAAAGACTTTCATGAAGGTACTTGTTCCGCCGCGTCTGTCGCACAAAATGAATTCTCTTCCAAGGAAGCGATCATTAATCAAACTCAGAAGCAGGGGCAGCTAGAACAGGGTAATCCCACTTCGTTGTTGGTTGAAAATTCAGTTTCAGGTGTAGAAGTCAAAGCAGCTCATGAGGGTCAAAGTTCCGCCACGCCCGTGCCAAATCCTGAGAAATGGTCGCATGAGGCGATTGTAGCGAGGTCAAATGTGCGACCTGTAAGAAGAGAAAAACTGAATCGAGCGGCGAATTCGGGCGATAATCCGGGGTTTGACTTTTTGCAGGAGTGTTGGAGTGATGATCCGGCTTTGCAAATTGTGATCAAGAAATTGCTGGCGAAGTTTCCGCAGTGGGGGATTGCGATTGTGGATGGGGTGTTGGTTGATTGGAATCGGTAGCAATTACCATTTCAACTACTAGCATATTGACACTACAAGTAATATTTTGTATTATGAAAAAGCTACAAATCTCAGATGAAAGTCCTCACAGGGGTATAGTAAATTCTCCACTCTATCAACACCGTTTGAAAACACGAGTAATAATAGGGTAAAGTGCCTTATTACCAGCGCACTTACCTATATTAATGGCATCAAGCATTTAGAGAACCTAGTAGGTTCGATGCTTCCAGCAGATGTGTATGCCCGATTCTTGAGACAGCCAGGGGAAACAGTTCTGTTAATCTGTGCTACTCGACAAATATATTACACCTACCGAAATAACAGCAGAAGAAGCAGGATTAGATGGAGAAACTTTCTCCCAGAAACTGCATGAAATCCAAGCTGAAATCTACATTCGTCTTGGTTTATCGTTTGGCTACTTTGGTCGAAACTCATCACTTTGTAACCACGAGCTAACCCAGTATTTTTATCAGCAACTTTATAAAAACGGTTTCATTGAAGAACGGGAAATAAATCTCGTTTATTCTCTTGAGTATGAACGTTTTTTACCGGATAGATACATTGTTGAAACTTGCCCCCATTGCAGGTATGGATCAGCCAGGGGAGATGAGTGTGAAAATTGCACAACGTTGCTAGACTTAACTGATTTGATAGAGCCATGTTCGGTAATTTCAGGGGACTTGCGTTTAGAAGTAAGAAAAACCAAACACCTATTTCTAAAGTTAAAAGCACTTTCAGAGGAATCAAGAGTATAGGTTGACCAACATGCCAATTGGTCGCAATAATACTCGCTTTATACATTTCTAACCTAAAGTTTGGTTTTGGGAAAGGGTTACTGGGTTTGCGTTAAGGGTTTTTCCTTTCCCTTATCCCCAAAACCTGGCAAGTATTGCAATTGGTTAAACCTGACTAAACCAATAAGAACGCACAGATGTGCGCCCATACTATGTATTCAATTTAGAGTTTTTCTAAAATCTGTTCTTTCAAAAAGAGGTGAACTATGAGTATTTTTAAAGTTGAAGTTGTCAAAATCAACACCATTAATCCTCATCCCAATGCTGATAGGTTAGATATTGTCTCTATTGAAAATATGGGATATCAAGTAATTATAACCAAAGGCAAGCTTCACGCTGGAGATTTAGCTTTTTATTTTCCGATTGATAGTGTTATTCCAGAAAAGTTTTTGGATGAGTTTGGGATTCGTAACTACTACTCGAAAAAACTGTATGCTGCTAAACTTCGCGGAATTTTTTCTGAAGGTTTACTTATTCCCGTTGGTAATAACTTTATTGGAAATATTGGAGACGACTACACGGAGTATTTTGGTGTAACAAAGTACGAATATCCAATTCCTCAAGGAATGAGCGGGGAAGTAGAAAGTTTTATTGGACATTATAAATTCCCCAGCCCAGAAAACCTAAAACGTTACAAAAACATACTAATTGAAGGTGAGGAAGTTGTTGTATCAGAGAAGTTGCACGGAACTAACTTCACTGTCTTAGTTGATGCTGATGGCATAACTAAAATTGGCAGCCATAATTACTTCTGGAAAAACAGTGAAGTCAACAATAAATTAGTTTACATTCGTGCTTACAAGGAAAACGAAACTTTCCAGAAACTTCCGCCAAGAACTCAAATTTTTGGGGGAATTTACGGCGTACAAGATATCAAATATGGCTTAAATAATGGCAAGATTGGAATTGCTATATTTGCTGTGCGGCGTGGCAATTATTTTCTCAATTACAGCGATTTTGTGGCTTTTTGCGAGGAATTTTCTTTGCCGAGAGTACCTGTGCTTTATATCGGTGCCTACACTTGGGAAGCGGTGTCTCAGTTCAATAATGCCAATAGTGTAGTCAGCCCTGACTGCATCATGGAAGGCGTTGTTGTGCAACCAGTCATTGAGAAAACGCATCCAGAAATAGGTAGAGTAGTCTTAAAGTTGATTAGCGCTCGCTATCTGCTCCGTAAGGATGGAAGTGAACTCCATTAAGTTCGATAGCGTCAACGGTAGCTTGAGAACTTTATAAAATAACGTTTTGTAAAGTTTTCAAGTTTTTGCGAAAAATCGGAGTTTTGAGGCAAAAACCTAGTAGCCTAATTAATAGCTAGTAACTTGATTTATGCTTAACTAAATTTTGCTGCTATTAGTGGAGGCAAGCAATGTCAGGTTTGGGCTTTACTTGTTGGGGTGCTTCAGTGGCTATCGCTTTCGGTTTCAGCTTTTGTATCGTTGATTATGCGAACGCTAAAGTTACTGTCTCAACTTCGGGACTTGGAAATGCCGGAAATATTACTATCAATTCTGATTCATTCTCCTTACAAAATGGCGCTCAAATTACTTCCGTAACTTTTGGGCAAGGAAATGCAGGCACACTTAAAGTTAATAGTGCTGATTTTCTCACCATTTCTGGCAATAGTTCTAATTTGGACAGTGGTTTATTTGTTAACTCCCAAAGTACGACGGGTACTGCTGGAGATATTATCGTCACTTCACCTAGAGTGACCTTAGATAACAGTGGCACACTCAACGCTCAATCTGCATCAGGTAACGGTGGCGACATCAACTTACAAACTGATTTACTGCTTCTGCGTCGTGGCGCTCAAATTCCCACTAGCGCAAGCACAGCCTTAACTGGTGGTAATGGCGGCAATATCTCTATTAACACTTCAGGAATCTTAATAGCAGTCAAGCCTGTTCCTGAACCAACTTTACCATTCAGTGTGTTTGCAATTGCTGCTTTTTATGCTGCTTGGAGGTTAAAACGTAAGCACAAGCAAATAACTTTTTGAAAGCTTATCTTGGCGAAAAAATCAACACAAACTAGCCCCCGCCAATAACTATAGTGTCTGTAGCAAAGTTTCTATAGCTTTCTGTTTTTGAGGATCTGCTCCTTGAGCATATTCTAAAGAGAATGGAACGTTAATATCTGGTGTAACGCCCTTACCCTCCAACCTTTGATTATTGTTAAGAAACACATTTGTGACTGCTACATAAAGCAGGCTACCATCTTGCATTATAAAAGGGCGACCAGCAACTACTGCTCCCGCAGTTTTAGTGCCAATAACTGGCCCAATTTTCCCTTCCTGAAAGCTGAATGCGAGAATTTCTTTACTACTGCGGCTTCCTTCATTTACCATCATAACCACAGGTTTTTTCCATTGATAGTTATAGGTATATTGCCTGCGGTCGCGTTGAATATTAGTTATACTTGGACGGACTTACGCATTAATCTGAATTTCCCACCAATTTGAGTTTTTGCATACGTAGAGGTCGCACATTTGTCTTTTAAGAAATATATGGAATTTTATCGCAAATCTATGAAAAATTTGTACAGATTGTTTAGTAGTTTACTGTTAAAATTTTAAATCAACCTTATGCATAAATTAGTCAGCAGTAGCAAAACGATAACTTTGCGTTTCTCCCATCAGTTTATAGCCGATTGCTTCATACATTGAGTTGCTTAAAGCATTCTTTTTATCAGCATACAAAAAGCAGTAACGCTGACCGTCAAAAAGTAACTGTTGAGTCAGTGCTGCCGTACAGGTTTTTCCATAGCCTTTGTGTCGATGTTCTTTTGGAGTAAAGATGATCGAGACTCGAAATCCGTTGGCAGTCTGTCCGATTCTACATCCCATCGAAACTGGGTCGCCATCTTGCCAGACAAAGGCATGACCCTGATTAATTTGACGAGTTGCCCAATTCTGACTATCGGTAGTTGGCCTGTCCAAGGCTTCTTCGCAAAAAGCAGCATACCATTGGCTTACCAGAGGTATATCAGCAACAGCTGCTTTTCGTAATTGACCTGCTGCCCAGGTGAAAGAGCCAAGCTGTTCCAAGCGATAGGCAGATAGGGTCATTTCAGGCGTATAGGTTTGCCCAGTGTGCTGAGTCCAGATTTGGGCAAAGCCTTGAGCTACATCTGTTGGAGCATTTACCATTGACAAAGTATTATGTCGCTTCAAATGTTGCACTAGTAAATCGACTC
>NZ_JACJSI010000271.1 GCF_014698065.1 Nostoc flagelliforme FACHB-838
AGCTATCATTTTGATGCCGTGTTTGGCGTGTTTCATGCTGTCTCGCAGTCGGCTACAGAATGCGCCCAGCAGTTATGGCGGTATCGTCCAAATGTCCCCATGTATGTTTGGGTTGCTCCGCGTCCTCCCTTTGGTTACGCCGAAACTAATGCCCGTCGCATCAAGGAAAGGATTCTCCAAACGAATGAGATGACCGCTTTTCTGATTCGCATTAACCGAGAAACGGGCAAACGTGGGGCAGAGAAGGATTGGGCATTGGATGCTAGTTGTCAGATTGAGGGGCAACGGAATTGGTCGATTAATAATCTTCGGGCTGATCTGCGATCGCTTTTAGAAGAAATGGGTAATACTATTGCGCCTGTGGGTGATGCAACCGATGAGGGGGCTTCCCGGTGGATGAAAGCGGCAGGTATTGCCATCGATGAAGAACATTTTCGCAAGGTTGCTAATGCCAAAGGTATTGATAGAAGGACTTATACGGCTAGGCAGCACCAAGACTATCTCAAGCCAGAAGAGGTTTTGGAGTGTGAGAAGTTCCGCATACAAGACACTTACGGGATGAGCGTTACCCCGGAACTGGTTGAGCAAGATGATGGAGGACGCTTAATTAAAAAGATTGTCGCACTGGAAGCAATATTGGCAACGCCTGGGGAAATGATTACCGATGATCAGGGGCGGGAGTTTGTTGCACCACCGGCTGTTGTTGCCGAACGGGATAAATCAGAGCGCGATCGCTTGGCTATCTGCACAGACTGGAGTAACCATTCTACCTCCTGGCTTATGCGTCATCGGCTGGGATTGAGGGCGGTGTTGATGGATCTCATGTCTGGGGTTGAGATTAAAGGGGACGAAGCGATGATTCAAGTTTTAGCAGAGTTCTCAAAACGCAACGCATTTCACGTTAAAGGCATTCTCAACCTGACCATTCCCCTCGATGAATCTCCTATGTGGATTTTGGGGCAGTATCTTTCTCAACTCGGACTGTCCACCGAATCACGGCGACCGCTTGAAGATGGTAAGCGCGTTAGGTACTATCGGCTCAATACTGAGGCTGTAGAGTTTGCCCAGAAGGTATTAGAGTATCGGCTTCGTCAACGGCAGGAGAAGGAACGCAAACGCCAAGAGTTACTTGAGCGAGATGCCGCTTATGCAGCTAGAATGCAGTCTCAGTATGGGATTAACCCGCCGTCCACACCCCCCATTAATGAAGATGGAAGTAATAATCGGGGGGGTATGGACACAGATGAAGAACTCAGTGATTCTTGGTGGGAGCGGGTTAAATATTATGCTCGACTGGCGATTGAAAGGGTGGAGTACGGTGTAGAATCAGTTAAAGAATTACTGAGTACGTTAACGATTGATGAGCGTTGCGGCGTGATGCTGGAGTTTGAGGATGTTGACCCGAACAAGTTTGCTCAACTGGTGGCTCTTGCCCCCGATTGGGTGGAATGGATGGCGTGATAGTCCCGTTTCCCAAGAAGTGCGATGCCTGCGCTTCTTTCTTCCGAAGCACTTTGAAGTCCCGTTGCTTTAGGGATCAAGTCTTTGTGTGTTCAGCTTTTGCCGTGATGCCGTGATAATCTTATTTCCCAACATCCACGCCCCGCCCCAACAGGCGACAGCATCGACAATGCCGCCAGTCATGTAGACACTCGATAGACAATTAAGATTGAATTAGACCGCAATTTCTCTCCTATTAACAATTAATCATGGCATCTGCTGAATTTACCTCGCCGGAGTCAACCCAAGCAGTACCGACAGTTGAAACCCCATTGGATGAAGAGCAAGTAAATACCGTGTGCATTAATAAAACAACCTTGTACCGTAAAGTTGGGGAAGGTTGGGCATATCAAAAAAAACCTACAACCGCGTGTGAAGACGATGTAGGGTTAGAGTGTAATGAATGTAGCATTTAGTTCCTGTCTGCAACGCCAGTTTTAGGCTATGGCAGAGAAATCATAATTCGGGTTGTTGTAGCCTGGATTTGACATAGCGGATGATACAAGGTCAGGACTGTTGAGTAAACTATTGACATCAGTGCCTATAGCTGGGCTTGGCGTAGTACTACCTAGCGATACCAGTTCACCACTAACAGAGAAATTCCAGCCTTCATTACCAATGAGTGTTTTGCCATCACCACTGGCTTCAATCCGGTTTCCAAGGAAATTGCTGTTACTTACACTGGCAGTGTTGCCACTTCCAAGTATGTCATTGTTACTACCAGGGAGTGTATTGGCATTACCAAGGATGTCGTTGTTATTGCCTAAGTTCCAGTTACCGTTCCCGTTGGTTGTGTTTTCGTTACCAAAGCCCCAGTTACCATTACCTTCGGTTTTTCCGCCATCACCATAGTTCCAGTTACCGTTACCGTTAGTTGTGTTCTCGTTACCAAAACCCCAGTTACCATTACCGTTGGTTGTGTTTTTGCTACCATATAACCAGTTACCGTTACCTTGGCCACTGTTCTCGGTAGCATCTGCACCATCTAATTTTTGAATATCAGATATCCAGTTGTCGCTCTTATAAGGTACAGGTAGACCATTGCCAGTTTCAGGTAGGTTGCTACCACTTTCCTTGGAGGGGGGAGTGCTACCAAATGGTAAATTACCGGGGAGGTTCCCGCCAGCATCGGCATTGTTAGCACCAGATGCGCTACCGCCAGCAGCGGCATTGTTAGCACCACCAGCGGGGATAGCACCAGCAAAGGGGTTGTTACCACCTAATGCGCTGGTGTCACCGCCAATGACTCCGATCAATTGATTGAACGGGTTATTAGTATCAGTTAAAGCCCGCTCGTCGAGTGGTCGTTCGTAATTATATTTGTACTTTCCATCTTCACTGGTTGTGGATGAGTTGCCACCACCGATGAAGGAAGCAAAGCCACCAGCACCACCAGCACCGCCAGCACTGCCAGCACCACCAGCACTGCCAGCACCACCAGCACCGAAGCCACCAGCACCACCAGCACCACCAGCACTGCCAGCACCACCAGCACCGAAGCCACCAGCACCACCAGCACCACCAGCACCGAAGCCACCGCTAGCGCCACCATCTAAAGTGCTGCCATCGGGGGACTGCCATTTTCCATCACTGAAGGAAAAATTGTTATTACCAGTTAAATTGTTGCTATTCTCAGAAGTTGCCATCAGAATCAAACTCCATATTACTCAAACTGAAATTCCTGCATAATGAGGAAGATCAAGGGCATAAATGAAAGCATTTTTTTGACTTTCATCTTCAATAAAGAAACGCTATATTATCTAACTAAATATTTATTTTTGACAGCTAGTTTAGAAGTGTTTATAATTCAGTTAAGGATAAGTTAAAATCCTTTAATTGAATAAATGTTAATTAACCAAAACTCTAAATAAAAAACAACAAATGCTACTGTTAGCAAAAATTTAAAATAAAATATTTAAATTTAAAATGAACAAAATTTAGATTTGATTGTCAATTGTTTTGATATGTTCAGGCAGAATATTATACAGAACCATACAAGAAAATATTTAAATTTAAAATGAGCAAAATTTAGATTTGATTGTCAATTGTTTTGATATCGTTCAGCCAGAATATAATGCGGGGTAAAATTTAGGCCTTCTGTGTCTTTCGTAGCGATACTTTCAATATTTGCTTGCTTTGAAAGGACTAAATTATCAATAAAAAGCTAAAAAAGCTCAATACCATGCAGGGACAATACGGTTCAGTTAAGGCTAAAAACTAAAACTGGCGTCACCCTGTCAAACCGGGTAAATTGTATGCTAAGACTGAAACTCAGATGGGGTAAGCCTTTCAAGAAGTGCTTTTTGGTGAAGGAACTATGGTTATGCTGCTAGTTTTGATCAAGTTTGAACAAAAAGAAAAATCATCGTTTCAGACACTTGAAATTTTCGATTTGTACAAAAAACCTTTTTTGGCACGGTGATGCCAGTCAGCCCTGACTGGCGCTCACGTCAAATTAAGGTTTTGGGGCGCGTAGGCGCTCTTCTTGACAAGAGATCGCTACCTTGGCGTAACCGAAGTAGCTAGATTGCTATGTATGAAATCAGGCTGATTATTCTAAAGCTTTGTATATAAGCTTGAAAAGTGTCAGTAGTAATTTTACTCGCGTGCTGTGATTCGCAGCACAAATCAACAATGGAAAGTATTTTGCCCTCATTGTCCAAGGTTATTGAGTTCTTAGAATTGGATGCTCAACAATTAGAAGAAACTGACCCCTACCTGGAAGAAGTCAATAAAACCCTAAAAGTGTTGAACCGCTATAAAGATGAATTAAACGAAACTCAAATCCGAGAATCTCATTTACTGCAAAATAGTAACTTTGACACTAGTGTAGAGAACAGCTAAAAGCTAGTCACATCAATTGATAACTATTCGCCACAAAAGTGCAGTGGCGCGTCTCTCAACGAAAGAATGGGGCTTCAAGCGGTGTAGACTGTCCATAAAATAACCTGAGTTCGGGATAATAAATCCTCAAAACCCCTTATTTCTCGTTGTTTGCTCCAAAGCCCCGGTTTAACTTGTTATCAATAAGTCATGTTGTTGAGATTAGTCTCATTTGTGAACCTTATTGATAAAATGATTCAACTTTAATCGCTTCTTTAAACACTTAGAGCTTGGCTCAATCCTTACATAATAAGCTTTTTAGCTTTTGGCTTAACCCGAACTCAGGTTACATACTATGCGCTAATAAACCTATTGCATATAAAAAACCCTGGAGAAATGCCAACTCTATCGAGATTGCAATTTATCTAGGGTTGTAAAGTATGTATTTATGTCTCGTAAAAACGTAAACTTAGTATTCCCAAAAGTTTTGGGATTTGAACGTTACATAGATGTGATCTTCATGGGGGCTGCCGAAATCAACCACAGAGTATATGCTCTTCTCTCTACCATCTAAACGGAAATTACACGATTGTCGGCTCAACGCCACATCAATATATATAGCCAGTAATTACACGTAATGGCTCAAACGTGCAATGGGAAAATGCTTTTGAAATTGCTGACTTACTTATCAATGGTAAGTTGGGGGCGATCACAAATATTGTTGGTGATAAAGCATGAATAATTCAGCAAGTTTCGCTCTAAATCGTCCTGGTTACTCAGCAAAGCTCCTCAAACCAGAGGACGCGGCAGTGCTGCAAAGCCTCTACGAGCAATGCACGGAGTTTGCTCTTCTAACCGATGGTCAACTGCCTTCACCAATGGCAGCGCGTGACGAATTTGATGCTGTGCCAGATGGAAAAACGACCCAGGACAAATATATTTTTGGATTGTTCAATCCACAGAATGATCTGTTAGGAATGATTGAATCGATTCGACACTACCCAGACAATCAGACGTGGTGGTTAGGGTTGATGATGTTGAGTCCTGAGCAGCGAGGTCAAGGATTAGGTTCAGAGTTTTATCAGGCGTTTGAAAATTGGGTATCAGCACAGGGAGTCAAGCAAGTATCATTGTCTGTGGTTGAAGCCAATGAGTTAGGCTTACAGTTTTGGAAGAGCTTGGGATTCAAGGTTATCCGCAAGACGGAACCTCGACAATTTGGTAATAAAACCCATGCAGTCTATGTAATGAGTCGTCCTGTGGAAACGACGGTATAACAATTCGCTTGGAGCGAACTGCTTAAGGAGCTTGGTGCTGAGTTTGAGGTTACTTACAGTCGCTCAAGTGAACCGTTGGGCTGCTTCATGTTATTTGTATCCAGTTCATGAAAAAGAGCTTGAAATTGGTGGAAAACCGTTAATTGAAGTGGCTTATGGTTGGATGGATACCAAAAGTCTGAGATGCAGTTGAGCAACCCAACAATCCCGTTGCACACCGACCGTATCAAGTTACACGTAAGGGCTATTACGTGTAATAAGAGCCTCAAACTCTTTTCGATTCATTGTGATGTCCCCGTAATTTGAGATGATTGGGTTATGCGATAATTTCATGTTTTCTGCCATTATATTGATTAAATATTGAACGATGGGATGAATAACCGAATTCATCTGAGCGTTCTTCATATTGTTGAATCCAATTCTGTAGAAACTCGAATGTTTGTGCCTGCTCCTCGGTTGATTTGAATTTGTGCGGCTCCCAAGGTCGATTGCGGTTATTTTCAAGACACTTACTAATGCCGGGATTTAGGAAATAAATTTCAGTTGAGAATTGGATAGCAGCTTCGATTAGCGTACTGTAGCAGCCTTCAATTATCCAAGAAATATTATTTTCTATAAAGTCTTGTAGATCCTTTGCTGAATCCTTTTGAGTCCGCCGGATGGCAATTTGATTTGGTTCCCAAACGATAGTATCGAGATCAAGAATTGGAATCCTGAAGTCTTTACCAAGTCTATTTGCAAGAGTGCTTTTTCCAGAACCGGAATTGCCAAATATTAAAATTCGATGCATTGTGGTGATTTAATTAAGGTGCAGCAGAGTGATTTCTCAATTTTTAAACAGCTAAAATTATTAATTCCACATTGTTAGTCGAACGTGCAATGCAGTCGCTCCCTTACTTACCAAACCTGATAGTCCAGCAGTCCGATTGTAAATCCGGTGGGAGTTCTGCTGGAAACTCATCAGTAGCATCTATCATGACGCTAAAGTGTTGATCCGCGTATTTTCCTAATCTTTTGATTTCACGCAGCCATTTTGCAAGATTCTTACCCATAAAATCAGGATTAGAGGTATCTATAATTAACAGACGTACTCCGCTATTCGCCATCCGTCGCAACCGTTTTTCAATTTGCTTAGATGTAATTGATGAGGGTTTGATGCGGTAGGGGTCAGCAACATTGAAACTCATGACAGCTACACTGTATCGACCTTCTTTTATTGCATCGCCATTATCAATACTGCCCATGAAAATGAAAACTTCGTGGTGAGGGGGGCAGGATTCGTGATCGACAACGTTCAAAACGTTAGCGGCCATTTCGCTGTTTAGATATTGATGAGTTGTCTCTTCATCCAGCCACAAAGTTCCAAGCCCATCTTTTTCTGGGTGAATGAATTCACCAATGTCTGGGCGAAACTCTCCAACATTAATTAAGGCATACCCTTTGCCAAACTCGCGTTTCATGAAGTGTATCTGCTTAAACGCCTTCGCCACAAAACTTGTATCAAAAAGTACTTGTGAGCAGAAGTCACTTAAAGCTCGCTGCAAAATTGAATTGGCATCCACAATAAACAGGACTGTACTTGAAGTTAATGATAATAACTCACTCTAGTATGTCCGATTTTGGGGTAGACATAGCTCACCCCTAGCTCATTATCAATTTCATTTTTTTCTTGACTGCCACATATCGTCATTCTTTTTGACTGCCACAAATTAGTAAACGCTAGAGAGTTCATCTGAAAAAACTTCGCATACGAACTAAAAACTTACCCCAATGGCTCAATTTTGGCTTCTTTATGTATTATCAAAAATTGGCTCCCATTATGGCTGATTTATGGCACGCCAATGGCATCTCAATGGCAAATCAATGGAATTTGGAAACCTCAATTATCAACTAATTATCACTATTGAGAATTAGGGTTAAAACTGGCTCAATTATGGCATTTCAATGGCATGGGTATGGCATCTCAATGGCAAATCAATGGAAAATGCCAGAATTTATGCATTTTTAAATGTTGTAGTGATATTATGCTCCAGCCAAAAATTAATGTCATTTTCTGACGCACAGTACGCCACGTTTGGCGGAAAGTTTTTTTGAAAAAAAGTGAGGATCAAAGTGAATTCAAAATCACTTGAATCAAAATTAACTACTAAAAACTACATTAATACTACAAAGCTAACTGTACAGTTCACTCTCTTGAACGTTGACTATTTAAAGACTCAATTCATCATCCTGCTCCTGTAAACGTTCACAGGAGTTATCCTGCTACTGTAAAAAATAAGTACACGTAAATGGTAGATTAAGAGGCATGAATGAAAACTGCCTCGCCTACGGAATCGAAATTTCCGACTTA
>NZ_JACJSI010000272.1 GCF_014698065.1 Nostoc flagelliforme FACHB-838
CGCTTTTTGATAGCGACATTATGTTTTTGTAGAATTACACCCACCGCCGCCAGTACCTTATATAAAGCATTTTCGTATTTGCGCTCATGAATCCGATCCACAAGAGCAAATTCACTAGCAAATTCGCCCACAATAAAGATGCTGTCCTGCCATTCTAAGTAGGCTTGGTGTTCTGGCAGAGGCATACCGTTCCACACCTGAGTGTCCTGATAACGTTGAAAATCAGCCTTAGTTATCTGTTCCACATCAGGAGACATGACTATTAACTGTGGCTCCTTCCAACCATTAGCCTTATAAATAATTTTTGTGCCAGAGCCACCGACATCTATAGATACAGCAAGATTAATATGTGAGACCATTTTTATGCTGATATTTGAGGGGTAACTGCACTTTAGCGTAAGCAGCGAAATATTGCCCAATCAGCTTGTGTCAAGTTTGCACAACTTAACGGCGTTTTCTGTGCATAAGCTGTGCAATTAGTCAAAAGAAACGAGATTTTCTGCCCAATTACCAGACAGTAAAATTGTGCATAGGCTGTGCAACAAGCAGATGATGTAAGTGCGGCACTAAGAGCAGTAAAATAGCCGCGCTTGCGCTTGTCGCCTACGTTTGAACTGCGGTAGTAGCCACAAGCGCAGTGACAGCACAGAGACTATGACTGTGCGGTTGGGGACAATGGCGGAGGAATTTCGCTTCGGTGTACCATGTTGGTGGTGTACTCACTACACTTCCGTGCCCTGCGGGTGGGCTGCGCCCATTCTTCGCTCCGCTCAGAACACAGAAGTTGCGTTCGCCCCTGCGGGGAGTTTGCACCCCATTGGCACACCTGTTGACATTGAGAAAAAACAATGGTGGCTTTAGCGATTCTGCGCGTTGAAAAACTCAAGTCTTTCGGCAACATTGGCGGCAGCGAGAAGCATACCGCACGTTTACAAGATACCCCAAATGCCGACACCACTAAAAAAAATATCCGGCTGATTGGCATGGAGGATGATTCACCGCTTGAAGTTTTGGTGAAAAACAAGATAGCCAACACAACTTTACACAAACCGCGCAAGGATGCCGTGCTGTGTAGCGATATTTTTCTTTCAGCATCCCCAGAATATTTTCGCCCCGATAATCCATCAAATGCGGGGGAATGGGATAATCCCCGAATGTTGGACTTTGTTAAGGCTTCTCGCAGTTGGTTAGTCAACAACTATGGTGATAAGTGCGTCAGGGCAGAATTGCATTTGGATGAAGCTACTCCTCACATTCATGCCTATGTTGTACCGATCAACGAGAAAACCAAGCAGTTAAGCCACAAAGAAATGTTTGGGGGTAATGGTCGCGCTGCCAGCATTAAGTTATCCAAACTCCAAGATAGCTATGCTGCTGCACTTGCTCCTTTGGGCATTGAACGAGGGGTTAAGGGCAGTAAGGCAACCCACACCAAAGTCAAAGAATATTACCAAGCTGTTAATAGTGAACCACTCACTGCCATCTGGTCGAATAAAAAACTTGAACCCGAACCTTTTGAATCAGCTACAAATTACGTTGCCCGGATTCAGAATGATCACCAATTCCATGTCCTCAACCACCAACTGGCTGACCGCGCTTTCATGCAGGAGCGACTAGAGAGTGCAGAGCAACGGGCAAGAGCCAGTGAGAAGGAACGACAACGGCTAGAAGAAATTGTACGATCGCTGGAATTGAAAACCCAACAACTGCGCGACTTGCCACTTGTTGATGTGGCTTGGGAATTGGGGCTACACAATAGCCAAGGAAAATGGAAGGGTCACGGACACATCATTAATATAGATGGGCCCAAATTCTACGATTTCGCCCCCGATCAACAGAAAGGCTCAGGTGGTGCAATTGATTTGGTGATGCACGTCAACAATTGCAATCTGCGGCAGGCAGTCGTCTGGTTGCATGAGCGATTTGGTGAAGCTGGGGCAGAACGAGCAGCGATAGCATTTAGTCGTCAAGTGGCTGCTGAGATTATTCAGTTAGAACCACGCGACAAATTCAGGCTACCTGTTGAGGATAAAAGCAAGTGGTCTTCTGTCTCCAACTACCTGACCCAGAAACGGGGGATACCATCAAACTTTGTGGAACTTCTGCATAAAAGGGGGTTAGTTTACGCTGATGATCAGCAAAACGCTGTGTTCGTCATGCGGAATCTTAGCGAAGAACCCCAGGCAATAGGAGCATTCCTGCGGGGGACACGGGGCGAGAACAACACGTTTAAGGGCTACGAGAAAGGAACAGTTAGGCGTGAGGGCTGGTTTCACTTCCGCTTAGGCGGACAGCCAACAGATCCTGTAGAGAAAGTGGTGCTTTTGAAATCGCCCATCGATGCCGTGTCTTTTGCCATGCTGGAATATCAGCTTAGAGGCGACGTGCCACCCAATAGAACGCTGTACATGGCGGTAGATAATCCCAAAAGCTTACCAGTAGAGCAATTGCAGAATATTCCTAATGTACAAGTGGCTTTTGACTCGGACGATTCTGGCAATGCAGCTGCACGGGCTGTTAAGGAACTACTGCCACAGTCCAAGCGCCTCAAGTGCAAAGCTGACGATTGGAATCAGCAGCTACTCGATTATGGGCAGCAGTTAAGGCAACAGCAGCAACAGCAACGCCAGCAGGATGATGAATTGAGTCTTTAAAAGTCAGCGTTCTAGTAGTGAACTGTACAGTTAGTTTTGTAGTATTAATGTAGCTGTTTGGTACTTCTTTTTGATGAAAGTGATTTTGAATTCACTTTGATCCTCACTTTTTTTCAAAAAAACTTTCCGCCAAAGATGGCGTACTGTGCGTCAAAATTCCAAATTTTTCAGACCACAAATTCAACACAGAAGTGACATAGAACTGCCAAAAGGCAATGCTTCCCTCTGGCTTAAATTCCACAGATTTACCATCAATCAGCCGTGAACTGCCACAGAATTACCATAAAAAGGGCAGTTTTACACTATGCCGTTTTATTACTTAAATTCTTCATTACGGAGGACTGAGGAGCGGTAGGAGAGATGAGGTGTGCCTGTAGAATCCGTGAATGCTGTACACTACAATCTCAAGATATTTACACCCAGAAAAGCAACGTCAGACCTAGGCTGATTATTAGGAAGTCAAACACCAAGGGTAAACTTGCAACCCGGTCTATCCAGTGATTGGAAATTTGCGGATCAAGAGTGATCGCACAATTTAGGGGAGCCTTCACGCCGTTTGCTAAAGCAGTGGATAAAGCATTAAAATTCCTAACACTTCATTTTTGAAGTGTCACTAGTGGGGATAATATTACAAACTCAGCAGTTTTTTTGAGAGAAACTGCACCGAAAAATAGCAGAGGTTAGAGCAATGGATGAGCGTCATCGTTACTTACAAATCGCTCTCATTCTTGTCGGAATTGCCTTTTTATTTATTTATCCGCTGACTAAAATTTGGGCATCAGGGTGGTTATGGCAACCTGGTCAGTACGAATATGAACAAATGATCATTGGTGTTTATGCGACGCTTGGTGTCTTTTTGCTGTTGGCTTCTCGACAAGCCGAAGCGAACGTCAGTTTAATCTGGTTCACTGTTTGGTCAAGTTTAGTCCACGGGCTAATTATGGCGGTACAAGCAGTAATTGATCCTGCTGAACGTGGACACCTCTTTGGTGATGTTCCAGCATTGTTATTGGTGGCAATTGTCCTTGCCTTCCTTACGCCGCGTAAAGTGGTGTCTAGTGTAATTGAATAGCGTAACTCCCCAAAGCTTAATTTACCTTGAATAGTACACCCCCGTCATGGGGGTATTTTTATAGAGTTAGTAGCCAGCGCTCACGCCCTTGCATGAATGAATTGAAAAGACTTTGAGGCTTTGATTACACGTATTAGCCCTTACGTGTAATGCAGTATGAATTATGAGCCTAAACAATAAGCTCACTAAATATTTCTTCCATTCATTGCGTAATATAGAACAGAAACCATGTATTAATAGTAAAATATAATACCACGCTTAAGAGGTAGGAGATGGAGCCATTAACAGCTGGTGCGATTGCAATTGGAACTGTGATTGCGACTAAAGCTTTAGAAAAAACTGGCGAAAAAGTAGGCGAAGCTTTATGGGAGAAGACTGCTCAGTTTCTCGTCACCCTTAAAAAACACTCTCCCGATACTGTAATTGCTATTGAAAAAGCACCCTCTCAACCGCTCGATTATGGCAAGGCTGTACTGGAGGTCGAATCTGCTGCTAAAGCTAATACCGAAGTCAATCAAGCGGTACAAGAATTGGCCGCAGAAGCAGAAACTAATCCACCTTTGAATTTAGCTGAAGCATTGAAAGAAATAAAAGAAGCGGTGGAGAAATCTCAATATTCAGATGCTCCGGCTTTTATTCAAAATATCCAAAAAGCTATTAATGCAGCTCAAACTCAAAGCATTGATCAACGCAATAGTACTTTCAACATTTGACTCCAGTCGTCCGAAGTGGGAACGGACAAAGTTAAATCTCCAAAAATTGACATTCCTTTCCAAGCGCCACCTTTAGCACCTAATTTTGTAGAACGTCCCTCACAGCAACAAGCGGTAAAAGCAGTTTTACTGTGGCAAGGAGCTTTTAATCAAGGAACTTTAGTTGTTACTGCTATTTATGGATTGGGTGGAATTGGAAAATCAACATTAGCTGCGGCTACAGCCCATGATGAGGATGTTAAAGCTTGTTTTACAGATGGGGTTTTGTGGGCAACTTTGAGTAAAGAACCCGATTTGTTGCAATTATTAAGTAGTTGGATTCAGGCTTTGGGAGACAATAACTATAAACCCATTAAACCAGATGATGCAAAAAGACACTTGCAGACATTACTTTATAATAAGAAAGTCTTGCTGGTGGTAGATGACGCTTGGAATTCAGAACACGTTGAATATTTTCAAGTTGGTAGTGGTGGTTGTCGGGTACTTGTAACTACACGAGAGGCTGTGATACCAGGGGCAAGCCGCTATGATTTGGACGTGATGACAAAGAGCGAATCGCTAAAGCTTCTAGAAAATCAACCACAGCCAAGGCAACTTACCCAAGCAGAAAAACAGCAGGCGGAACTTTTAGCAGAAACAGTTGGTTATTTACCCTTAGCATTAGAATTGGCAGCAGCACAGATCGCAGATGGAATAACGTGGTCAGAATTGTTAGAAGATTTAAGGGCAGAAATAGCTCATTTAGATACACTTGACTTATTTGTAAACTGTAGTAGTGAAGAAAAGCGCAAAAAGTATTCTCTGGTAGCTTCTTTTAATCTCAGTTTGAATTCTTTAACTCCAGAATTATTACAACAATTTGCTTGGTTTGGAGTTTTACCAGAAGATGTAGTTATTACCCATGCAATGGGGGCAACGCTTTGGGGTATTAATCCTAGACAAGCTTTGACAATATTGCGTCAATTAAGGTCTAAAGCATTACTACAAACGGGAACAATTCAGTTTGATAATAAACCAACTTATAGGCTACATGACTTAATACATGATGTAGCTGTTGGATTACTTACAGATGAGAAAGTTCCTAATCAATCTGAAAAACTACCAGGCTTGGGATTGAGTTTAACTGCTGCCCATTCGGCATTATTAAACCGTTATCGAGAAAAAACTCAATCAGGGCAATGGCATACATTACCTACTGATGGTTATATTCATGCTCATTTAACTTGGCATTTCAAGCAAGCAAACCAACTTTTGCAGATACATCAACTTTTACAAGAAGAAACTCCAGCAGGAGGTAACGGTTGGTATGAAGCGTGCGCGAGCTTGGGACAAACTGCCAACTTTGTAACTGATGTTGCTCGTGCTTGGCAATTGGCAGAAGACTCATGGACTCTTACAACCCTGCCTCAAGTTATTGGGTTGCAGTGTCGCTATGCTTTGATTATTGCATCCCTTAATAGTCTGGCAGCTAATCTACCAGTAGAACTGCTGATTGCGTTAGTTCAAAAAAATGTCTGGACTCCTGAGCAAGGATTAGCTTACGTGCTACAAAGCTCGAATCCACGACAGAAAGCAAACTTGCTTACAGAGCTAGTCAATCACCTGCCACCAAACCTAAAACAACTAGGACTCTCAAAAGCTCTGGCTGCTGCTAGGGAGATTCAGGATGAGTCAAGTCGCGCCGATGCCCTAAGTAGTTTGGCTGATAAATTGCCACCTGATTTGTTACCAGAGGCTCTGGCTGCTGCTAGGTCGATTCAGTCTGAGGAGTATCGCGCCAAAGCCCTAAGTAGTTTGGCTGATAAATTGCCGGAATTGTTACCAGAGGCTCTGGCTGCTGCTAGGGAGATTCAGGATGAGAGATATCGCGCCGAAGCCCTAAGTAGTTTGGCTGATAAATTGCCACCTGAGTTGTTACCAGAGGCTCTGGCTGCTGCTAGGGAGATTCAGTCTGAGTCAACTCGCGCCGAAGCCCTAAGTAGTTTGGCTGATAAACTTTCACAAATACAAAAAACTTCACTTTTTAATCACTGGCGAGATACCCTTCACATCTTATTTGTTCACACTCGCCCAAATTTACTTAGTGATATAAACGCATTAACTCCTGCTATACCTGCTTTAGGTGGTCAACAAGCAGTAAAAGATACAGCTGATGCCATCCAAGATGTGTCACGGTGGTGGGGTTAAAGAAGAACATCTTTAGTAAGAAATCCTATTACACGTTAGAGCCATTACGTGTAATTACTGCCTATATATATTGATCTGGCGTTGAGCCGACAATCTTGTAACTTCCATTTAGATGGTAGAGAGAAGAGCATATACTTTGTGGTTGATTTCGGTAGACCCCCTGAAGATGACATCTATGTAATGTTCAAATCCCAAAATTTTTGGGAATACTAAGTTTACGTTTTTACGAGACATAAATACATACTTTACAACCCTGGATAAATTGCAATCTCGATAGAGTTGGTATTTTTCCAGGGTTTTTTATATGCAATAGGTTTATTAGCGCAAAGTATGTACTGTACTCTGCACCAATCAACTGAGGGGAAACAGCCGCTCACGGGTGCTATAGAAAAACGAGGGGCTAAGATGCTTGCTGGATAACGCTTTTAGTCAAGCGCGTACAATTTTCCCGTTTTGGGTGCGACACGATGGCGCACGAAGGGCTGGAAGCCCCTATATACAAAGCTTCCAAAAGATGAGTGAGGAACCGATTCCTCCAGTCTAGTGTCCAAGGCTGTTCCTAACATTCCCATGCGCCACTGGTAACGGTGGTGTGTGAAGCGGAAAGTAAAGCCCAAGGAAGCATTTAGCCTAAAAATGTAACCGGGCAAAGGAAAGATTGGATGGGTGAATGTAAATGAATCCTTATTGAGGCATCGTAAGAAAAGGTCATCGAAAAGGCTGACACGGTGATACGAGTGAATGTACTGAATACCCCGAAACTACTCAGTCAAGGTTTGACTCCTCAATGCAAGTTGAACTGGGACACCAAACACTCCGGTGTAGAGAGGACACCCTACCCAATTACATCTCATCCGTGCGTAACGTAGTAACCCCAATGAAGTCTGGGATTTACCCAGTAAGCAATCCGTAAGGAAAGCCGAATTCTTCAGTGGGTCAAGGATACTTCCAGAAGCGAAAGCCACCAGTCGAAAGGCTTGGGGAATCCATAACCCGGTGGATAGGGCAGATGTCCAACCCGAAAGGGTGCTGACGGGAAGCAGGTGAGTCAACCAATATCCGTTGTAATGATTTCAAACCGAGGTGTAAGTTAGATGCAGGCAACTGTAAACCGAACCAAGGGACAGACTAATTGGAATTGTGTCAACTGGCGCAAAGCCAATCGGATTGTTCGGAATTTGAGACAGCGAATCTTTAGGGCAAAAACTGAGGGCAATCTGAAAAAGGTACGCTCTCTCCAGAAACTGATGCTACGCAGCTATTCTAATCGCCTAGTTAGCGTTAGAAAAGTGACGCAATATAACAGAGGTCGAA
>NZ_JACJSI010000273.1 GCF_014698065.1 Nostoc flagelliforme FACHB-838
ACTAGGGCTAAGTTTCCGTCCAAGAAGCCAGTACATAAGGGGGCAGGAGTTAAATTGGAAACACTTACTTTTTCTGTAATCAATACTGCTTAGAGCTTAACCGAACCGTATTGCCATTACTCCGTTGAGAGACGCGCCACTCAAGAGTTATTGCAAACTATTGTCAATTGATAAATACGTCAATCTTGGCTCAATGCCAAATAGTCAGTCTACGATGCCTGCGGTGTTATCGTTGCGATCGCGGTTGTTGGTCAAATAATCAAGAAAATTCCTTGTGTAAAGCGAAGATAAAAAGCATCTAGCCCTTTATAAAGCATCTTAGATGCTTTTTTAATAAGGAGGATGTCGGAAAAGTGGAGTTTACCGACATCCACGCCCAAACCATTAAGGGTTTTGACAAAATCTTGACACTCTAGAAAGGCTGTACGAACAAAGGCTGCCTCTACAGATTGTAAAGCTTTCAGTCCAGGTCAGTATAGCTCTTGTTTATATAGCTGTAACTTCTAATTGTTTGAGCAAAGTGCAAGGTTTGAGTTAACTTTGCTTTAGCTGTTTACGTCTTAATACTGAACCAGCACTGAAAGTAGCTATTGACAGTAGCGCTGGTAGCAATGTAGGTTCGGGAACAGATGTAGCTTTTTCATTAAAGGTAAAGTTATCTAGCGCAAACTGTGTCCCCATACCCTTCCCTGCAAGATAGTCTGGCTCAACTCCGCCAAATGACTTGAACCTTAATTCATCAATACCAAAATAATCAAAATTAACTAAAGTTGGCTGTGTTGTATCTACAACCACAGTCTTTGAATACAAGGTTGCGCCGCTCTTAAAACCTTCTACAGTAACCGACAAACCATTATTCCAAACAGCTGTGAGGTAAGCACTGTTGAAGTCAAAAATACCATCACTTACTAGGGCAGGGTCTCCAGAACCGTTGAAGGCCACGTAGTCTCCTGACACTCTACCATTGTCATAGCCTGAAAGTGAGATATTATCCTGCGAACCATTTAAGTAGTAAAAATTATCCCAATTAAATCCACCGTAACCATTAGGAATTAGATCAGAGTCTTGAATAGGTGGTATATCATCAAATGTTAAAACAGTTGCTTGCGCTACTGCTCCTATACCCAAAACAATGGCTGTTGCTGCGATTGCAGCAGTCGATAATTTTTTCGCAAAAGTTGAAATACTCATGTGTTAGTAGTTGTAACTCCTGATAAGTTTGTGTTTTTTTATCACACTTTTCAGAATATACACGCTCTTTGCCACGTAATTGAATTTATTTGAAATATAGAAATCC
The DNA here is from genome assembly GCF_014698065.1 of Nostoc flagelliforme FACHB-838. Taxonomy (GTDB): domain Bacteria; phylum Cyanobacteriota; class Cyanobacteriia; order Cyanobacteriales; family Nostocaceae; genus Nostoc; species Nostoc flagelliforme_B. Next base: position 1,298 of record NZ_JACJSI010000273.1, read on the forward strand.
TACTTGAACTTTCCTCAGTATACTGACAAGGAAAGCGTTGTATGTCAAGCTTCTAGACAGCTAGTTGTTCAACAATTTTTTCGCGAAAAGCAGAAATCTGATTACAAAAATTCACATACAAAGCGTAAAAATTTAAGCAATCGCACCTTCCTATTGCTCAATACTGAATACCCAATGGGCTATGCCCCCATATCCCCAATTCCCCTGTAACACCCTCGTGTCGCACGAGGTTTGTTTTTGGAATTGGGTGCGATCGCACTTTCCCCAAGATTCTCTTTTTTGTTGCTCTCTTGCCGGAACTATAAATAATAAAGGTTTAAGAGATGAATGTAACTGAAAGAGTCCTCTAATGCCCCTTTGACCACTATAAAGTGCTAAAGAGACAAATTTTATACATTATTCTGCTTCTGCTTGCAGCGCTCTGGCCAGAAGCGGGTATAGTCTGCACCCATAAGCTTAAACTTGATTGTCTGCTTCTCCCTCAACCGCTTGGGACTTTTTCTTTAGCATTGGTTTAGGTGGAGGATTGCGGCGCTCGACATTATGCTTTTTAGATGGTCGCTGCACTTTAGGCTTATCTTTTTTCGCTGCAAGTTGGACTGTGGCTTTATCCTCCTTAGACGCTTTGAGAAATCTGGGTGCAGAATCTTTAGGTAGCGCAGTCAATGCAACAAAACCGAAGACATCACGCCCCGGCAGAAATTTCGCTTTTAAGGTGACAAATGTGGCGCGTCCTTGTTGGTCTTTCTCCAATTTGGGATTAAATCTGAAGGGTCGGATAGGTGCATCCTTCCATAGCAAGGGTATATGACTAGCCTTCATGAATTTCACCTTGCGGGCTGGCTCGGCCTGCTTAATAAATTCGAGTCTTTCATCAGAAAAATTTCGGAACACGGAGATACAGGGAGTAGAGCAGACAGGAATGAACTGCCATAATCCCGATAATTTAAACTCCAGGTCTTCTAACTCCCCTGAAACGGCATCTAGTTTTCGCCCTCTGTCAAAGCCCACTAACTGAAAAGCGATGCGATGCGGTTGCTCTCTGCGGGGAAAGTGAATTGCCTTTGGATAAACAACCAAACGCTGATTATGATTTCCAGTATTTTCTATTTCCTTCTTGAGAGCGTTTAATACATCCCATTGTTGCTTCAAGTAGTAAAGTGGGTATTCATAGCTACCGATAGTAACAGTGCTTTGTCCATCAGTAGTAAAGTTGACCGACCCAGTAATGACCCCAACAGCTTGAAATATTGCTGCTGTCGATTCAATTTCTGTTGATGTTGACGTATCAACATTTACTTGCTCTTCATCCGTAAGAGTTTCAACTGTCGGTACTGCTTGGGTTGACTCAAGTGAGGTAAATTCAGCAGATGCCATGATTATTGTTAATAGGGGAGAAATCGCGGTCTAATTCAATCTTAATTGTCTACAAGCGATGCATCTGAACCGACAAGCCTCAACACGAAGCTCCTATTATTAGTTGTCCTAAGTATCCAAAAACTCCAGTTCACTAACATCAATGAGATTTAATCCACCCGCCGCAGCACCAGAACGCAACGGTGAAGGAGCAGTGAGCGGTTGTCCGGTTCGGGCAGAAACCAAAAGCACTTTCTCACTACCACAGGAAACCCAAGAGATTTTATATTCTTCGCCGCTTGAAAGTAGCTTCACACGATCTCCTTTAACGGGTTGGCGAGTGGTGACGGATGGTGACGGCTGTGGTGACGGCTGTGGTGACGGCTCAAAACCATTATTTGGACTGGCTTTTAAGCTGGGTGACGGCTCAAACCCCAATCCACTTTTATTTATTACCAAATCATTTTCAACGGGCTGTGGTGTCAGAGAATTTTCTTCTAACAAATAATTGTCGATTTGGGACTCTGGCTCTAAAACTAATTCCACTTGTTTTTCTAGCTGACTTATCAAAGTGCCGTCACCATCCGGGAAACCCTTATTGAGTATAGGTTCTGAGCCGTCATCGGTGACGTCACCAGTGCCGTCACCTTTATTCAAATTTTGAGCGAGGGTGTAATCATGAGTGGGAATGAGATCATCTATCCCAGCCACCCTCAGCCGCAGCCCCCGGATAAATTTACCCGTTTTGGTAGATTCTTTCTCCACTGACCAGCCCAAAACGCTGCGGCACATTTCCAATAGGTCGGGCGAAAAGTTGTTATGATTTTTGGGTTTGCTGCCAGCCTTATGGCAATAGCGGTTGTAAGAACCAAACAGGGTGGTAACGGTTGAGCCATCCTCGCCTTCAAAGCGATCGCAGCCAATCGCAGTTTTTGCCATTGGGTCAGCAATCACGCACTGATTCAACCACGCGGCGATCGAGTCAACACGGGTGCGGTTCTCCCAAAACTCCAATGTGCATTCGGGGATTTCTTGCAGACCCTTAATTACTGCGGTTACATGGTCGTCCGATAGACTCAGAACGTAATTGGTAAACGCTGCTAGTTCTGGCTCAAATTCTTTATCAAGATTCCGGCGTTTAATTGGGTCTACAGCATTGTTGCAGGGGAATGAAATTACCCGCCGCTTCACCCGAGAAGCAGCATCACCCATGAAAATTGCCAGATTTGATAAGACCAGCACCATGCCGTCATATTGGTAATGGAAAGCCTTTCTCCCCTTCTCCTCCGCCCGAATGGGATCTTCTCCAGTCAGAGAGAGGAATCTACCCAACTTCCCGGTTTGTCTGTCTTCATCAGCGAAGAGTACCAGCCGCTTCCTGTGAGCATTTGCTCCCTCGAAGCGATTACTGCACCAATCGTCTAGCGTGGTGCTGTGGACGTTTTCTTTACCAATTAAGTTAACAATCAGTCGGCTGAAAGTGCCTTTACCTGTCCCACCCAGCCCAATCAGGTGAAGAAATTTCTGTAAATCAGAACGTCCCTTTAATACCGCATTACAGTAGCAAATTAGCAAATCTTTGAGCTGTCTGTTCCCCTCAGCCAAGTGTGTTAGGAATGCGTCGATGTGTGACCAATCTGTGGCTTTGGGGTCGTGTGAGCGTGGCAGCTGCCAAGTCAACCGATAACCTGGGGAATGGGGTAAAAATTTCCCAGTCGCAATCTCAAGGACTCCATTGAAAAATGGCATCAGTTCCTTGGGTGAGCGCTCGTTCCATTCCCGCACAAAAAGTTGCGAACGCAGGAACTTAACAATATTAGTAATGTAGCTGTGGGTGCTATAGCCCTCGATGCCCCTGGCAGTGATGATTTGATAAACAATCATCTCTATGGCTTCTTCAGTTTCTCCTGACCATACCCCAGGTAACTTGATCTCGTAGTGCATCCACTGCCTAGCTTCATTGTTGTAAGCTAGGCGATCTCGGAATTCTTCGGCTATCTCCCGGCTGATTATGTCCGCAGTCGGTCTTTTGTCGGTTGAGGAGTCTTTTGAAACAGCAAATTGTGACTCCATGTAAGCGATTGCCTTATTGTAGGCATCGTCAAAAGCGTCAACTCCATTGTTCACGATCAAATCGTCCAATCCTTTGCCATCTTTGGGACTCCATTCAACAATAGCAAGGTATGCACCCAGGTTTTGAAGTACAAGTTTTAGCTTTTTTATCCCCCTGGTGACTGCTTTGACGGCTGTTGGTTTTTCATCTTGATCAAAGGCTATGACCAATGTGGAACCAGGGCCGACAAAGCCCGCTAAGTCCGGGTTCAGAGCGGGAGGTCTTCCCGGTGCGCCGCATTCACAGCCATACAGCCCAATCATGATGTGTCCGTGAGATAGAGCGCTAAGGGTCTTTTTACCTCCTTCCGTAGCTCCCACCTCATTCACTGACTCTTTCACCCATTGCCAAAAATTACCGAACATCGGCACATCCAAGCCAGATTTCTGGGCGATGAGTTGGCGTACTCCTATTGGGATTGGGGGCAAGAATGCACGATTACCATCTCCTTTTGGAGCAAAGTATTTGTATGGGCGCTGCTTTTCAATGTCCCAAATGCTGACGACTACTTGCCATACGCTCTTGTCTTCATTAAGAAGAAATGCTGCGTACAATGGCTCATTGGCTTGATGTCTGAATCGCTTGTATTCCCATCCCAATGCGTCATGTATGGGTGTTTCTACATCGCCCCCCGCCCCACATTCAATGTCTTGGTGAAACTCTACGCAAGCGTCATAAATTTCTGGGTGAATGCCACTTCCTTCAATGAAGGACTTACGAATATAAGCTTTCCAATCTTCAAAGCTCTTGAATTGGTTCTGCCGTCCCTTTTTTGGGGTACTGCTGGCAGTTTGAGTATTGAGTGCTGCTAAATCTTGCTCCCCTGGGGCTGAATGTGCTAAAATTATAGATTGTGAATTATTCTGTGCTGCGCCATGATCTGACAGTCCGGGCGCACTTTGCATTTCTAGCGTATTCATTTGTGGCTCCTGAATTTGGTGATTACTTCGATAAAGTATTGAGTAATCCCTTCCCCTTTAAGGCACACCACTGTTACGCTAGAGCTATACAAAAAATCTAATATTTGATGTTGCGGTAGGACTAACCGCTTTGGTGACGACTGACAATCGTCTTGGTATAGCTTGCTCTAGATAGTAAGAGAGTGGCGTGCCCCAAAGTAAGTTGGGACTACCCTTTTTTTTGCGCCTTTGTAAGGCTTTATCTATAAAAACATGATTTTCTAGTTTGTGGGCGAAAAAGAATGACTTTTTGTACGCTTTACTTTATGTCCCTCCTGGTTAACCGCAGGCATAAATACTAGCTAATTGACATACATAGGCTTACTCCTCATCTTGCACTTTTGACTTGGAAGATTTTAACTTTTTAGCTCTGGCGGCGATCGCTTCTGCAATAATTCGCTCAACTAAATTACTAACCGTTCTTCCCTCCTCTTCTGACCAAAGCTCCAAAGTCTCTTTTATATCTTCAGAGCAAGTGAACATAACTCGCGGTCGCCTAGTTGCCATTATCAACACTTGTCTACACCATGATTCAAGCATAAAACGTGCAGCTTAAATATAAGATTTTGTAGCCATGTGTTGACAGTGGCAGCACCTGTTAACTATATTAACACTATGAGCGCAAAACGGACGATATAGCGCGTAAAATGCCACACCAAGGATAAATAGGTAGTTGGCTAAGTAGCCGCCTAAAAGTGACCGCAAACGCTTATCAAGCAAAGAATTAAACTCTTTATCTGAACCATGAATTACGCATATACCCAGCCAGTTTACGGCTCATCCTATCCGCTAAGTAACGGGTTTGTAAGTCCACAGCACGGACAGATAAGACCGCGAGTAGTTTTTGATGGGGGCAACCGTTTTGTGAAGTGGATTGACCCCAACAACGTTGTGCAATGTCTGCTCAGTGTCGTGAAAGAAGTCAGTGAATACCAGTGGAAGCGGCTCAAGCCCGATGACCAGTCAGTATTGATTGAAATTGAGGGTAAACGCTTTGTAATTGGGCGATTAGCTCAAGAACTAGGTGGTGAGCCGACTTTCCAAACAGACAAATGCCAATTAGCATCTATCCTGGCACTAGCGGCAATCCAGCCCAATCCAGGACAAACATCTGTACACATCCAGCAGATGATTGTGGCACTGCCCAATACTCTCAACGATGACGACGTAGCCGCAGTACAGAGAATTGCTAACCACCCACTGACCAAAGAATTTAAACGGAATGGTGAATACATCACCTATACCGTGGGTGAAGTTGTCCCAGTTGATGAGACTGAGCCAGCATTCCACTACGCCTTAAATCAAGGTTTTTTCAGCTTCCCCGAAGCGAAGAACGCGATTTGGGATTTAGGAGGCGGCACGGCTATAGCCAGAATTTACACGCCGAACGGAACAATGATCCATGATGCGGAGGTGATTCTACCCGGAACCAAGGCACTCGCCCAGCAAGTAGCGGTAGAGATGAAAGAGGTCTACTCTCTCGATTACAGCCCCAGTTTACAGGGCATCATGGACGCGATCGCTCGTGGTGATTGCCTCTACGGAACAGACAAACTTGATTTCTCCTCCATCTTTGAAAAAGCCTGTGACCAGTGGGTGGAGTCAGCCCGGAGAGAAATTCGCTCGAAGTGGGCGCAACACCTACCAGAGTTGGGAGAAGTCTTGATTGTAGGTGGAAGTGCAGATATCGCCGCCCCTATCTGTGCCTATTCTGGAGATCGCTTCAAGATTGCCCCATCGCCGCAGTTGTTCAACATCATTGCAATGGCTTATCAGGAGTAATGCCAATGACGCAGACAAGAATTGTTCTTAATCCCAAGTACAAACCTAAAGCTGAAGAAATCTTAGAAGCGACTGGAATCGATAACCTCTCTCAACTGTTTACCCTGCTGCTAGTTAATTACGGTGATTGTCTAGTTAACTGCTTAAAGCACTCACACCAACTACCTATACAGTCATCTCTAGTAGCTCAAACGCCCACACAAAGCGCTCTTCAGCCGCCATCTATCAAACCTCAGCCATCACCACAAGCTAAGAAATTTGCCCCAATGGGGAGCTTTTAAGCCCCAACCGCACCGATAAAAGCTCAAAGTCAAGGAAAGAAGTCATGAGCGACCAAGATAGCGTGCAGACACAGCCAAGCCTAACAACTACCGAAATAATGACCATCATTCTGGGTT
>NZ_JACJSI010000274.1 GCF_014698065.1 Nostoc flagelliforme FACHB-838
CAACCAACTCCTTCTTTACTTCCACAAGTTCCTGCCGAGTAAAGTTGCTGCTCAATTATGCTGCTTAAAACCCACGAATTTATACAGTTTGATTTCCCAAATTGAATTAGTCTGCTGTCTGCTTCTTTTGAACTCTAACTCTTTGATGTCAATGGGTTTTACTTTCTTGTAATTTGCGATCGCCCCGTGGTCGATTACGATTTGCTTTTGTGTCGCGTGCAGTATTTCATTACGGCAATCAATTGAATAAATCCAACATTCGTGTTTCCATTGCATACCGCAGCAATAGCCAAATGTTCTGTTGGTTCGCAGGTAAACTCTCTCCAGTAAATTCACCTCAACGGATGGAATTGTTTGTCCCCAAGGTGGAGAAAGATACCAACTTGTTTTGAGTGCGTTAATGTTGTCAATCATGCTTTTCTCCTCAATAAGTAATTAATGGCTTCGGAGTCAATAGAGGCAATACGCTTTTTTAGATGTTGTGGGGAATTGTCAAAACAATTCGCAATTCGCAGTTCGCAATTCGCAATTAAAATACAATTGGATAATTTAATTGGTATGGAAACCTCTCCATTCATTGAGAAAAACAGAATTAATATTCAACCATCCAACTTCAGATATAAGGAAGCAAATTGCGAATTGCGAATTGCGAATTGCGAATTGTAAAAGTCGCACCCAGCCAGAAACGGTGGTGGAATGGACACACAGAACACGGGCGATTTCAGCACTAGTATAGTTATCGAGAAAAGGGCTTGTAGAATAACCCAAAGCCCAAAGTTTAGTGGCAATAGCAATTGGAGTGTGGGAATAGCCATGTCTTTTTAAGATTGAGGCTATTTGCTTAGGGGTATAAAGTTCAGCTTTAGCTTCAATGATTCCGAGTTCTTCATCAGTCCATTTGGAATTCATTTATTACCTCCAATATTTATGCAGATTTAGCATCAGATTTTCCTGGTCCAATTCGAGCGCTGATAGATTGAAAATCTACTTGAAAAATGTTCATATCTATGGACATTTTCCCATTGTTGTAGCGGTCTACTATGTGCTGTTTAATTGCGGATTGATTCAGCCCATCAGGGATATCGATGTGAGCTTCACTTATGATTTTTTCTACTACTGTAACGATGACTCTCATAGGTAATTTCTATTTGATTAATTGAGGATTCAGAAGTAAAAATATTCTGAATCCTGTATGCTGATTTACACTGCTCCAGTCTTTACTGCTTGCAACTGCTGCATCCATCCGTTGATTGCCGTTAATTCATCCGCACCGCTAGCAACAGCATCAACAACTAGCTTTTGATACAAAGATTCAGCATGATTGGGATAGTCGCATTCGTTTGCTGCCCAAGCTAAACACATGGTTCTGATTAGTTCATTAATCTGGTTAATATCAAGTAAACTTGGGCGGTCAACATTCTGGAATTGCAACCACTCTCTGACCAAATCAAGTGGATAATCAAGCAAGGTGCGAATATTTTTAACTCGCAAATCCTGTGGGTGTACTGATTGAGGAACTACACTAAGTTTTGGTGGAGTTAGTGGGGGTTCGGGAATCGAGTTTGAAGTTTTACCCAATAAGGATTGGATGTCACGAATGATAGTTGCCCAATCCAAATCTCTACTCCATTCCCTGTAAATCTTAGTTTTGGTTGGAGCATCGTAAAGATTGCAGAAAACTGTGTTCTCGTCGCCAGCATTAGCAACGATAATCAGTGGCTTAGAAAAATCCTGAACAATTGATGCAGCGAGAAGGAAGCTTTTGGCGAAGTTGGTTTCAAGACCAGTTCTGACGATATAAAGTTCATCGGCACTGATAACAATATCCAGCTTCAGATTGTCCTTCCCTTTGAATTCTTTAGTAGTCAATCGCAGTTCTGACAGATACCCAGTTAACGCTCTTTGGGGAACTGGGATTTTCTTATCCTGGCTGATATTAAACTTGTACCAAATGAAATATTCGCCATCTACCTCCCCTTGATTGACAAATAAATAGATGGGTTCGGGAGGGTTGCATAAACCTAGTTTGATTTCAGTAACCATATTCACCTCGGTTAAAGTTTTATTGATTGGTGTTCTGTGTATAATGGGAATTCTGTAGCGGAAAGCAATTTCCCGTAGTAGCAATCGTCTGAATATTAGACTACATTCAGACGATTGCTTTTGTATTAAAGAGAAGGCTGTTGATTTCGCTCTAACTCCCATTGCAAATAAGACAGCGCAGTTTGAGCATCGGCAATGTTTAAATCTGGCTGATACCCTGCTTCCAGCAGTTGTTTGTAATCTGGATGCGTAGCAATTTTAGATAGCAAGTTTTGGGCTTGTTCAACTAACTGGTGCAGATTGGGGTTAGACAAATCAAAGCCGAGTCTGGAACATAAATCCTCAGCTTTCACACCGAATGTTCCTGGCTCAATCTCCGTTTCTAACTCTTCAAGCAGAGATTGAAAAGTAGGATGTTCATCGTTGATTTCAATCTCAAATAAATCTGCACTATGTGTGACGACAGTTGCCCAATCAGGTAAAGTCTGTGCAATGCTCTTTGCATAAAGCTTCATAATTTTATCCTCTGGGATTAATAACCTAAAAATCCTCGGCAATTTCCAACAAAAAACCGCGTCCCGTGTTAGTTAATACGGTTAACTGTCGGTTGAGAATGCTTATTTGCTGTTGATAAAAGTCAATCTCTGCGGAAATTTGCTGGAATAATTCTTCTGGTGTAAGCGGTTGGATTTGATTCTCTTGCAAGTACGATATCTCGTCAGAATTCTTGTTAGGCATCAATACATAACGCCATTCTTCATCAAATTGTTCAGCCAATTCTGTACCAGATGGGTAGTAGTAAAGTCCTAGAATCGTGCCTTGTTCTGTACGCTGTTCCAAAGCAAAGCGAGGGTAGCCCCAGTGTTGGGGGATTGAGATTGTGGCTTGCATATTTGTGATTAATGAATGGAGGGAATGTGTTTTAGGGAAAAGGGGAAAGGGGAAAGGAATGAATAGATTTACCTTTAACCAATACCTTTAACCTTTTCCCAGGCGAAGCCCAAGACTTACGCTGTTACTAACTCCGCTTTTTCCAGCAGGCGCTGCAATTTATCGCCAGTTAGTTGTTCTAACGGTTGCTCTAAAAAGTATTCATCAAAAACGGATTTACTATCAGTAGACACGTCCACCATCGACAGCGATTGAACTGCTGACATTGCAGAATCACAGGGTATGCGCTGGGTTTCGTCTGCTGCGCGTGTGAACCACCAGCTAGCGTCAGTCTGCCCTACTTCGCCCAGCTTCACGTCGTTGTGGTAAATCCCATCGTCGAGGATTTCAAAGCCGTATTTCTCACATTCATCGAAAATCTGCGCCATGACTTCATTACCAGTAGTAGAAGAGGACAAGGAGCAGGGTGCGGGGTGCATGGGAGAGAATCTTTCTCCTCTGCCCCCTGCTCCCTGCTCCTTGTCCTCTTCTACTACTGGTAATGAGCCGTCTTTGTAGTGAGTGCAGATGAAGCGATCGCAACGCATTAGAGTGTTGGCACGGAATACTTCTTTATCGTTGACCATTACTACCCAGCGTTGGGTTAGGTGGTTGTCGTCATGGCTGATGCTGGCTACCAGTTTGTCATCAGCGTAATATTCGTGATGGTCAAACGAGATTTCGACTATTGTGAGGGGTTCGGGAGCTACAACTTGGGCTTGGTCAGCAATGTAGTTGTCGAGTTCGGCTTGAGCGAGGGCTTGGTTGTCGGGGGCAGCAGGGGCGACTTTCTGAACCTTGCTTGCTTGGTAATTAGCGATCGCGCTAATCCAAGAATCCTTACAGCGTTTGTCGCTTACTTCGACTGTGCAGCCGATTTCGCTGTAGATTTGCTTGAGTCGCGCAATCGATTTCAGTTGTAGCTGTTGATGGCTGTATGTCGGATGTGTCATGATTGTTAAACTCCTTGAAATTAGGATTAGAGAAGCGCTCTAGATTGGTAGTCGGGGGCGCTTTCTCTACATCTTTATAGTACACTACTAGTTTATAGTGTGTTAACTATTAGTTAGTAGTGTATAGTAAAACTAATAGTTAACGCTTTACTCTAAGGAGGTGGTAGTGTGATTAGTGCAAAAATGCGAATAAGACAAGTCAAGGAAGTTGAAATTGAGGGGCTAGGAGAGCGGATTAAGCAAGCTCGATTAGATTCGAGTAAGTCTCTAGAGCAAATATGTGATGAAGTTGGTTTATCGCGCACTTACTGGTACGACATCGAAAAGGAAACTCTTAAAGGGGCGCTTTCAATTGAAAACCTTCGCAAAATCGAAGAAGTTTTGGGAGTTTCCTTTGGTGTAAACCTGGAGGAAGATTGTGATATTTAATCATGCTACTGCTAATCCACAGGTTTTTTTGGTGAGTACTTTGGGAGAGATTATCGCAACTAACTATCACACTTTGAGCAAATGCCATTGAACTAATAAGAGGTGGAAACATGACTAAACCATCCTCTAAGCGTAAAAAGCCTACCCCTGCTTCATCCAGTGATGACACGCTACCAGATAACCTTACCCGAGAAGAAAACCCAGGTTCAGCAACGATTACCGTTAGTGCTGTTGAAGTTCCAGAGTTAACCGAGCAGGAACAAAGCGATCGCCTTCACTTAGAGCGCCGTGTGGAACGGGCGTTTTTTGAGGCAGGCAAGGCATTGGCTCAGTTGCGTGATCGCAGGTTATACAGATCCACTCATCGCACATTTGAGGAGTATTGTCGTGATAGATTTGGATACACCCATCGCCGAGTCAATTATTTAATAGCTGGTTCTATAGTATTTGACAACATAGTGGCGGGAACAAATTGTTCTCAAAATGAGGAAGCAGATGAAATGGGAACAAATTGTTCCCAAAACGAGGAAGTGGATGAAACGGGAACAAATTGTTCCCAAAATGAGGAAGTGGATGAAACGGGAACAAATTGTTCCCAAAATGAGGAAGTAGACAAAATTCGACCTAACCCCTCACGAATCCTGCCAACTAACGAAGGACAAGTACGCCCTCTGGCAAAGCTAGAACCCCAGCAGCAGGTTAAAGTTTGGCAACGGGCAGTACAGGAGGCTGGCGGTAAAGTTCCCAGTGCCAGGATCGTCACTGATGTGGTGCAGAAAATTATGGAGAGAACCAAAGTACCAAACACCTACCAAATCGGTGAAGTCTGCCAAATTCTTGCTAAGGACAATCCAGAACTGAAAGGCAAAGGTGGCTTTTGGGCAATTGTCAGCGCAGTGAATGACTTTAGTTGCACCGTGAAAATGTGGGATGGCGAGTATGCCGTTGGGTTGCAACACTTAAAGTCTTACGATTACTTGCCTGCTGAATGTGAGCAGATGCAGCTAATCAGCGATCGCATCAGTCGGGTGTATTCGAGTGGGCTGGAGGAGTCGGTGCAGAAGTTTTTGGAATCGTTGGGGAAGCTGAAGCGGGTTTATTTAACGGCGTTAGAAGAAAAAGTGCTGAGTCTTTTAGAGTCGGAAATTACACATAAGGAAGCCTGGGGGTAAGGCAGGGATTTATGTGAGCGATTAAGTCATTGTCAATGAAGTCTGCTGTTCAAGCCGAGTTTGTAAATCTACAATCAGGTTTTCTCCACTGCGTCGGGCTGACCATACACTAGAATACTGCAAACCTATATTCCAAGATGTCTATGCGCTTACCCGAATTGAAGTAATTGACGCAGCAGGTAGTTTACTCGCTATTGTTAAGATGAAACCGTCAACCGCCCAACTCTATCGATATTATCGCTGTTGAGTATTGCAGTAAACCCTAGTAAAATACGACAGTACAAGGGGGAAGGTAGGGGTAGTATTCATTGGCGAATGATTATTAGGAATGGCAAGGATTACTCACAGGCGTACTATCATTATGAATTTTAGAGTCAGGGCAATCGCTTGGTCGAGTCGTGGAAGTACATTCCCAAGCGGTTACTGAAGCGGATTCAGGAGATGGAGTGGGAAAAAACGGCAGTGAAGGAGATATTGCAGTTATTGGGAGCGAAAAAATGATAATTCTGAAGCTGTCACCCCAACGGCTGTTAAAATCTTTGGGCTAATCAGCCAAAACAGAGCAATCACCTTTTATTAGAGCGAAAAGGTATATCCCGCTTGAAAACGTGAAACTCTTGCTGTGGCTGGGTGTAGACGGTTGGGTGCAGGCTGTAGGAAAAAAGATCAGAAAAGCCAAAATTAAGTGCAACCTTAATAAATTCCTTTATTACTAAACCCCACACCCATAGGTCTTATAGTCGATTTAGCTTTAAGGGGCGTGCCATTCGGTTTTGTAACAATGTACTAAGGATGAATAATGCCGAAGTAAATAGCAACGACACTTAGAATAATCACGCTAGTAACCAGGGTGAGGGCAATACGAAATCCCCTGTTAGGCAATTGTTCGCGGGTAAGCACGCTATCTGCTTGTACCTGAGTTGTTGGCTCAGTTTTTGATTCGGGCTGAATATGGGAAGTAGTATCCTTTGACAAAGGAGCTTTACTCTCGAATTTTGTTGTTTGAGCTTCTGGTGATTGCATAGATTGCGTTGATTTTTGGGACTATCTTTACAATTGTTAATAAAGTTTTTAATTAATACCTCTTTCTTAAGAAAAGTTTTGGTCGGGAATATACTTCTACTAAAGGATTAGTAAATGTAAAGCTAAACCTTAATTAATGTGACCTGAGCGAAAACAAGAGGTTTAGCAGACGGCGTACAACGAGCCGATGGTAAAGTACTACTCATCGCATTGCATTGTTCAATATGGGTGCAACAAATTATGGAACGCACCTAAGTACCTAGCAGTTACGAAATTGGGGAAGTCTGTCAAATCCTTGCCAATGACAACCCAGAACTCAGAGGCAAAGGTGGCTGTTGGGCAATTGTCAGCGCAGTGAATGACTTTAGTTGCACGGTGAGAATGTGGGATGGCGAGTACACGGTTGGGTTGCAACACCTGAAGTCCTTCAACTATCTGCCTGCCGAGTGTGAGCAGATGCAGGTGATTTGCGATCGCATCAATCGGGTGTATTCTGATTAGCTTGAGAGCAGCCTATGATTCTGTTAACTATGAATAGATGAAACTAATTCTATTTTCTGATATTCTTGGCACTGGCGAAAGTACCCTATCAGAAGAAATTGCACGGATATTGCATATCCCTGTATTCTTTCGCTTACTGGATACTAGGGGCAATGCTGCTATCACAGTTGCGTGTTCAACAGGAGGGATTTTACGTTACGACTGCTGAAGCGCTACTCAGAATGCTAATCCAACGACAATTAATATTAGGACAATAGATGCAGTTCATACTTTAAATGAAAATGTTCAGACAATTCGGAAATATGTTAAATTCTGAAAATGATAACTAGAACTAGCTCAGGAAAAATGATTACTTGCTGTAGCAGTGTCAACAGGTTGAGGAGATTAGCGATGTCTACGGCTAAAAAAATAAAAGTGAGGGATACAGTTACCCGTTAGAGAAGAAAATACTTAAAATTCAGAAATATACAATGTAGCAGGGGTTTTTAGCTGAAATTCAAATTCAATTTTTAACTAGTAAATTAGATAAAAAACGATATTTTAAAGGGTTTGGATACAAGGATTTGTAATATTAATTAAGAAAAGGGTTAATTGAAGGACAAGACAGATAAAACCTTTTTTTATCCTTCAATTAACCCTTTCTCTAGCTTTTGCAAAGTACCTTTCGTAAAAATTCTACTGAAAGGATATTTTAACGACTGTTATTCGTTAACAATCGTAAAGCCTTCATAATCAATGGCTCCAGTTGAAGCACTAGGTAAATTGACTGTACCAAGCAAGGTGGCGGTTGCAAAACCAGCACCGTTAGTACCTGTAGCACTACCTAAACTTAGACCTGATGCACTAAGCTCG
>NZ_JACJSI010000275.1 GCF_014698065.1 Nostoc flagelliforme FACHB-838
TAATTCCACTCAGTTTGCGGCTTTGAATACCAATTCTGGTTTTATTATTGCCCAAGACATCATATTTGCATAGTCGAGTCTAGAGTTGAAGTGGATGAAGACCACAGCTGGGCGCGACTTTTCAACTGAGAATTTGAATTGTTTTGGTGTGCAATCTGTTAATGTTGGGGTCATGCTTTATCGCGATCGCAAGTGAAAGAGAACAAGTGTTACTTTTGCAAGACACAAAGTAAAATTAACAATTGTTGGTTTGGCTTGGGCATCTCATATGTGCCAGTACGCCGCAGTGAGGGCAGTACTTCATGAAAGACCCAACGCTGGAAACGTTTGGCAACTGGTTTACGAGACTTGAATATAAGGCGATAAAGCCCTGCCTCAGTCACAGTCAGCATTTCTTGCTCTCCACCAGGGGTACTGACAATGGCAGTACCCTTTTTATCAACGTCCAATCCTCCATCAAAATACTCGCCGCCATCTGCTGATGTTCGCTTTCTACCATTGACAGCAACGGAAGTATCAATGTCTAATATTGCACAGACATCGGCAGCGACCCATTCTGGTTTCTCTGGTGTACCGACGAATCGGACTTGTTGAGACTCAAACACGAAAACTGATAAATCCGACATAACTAAAATTTCTCCAAAATTGATTAAATACGGGTTAATGCCAGAAAGCAAAACTTAATTCGTAGAGATGTCGCTTTAATCCAAGTTTGATGATTATCTAATCCACCCCTTTGTACCCAGACTTGATGGTAATGAACTGAGGTGCGGCTGCTACTTCTACCGTAGTAATTCTGATGGCAACGACAGCATACCCCTACACAATCCCAGCCAGGAATTTCGTAACCAGACACAGAAGCACGAGGGAAATGCAGTAAAAACATTCCCAAAAAGCGGCGCAAGAAAGAGCGTTTATATTTGAGGTGATGCACAACAGTAGCGCGTCCATGCCAGGGATTATTAGTGCAGCGTGGTTGCAGCCTTTTTACACGACGGCAAGTTATTGACCAGTTACTAGCGTATTCAAATTTACTTAAAGATTTACGCATTATGTGAGTCGAATTGGTTCAATAATTAGTCAGATTAGAGACAGAGGTGAACAAAATTTCCCTTTCTTAAGAATCAGGTTGCAATTAACATCAGTCAAACATCAATTTTAAATTTGTAAATTAATCCTTGATGGTCAGTTTGACGGATAAGTGTGAGAATTGCTGTTTTTAATTCATCAGCACGGTCATTTTGCCCCAATTCTTTGACGATAAAATCTTCTAAAGTAGAATGCCGTGTGCGCTCCAATTTATCAATCATCTGTTGAGAAGGACTTCTTTGTATGGCTGTAGCTGTTCTCAACTGTTGTCGTTCTTGGGTTGATAACGAATCTCCTGTTGGCTTATCATTGTCCCTGTTGATGTCTGAGTAATTCGGTAGTTCTGGCATTGCCCCCCAGGTGGAATTTCCCCCAAAGAATACAGCGCGGTTACAAGGCGAGGCTTTAATCAAAGTGTTTATTCTCTCTAAATCAATCATTTCGAGAATCGGTGACTTTTTCCACTGTTTTAAAACATTAGTATTCTTGTCTGAAATGATGGCAACTGCCGTAATTTGACTAGTAGCTGATAAATTTAATCCTAGTGGCCCAACATAAGGAGATTGAGCAAGTAGCCAAACATTCTCCTTGCTAGAACCACCAAGTGAAGAAATATGTAAAATCAATGTGCCAATGCGCTCGTTTCGACATTTTTTAGCCGCATCTCCAAGGGTGGAACCTTCATCAATAACTAATAAAGATTCCTCTTGATTATTAGCCCATTCGATGTAACCTATTTCTTCCTTGGTTCCATCAAGTACTTCATCCATCCATTTACAAATATTTTCTGGGGATTCATTTTTGCATTTTTTACGCCGAACAACGTCAACCACGCCCTCTGTGTAACCATATTCAGATGGTTCATTTTTGGGGTCAATATAAAAGATTTTGCGGTTTGGCTTTTCGGCTTTGATTCGACGTAGGGCATTAGCAACCAGCATTCCCTTACCGCTTCCACCAATTCCAAAAATAATACAGTTCCGAATAGGTGAAGCAATTTCTCGAACTATATCTATAACGTGTGTGGGATTGTGAATTGAAGATGATGTATTTATATTTGCAGGTAATGAATCTGATGAAGCGAGCAGTGGGGAGGCAAAAGGGATAAATGCTTGGGGCGATTCATTGATTTGTGACGTGTCTTCAATATAATCAATTGCGGCATTAGAAAATTCATACTCTTGACTACTAGCAAACTGTAACTCTTTGTTCACTGAATCTTGACCAACCTGTTGAATATAGCCTCGAAAATCATCACCGTCGAGAATATGAGCAATACAGCCATATTCTCTAATAGCTGCTTGATTTCGTTGAATCTCTTTGGCTTTTTTAAAACTACTATATAATGTCCATCCCGCAATGAGCGCTCCAGTCAGGGGCGAGGTTGCCGAAGCTGCGATCGCTGCTACAACTAACCCAAAAGCAATATTCCATTGATTGTTGTTTTCGGTAGTGGACTTAAAAGCTCGCGCGCTCCACTGTTCGGGCGTTCTCTGGATCTTATTAATATCAAAACGTGTCATATTCATATTTTTTTTCATAAAAGTTCAGCGTTTGAGGCAGAAAGGAAGATAGCCATATTGAAGACTACGCTCCCAGACTTACCTTATTGCTTGCTAGGCTTTAATCGCGTAAGACAATTTACCAACCCAAATGATCAAAGAAACTATTACCTCAATTGCAAACAACGTAACCAGCGCCAGTGCCAAATTACCGTAGTCCAATTTCCCCCACTGGCCTGTCGCCAAAATAAATATTAAGTCTGAGATTTTACCACTAGCCACAGGTGAATAAACAGTAAGACAAATCAGAAAATCAACTGTGTAGGTAAAGATTTTCAACACCTCTAAGTTACTGACAACAGAGATTGGCAAATGATTGTATGTTCGCTTAAGCATTTTTAATGTTGGGTCATCGGTATCTTTCTCTTGATAGCGGGAACGCCCATCACAAGAGGTGACAATCTTCTCTATAAACTTCTCGTTGTTATAGAGAATCAACGGTAAAACTTCTATGATTTGAATCACGCTCCAAAGTATTGCTCCGAGTATCCAAGAAAGACTCTTTGAAAATATTGCTGCGATCCCATTGATGATTGGAATTGCAGCGACCAGAGAAATAAATGCACTACTGGTAGCTTTCCCTCCTAGAAATGACACGGCTCTCTCATAAGGTTGAATATTCAAATAGGCGAACCAGATGCCAGCTACTACTAACCCCCAATATAAAAGCCGTAGCCAGGAATTAGTTTTTGCTTGTCCATTCTGATTTTTGGGCATCGTGAAATTCATTTTGCTCCTTTATCTATCGGCTGGCTGTATGTACCACCGCGAAAGCGTTTAAGCCTAGTGGCAACTAAATCTCTGTTGCCAGTAAATGCAATAGCTTCTACTTCTCCCCCATCCCCAATTACACCAGTATTACCATTGGCATCACAGACTACAGTTCCTTTGGGCAATGGGTTTAGTGTGATTCGGTCTTGGATCACTTTTCCCTGAACAATCGTCACGTATTTATGGGGATAGACAGTAGCTACAATCGGCAAGCATCCTGTCTTATATCTGGCATCAGCAATTATGGCTTGTTGCTTCTCAAACTCAAACTGCTGTTCTAACAAAGTTTGTTGCTTGGAGTTTTGAGCAATAGATTGCTTAATGTCTGATATTGCTGTCATATTCCTTTGAATATCACCAGAGGAATAAAGCAAAGATGCCCCAATTAAGGTGCAGAACACAATTGATGTTTTGTGCTTCCTCCATACTCTTGAACTATTCATTGCCCCATATCCTCCAAAAAAGCATCAATACTAAAAGTGTTATCAGCAGGAGCTTTTAACTTAAAATTCTGTATATCGGATTTGACTTGAGGCGTAAGGGATTTAACGTCACTCAAAAAAGCATCAACGTCTACTGTTTCTACACCGTAGCCAGCAAGCAGTTTGTTTATTTGTCCATCGTTGTCTGAAAGCGAACGCAAGTATTGGGTACTGTACTGTGTTTGCTCAAGGAAAGAACTAGCAAAAGCACTCCTGCTATGGTCTAACGCCCTCTGGAATACTTTTGCTTCTAATGTTGCTATTGCATTGGCTTGGGCCACCGCACCACTCATTACCACCCGAATCATCCCCGCCATCATCTGATGATTAACGTTCGGGATAATACTAGCTGCCATCTCGGTTGCTTGTTGAATCGCTGATGCTTCTTGTTCTGATGCTGGCAGGTGCAAATGGTTATTAATTGCTGCACCAGCCAGTTCAAACACTTTCTCCAACTCTTCTGTGATGTCTGGGCTAAACTCATCACCTTCGGGGTCAACATCTGCCCCGTGGTCACGCATGATTCGGAGTGCTTCTATCACTTGCACATCGCTGTAGCGATCGCTAAACCACTCAATTAGCTGTACTTTGGTAAACATTATTGATTTTCCTGCCATTGTTCAAAGTTGCTTCTACGTAAGTGCATGAAATTAAATTTCAAGAATTGTATGACTTGACTGTTGTTTTTCACCCCTTTCTTTATCGATTCATCCTTCAATAAATAAATCACAGCAGAAAGAAATCTTTGATAAGGATCTAGATAATTACTTCGGACTCCTCGCTCGGATTCGTAATAACTTGTTTTTAAAGGAGGAATCTTATTAATAATCTCTGATTCCCATCTCCAAAGTGTAGTCCGGTTAACCCCAAGTGTTGAAACCCATTCTGTTCTTGTTAGCAAATTATCTAAAAATGCATCTCTAATTTTTGGTGATTGTTTTAAATTCTCCAAAACTGTGGGTAAATCTGTCTGCATCATTGTTTCGCTTCAA
The DNA here is from genome assembly GCF_014698065.1 of Nostoc flagelliforme FACHB-838. Taxonomy (GTDB): domain Bacteria; phylum Cyanobacteriota; class Cyanobacteriia; order Cyanobacteriales; family Nostocaceae; genus Nostoc; species Nostoc flagelliforme_B. The sequence continues at coordinate 4,897 of NZ_JACJSI010000275.1, forward strand.
CTGGGAGTGCGTTCGCTATTCTCATGGAAATCTCTGTAAAACACCGCTTTTGGACATCTTTTTCTATGATCAATCAAAATCTTGACTGTGCTTTGTTGCATTTCACTGTGCTGTGTTGCATTTCAATGGTGTTTTTGGGAAATGCACACAAATGAAACATTGTTGTTATGTTACATTTACGGAAATATTAAATATTACTAGAAACAAACCAATTTCGCTTACACAAAAGAGTAATACTCTGAGGAACAGCGTCTATCTTAATAAATTTGATTCTTTAATTAGAAATTACAGCTTTAATCTTGCCCCTAGACTATTGCAGTAACTTCTATTTTTGAATGCTGATTTTACGTCCAAAGATATTAGGATATGTTTTTTTCATTCGATTAATCTCCTAGTTAATGAGCGATGTATAGAGTTTTTGTGTTGCCTTCTTAATACTTTGGGTGTAAAGAAAAGACTTTATCTACTTGTAAACCTAGCTTGTCAAGCCAATACTTGACAAGCTATTATCCATTAGTCAGCTACGAAATGCTCTTGTTGCTTGATGGTTTCTCGGTACGATTGTTTGTTGATGCTGAAATGTATCAATGTCACATTTGATATTTAGATAATAAAAGACCCGTACTAAGCGGGTCTATAAAAATATATAAATTCCAACAACTTTATTTTTTTATGCAACAATATGTTGATTGAGTGCGTGGTGTAAAACAGCGATTGCCCAATCAGGACAGCCGTAATAAAACCAGTTCCGAACCGCTGTTTTGTTGGGAGGAGTAACCCCAGTACCTTGAAAATATTCCTGCAACTGTCTCTCAATCAACCTGACTCCAGTCGAGACATAATACATTTCACCAGGGTAAGACCTTTGGTTTGGTGGTAATTCTTCTATAAGCTTTTGTGCAAAGATGTCGATTTGGTTCAGTTGTCGTGCCATAATCTTTTTGCTCCTTCTGTAGGGATGTCTACGGTTGGGGAAGTCCTAGCTTTCGGGTTCAGACGATTGCTAGGGCGCTTATAAAATAATGTACTATACGATCAGTACAAAAGCTGCTATTACATATCCCAAATACTTTTAAAAAATTGAAAATCCCATTTTCATCTCCTAGTTATTTTTTCTTGGTAGATATTCCACTAATCCTTCCCGGCAGTCATCATAAGTTTCAGTATAAGCCTCTGTCGGCATAGCTTTTATAAAATCAAGATCACCAGATTGACCCTAATAAGAAGCAATTCGCAGTTCGCAATTATGGCACGGTTCATAAAAACTTTGAGATGGAAGCACCAGATTCTAGTCCGGCGGTGAAGAACGGTTCTTCAGCATAATGTTTTCTCATCAGCAGTGGTTAAGCGATCGCATTTAAATGCGATCGCTTAATGTTACTTCAAGAAGCCTGACTTCGATTAACTTGCAGTGTCAGTAAATACTTTCGACATTCCTCCGCTCCCCGATAAATCAGCAAGCGCAGTGCATGGATCTCTTGAATGAAGGAGTTACAGTTTTGGGCGATTTCCGGTATCAATTCCTGTCGTGATCGCACATAATCTTGATGATGTTGTTCTAGCAGTTCAATCTTGGAGTTGAGATGCTGCGGGTATTCCATCATCTGGATGCAACCAGTCACGAAAGCTTTCAGTAGAAGTAGATTGTTAAACTCGATCCGTCCATCTGGAAATTCCAGATAGACTCGTCCACTTTGCATATTTCTGTCCCATCCAATACCCAAACCTTGAAGTTTTTCGAGTAATGGCAAGAGTTCGTATTGTTCTATTACTGGTTCTGGTTTTAACTTGGTAAACATGAGAAGTTTCTCCTATTACTTCTTTTTTGTTGGGACAAATTCTACTAATCTTGCCCAGCACTGATCACAGGTTTCAGCATAAGTCTCTGTTGGCATAAGAGTTATCAAGTCGGTATCACTTGATTGACCCCAACAATAGGCAATTCGCAATTCGCAATTCGCAGTGACGCTCCTACATCGTTAATACGATTATGGATAAAATCGTCAATTGCTCTGTTGGGATACGGAACAACTATTTTCAATGACGAAAAACACACAAAATAGCTAATATCAATGAGCAAGGTGATTCATGCATGGAATATTAATTGCGAGTTGCGAATTACGAATTGCGAATTGAAAATGGCACTGACATTTCATTGGATGAACTCTAGCAAGTTGCCTGATTAACTGAATTGAATTAAAAAGTCTATAATTCATACTTTATTACTAGTTCAGGACGTTCAAAACTACTCAACAAGCGTGTATTTTTAATTTATTGGTCATGTCCAGATTCTCCTTGTTGATTAAATTTCTCTACATCATCAATTGCATCCACTATTTCCTCTAAAACATTGAAAGCATCGTTTAATACCACATCATTTGATGTAGAAAAATGCTCTGACGATTGAAGCCTCCGATAATCCTTACTACTCCCCACAAGCCGCAACGTATATTGACATCCTTGCAAGATAGCCCGAATCTCTGATGTAGTTAATTTGATTTCCATCGTTGTTTATCCCCTAAAATTTATCTCGTTGAATACTGAAACTAGCTCCGATCAAAGAAGTCCCTAAGAATGCAGAAAAACTGACCAGCATTGCACCCAAACAAATACTTTTCTGCTGCTGCCAACCAGAGATGATGATGTTGGGATTAGCATTTATATCAATAATCTCCAGCCCCCAACATCCCATTGCCACTAGTCCTGAAAAGCCAGTTAAGAGCAGAGAGACAATTGCAGTTGTTTCTATGGTGCGGTCGATAAAAATCCTGGGGTTGAATCTTCTCTTAGTACGACGACGAGCAATCATTTTACTCTTGTGGTCTAATTGAGATTGGTAAACACCCTGTTTGTGGTTAGTCATTTGGAATCCTCTAATTCAATAAAAAACCCTGCACCAGTATTCTTAATCTTTACTTTTCTTTGATTGACCAAGCCTTGAATCACTCCCAGGCTAAATTTAATACTGCACAATCGAGCGCTACCCCCACAATGACCAAGATA
>NZ_JACJSI010000276.1 GCF_014698065.1 Nostoc flagelliforme FACHB-838
CTCGTTGGGGATCTGGTGGCTATGCTTTTTTTCTTCTGGTAACTATAAACAAGATTAATTATTCGCTTGTTCGTATTGTTTCCGCGAACTACTTCTTTTTGTCCAAAGTCCAATTGGTGGAGAAGGAGGTAATATTTTTTTAACTTCTAATAATTTAATATTGCGTAATAGCTCCATTAATACCAATGCTTTTAATGCTGGGAATAGTGGCAATATCAACGTTGGTACAGATGCATTGGTATTACAAAATAGCAACATTACAGCTAATGCTTTTGAAGGGCAAGGTGGAAATATTAAAATTAATACTCAAGGTTTATTTGTGTCATCAAATAGCAAAGTTACAGCTACTTCAGAAAAGGGAGTTGACGGAACAGTACAAATTAATACTCCACAATTAGACCTTGTAAATTCTGGCATCAAAAGTTCATCTTTTCAAGATAACCTGGTTTTTAATGCCTGTTCTCCAAATTCCCTCGGTTTACCTAACAATCTCTCCATTTCTGGTAGAGGAGGAATTCCCGTTAATCTCGATGATTTATTTACTACTACATTGGGTTTGACAGATCCATCTTCTTCCATTCCTTCTCAACAATTACCTCAATTTGCTCAAACTAATAATACAGAAAATATAGTGGTAGCCCAAGGGTGGCGCAACAACGGCGATGGGACTGTTAGCTTTGTTATTACTCCAGGCCCTACTGACCAGATGGGTGCATACACTTCACTATTGAGATCATCTTGCATTAAGAGAGTACCAGATGTAAAGGGCTAAACAAGAGAGTGAGTTTACATTTACTAGCATCTTTAATCTTGACACAGGCACAAATTGAGCCAGGTAGGATTCATCAACAAAATCCGCCAACCATACAACAAATACCCCAGCTTCCCTCTCCATTAGCTCCAACACCATCACCACTAATACCTCCAGCATCCTCTACCCCCTTGCTTCCTCAAAGGATAATTCAACCGAATAATTTCGTCAAAATCAAAGTTCAAGGTTTTCGTTTTCAAGGGAATACAGTCTTTAATAATCAGGAGTTGGAGAAAGTATTATCAGATTTTGTCGGTCAAGAAATCACTTTTACTGATTTATCAAAAATCAGCGATAAAATTACTGATTATTATGTAGAGCAAGGATATATCAACTCTGGTGCGTACATTGGTGTTGCCGAGAATCAATCTCTCGAGGCTTACAATGCCATAGTTACTGTCTCAATTGTCGAAGGACAGATAGAAAAAATCAATATTGTAGGCGGACAGAGACTACACAATTATATACGTGCCCGTATCCCACAACCAATTCTCAATAATCAACGCTTATTATCAACGTTACAGTTACTTCAACAAGACCCATTAATTGAAAAAATTACTGCTTCATTGAAGGAGGGAGCTAAACCAAGCCAAGCTATTTTGGATATTAATGTGCAGCCCAGACAGGAATTTAATATCAATATTGGTCTAGACAACTACCGCTCTCCAGTCATCGGAACTTTCCAGCGCCGCATTGATATTTCGCACAATAACCTACTGGGATTGGGAGACGGACTCAGCATTAGTTACAGAAATACAGATGGCAGCAATGCGATCGCTCTTGGTTATTCTGTACCTGTCAACTCAAACAATGGTACTATCCGCTTCCTCTACGCCAATATTACTAATAATATTATTGAGCAACCTCTTAATTCCTTAGATATTGTGGCCGATGCATTGGCCTATGAAATTAGTTTTCGCCAACCTTTAATACAACAGGCTTCGGCTAACTCGGCACAAGAATTGGCATTAGGGCTGACTGTTTCGCGGCTAGAAAGCGAATCATCATTGCAAAATACTCCTTTTCCTATCTCGGCGGGCACAGATGCTTCGGGACGCACAAGGATTTTTGCACTCAGGTTTTTTCAAGACTGGTCAAATCGTAGTCTGACAGAAGCTCTGTTCGCTCGTTCGACCTTGAGTTTAGGGCTAGATGCAATGGATTCTACTATTAATGCCATCCCTCCTGATGGGCAATTTTTTAGTTGGGTAGGCGAAGCTTTATGGCTTAAACGTTTAGGCAATAGTAATACTTCTGTTGCTATCCGCTCACGCCTCCAATTGGCGGATAGACCTTTACCAGCTTTTGAGCAAATTAGTCTTGGAGGCATCAGTACTGTCAGAGGTTATAGGCAGGATACTTTTATATCTGACAATGGATTTCTTTTATCTACAGAATTACGCATTTCGGCTTGGGAAACGACTACGCAAGAATTACAGGTCATCCCCTTCATTGACTTTGGCACAAGCTGGAACAATAGTTCTGATACTTTCAGCCCTTCAAGTAGTTTAACCTCTATTGGGCTAGCCCTCCAATATCGCAGCGATCGCTTCAATGCCCGTCTTGATTGGGGCATTCCTCTGAATGAAATTAACTCAAACTCCAACACATGGCAAGAAAATGGCATTTATTTCTCGCTTAATTATCAACTGCTTTAAAAAAACTAAATACCTGTTTCTAAGTTTATTATTTACGCTAATAGTGGTGATTAGCCATGAAGTAATACTAGCAGGATCTACACCTAGTTTAGAAATAGGAAAGTCTCTCACACAGCAAGGTTTTTCACAATTGTACGATGGAAAACCAGAAGCTGCATTTAAAGCATGGCAAGCAGCTTATCGAGCCTATGAACAATTAAACAATGAGCAGGGAATGAACAGCAGTTTAATTAATCAAAGTCTGGCGCTGCAAGCACTAGGCTCTTATACTACAGCTTGCCAAGTCCTCACTCGGTACAGATTACTGATGCTTTACCAATATTATCGACTATCTCTTAGGCAAAATATTTATGGCTACCATTAAAGAGCTTTATCCATCCATCACTATAGAAAATGGTTGGCAAGAAATTAAGATTAATTGTGACAGCTACATTAGTTCTTGCACATTTAGACCCACTCTTTATCAACAACTGACTAACTTAGCCAGCCATTATTCAAAGACTGTACTAGCGATAGCCCTCCACATGAGTCAGTTCATTGTGTGTTTCTTCGACAAGAACCAATCTAAGTTTCCCGCACTAACTTACCCACAGGGGATACTATCTTACCAAGGGTGACGACAAGACAGCCCTAGTCAGATAGAGCAGATTTACCAAAATTAACAAGGAGAGGAGGCAAACCATTAAAGAATCAAATTTTGCTAGATGCGAAAAGCCCCGAAGTTCTGTAAGATCAAGCTTGTCAATATTTCGCAAGGAGGGAGAACACAGAAAATACATAAAAATTTAGGCAAAACCTACTGAGGAGTAGTGCTTTGCCTGGAAATCAAACAATCAAATAATTTCAGAGCGGGGTTGATCTCGGCTGACAAAGAAAGTGGCGCTTAAAGTTTGCCGACTTAAAACCACTGACTTGTCAAAAAGATACCACGCTGCTTTACTTTGCCAATTATAGCGATAAAGGGGTAGGTAAAGACAACTTTTGCTGCCCCTTTTTTAATGAATTGGTGAAAAATTTATATTTTACTTCAGTAAATTTTTGTAAAGTAGCGATATCAACAGCAATTTAGTTCTGAGAATCCAGTAAGGAAAGCCTTCCCCAGCGTATAGGACAGGCAGATGGAAATAATTCCACCTACCACAAGTGCGTTCGCCACAACAGAACAGTACAGTAAGGAAGCGATCGCTGTAGCGCTGTTTGGACTATGGAAAAATGACACACTAGGCTTTGCGGCTGGATTAGCGCAACAACGCAGGAAATGTGGCACTTTAAAGTCGTGCTGCATCTAAATTGTCAGTTGCGAAAAGCAGCGAATTGCGAACTGATACAACTCCCTCTGAGCTTGTCAACCAAGTTATCAGGGGAAAATATCATGACAAACAGAGAACACCCCAAGAGTGCAGTGTTAAAGCGCATGGGGTCGAGTACAGCTTTCGCATGGCAATTTTGTGCTGTGACGAAGGGAAATTTTCGGAATATCCAGGCTAGAGCAAGGATTTCGCAGCTTGAAAGAGTTCTCTCTAAGGGATTCCGGGGAGAGAACCGATGAACGCAGCGACAACTGAATATCCAAACAATCTCACGGCTGCGGAATACCATGAGTTGTTAGCTGGTAGCGCCATTCATCCGGCGTTGATTAAGCGCAACTTTTTCCACGTTGAGGGAGAATCAGTTTATGATTTTCTGTTCATATCTGATAAACTGCCACGTAAAAATGCGGGTCGGGTCACGGATGGATACATCAAAATGTATCAGCACCTATTACTGGGTGGGGCGTGGATTCAATCCCTTGACCCATTCAAAAACTGGCAACCGATGGAATGGGGGCGGATTAAGCCCAACTTCCCGCGCTTTGATTGGCAAACAGGTAAACCCGTCAAATACGAGTCACCCCCCAAAACCCCCAACCGCGTTACTTACTTTGATGTCGCTAACCCCATCTGGGACAAAGTTGCAAAGCGTTATTTAATTAAGCGCTATCATTCGCTTTTAACATTGCGCTTACTGGATAAACTCAATCCACTAATATTTTGGGAATGGGTAAAGCAACATCCAGAGATTCCAGTTATCTTATGCGAGGGCGAAAAAAAAGCGGCCTGCTTGCTCTCTTTAGGGTTTGTAGCGATCGCACTGCCGGGAATTTGGAACGGGCGCGTGGGCAAACAAGATTTTGATGAACGGTTGCATCCTGACTTAGTACCAATGGCTCAGGCGGGGCGCAAGTTCATAATTCTTTTTGACCACGAAACAAAAGCTAAAACCAGGTGGTCGGTGTTTCAAGCCACTGTTCGCACTGCAAAAGCAATCGACTCGGCTGGTTGCTTATGTGAAGTTGCGCTGTTACCAGGCCCAGAGAAAGGTGTTGATGATTTTGTAGTTGGTCGCGGTGTTGATGCCAATGCTCTGCTAACTGCAATTATAGATGATGCCAAATCACTTGCCGATTACCAGCGCTCGTATCGGGCTAAGAAATGGGGACTTAGCAAATACAAACCAGATGTCACTATTAATATCAAGTATCTCTCTGAGGCTTTGTGCATTCCTGAACTTGAAGAAAAATGCAATTTGCCTGAGCTTTATGATCTTGAAAAGGAACAACTTTTCACACCATCTATAAAAGGACATCAAAGAAACAAGGAGTCTACCGATTCTGGCGGAGTTGATTCAGACAAATCGAAGAAATCCCCTACCTTCAATTTCCCAAAATCAGGACTAGTCGTACTCTGGAGCGACATGGGTACAGGCAAAACTGAACTTATGCGCTGGTGGCGTAACCAAAATCCTGATGCCAGATTTCTCAACAATGGACATCGGGTTAACTTGTTGAAAAATCTTGCCGAACGCTTGCGGACGGCGATGTATTCCGACTTGGGTTACACAGGTTTAGCCCAGGCCCAAGCCCTTAGTATTACTATTGACAGCTTGCATAAGCTGAATACTCAGTCTCTCACCTACGGTTGCATATTTATAGATGAAGCCTGCCAATACCTCACCCACTTACTACACAGTAATACTTGCAAACAGCACCGTGCAGCAATACTTGAAGTCTTGGAATATATAGTATACAACGCGCCACTGGTCGTCATCGCTGATGCACACATGGATGATTTAACGGTAGACTTCTTTCTTGCAATGCGACCACTCGGTGAAGTCCCGTACATTATCAAAAACGAATGGCGAAACGGTTCACGCACAATTTATTGGTACGAGGGGGATAACTCAAGCGCCATAGTCGCCCAAATCTCGGCAGCGCTGATGCTTGGTGAGAAAGTCATGGTTGCCAGTGACAGTAAGCGTTTCATCAAAAAACTCGACAAATCCTTTACTATCAAATACGAAGAATCTAACTCCGAAAAATCACATACACCAAAAAAATGTCGTATCTGGTCGGTTCACTCTGACAATTCTGGCAGTGATGAGAATGTCGCTTTCATCAAAGATATCACCAACGCCGTCAAAAACTTTGATGCCTTGTTTACCTCTCCCAGTCTCGGTACTGGTGTCGATATTTCCGAGTATCATTTTGATTTAGTGTTCGGTGTCTTTCACGGCGTTTCCCAAACCGCTACCGAATGTGCCCAACAGCTTTACCGTTATCGTCCAAAAGTCCCGTTTCATATTTGGGTGGCCCCGCGCCCTCCCTTTGGTTACAAGGATACAAACGCATCCAAGATTAAAGAGCGCTTGCTCCAAACCAATGAAATGACCGCTTTTCTGTTGCGGATTGACAGAGAAACAGGCAAGCGAGGCGCAGAGAAAGATTGGGCGCTTGAAGCTTATTGCCAAATTCTTGGCAACCGCCACTATTCTCTCAATAATTTGCGTGATGACTTGCGATCGCTCCTCACAGAAATGGGCAATACATTTATATATGTGGGCAGTGATTCAGATCCTCAGTCTCTCGAAAGTCTTAAAGCAGCAGCACAAGCTTTGGATAGTGCCCACAATTCGGCTGTTGCCAAGGCTAACAATATTACTTTGAGTGAGTACCGTGCCCGTCAGAGCAAAGATTACCTTGACCCTAATGAAATTTTTGAATGCGAAAAATTCCGCATTTCTGATTCTTACGGCATTGAAGTAACCGAATCACTCGTAGAAATGGATAAAGGTGGCCGCTTAATAAGAGCCTTAGCTGGACTTGAGGCAATTTTAGCCCCACCCGAAGAATCGTTTACTGACCCCAAAACTGGGCAAACTTATCCTACCCCACCAACAATTGTCACTCAGAAAGACCGCGCCGAACGCGACAATCTACCTTTGTGCATCGACTGGGGCAATTACTCGGCACGGTGGCTGGCTAGATTTAACTTGGGGCTGCATCAGATTCTCAAGCGTTTAGTTGCGGGTGAGGAATTTACCGGAGACGATTCCACCTTACTTAAGATGAGGGAGATCGCTATACATTGTGCTGCTCACGTCAAAGCAATTCTTGGGTTTACTATTCCCCTAGACTGTAAACCTATTTGGTTGCTAGCCACAATGCTAGAGCAGCTGGGGCTAAAGTTGACTTTCCGCAAGCAGGGTAAGCGGGGTCAACAGGTGAAACTTTTTTCTTTATCTAAAGAGGAATTAGAATTTGCAATGCATGTAATTGCTCATCGCGTGGAAAAGCGTAATCAAAAAGAAAATCGAACCTATTACGCTGCTCAAACCCCTGCTGTGTATAGTGTAAACCTCAATCAGCAGCCCGTATCCACACCCCCCCCTAATGCTATAGGGAACTCCCATTGCCAAGGGGAGGATACTACCGATTCTGAACCGTCCCAAACAGACCGGATTACGCTACTCCACTGCGTAGAAACACTACGAAGAGGTATTTCTCTTGGAGTAGACGCGATTAAAGGCATCCTTAAGCGATGGGTTGAGGATTTGCGCTGGGAGACGGTACTGGAACTTGAGGCGATCGCGGCAAATGAACTGCGACTTGTGGAATCTCAAGTTCCTGAATTTTATGAATGGCTCTCTGAAGAAGTGTTGCCTATGGAGGGGGCTGGCTAGAGAAAAATCCCTTTGGCATTTGAAAGCTGTTTTTTGTTTCGTTCCCGGTAGCAATTGATGCCACTGGTTCCAATTTGTGCTGCATTTTCACAAGCCATGCAAAATAAATGTTAAAGATCCATCAAGTTTAAAGCGCTACTGTCATTAGGTCTAGCCTTGAGATAGCGATCGGTGATGACTAAATTGGCATGACCCAAAGTTTCTTTCACCAGCACTGGATTTGTCCCGCGCTCAATCGCGTGAGAACCGTGGGCATGACGTAACCAGTGAGCAGAAACCAGTTCGCTTAATCCAGCTTCTTGTGCAATTGCTTTGACAATCGGGTGCAAGTTTTGACGGTCGAGGTGTCCCCCTTTTTGACTTCGGAACACTGCGTCTGTAGATAAAGCTTGACCTTTGAACTCCAT
>NZ_JACJSI010000277.1 GCF_014698065.1 Nostoc flagelliforme FACHB-838
TTCAAGCTAGAGGAGAAAGAGGAAATTATAGGACACAACGTATTAAATTTAACTCTAACTACTCTGATTAAGTTTTCGTTACATACTTATAAATTTTCCCGCCGACTTACTTACATCTTGCTGGAGTCAGCCGGGAAACGTTTAAAGCATTCTTGGACATTGTGGCAGGCAAGACTGTTGCTCAAGCGCTGGCAGTTCATGAGTTTGAGCAAGAATTGTTCGATGAAATCACCAGTGAACTTGATGCTCGTTCGTTACAGCGACGCACAGAGCAAGGTTTTGATGAAATAGCGTTTATTTATCAGTTGGCCAAAAATCCCGAAATCAGGCAACAAATTACCCAAGAGTACGGGTTAAAGACTGGGGATGAGATTAAGCAACAAGTTCAAACCCTGACTACTGCTGCAACTGTTGGTTTTGACCCGAAAGCATTTTTAGACGAATTAGGAGTGCCGACATCAGAAAAAAAGTCGAAACGACCTGCGACAATTCAGGATCTGAAAAATTTGACACGCTCTTTGTTGAACGAGAAATTCCAATCTCCAGCTTAAAATGGCGCAACTTCTTCAAGGAGAATCTTTTCGGATTCTCAGTCATTTTTTTTCTAGTTTGCATTGGGCTGTCTGTTTACACTCGTGTTATTAATGCACCGCCACCCCAGACAACACAAAGTATCGACGGGCAACAACCGTAAAATATTTTGGCTGAGTGTTTGATGAAATATCAGAAGCAAGCGATGTTGGGATTATTGGGCATGGGTACCGAATTTCAAAATATTTCTGGCTCCAAGCTGATTATTTTAGATGAAGGTACGGCTGTTTGTTCCAAATTTAAAAATACCAAGGGTGAAATTGGCTGGCTCAAAGACAAAATCATCTCTTACTGTTCTTGCGGTGATAGTTCCGGTTGGCATTTCTGGATTGTCGTACAGAACCCTCACACTGATGACTTGGGCATTTCTGGCGGACTGCGATCCCAGTTAACGTCTGTGGCGTTGGTTCATCCTGATAACGTCCCAGCTTACAATGCCATGATTGCCACTCAACTCATCCCCAGCGATCGCAAGATTACTTCAACCCAAGTCATGGAAATTGCCGCACAATCACCAGTCGGTCGAGCGGTTTATTACGGCGGCATCAATGAATGGATACCAATGCCTCTGTTAAAGAATTTCTCTGGTTATGACCGGGATACCAAACAGTTTGTTAATTTTGCACCAAGTAATAAGCAAACCTCTCAAGCTGAAACTAATTCATCAAGTAAACCAACAACCCAAGCTCAACAGATGTTGGCGCTCTTGGAGAAGACGAAAGCCAGTTCCATTGATGAGTTTATCCAAACCGAGTTGAAATTAGACGGAGTTCCACCAGAGCTTATCCGTTTGGGAATCGAAAGATTACTTCAGAATTCACATCTTAAATACAAATTCGATGGCTGCGATAGTAATCAAAATTAAAATTTGTTGAATAACCTATGCAAGACAATAATCAAAGCAACTCCCCCTCAGCAACCTCAAACCCTTTAGAAAAGTTAACAGCGAGTGTTGTTAACTTTTTTAACAGTCTTTCTCAAAGCTTTAAAATATCAGAACGCGAACTACTAGTTCAAAACCAGTGGCTACATAATATGCAAACTAGTAAGCTTCTCAAAGAACAACAGGATTTCATCAATGAAGCTAATCAACAGATGCCTATACTATTAACTTCCAAGTCAAGATTAATAATTCTCGAATCAATACTTGTCGCTCGTGCCAGAGATGGGCAACCTATAGATGATTTAGTGACGGCAATTGAAGTAGTCAAGAAGAACCTTCTTGAGATAGATATCCAGCCCAATCTCAATTTAGAAAAGGAGCAAAAAACTCAACCTCAGAAAACCAAAGATGCACTAATTACACATCGTCACCAGTACGAGTTACCTGTTCTGAGCGAAGTTGGTGATTTAATCACTGATGTCCGAAACCTTATATTAGTTGTGCCTCTAATTGCGGCTCTATTTGTTTTGATTTTGCCGATTACTAGCCCAAGAATTTGCGATTCTTGGGAGAATGCTACTGGCACTTATGAAAACAAAAGTTTGTATTGTCAACTTTTAAGTGATTTGAATCGCTTTTTTCAAAACTATCAGAAGCTAAAATGAATCTTCTAACTCTGGCAACAATCGCCGGACAGAACTGGAATGGTATTGCGGTTATCCAGCTTGTTTAGCAGCTATGGTAGCGATCGCGGCTGGATTGCTCTTCTTTTTTTGGCATCGCTCGATTCAGTTTTAGTTTGTGTCCCATTGGGACACATTTTTATCAGATCAAATACAGCCGAAGCTTCAATTAATCTATAAGGATGACGACGTTGATATCCAAACCTATCTTTGCAATACTCCTCAAAAGCTGCTGTGGATGGAACGATAAAGCCTGCGATGGCGCAAGCGCCCGCCGGAGGCGCTCACTCAAAACCTTGAGACAACAAATCATCCGGCTATGTCTTTACCACTCTTGTAAGTCATCGCTCTGGGTTTCCTCTTGCCTATAGGGACTACTTTCGATTGCTTAGGTGCTTGTGGCGGACGGCATTTTTCACAGTAAAGCGGTCGCACACCAAAGGTTTCTCGTTGTGTGGGTTGCTCGCACTGCTTACACACAAAGTTAAAAACGCGAGTATGAATTTCCCGCTTGTGCGCTCTGACGGTATACTCTCGGACTTCAATAGTTTTGCTGGGCATCGGTTCTTTCTTCGCTGTTCTATTTATAAGGATAGTTTCTGGTATCAATATATTCATGCATCATTTGAGTGAAACAGGGATAATTGCCCAGGTGAAATATTGCCTCGCCCGAATCGGTGATAGTAAAGCCTTAGAACGAGAATCATCTTTCCGCCGCAGTATTCGCCAAAAGTCACGACGAGCCGCTATGAATGATCAGTATATGCTTTCTGTGTTAGCCGCATCTCTCCCAAATTCAATCCTCTACTAGAATCCCACTGTCAATAGGGTTTGAGACGCGCTAACCCTGCAATATCTGCGACTCAGGGGAGTAATGTATTGCGATCGCTATTCCTGTGAGTCGTGATTTCTAGACGATCGCCTCAATTATCTATCTGCTAAAGGCTTTGCGGTATACGATCGCATCAACAATCTATCTCCTGAAGGCGATCGCTATTCCTGTGAGTCGTGATTTTTAGGCGTTCGCCTCAACAATCTATCTTTTAAAGGCGATCTCTATTACTGTGAGCCGTGATTTTTAGGCTATCTCTCTTTTGCTCTTAATATATCGTATATTAGGTATTGGAGGCTAGATCAAATGTCTAGACTTTTAAACTTCATGTAATTACTACAAGAATTTAACCGTGATTACAAATGCTAGTAGCCTTACCCTTGGCGCTCTCCGTCAAACTTTTGGCTTGAGACTCGACTCTAGCGATCGCTTTTTTGATGAATGGTTAAATAATGCGCCGACTCTAACCGAAGCGGAACTACAAGGACTAGATCGCCTCACTCGAAACTATACCTATCTCAGTCAAGAAGAACCACCTCTCGAAGAAATTGTTAAGCTTGTAGTTATATCACCATTGCTAGATTTAGCAGGTTTCTATCAGTTTCCTTTTTTGGTAAAAGCAGAAGTAAGTACCAATATCGAAGTTGCAGACGAAGCTAATGCTATTGCAGTTCAAGGCAGGATTGATATTTTGGTGATTCAAGATAGTTTTTGGATTTTGGTAATCGAGTCAAAGCCTGCAAGACTAGACGTTACGGCGGGAATTCCCCAAGCACTTACTTATTTATTGAGCGCTCCCAACTTACAGTCAAGTTGTTATGGAATGGTTACAAACGGAAGAGAAGTATTGTTTTTGAAATGCGATCGCCACCAAAATATCCCTCAATATACTAGATCCCATACTTATCGGTTACTTGAAAATACATCAGAACGTATCCAAGTTTTGCAGGGACTTAAACAAATTGGGGCTTATATTGGCGATTTGAGGAGTTAGGCGATCGCTATTACTGTGAGTCGTGATTTTTAGGCGATCGCTTCAATTATCTAACTGCTAGAGGTTTTGCTGATAACTTAAGAACAAGGAAATAGGCTTCAAATAAAGCTAACAATGCTGCCAATAAATCACCGAAAACTAAAAAGGCTGATGTAAAGTCTTCAGGCAAGCGCAAGGCAGGTAGACCGCGTACATCTGCATAAAACTAAGAAGGTAAAAGGGGAAAGGGATAAAAATTTCCTTTCTCTATTCCCTTTTACTAATACTTTATTCTTAGCCTCCGACTGAGCAACGGAGGCTAACTTATCTTCTGAAAAATAGTGAACGTTATGTGCCCGTTTGATAGCTAATAAAGCCCACATATTACCCGCATTTCTCACAAGCTCCAAAGCGATTGATGATGAGTAATAAGTAAAAAGTAATGAGTAAGGAGTAAAGAGTTTACTACTCCTTACTCCTTACTCTTTACTCACTACTCATTACTCCTCCATTCGAGGTGTGGTGAGAAATCCGGGATTAGCTTCGCTTTTTCAAGAGTGAAAATTAAAATTATATAGTCCAATGGTACAACAACTTTTCACTCAAGGTTCTTTATTCGATTTGCAAACAGTAATCGATTATGGGCAGTCAGTTATTAATGTTGCCCAAGAGCTTGCAAAAGTTTTAATAGATAATCGCCCTCTCTCTACAAAAACTGTTTCTTCCCAGATGAATCGTTACTTTCTAGGTACTTCCGCGTCTGGTGCATGGCAATGGAAAGATGCTTACGAAGCTGTGGAAGTGGCGCAAATATTATATCTGCGCCAAAAAGGTTACAAGCTTTTATTAGAGTCGCCGCTAACAGTATTATTGGAATTGGAGAAGTTAGTAGCTCTCTGCCCAACGCAAACACGGCGCAGTGAAGAGTCAGTACAGCTTCAGCAATTCTCCACCCCTCTGCCGCTTGCTTATCTAGTAGCCAAAGCAGCATTTATAAAGGCTGATGATTTAGTACTTGAACCCAGTGCCGGAACTGGTTTGTTAGCACAAATGGCTAAACTTAGGGGTGCAAGTCTGATGCTCAACGAGCTTGCACCCGATAGAAGTAAGATTCTGCGGCGATTATTCCCTGGCACACCATTATTCTCAGTAAACGCGGAACAGATTAACGACTATCTGGTTGGCAAGACTCAGCCCTCAGTTGTGCTGATGAATCCACCTTTCTGTGCATCTCCCAAAATCAACAGTCGTAATCCCGACGCAACAAAGAGCCACATCAACTCGGCATTGCAAAGACTGGCTGACGGTGGACGGCTCGTAACAATCACAGCCAACTGGTTCTCACCTAATAATCCCACTTGGCGCGAGACTTTTGTTAGGTGGCACTCAGAAGCACGAGTTTTAATGTCAGTCGGGGTTAACGGCAAGGTTTACTCAAAACATGGTACACAGATCGACACTCGGATTACAGTGATCGACAAAGTTCCGGCTGATAATCACAGGCAAATCCCTTGTATTTCCGAAACCTTGGACTTGCCCGAACTGCTGGCGTTGATTGAGCAGTTGCCTGGACGATCTTCGTGGGAACGCTCAGATATCAAAGCTGCTGCGAAGGCAATTGTTGTTCAATTGCCAAAACGCTCTGTGGTAGCTCAACCAGAAACAGTTTCCTCTCTTCCAGACGATGTAGTAGTGCTGGAATATGAAGTTGTCGAATGGTCTGCTACAGAAGGACTTAAAGATACTTTATATGAAACCTATCGCCCACAGCGAATCCGAATCAAGGACGCTTTACCTCATCCCTCACTGCTTTGCGAAAGTGCAGCCCTAGCACTTGTATCACCACCAGCACCAACTTATAAACCGCATCTTCCTAGCAACATTATCACACAAGGCTTGTTATCAGAGGCACAACTTGAAAGCGTTATTTACGCAGGTCAGGCTCACTGTGAATTTCTGTCTGGGTCTTATATTGTGGATGATTCTTGGGATAATGTGACTGTAGCGGCTCAAGGCGAAGAAAATGCCGTAAAATTTCGTCGTGGCTGGTTCTTGGGCGATGGTAGTGGTACTGGGAAAGGAAGACAGTGTGCAGGAATCATTCTCGACAACTGGTGTCAGGGGCGGCAAAAAGCAATTTGGGTATCTAAAAGTTCTGCCTTAATTGAAGATGCCCGTAGAGACTGGTGTGCTTTAGGAGGTGATGCAAAAGACATTATCGACCTGAGCAACATCAAGCTAGGCGACCCCATTTCTTTCACCCAAGGTATTCTGTTCTGCACCTACTCAACTCTACGTTCTCAAAAGAATGGCAAAAGTCGGCTTAAGCAAATCGTTGAATGGGCAGGCAAGGACTTTGAGGGAGCGATCGCTTTCGACGAATGCCACAGTATGGGCAATGCAATGGCTCAAGAGGGCAAACTGGGCATGGTTGCAGCATCCCAGCAAGGCATTGTTGGGCTGCGGTTGCAAAACGCATTACCGCAGGCACGGGTTATCTACGTTTCTGCTACTGGAGCGACGAAGGTTTCCAACCTATCTTACGCAAATCGTCTAGGGCTTTGGCAGACTGGGGATTTCCCGTTTACCTCCCGTGAGGATTTTGTGGAATCCATTGAGGGCGGTGGTATCGCCGCGATGGAGATTGTAGCTAGAGATTTGAAAGCACTCGGTCTGTATTTGGCGCGGAGTCTTTCATTCGAGGGAGTTGAGTACCAGACTCTCTACATTGATTTAACGCCGACGCAGAAACGGAGTTATAACAGCTATTCTGATGCTTTTGGTGTTATTCACCATAATTTAGATAAAGCCCTGGAAGCTTGTAATATCTCTGGTGACAAGACTTACAACCGTGCTGCAAAGATGAGCGCGGTGTCGCAGTTCGAGTCGCACAAGCAAAGATTCTTCAATCATCTGCTGACCGGGATGAAATGCCCTACCCTGATCAAAGCGATTGAGCAGGATCTTGCTGCTCAAAATGCAGTTGTTGTTCAGATCGTCTCGACTAATGAAGAATTGCTTAAGCGACGACTTGATGAAGTTCCGGCTTCCGAATGGAAGGATCTCAATCTTGACTTGACCCCACGGGAATACGTTATGGATTACTTGATGAGTGCTTTCCCTGTTCATCTCCATTCCATCCATTCTGGCGTCGATGGAGAAGAAAGATCCGAGCCAGTCTTTGATGCCGATGGTTCTCCAGTTATCTCCCAAGAAGCTGTAGCCTTGAGAGATACTCTAGTTGATCGACTGGCAAGCCTTGACCCAATCCCTGGTCCATTAGAACAATTGCTGTGGCACTTCAGTAACAAACAAATTGCCGAAGTAACTGGTCGCAGCAAGCGAGTTTTGAAAGATGATTCAGGGCGTTTGTTTGTGGATTCACGCGGTGCTGGGGCGAATATTGCTGAAACTGCTGCGTTTATGCAGGGTGACAAACAAATCCTCATTTTCAGTGACGCTGGTGGCACAGGCAGAAGTTATCATGCTGATCTCAACGCTGTTAATCGGCGGCGGCGATCGCACTACCTGCTTGAAGCTGGCTGGAGAGCAGACAACGCAATCCAAGGGCTTGGGCGATCGCACCGCACCAACCAAGCATCAGCACCCGTGTTCAGACCTGTTACCACTAACGTTATCGGCGAACGCCGCTTTATCTTAACCATTGCTCGAAGGCTGGATAGCTTGGGCGCACTCACAAGGGGGTAAAGGCAAACCGGAGGTAATGGGATATTTGAAGCTAAAGATAATCTGGAGTCGAACTATGCAGAGTACGCACTATACGAGTTGTTTAAGCAGATTTTCCAAGGTCGATTTTAT
>NZ_JACJSI010000278.1 GCF_014698065.1 Nostoc flagelliforme FACHB-838
CAGCCCCGAACCGAAAAGAAAAAGAAGCCGCCTCTGGTCAAAGATCCTAAGCATCCTCACGTCTCTACTGCCAAACTTTTATCTGGCGGCTAAATAACATTTAGACAGGTATCATAAAAGATATTTAAAGCTAGATTTGAACATAATCATTTTTCTATTTTTTATCACTGAGGCATTGAAAAACAAGAGTTTGCAGACAACGAAGCATTATCCAAGTTTGCCTTTTCTTGGTCTGTAGTCAAAACTAAATTTCCTTGTTCATCACGAATCAAAACGTTGGCTTCTATAATTTGTGTAGGTTGTTTGCTTGTTGATGAGTTGGTTTTTTGGTTTTGGGGATTTGGAGCAAAGTTACTTTGTCCCATATCATTAAGTATCATGGCATCAGGATTAGGTTGTAGACTTCGAGAACTACTAACGATAAAATTACTTGCTTTGGTGCCTACTTCCCTCTGGCAAACGGAGGTGATTTGAGGAACTTCGGAAATTTCTTTTGCTTTTATTTCGGTTGTGTAAATGTTAGGATTAACAATGTTAAATTGAATATTCCCGTTAATTCCGTATTTGGAACTAGTTGTTATTAAGCTATCAGGACTAAAAAAGAGTCCTTTAGCATTAATTGTGATATTTCCACCACGGCCTCTGAAAGCATTGGCTGTGATTCTGCTGTTTTTTGATGCAGAAATTATATCTGCATTAATTGCGATATTTCCACCATTCCCTCTGTTGCCAGCAGATGTTGAAATTGCACTATTTTCACTTATCTGTAAATAAGATGTATTAATAAAAATATTACCACCATCACCAGAGATGGTTGATGCTGCAATTGTACCTTGATTTAGACTGATTGAATCAGCAGCATTAACGAAAAGATTACCTGCTCCTCCAAACCCGTCATTTCTACCGCTAAGAGTAGCGCCATTAGTAACAGTTAATTTTCTCGTATTAACTGTTACTTGCCCAGATTCACCAGAAAGAATCGGAGGGAGATTAAATATTTGTTGAACAATTGAAGGTGCAACAGTAGACGATGAGGACAAGCTACTTCTAAAAAGGGATGGAGATCCCTGCAATATTCCATCTATATCTATAGAATCAGAAGCATTAACAATAAGGCTTCCAGCATTGCCAGATCCTGTAGTAGAAGTACTTATTATACCGCCATTAGTAATGATAAGCTTTTGTGTCTTGATTACTAATGAACCAGCATTTCCTCTATTGAAAGTTATATTTGAAAAAGAACTAGGAGTAAATAAGGAAGACCCTCCCGTTACTTTAATTAAATCTGCGTGTACATTTACGTTGCCTCCGTTGCCTGTACCGAAAATAGCACTACCTAAAGAAGCTCCGTCTTCAATAGTTAGTTCTTTTGTTGATAAAGTAAGATTGGCTCCATTTCCTGAACCATAAATAGTATTAGAGATAGTACTACTAATCGAAGGATTTATCGAACTAAACCCTTTTATTAATACAGAATCGGAGGCATTTACTATTAAATTACTAGATTTTCCTAGACCTTGTGTAACCGTTGCTATTCCTGAGCCTTCTCTTAGACTCAGTTGCTTAGTATCTACAATCAAATTTCCTCCGTCACCTTTTGCTCCTGGATAAATTATTGAAGCAAGACCGCTACGGGCTTGACCGTCTGCTGAAGTACCACTTATATCTATAGAATCAGTGGTTGTGACGTAAAGTGTTCCTCCTGACTTCTCTCGCAAAGTGCTATTTTCAATCTGGGAGCCATCTTGTACTGTTAATTGTCTAGCTTGAATTTGAATATCCCCTTGCCCCTCACCGCTAGAATCAACAGACGCTCCTTGAAATAGTTGAATGCTTTTAAAGTTTTGTGCAAGATCATAAGTAAAATTAAAACCATTATTCGTAGAGTTAAGTTTGATCAGACTTCCTGACCCAACACTTCCTAACTCTATCCGCCCCCCAGCAGTTTTAAGAGTTCCTCCATCCAATATTAGGTCGCCTCCTACTAATGCTAATGTTTTATTTGGTTGCACTCGTAGAGTATTAGTCGTATCAATTAGTTGATTTGTTTTTCTAGTTCCTTGACCATCACCTTTTACTTGAATTGCACCCGGATCAGTACCATATTGTAACCCTATCGGGGTATTAATACTTAGTAAAGGTATATTTTCAGGATTTGTAGCACTAAAATCCAAATTATTTGGAAACTTCAAACTAGTTGCTGTGCTAGCTATAAATGAACCTCCAATATCTAATCGTGCATCTTTTCCAAAAATAATCCCATTCGGATTAATCAAAAATAGATTAGCAGTACCATTAGCTTTAATAAGCCCATCAATATTGGATATTGACTTTCCTGTTACACGGCTAATAATGTTTTGAATATCTAAGGCATTATTGAATAAAGTAGAAGAACCAGTAGAAGTAGAGAATTGCTGAAAGCTATGATACAGATTATTCCCTGCTCTAGTTCCTCCAGTGATTTCAATAGTATTATCAGAAACTGTAACGAGAGAGTTTTGAGGCAAAGTTTTATCTGGAACAATCTGGGCTGTAACGGTTTTATTAAATAAAATTACGCAAAAAAATCCTAAATCAACTAGACATATTTTTATAATTGTTTTAAAATTTGTGGGCATAACTAACCTCTGGTTTACTCCAAAATTAAACTTATGGCTACTGCTTTAATAACGGGAGCTTCTTCAGGAATAGGAGCAGCATTTGCAAATGAATTAGCTGCCCGCAAAAATAATTTGGTTTTAGTGGCAAGAAGTGAAGAAAAACTTCAACATCTTGCCCAAAAACTCCAAGAAGAACACAAAATCAAAGTACACACTTTAGCGAAAGATTTAACGATAACAACGGCGGCTGTTGATATTTTTAATGCTCTGATTGAACAAAATATCACTAGTATTGATACTTTAATTAATAATGCTGGGCTGGGGGACTATGGGCTTTTTAGTGAAAGTCAACGAACGAAACAACTACAAATGATTCAATTGAATATAACGGCACTAGTTGATTTAACTTATCAATTTCTTCCTCAAATGATACAACAAGGCAGAGGCAATATTATTAACATTTCCTCAATAGCGGCTTTTCAAGGGTTGCCGTATATGTCCGTCTATGCCGCTACAAAAAGTTTTGTCCTTAGCTTTAGTGAAGCTTTGTGGGCCGAGAATTCTAAGACAGGAGCCAAAGTACTTGCTGTGTGTCCTGGTCCTACAAATACACAATTTTATGAAAAAGCTAGTTTTGAAAAGTTTTCCAATGAAGCAGAATCACTACGCTTGGATAACCCTTCAGAAATAGCAAGGGAAGCTTTAAATGCTCTTAATTCAGAAAGTTCTCATATTGTTACAGGTCGATGGGATAATAAAGTAATTTCTGGAATTTCACGTTTTCTACCTAGAGAAATTTGGTCAAAAGTTTTGGAACAAGAATTTCGCCCTAAATACTAATAATCAAAACAAACTTTAGTCCTTCTGGAGTCAGAATACAGTTAAGGTATTCTGACCGGAAAAATTGCTAGTGAAGCTCTCTTAGAGTCTGTGTCTCTTGCAAAAAAGTAAGCTAGCAAGAGCGTTTGATAGAGAACGTATCTAGTCTGGCTTTTGAATTCTAAATAACCGAATTATTCTTCAAGATTTATTTGTTAGAGTATAGTAAATTGCTCTGGGACTAAAAAGTTTTAGTGGGGAGATAACTAAATTAGTAACTTGCAGGAATAAAATGTTCATTTCTGGAAAAGATACAGTTCCCAAAATAAACTTTTGGCTATACCATTGTGTAAATTTATGCAATAACCCTCGCTTTTGAATGGATGGAAAGGTAGAAGGAAAAGCAGAGTCTTGAATTGTTGCTACATTCCAATGAGGAAAATTGCTTTTAGCTAATTCATTTTGAAATTTTGAAGATAAAAAATACCCATCCTTCGACCAATTTTTTTGCTTTTTCAAACAACTGCGTAAAACTAGTACAGCAAGAGAGCTAACTGTTAAACCCTGCCCATAAACAGGGCATAAGGCACAAACAGCATCACCTAAAGCTAGAAAGCCAAGTGGCAATTCAATTTTTTCGTAATGGCGGAGTCGATTAGCATTAACACGATAGGCATATATAGGAGAGATAGGCTCGGCATCTTTAATAAATTCGTAAAACTTGGAACTTGGTAAACTACTGGCGAATTCTAAAAAACCCTGCTCGTCAACTGGAGGAAAGTCCCGTCCGTAACCTCCAAGAGTAGCAATCCATTCCCCATCTTCAACTCTTGCTAAATATCCTAGACGTTTGTTATTAGGAGGAACTTGAGGAATTAACATTACTTTCCCTTTAAATGCCAAATCTTCAACTTTTTTATAACGCCTTGTGGCATACCCTAAATGTGGATCAACTATACTCTCAGGGGGACAACTAAATTTCAGTTTTTCTAGCCATTTAGGAGCAGAAGAGTGTCTACCACTAGCATCAATAACAAGTGAAGCTTCTTCAAGTTTCTCCTCTGTTGCTCCAGCAGGATGTAGCAAAACACCAGTGATTTTTTTTTCGTTATTACATACTAATCCAGTTGCACGATGCTTCTGCAACCAATATACATTTCCTAACTGAGTGACTCTTTTCCGTATAGTCCACTCTAATAATGGACGACTACAAGTATAAGAAATAAATTCCGAGGGAGATGCTGCAATTGCACCCCATCCGACATTTGGGACTAACCTAAAAAATTCTTGCGCCCAATCTATTGGTAATGCACCATTAAACTGTAATTCTTCACCTATTCCAGGAAATAATTCTTCAATAATTCTGTACCCTTTGACCAGCAGCACATGAGGCTGAACAGACTGTGCTACTCCTTTCCGAGGTATCGGTTGATCGGAGAACTCGTCACTATCAACAATAGTGACCTTAGAAAAAAATTCTGCGAGTACTGTAGCGCTAAGTAACCCTGCAATACTCCCACCAATTACAACAGCGTGAGTGTTGTAAATATCATTTTTGGCTTTTGTAGTATTCACCATTCAATTCACTATTGTTTTAAGTGTGTAGGTGCTTAGTGTCGGTGGAATAGAAGGCTTAAGGTAGTATATCAGTGTTGAATGAATTAGCTTTCTGAGAATAAAAAGTGTTTACAAAACTTAACAATTAAATTAATTACAAACTTTAAGCTAAGTTTTTTATCGAATAAAATACATGCTTCAGTTGTATTTTTAATAATTTTAAAATTATGCTATTAGACAATAAGCTTTTAGAGAAAAAATATGTCTTTAGCCAAAATCTTTCTCAAAAGATTAGCGGTCATTAATTGGGAACATCAGTCGGGAACTTCTCCAAATACAATACACTCGTTAGTCGCCAGAATTCATCATAAAAAAATCATTCTTCGTGTGGTTCTTTCAAGTAGTTGTTAAAACACTAGACGAAGAATGATTCTCATACCAAGCTGCGGAGCTTTGTTTGCTTTACTGGCGTACTTTTCATTTTTTAGCAAGCTGAAAATTGATTCTTTCTCTCACACAAAAGTAATATTTGATACTATTTCTTCTTCAAAACGAGAAATCAAGCGCTTTGATTATTTCGCAGCGAGGGAATAAATAATTACATATAAACTCTCATGAGAGAAAAGGTTTTTCCAGTGAAGATCGGGATTATAATATTGAACTTAAGCTGTAGGGTATCTGTGAAAAAAAGCCAAGAAAAAGCGCATTTTGTCAATCAGCTAAAATACTCAAAAGTATTTTGACAATAATGATAATCGTAGCTGGGGTGGGGAAAGAGGCGAGTGTCAGACTTAAGCGTGGTTAAATCTGAAAGCCAGCAAGCTGGATTTATCATCTTGGACTGCACCTTTGGTTAACCCTTAACCGTGATGTGTTTGCTGCTTATAAAGCCAATTTAGGCTTTATTTGGGCTTAATTTTGTCGTGAAACGAGGTTGTAAACTTGTACTGGAGTTCTATTGCCACATCTGCGATCGCCTGAAGCTGCCTTCGTCTTCCTTTGCCAAAGGCTTAAGAAGAGCTTATCGCTTCCAACAACAGGTAATTCAGTACAATCTTGAGTAGAGCCGGAGTTTTGAGTGGAGAAACCAATTGAGGCAAAGTTTGACTACACCAAGCCGGAAACTGAAAATTACGATCCTAACAGTAGGTTCAAGAGGAGACTTGCAACCATACTGTGCTTTGGGTATTGGGTTGAAACGTGCGGGGCATGAAGTAACCGTAGCAACCCATGAGAACTTTGAGCCATTTGTGAGGAAATTCGATTTAAAGTTTGCGCCGATCGCTGGAAATATGCAAGAGTTTCTGCAATCGAAACAAGGGCAGCGATTGATTGCGGGAGAAAAGTTGAATCCTTATGAAAGAGATAAGCTTTTGCTTCAACAATTGCAGTCAGCGTGGGCAGCGTGTCAGGGGGCTGAAGTAATCATCTACACGCCGCTAGCCAACTGGGGATATCACATAGCAGAGAAATTAGGCGTACCTTGCTTTTTTGCATCAGTTCTGCCGTTGACTCCCACAGGGATGTTTGGGTTTTTGAGATTTGCTCAAATAGCTAAAAACCCGCTAAAGAAAGCGATAAACTATGGCAGCTACTTCATTGCAGAGTTCTTGTACTGGCAAAAGCATCGAAAACTGATAAACTCCTTCAGAACCGAGACATTGAAATTACCGCCTATACCATATTTGGGTAGACGCTTCAGACAGAAGACTCCGGCAAATGTATCACGAATCTCTGTATTGTACGGGTTTAGTTCGCACGTTATCCCAAGACCCCGCGACTGGCCTGCATGGGCGTATGTGACTGGTTTCTGGTTTATTGAGCAAGCCTCCGAATACGAGCCACCCCTAGAACTAGAGGATTTTCTGGGACGAAAGCAATTACCTTTGTGTTTTGGATTTGGGAGCATGACAATGCCCAATCCAGAATATCTCACACACTATATCGTGGAAGCTTTAAAGAAAACACGTCAAGGCGGGATTATATTATCCGGCTGGGGAAATGTTGGAAGAACAGTGAATATAAAAGATTCGCTACGAGTGTTTGTGATCAAGGAAGTTCCTCATGATTGGTTATTTCCCCAAGTGCCAGCAATAGTACATCATGGAGGAGCAAGTACAACGGCGGCAGTGTTACGTTCGGGAACACCATCAGTTACCGTACCCTTTTTTGCTCCTCAGCCAGTTTGGGGTGAAAAGTTAACTCGGTTGGGAGTCAGCCCTGCACCGATACCGTACCACAAGGTATCAGAAGAAACTCTAGCGGCAGCGATTGAAGTAGTGCTGGGCGATGAGGTGATGCGGTCTAAAGCCCAGGAGTTAGGTGAGAAGATTCGGGGTGAAGATGGTGTGGCGAATGCAGTTGAAGCATTTCATCGGCATTTGGGTTTGATTGGGTGAGAAATTCTAATGCTGACCAACGAACGACAACTGCGGTTTTTAGCGAAAGCAGAGTTGGAACCGGCTGTACAAGCGAATGTATGGCAACAGGCAGTAGAGGAAGCGGCGAATAAGATTCCCTAGCGATCGCCTGGAAGCACAGTGGAAGTAACACCCAAAATTGTATGTGACTTCAGGTAGAATTTGCCCAAGACAGAAGGTAAAAGTTGTCCGTGTTGTCACTTGACACGATCTGTATGTTTGGATATCATTCAACTATATGGTTGAATCAAATGTAGCCCTTGATAAAATTTTTGCTGCTCTGGCTGATGTGACGCGGCGAGACATTCTTAAGCGGGTATCAACAGCAGAACATA
>NZ_JACJSI010000279.1 GCF_014698065.1 Nostoc flagelliforme FACHB-838
TAATTCTATCTCGTAAGCCTAACTGTTTATAATATTTTTGTTGAGCAAAGATAGCTGGAGTTAGTAACTCTTCTAAATGCGACGCAATCGCTTGATTATTTATGGTAGGAGTATGATGTTTTTGCGCGTGGTCGGAGTTTCGTTTTGCAGCTTTGGGCATAGTAGTCAATAAGGGCTTTTCATTACCGCATTTGATTACTGAATTTACAATAATAATGCAACTCACTTTTGACAAAGTTATTCTCTCGTTACAATACCTTTTTGTCTCATATTTCGGCTGTTAAAAACCTAAAGATAATGATAATCAAATAGAGGGGAAGGAGGCGAGCGACGCTCGCCTCCTTCCCCTCCCACCTGCACGATTATCGTTTTCATTTAACTTATTTTGAGTATTTTAACTGATTGACAAAATGTGCTTTATCTTAACCTATCACCGATGGTCCTACCCTGTGGGAAGCCACTTCTGGTCTATGCGTTCTTTGGGTTCGAGAACGAATAACGAACCGCCAAGGACGCCAAGGAAGAAAGAAATACAAAGGAAATCTTGACTGTGATATCTGTTCTCGAAAATATATTTCAACATCAAAGGATTTTAACCAGTGGTAAGCATACAAGACATTAAGACTGCAATTGTCCAACCAGATTCTTTGGGCAGGTTTGGCAAGTTCGGCGGTAAGTACGTTCCCGAAACCTTAATGACTGCATTAAGTGAATTGGAAGCAGCATTTTATCAATATCGCAATGAGCCGAGTTTCCAAGCAGAACTGCAAAACTTACTGCGCGATTATGTGGGACGACCCAGCCCATTATATTTTGCTGAACGCCTAACAACAAACTACGCTAGACCAGATGGTACCGGACCACAAATTTATTTAAAGCGTGAGGATTTAAACCATACAGGCGCTTACAAAATTAATAATGCTCTGGCTCAAGCGTTACTTGCTAAACGCATGGGTAAACAAAGGATTATTGCAGAGACAGGTGCAGGTCAACATGGCGTAGCAACTGCAACTGTGTGTGCGCGGTTTGGTTTGAAATGTGTGATTTACATGGGCATTTACGATATGGAACGGCAAGCCCTGAATGTATTCCGCATGAAATTAATGGGGGCAGAAGTTCGTCCAGTGGAGGCAGGTACGGGAACTCTCAAAGATGCAACTTCTGAAGCAATTCGAGATTGCGTGACGAATGTGGAAACAAGTCATTACATTCTGAGTTCTGTTGCAGGGCCTCATCCCTACCCGATGATTGTCCGTGATTTTCATGCTGTAATTGGACAAGAAACTCGCGCTCAGTCTCAGGCGAAATGGGGAGGATTACCAGATATTCTACTAGCTTGCGTGGGTGGAGGTTCCAATGCGATCGGCTTGTTCCATGAGTTTGTGCATGAACCTTCAGTGCGTTTAATTGGGGTCGAAGCGGCCGGTGAAGGTGTAGATACAGAAAAACATGCTGCTACCTTGACAAAAGGAAAAATAGGAGTACTGCACGGTGCAATGAGCTATTTATTGCAAGATGATGATGGTCAAGTCATCGAAGCTCATTCAATTAGCGCCGGATTGGATTATCCCAGTGTTGGCCCTGAGCATAGTTATTTAAAGAATCTTGGTCGCGCCGAGTATTACAGTGTGAGTGATAAACAGGCGTTAGACGCCTTCCAGAGACTTTCGCAACTAGAAGGGATTATTCCAGCCTTAGAAACGGCTCATGCGATCGCATATCTAGAAACCCTTTGTCCTCAGTTAGAAGGCAACCCCCGTATCGTCATCAATTGCTCTGGTAGAGGTGACAAGGATGTGCAAACGGTCGCCAAAATCCTTATTCCTTAATTTTCTGTTCTTGTCCTTTGCTAATGACAAATAACCAATATGATAGCTGTAACGCAAACTCCACTTGAAAACATCCCCGTCACTCCTGAGTTTTACAACTGGCTGGCCAGCTTTATTGCAACAGTTGCTGAATCGGCAATCGTTGACGGTTCTCCAATCTGCGGATCTGATGCAGGGATGGCTCACAGATGCCATTCCTAATGTCCTATCAGGAGCGATTTAGCCGCAATCCAAGCTAAAGGCGTATCCGCCGAAGAATTAGTCAGGATGGCTAGCGTCTTACAATGTCAATCTTCTTACCCCACTCCCGACTCCCCCATTCCCCAAATCAACAGTTCATCAGTTTCACAGTCAACAGCTAACAGAGGCCCTCCGCCCCAATTGCGGCACATACTGCAATGACACGCTGTCACATTTTTCCTCATACTATTTGTAGAAAGGCTTACCGCTCGGCACAGGCAGCTACCTTTTGCAATGCTCAGGTTAGACATATTGTTTCCTCCGATTCACACAGGCGCTCAAATTGTCACATTTTCCCTATTTAATACTGGAAATGCCAACAATACATAGTCTACAGGCTTACCAGCTAAGAAAGCCGTTTCAGTGTTCTATTTTGATGCTTGGTAATCTAACCGCCATAAACGTTCATTTTGTTCAAAAGTAACGGCGATTACCTAAAAATATTGATTTAGCCTACGCCAAGTGATTATCTAGCCATCTGTTTATATTCATCTAAGCCTGACTTCAGCGAAAATTCCGCGATGGCTATGGGATAAGAAGCAGCCAGTTCAATCACTTGTTCTGCCATCTTCGACCAAATACGTCCACCTGCCTGGGCGTATGCTGATATCAGCTTATTCAGAGCGTCTTCACCAAAAGTACGGTAATGGGCGACAAAATCACGGGCTGGGTCAGTGACGGCTGCCTCAGTCCAGTCAATGAAGCCAGTTACTTGTACTTGGGCATCAATCAAAATATGCCCAGCGTGTAAATCACCATGAGTTAACACTGTTTCTTTTGTCCAAACCTCATCCTTTTGGAGCCAAGATTGGCAACGGTTCCACAACTCTTCACCAACACCAAACTCATTCTTCACTGCATCCATCTTCTGTTTCATCGCCGCACGTGCTTCTTCAGCGGTTTCAATGGGAAGACCAATTGCGCGTGCTTCCTCAATGCTAACTTGATGAAGAGAGGCAATCCCCTTAGCTAGCGATTTATGAAACTGGTCGGGTGGATTTGCTGGATCAATTTCCCACACATAAGCTTTTGCTTCAGAGTCAATTGTGCCTGTTGGCACACCGTTTAATGCCCGGTAAGCAATGAGTTCATCTGTGCAAATAGTCCATCGTGGCACTTCCACATTCAGAAGAGGGGCAATCAGTTCCAGCGTGCGTTTTTCCTTATCCACCGACGGTAGAACGTCCTCCCGCCGAGGAAGACGCAAAATCCAGCGTTCTCCATCAGTGTCCCTTGCTAACACAACTTGAAAATCAAGACCCGATTCATTAAATTGCAGCGAGTCATCTTGGATAGTCAAATTATGCTTGTAGGCTAGTTCAAGCACTTCCTGCTTTGATTTTGTCTTTTTAATCATGTTTCCTTACCACTACGCATGAATGGCACACTTGAAAAGGGAAAATCGTTGAGGCAGCTCTTGTGCTCTTGAGCAAAGGAGCAGGGGAGAAAGAAGAAATTTTAGGCATTGCGTTCAGATATTTAGAAATTCCCCTCTGCTCCCCTGCCCCTCTGCAATCCCTACGCCGCTTACCTTTCAGCTTAACAAGCGTGCCATTCCCACTACGCATCAAGAATGCTGACTACTGGAAACTTTTTGCTTAATACACTTATACGGGTGATTGGGTGGAAATACGCCAGCCTAATAAACCTATACAGGTGATTAGGTGGAAAAATTCAGTATAACCGTCCCTTCTTCTGGCGGGCTGGATTGCTTAGGTTTTATTTACTATCTAATTGGTATGCGTTGACCTTATGGAGTAATATCCCTTTGGTGTTTTTATAATTTTAGTTATACAATAACTCATTTTACAATTGTATATTGATAACTAAGGCATCAATGTAGCTATTGACACCCCAGGCTATTTTTAAGCATCGAACATCGGCATAGGCAACCATTCCCCATCGTGGTAAACAGCTCGTTTTGCAGGAAATTGTTGAGCAATCGCTTCTAGTAGTAAAAATTTTATCTAAGTCCAAAACAAGTTTAATAGTATATCTAAAAAAAATTGGATCAGTGAAAGTCTTTTGGAGAAGTTTCAAAAATGAAATTTACAAATGCTACAGCATATATGTCCCTAATAAAGATGTACTATTATTTAGTTTCTTGAGCAAAGATGCACTATTATTAGTTTCTTGAAAAAAGATGCACTATTATTAGTTTCTTGAGCAAAGATGCACTATTATTAGTTTCTTGAAAAAAGTGTGAGGAATTACAGTCAATTATTGGGGAATTGAGTGTACTATAAAGCTATTAAAGGGGGGTGTGGGATTGAAAAATTCATACTAAGGGAATGTGAGAATATTAAAACTTATTTATCCAGTGTAATTGGCGCGTTTACACAATTAGAATTAATGCAAACTAAAAATTTAATTTAAAACTGGTATGAACTCCAGAGACATTTATTTATTCAGATGGCTCGTGACTTTATTCTAGACATCTTAAACAACAGATGGGCTTGAATTCAATTGGTCGAATTGCTGTCAATGCGTAAGTTATGACCCCGGTTGAAGGCAATGGAATGCTGCTAGCTAACTCCATCACTGCCGCTAATGGTAACGAAAGAGAACAAGTATTACCCTACTTGATAAAGTAAAACTGAAAACTTTGAAACCGATAGACACATAAAAAACTTAAGGTACTGGCTAGCGATTAAAATTACGATTCACTCGGAAATAAGAATTGGTACTCTATTCTAAATATCTAAGTTAAAGGCACTTATTTTACAAGAACTTGCTTCCCAGAACTATCTTGCAGTAGGTTTCCAAAATGACACTTTTTAAATTAGTGTTTGAACTGATAACAGACTTATTCCTTCGCAATCGCCAGTGGTATCGGCGTATCTGTGGCGGTACTTGGCACTATGTTGTGGTCGATTTATGCAGAGAAACTTACCACTGGCATAAGGATTCTATTCTAAAGCCCTTATACTACTGGCACAACGAAGACATTCTAGATCCCTCAGAGATTGAATTACAAACAGAGGATTGGGGAGAAAAACGGTTTGGGTGTATGGCTAAGGTTGAAACACGAGATGTTCAAACCCTTCATGAGTCCACTTACTATAGCTCAGTCTATGGGAGAAGTTTTAACGAGGATTGAAACACCACTTAAACCTCTAAAACCTTGTGGAAAATCTCCTGGCTGGAAAACAGGACAGCCAGGTCATAATAATTACGAATGACGCAACAGTTGGGCATTTCGGCGCAAGAACATCTGCTGATTATGCCGTTTAATGATGAGTGATTCTGACAGTTGGAGTTGTTGTTGAAAATTCAAACCTTCGTATTCGTTAAACCTCCACATTCAAGTCAATGACTTCCAGAACATTGGGCAACCAGCGAACGTGTTCAACCTTGCTGATTACTCTGAATCTCCTGCATATTAAGAGAATGAATCACCTGGGCTAACTCTGGATTCTCTTTTAACAGTTCGGCTTCAAGCTCTAACTCCTGCTGCAACAGTTGGGTATTTCGCCGCAAGACATCTGCTGATTGTGTCGTTGTCTGATAAGGGATTCAGTCAGGTGTAATTATTCTGCATAGCTTAGAGCTTTACAAGCATGCCATTTGGCTATTCGCCTGCCTTCTCATCTGTCTCCTATTTGCGTCTTAGTCCTTTTTGCCGTCCCCCAAGGTAAGCTGTTCCACATCTAATTGCATAAAATGTAAATTAAATAAACTCGTGGACTTACTGCTATGCCAGCCAAAGGATACTTAAGTAAATTACAGAAAGAGAATTTACAAAAAGCTCTATCAGAGAGTAATAATCCACAGTTAACACAGAGAATATTAATGTTATTACTGATGGATGATGGCAAAACTTACCAAGAAATTAGTGATTGGTTAGGTTGTAGTTATAGAAGTGTGGCATATTGGTGCGTTCACGGAGACTCAGATAACTTAGAGAGTCTCAAGGATGGTAGGAATCAAGGTAATTATCGAAAAGCAACTGATGAGTATATAAATTTATTAATGGATTTGCTAGTTACCATAAAAAGAAAACTATATTGGCAGAGATTGAAAAAAGCTTACCAAATATTAAACTATATTTTCTGCCTGAGTATAGCCCAAATTTGAATTTAGCCGAACTTGTATGGCATTCGGCGAAAGAATACATATCTCATCGCCTATTTAAATCAGTAGAGGAACTGAAAAACTTATTAAATAGGTTGTTAAATCAGGGAGAGTTAATAATTAGATGGGGAAAAAAAATTAAAAATAAAGGTAATGCTGCTATTGCAAACTAAATGTGGAACAGCTTATAAACAGTGAGAAAACTTTGAACCCGCAGAAAATTGGCGCAAGTATAATAGTGGCTTTCCTTGGGATCTGCCTTTATATCAATTACATAAACAGTAAGAGAGGGTTGCTGTTGTTTGATGTTTTTAATAGAGTGGCTGGCAAAAACATCTTTACCAGAGCAAGGCGCACCGGCAATCAAGGTATGCCGTAGTGATGACGAAAAGTTAAGAACTGATTGCATATTTTTCTCCAAATTTTAATTTTGATTAGTATTGCAAGCGTCGAATTTATACTTAAGATGAGAATTCTGGAGTAATCTTTCAATTCCCAAGCGGATTAACTCTGGTGGAATCCCGTCTAATTTCAACTCGGTTTGGATAAACTCATCAATTGAATTGGCTTTCGTTTTCTCCAAAAGTGCCAACATCTGTTGAGCTTGGGTTGTTGGTGTGCTTGAAGAATTAGTTTCGACATGAGAAGAATGTTGATCCCTGGGTGCAGAATTAACAAACTGTTTGGTATCCCGGTCATAACCAGAGAAATTCTTTAACAGAGGCATTGGTATCCATTCATTGATGCCGCCGTAATAAACCGCTCGACCAACTGGTGATTGCGCGGCAATTTCCATCACTTGGGTTGAAGTAATCTTGCGATCACTGGGGATGAGTTGGGTGGCAATCATGGCGTTGTAAGCTGGAACATTATCAGGATGAACTAACGCCACAGACGTTAACTGCGATCGCAGTCCGCCAGAAATGCCCAAGTCATCAGTGTGAGGGTTCTGCACGACAATCCAAAAATGCCAGCCAGAACTATCGCCGCAAGAACAGTAAGAGATGATTTTGTCTTTGAGCCAGCCAATTTCACCCTTGGTATTTTTAAATTTGGAACAGACAGCCGTTCCTTCATCCAAAATAATCAGCTTGGAGCCAGAGATATTTTGAAATTCGGTAAAGCATTCTTTGACCCATTTGACAGCTTCGACCGGGGACATTTCTAGGATTTTAGCGCGTTTAAAAGTATCAACACGACCTTTAAAATAACCGGTTTCTTTCTCGTCACCTTTGGGGTCAATATAAAAGATGTGTATGCCAGGATGCAGCCGCTTGATAGCTTCTATTGCATTGCTAATGGTGATACCCTTGCCAGAACCAGGGACACCAACCCACAGCATATTTGTCACTTTCTTCGCAATATGCCCAATTAGGTCATACTGCACTTGGGGTTTAGTGGTGTAGGTGGAGATATCGGTATTAGTGAATCGTTGAGAGGCTTCTGCTCCCAAGAATTCACTATTTAACAAAGGGTAAGCTTCATTAGAGTGAATCTGTTGCGCTGAAGTTTGGGTTGTTTGTGGGACAGGAGTTGGTAGTTTTGCAAACCTTGCCTCTGGAATACCTAAATTCTGAGGTTTGGTTGC
>NZ_JACJSI010000028.1 GCF_014698065.1 Nostoc flagelliforme FACHB-838
GCAAGCAAAACGATTAATTAGAGAGTTTTATTTTTTCTGTCATTCTTTTACCGTAGTCAAGGCGTTATTTGAGCTATCGATTCATTGTCAAGTTTTTGACTTCTCCAAACTTCATGAGTATGGTGTTTTCTCATAAATCATTTAGGATTGCTATATCAGAATTGTTACTGTTATCCGTGCCATCAGAAAGCGATAAAAAGTAATTAGTATTCCCTTCTTGTGCTCAGATACCTACATAATAAGTACCTGGAGACAATTGAAAGTCTTTAGATATATCGCCTACAAGACTCTTGTCAGAATTGAATACATCAGGATTTCTAGAACTTAAAACATTTCCACTACTATCAAATACTTGCTCAAGTACACTTTTAGAAAAGCTATAGTTAAATATTCTAAAAGTGCTAGTTTAATTTAAATCGAAACGATAGTAGTCAAAAGGATCAGATGAGCCGACGTTTTCAAGTACACGAGTATAATTTGGATTTATTGGCAATTGGCGAGGCTAAATGCATTTCCGGCATAGTCATTAGCAGCTTGGCGTCCTTCAAATACACCACTAAAACCAAAGTGTTCTACTAAATTAATACCTTGCAAAAAAGCTAAATCTGGATTGTTGGCTTTATAGTATCCAGCATCAAAAGAGGGCGAAGATTTACGTCCCTCATTTATCCCATTTATTTCAAAATGCTGTAACAACTGGCTGTTACTTAAATTAGTCAAGTCTTGGTTGTTAGCACGATAGTAGTTGAAATCAAACAATGGTGAAAACTGACGTCCTTCGTTTATTCCATTGATTTCAAAATGATTCAATAGTTGAGAGTTACTTAAGGAATATAGGTCAGAGTTATAGTTTTTATACTTGATTAGATTAAAAAATGCAGAAAAAGAACGCCCTTCTGAAATACCAGCGTCTTTGAGATGAATAAATAATTGTTCATTGTTAAAGCCTGTAAGGTCGCTATTGTTAGCGCGATAGTAGTTAAGACTAACGTTGGGCGAAAAACTACGTCCCTCAGCTACTCCGTGATTCACTAGATGATTCAATAATTGTCCGTTGTTGAAGTCTGGTAGGTCAGAACTACTAGCCCGGTAGAAACTCAAATTGATCAGCGGTGAGAATGAACGACCTTCTTAGACCATAGCTTTGGAAGTGTGACAAAGCTTGAGCATCATTAAAACCAGCTAAGTCTTGATGGGCAGCACGATAGAAACCGACATCAAACAGATTTGAGATACTTAGAGCCATATTATCAAATATCCAAAAGTTATTTTTACAAAGCGCATTACATAACACTACGCAGTATTATAAACTAAGTAAGAGTAAGCATCTCTTGATACTAAAAAATAAATTTAATGATTACAGGGGAACGACCAAGGCAAACGCATCTAAATTAGTCTTGACCACGACCAAGATTAGAAATCAACGAAAGAATCAGTATTTCTCGCTTAGTCTAGTTTGCAGAACTCAAAGCAATGCGTGCGAGGGGCTACGCCAACGCCTAAAGTTTTAGCAATAAGCATAAGTTAATGAGATTGATTTAGGCTCTATCGAGAATATACTGCCCTTGTTGACATAATGCGGCCGCCCTGGGCGAACGACCTTTTCTCCGCCTAGCAGTGGAAATGCTTACTTATGACGACCAAACCATTTAGAGGCGATCGCTCCTAAAGCTGCTCCAACCATTGGATTACTGAGAAACTTCAGAATTGCTGGTTGTTCAGCCATCACTTCTTGGAAGATGTCAGGATGGCTATGATATGTGAAAGATGCCAGCTTACTGAGGTCATCTGCACTTATGCGGTTAGGGTTGTGGGTAGAAAGCCCCAAATCTCGCTCCAGATGCCGCTCGTCTAGACCTCTTTGCTTT
Organism: Nostoc flagelliforme FACHB-838; assembly: GCF_014698065.1. Taxonomy (GTDB): domain Bacteria; phylum Cyanobacteriota; class Cyanobacteriia; order Cyanobacteriales; family Nostocaceae; genus Nostoc; species Nostoc flagelliforme_B. The sequence continues at coordinate 1,869 of NZ_JACJSI010000028.1, forward strand.
AAGTGTTTGAAAAATGCCCGTGCAACATCATCCCGTTCATTAGGCTTAATCTGAGCGATCGCCTTTTGAAGTTCTGGCTCCAGCTGGCTTGGTGGAATGCTGTTATGGTTGAAAGATTTACTAAACAATTGCCGACGTTGATCGTGAGATGAACGCTGGGCAAAATCGTCAAAATTTTGGTATTCCTGAGTTGGGTCAGATGAAACATCATCTAAAGACTCTGTATTACCGTGAGCCAACTCGTTGAGAATTTCGCGTTTATACTTGTCACTGCTGCTCATTTTAAATGTCTCCTTTTTATACTTGCAATCAACTGATCAACTCAGGTTTTCTCCAAAAAATGAGTCCCTATTTATACTCGATTTGCTGAGATTGCACATCATACTGAGCCGTCAAAATCAGTTTTTTGTCTGGTGCATACATCAAAACTTTTAAGTCTTGATTGGGGAAATTTTTGTGAAAACCTTGGAGTAAGGATTTTGCTAATGGTCGCACTTCGGTCGGGCGAACTTGAGGCGCAATCACGACACCTAACTTATTGTTGTCACGTACATAAGCATCTTGGACAATTCCTTTGGCTGTGCTGACAACCCAGTTCCCAAAATCTTGACCCTGTACACTGTTACCGCGTGACAACAAGGCATAGTCGGCACTATGACTGATTCCAGACGGTAATTGAGTTGGTTGTTTAGCTTGAACAGTACCACTACAGGCGGCAGTCGTTGTTAGTACTAATACCAAGACTAAAGCTGTTAAAACCCGACGAAACTTTTGAATTATTTTCAATTTAACCACCTCGTCTAAACTAATGACTCTTCTGCAATATCAATCGAAAGTATTTGGAGTAGAAGTAGATAGAAAACCCGCTCCTACTAGCTCAAAAGCAATGACCTTTGTAGTTTAAGTAGGTTAACCCCGGTCAGTTTTATTCTCTATTCGAGTTCCATCAGTATCAACATCTAATTCTTCGCGTCGAATGGTTTCTTGAGCTTCAACGGTTTCTTTGTCTACAACTTTCTGCACTTTGACTTCTTCGCGCAAAAAAGCTTCCTTTTGGATGTCTGGAACTTCTTCATAGAGGTCTATATGCGCTACCTCGCCCTCGCGGAAGTCCGTCGCTTCAGCAGACACAACTTTGCCTGTGTCTTGAGAAGTCACTCGCTCAATCACGACTCGCTCTTTTTCCACCGGAACAGCAACTCTTGCAGTTTCGGTTTCAACATGCTTACTAATCAATACTTCTCCGCTTTTCCGGCGCTGTTTATTAGCAACTAGCCTTTCTTGGTAGAGTTTGAAGGTTTGATCTTCGTGAGCGCTGACATCATACAGATCCGCGTCATCTGCGTAAGTGTAGCTGTTAGGATTAGGACTAGGAGTAGTGCGGCCAGCTGTCGCTCCTAGCGTGGCTGAACTTTCTACAGACGGTGTGCGATATCCTCCACGCACCTGCTCTTCATAGTCGTAGTCAAGCGTTGTATGCTCTTGATATTCAGGTAAATTTTCCGCTTGCTCTCTTGTTATACCAACGACATATACACGGTTTGCTGTAGAGTCAATACGCGATTTACCAACTGGTAGTAAGATTTTCTTGCCAAAAATCCAAAAGCCTATATCAACAATTAAATAGCGGAATGCTCCTTGGTCATCTACTACAGCATCATTTACTGTACCAATCTTCTCATCAGTTCCTTGAACATACACACCCATTCCTTTAATGTCGTTACCTTCAAAAGTATTACGGTAGTCGGGATCAAATTCATCTATTTTTTGGAGTGGCATTATTTTATTCCTTGAAATCTCCCTGTGTCTTTCTATAAATTACACAATTTAGTTTCTATACATCTTCTCTCTGAAGATTGAGTTAAATCATCTTGATATTTAATCAATCGAAGTAATTAAATATAGTCTTACAACCCACAAGTATGATAAAAAACAGGTTTTTAGTATTAATGTATTACTATTTATAAAATTTATTTTAATTAAATTTTTGTAAATACTGTGACTAGTTTCTAGCATTTATGTGACTAGCTTCTAGCAGCAAATATCAAAACTAAAATTAGCCAAATCAATACATACTATCAAACCTAGCTAGTTGGATCTGCTTATTAACACCTTACACTGAAATCCAATATCCTTACATTGTTAAAAATTTATTTGCTTAAGTTGTAATACTTGCTCTATCACACTTATAGAAGACAAAATCTATGCCAAAAGATTGATGAGAAGGAAATTTAAAAATGCCTAAATATTATTAAAGTCCTAATAAGTTTGTAAATATTTAGCTGTGCCGCTAAGGAGTAAGAAATCTAGTTGCAAAGCAAGTGTTGCAAAAATTGATAATAACAGAGTGTAAACTTTAAAACTGCTCTTATTGCAGAAAATCAGGAGATAATTATGGATACAAAATTACACCAAGATCAGTATGTCGATACTGCCTCCGCAAACCAGATAGAAGCACTTAAAGGTTCAGAGCCGGGAAACCTGGCAATGTTGCCACCCGCCTCAGAAAATGAAGAACAATGGCAAAAAATTGGTAGCCAGATTTCTATATTTTTGGCAAAAATACCTGAGTACATAGCTAGATTCTACCAAGAATACAAATTGCTGATTATTAGCTTTGCGTTGCTTGTGATAACAGTTACGGCACTAAGAATTTTTCTAGCGGTACTCAACGCCATAAATGATATTCCCCTAGTTTCTCCATTTCTCCAATTAATTGGACTTGGTTACACAATTTGGTTTACTTTCCGCTATTTGCTCAAAGATTCCACTCGGCAAGAATTAGCAGTAGATATTCGCTTGCTTAAAAAACAAATTCTAGGCATAGAAGAATCAGAGACTTTAAGCTAACTACTAAAGTATCGTGGCGGATACAGTGTATTTGAACTTCTGGTCAAGTAAAAAGCTGAGTTTTGCTTGACCATTGTATAAAACTGTAAATTCCTAGTGTTCTTCTCTAACGAGACGCTACACGTTGGCGGAAGCCTCTTGTAAAGATGGCGGTTCGATAAATTAAGCTTTTTAGCACCTTTGCGTAAGTCCTATCTTATACCATATCAGCTAAATTAGCCGGAAAAGAAAATGTATGATCAAGACAAATAGATTAGCTTCGCTGACAACAACAGTATTTCTTTCAACATTACTAACAATCCCTCTGCTTAATAGCTGCGGCGGAGGTTCCCAAAATGCTACGCAACCTCCAATTGACGATACTGTTGGGAGAAATTTAAATAATCGCGCCCCCGTAAATCAACCCCAAGCTAGGAGGGGATTAAATACAGGGCAGAAAGTGGCAATCTTGGCAGGAGCTGCTGGACTTTACTACCTCTACAATCAGCGAAAGAATGCCCAAGGAACGGGAGCGCAGGGGAAATACTACCTTTCTAAGAATGGGCGTGTTTACTATCGAGATGCTCAAAATCGCCCTGTTTGGGTAACACCGCCACAAGAGGGCATTCGTGTTCCAGAAGAGGAAGCGCAACAATACCGGGACTTTCAAGGATACAACAACAGACCCACAGGACGAGACTTAAGGGGTTTGGGTGCAGGTACTGTTCCGACAAATTAATTTTTGTACAGATTATAAATAGATGGCGTTTAACCGTCATTCTATTTTTTAATAGAAACTTTTTCCGTATTTTAAAGTTAATAATACTCCTAATGGTCTTTTATTACTTTTAAAAAATAAAATATTTGTAGGTTGGGTTTCGTTCCTCAACCCAACCTACGCCTAAATTTATGAAAACTCTTTTTTTAAAGTTTTATATTAGTATATAGAAATCTTATTTAATTATTAAAAAGATTTTGACCTCTAATTTTTGTACAACAGGGTTTTGAATTTCAGGATGCTTTCAAAATTTAAGTTGGACTTTTATATACTAATAGTTATAATTTTCTCAAGGTAACAGTAACCTTTGATAGATGATTTTGAAAAAATATAACAATTAATATGTTGAAAGTAATTACTTTACCGTTGATAGTTTAGTGAAATAACAGTTTAGGAGCCACAAATGAATCTATTAGAAAAAATCTTCGGTGGCGGTGAGACACCAGAAAATGACTACCGCAATTTTGTTAACCGCTATGAGCAAGGTTTACCTCATGAGGGATACTCAGATGAAGAAGTTTTAAACCGTTATCAGCAAGTATCTAGACAGTTACCTCCAGACCTTTATCAGGAATCTGCACAAGAAGCCTTTAGTCGGATGTCACCACAAGAGCGGATGCAGTTTGGTCGCTCTCTTCAACAGCAGACGCGCTCTTCAAACTTGAATTTTCCCGATCTAAACCAAGATGGTATAGACGATCGCTTTCAAGACCCAAATTATCTTGCTCAAACGACAGGCCGGGTTCACCAGCAACAACCAGATATACTCAGTCAAATTATGAGTGGTGCTACGGGGAGCTTTATGGGTGGTCAAGGTAGTAACATTATGAGCAATCCATTAGCGAAGGGAGCGATGGCTGGTATCGCCGCTTTAGCTATGAAAAAGTTGATGCAAAGAGGCAACCAAGGAAATTCCGGGCAGTATGGTAACGTCCGTCCAGCTAGCCAAGACCCCTACGGCGATCCGGCGGATTACGGGCAGTATGGTAACGTCCGTCCAGCTAGCCAAGACCCCTACGGCGATCCGGCGGATTACAGGCAGTATGGTAATATCCGCCCAGCTAGCGAAGACCCCTATGGAGATCCGGCTGACCAACAGTACCGCTAGTAACCTCAAGCAGCAAAGCTGCAATTCGTAATTACAATCAGTGAATGCTTAAACTCATCACTGATAATTATGGTCAAGTAAAAATCAATTTTTTTACTTGACCACTTTTTATTAGATTAGTATCACTTAGTAGAAAATCTCTTGGATTATTGGTGGTGTTTAAAGTGACGAAACTCGGCTGAGAGTTATATTATAGCAAGGTCAATCTGAAGAAACTCAGTCTTTATTTTATCATTGTAAATTACCTAAGTGAGCAGCAGATTGGTAGTAGAAAAATGAAACAGTTAGCAAAAACATTATATTGTAAATTTCTGCATCTATTTCACCAGGTAATGGGAATTACCATTTCCCATAATCCAAATTCAAGGGAAACTAATGTTGCTATTGATGAAGAATCTCTGGAACACTCAAATACTCAACTAAAAAAGCAAATTCCTCTTCAAGATAGAGTTAATAAATCTGAACAAAATTTAGAATTAAATTACCAGGATTCAGCAAAACCTCGGCAATTCAAAAAAGCTTCTTTATTTCCTGATAGTAAGACTAATGTTGCTGCATTGTCGCTAGTTTTGTATGGAGTTGCTGAAGTCTTATCTCAAAAAATGAATCTGTCATGGAAAAGTCAGGTAAATAATACTTTTAGTTACGAAAAAGAAGCTGAAACTGGAAAAGGAAAAATCTTTTACTATGTAACAGATAATCCCGAAACTCCACAACCAGAAACTCTGGCAGAAGAGGCAGCTTTAGTTGTTATAGACGAATTTGATCCAAGGGCCTGTGCTATTCACCTGATTTACTGTGCCCTAGTAGCTAGCTTAGATAAACCTTGGTCAGGCAATTTTGTAATTGATGACAAGCAACTACTTGAATACACAGGGCTTGTGAAACGCAGGGATTTATGCAAGCATGAAAAATTGAGTATTTTGTACTCCTTGTTACGGCAACCTGCTCAAGTACTAGCTTGTATTGCATGGCCTAAACAGGAGAAAGCTGGAGCTTTTACTGTTGCTGATTTAAAGATTTGGGACATCAGCATAATACGGGATTTTGAAACAGATAAAGCTGGCAATAACAAGCTAGTGGGTTTAAAGGTAATAGGTCAAGCTGGAGTATGGACAAAATACTTCCTCAACAAATCTAAATACCACTACTACACTGGAATTATTACCAAGAAAACCGTACAGAAACTATTTAGTATTGGTAAACAAAATGCTGGCGCGGCTAGAATGCTAGTTTGGCTAACCTTCCAAATTAAACCGGAATTGCAGGATTGTGTAATGGGCAAGACTCTGATGGAGATTGCTTACGGTGCAGAGAAAGTGTCAACAGCAGAGCAAGATAGACAGCTTAGACGGCAAATGGCTGATGATTTGGAAACTGACTTGAAAGTTGTCAAAGAAGCTGGATGGCAAGCAGAACTGGAAACAGGCCCAGCTTGGTTAACAAGCAGCAAAACTGCTAAAAGACCTATAGGTTACTGGAATCAAATACTCAATTCTAGATGGCGTTTTCATTTACCAGCAGAAGCACAGGAACGCTTGACCGTGGACTCGAATCAGCTAAGTGCAAACAATATCCAGCCTCTATCAGGTAATGTCATTAGAGAAGCGAGAAAAGCAAAAGGCTGGTCTAGAGCGTTTTTCGCTACAACGATGGAGAAAAGCGTTTCCTGGGTTGATGCAGTCGAGACGGGTACACGTCAGGTTTCTCAAAAGGACTTGCCCAAGTTGCTCAATACACTGGAACTACACCTTAACAGGTATTGATTTCAACTAAACTTTTCTTGGTTCTCTGAGGTAGTTTTTGCTACGTATTATTACTCATTGCAACTGCGTTGGGAGGCAGGGCATTGCAAGTGTTGAGGGGATAAAAGCTATTTCAGACTTGTGTGTACACGGTAGCCTTGGCAAAGAGAGGGGAGACAAATTAGTATCTCACCGATATTTCAGTAATTACCACTGGGAAAAAGGGTGTTTTACTAAATTACTGTTGAAATATCTGGCATCATCAGAAACTTCTTGCCCAATCCAGGTTGGTAGTTCAATTTGTTGATTTTCATCACTAAGTTCAACTTCTGCTAATATTAATCCTTTATTAACACCATCAAACTCATCTATTTCCCAAATTAAACCACGCCACTCTATTTTATATCTAACTTTTTCTATAAAGGGACGTTCGCACAACGTCTCAAGCATTTCTTGAGCATCTTCAACAGGAATAGGGTACTCAAACTCTAGTCTTGAATATTTAATACTGGGGCCTTTAATTGTCAAATAACTTTTTTTTCCTACTACACGTATACGTACAGCCACTTTGTCTTGTGTGGCAATGTATCCTTGACGATAGACACTGCCTTCAGCTAATCCTCTCCAGCTATCTCCTAAAACTAAATATTTCCGTTCTATTTCTTTCGCCATTTTATCTATTTGCTTTTATGTATGAAACAAGAGTATGCTTATAAACTAAATATTATCAACTTAATCGGAATTTTTATATTCTGTAGTAGGGGCGCAAGGCCTTGCGCCCCTACTTCTAGTTGGAGCAATAACGATTAGCTCTCCTTTGACAGTTAGTTTTAATTGTAAGCCTCAGCTAGCAAGTGCTTACTAAATTAACTACTCGTAAGAACTGTAAAGGGATGCAGTAAAGGTTACGACTGGCTGGGTATTGGTGGCAAACTTATAGCTAATATTAATGGATGAACCGACAGTCTGGCTGGATGTATCGGTTCAGGCGAGATTATTGAACTTGTTGCGATCGCCAGTACGTAATTTTCATCTCAGTGTGATTGTAGTAACACACGATTGCTGAAATTAGGGCTGAAAATAGAAGTTGCAATGCGATCGCCAAGTTAAAAGAGTTGTATCGCATCTACCTGCGAGAACATTTATAGACACTTTCTCTCACCACCTTTTCTGGAGGCGAAAAGCAACGGGTGAATATCGGTTGCGCCCAATCCCCAATTCAAACATATTTATATGCAATAACTCACCAAATTTTCTTTTTTAAGTTCTTCTTTCGCTAAAGCCAATGCTTGATGAGCATTTCTAAACTTTGTTTCATCTGTAAAATTCTGGCCAAAACGCTTTAAATAAGCTTCCAGATAACGAATACGTAAGTGTGGATCAGCCGGACTTTGAAGAAAGGGGAGGTCAGCTTCAACCATAAACCGGATAGCCAACAAGGGAATAGGGCTACGAAGTGGACGAAAGTTTGGGTTATGCAGACCAGGGCTTTCATTACGTTTATGAAATTCTCCTATCATCAATCCTGACTCAACAAACAAAGGCTTAAGTTTTTGTTGGATACTATCTATTTGTTTAGGAGCATCTTCTATATGAATGTCAGGAAAGATAAGTAAAAAAGCTTTGTTAATTGCTAATTCTTGCCCTTTAACATCCATCTCCAGAAAGATATCTCGGTAACGTTCAACAATCTTTTCTAATTGCTCTGGATACAAATGTTTTGTGTGAATAACTGCCAAACGAATACTATTTGATTTGAGAGAGTGAGGTACAAAAGGACAAACTGCGCCGGTTCTTCCTAACTTAGGATGAGGTCTTCCTAAAAAATTTTTAACCCACTCCATAATTTCAATTAAGTAAGGAAGGTCTTCGTGCCGCTGGAGTTGTTCGATTTCACGAGTTGTATATAGTTGCATGAGATTGAGTGAAACAGGTAATTTTTTAAGTCTGAATCCAAAATTAGTTTTGCAGGCTTACGTGCCTAAAGCTAATTATTAACTAAGTAAAAAAGCAAGCTTTTATCAAGCTCTTATCAAGCATTAATATTTTTTCACGTTGTGTTTGTCTGTAGCTTTGAGCAGATAAAAAGACTTTATCATTTTGATGAATTTAAATAAATTTACGCCACTAAAGACACGAACACCTTTTGCACCAAGCACTTGTGTTTATTATAGATTTGGCACTTTAACTAGGTTACAGATGTATTATCCAGCAGATGCTCCTAATTTTTTATACTCTTAAGCTTCTATTATTTTTGGCAAAAATATTATAAAGTTTATGCGTAGATAGTTATTTTTACTGTAAAAATTTAGTATTGCTTTAATAGCAACCATGAGTTTAATATCAAGTTTGTATAAACTTGTTTAGTTAAATATATAGATTCAATAAACTAACAGCAACCATGAGTTTAATATCAAGTTAGTATATTTTTTTTCAAATAAATATATGAACTCGATAAATAATAAATGGAAGTAATACTAATTTTGTATGAAGTTGCATAGAATCAAAAGGCTAGAAAGTATGCTTGGCAATCATTCCAGCTTTCTGTAGTTTCATGCAGCTTCACAATAATTTGGTATAAGCTATAATACTGTTTGCCACGACAACCAAAGAGATTAAGAATATTTCCTCCCAAATAATAGTCGCCATTAATAAGATGGTTTCAGTTTCAGAAATGCTGAAACGCATAGATTAAAAAAGCTGATTAAGCTTGTATTGATAGCTTTTTGGCGTTAGGGATTATAACCAGAACTGTCGATAATCTTCGACATACTGCCGTATGGTTAGCGGTGAACGATTAAGCAATTGCTGTGTATCAGATGTAATGTTGCCTGCTAATCCTAAACGAGCGGTAGTGTAGATTGCTATCATTATTAAAACAAAATCCATTGGCAACCCAGATAAGCGCATTTGTCGAACAAACTTTAGTAAAGAGGGATTGTACCGTATCGATTTACCTAAAACCGATGTGAAGATGTCTGCTACTTCGTAATAGGTTAAGGCTTCTGTACCCGTAAGGGGATATGCTTTTCCCTGATGCCCATCTTCAATTAAAGTACGAACTGCAACGGCAGCAATATCCCGCACATCAATGAAACTTGTTTTGCCATTACCAGCTGGCATTAGCAATTCACCACGAGCTTTGATGTCTTCTCTGTGTATGGTATTAAGATTTTGCATAAAAAAGCTGGCCCGTAAAAAGGTAGCTCTAATGCCCAATTGGTTGATATAGCGTTCAATTTTAGAGTGCGGCACAAAAGGGTTACGTTCGGCTCCCAGTATTGAAAGAAATACGATATGCTCAACGCCTGCAAGTTTTGCAGCATTTAAGACTGGGGCAATTTGTTGGCGAACGTTATTCAGGGCAGGCGGACGCACTAAAAAAAGTTTATTGACTTGAAGAAAAGCACGATCAAAGGTGTCGGGCTTGGTAAAGTCGAACGGGACGCTCTGAATATTGCTGCCTAATATCTGTTTAGCGCTGTTTGGATTTCTAACTGCGGCACAGACATCACAATTTTGGGATAGTAGTAAGCGAAAAACTTCTTGACCGACATTTCCAGTAGCACCCGTCACTAAAATTTTCATCAGAATCAGCTAAGTAATCGAACAAAAATATTTACAGTAATTGTGTAATTAATTATGTCTGACTACTTATTCCTGTTGGAGCGTACTGAAACTTAGTCATCAATAACACTGGAAGTTATCACCGAAGATATATAAAGAAAGTTATTAATTTACAAAAGCTACCGGGCAATCTATTGAGAGCCATTTAACATTTAATTGTAAATTATTTAATAAAATTAAAACATTCAGGCATATCTTGAACAAGCATCTAATTGCTGAGATCAGAACAGGAAAACACATTTATATATGAGTATATTCATTGGTATATAAGGAGGTGATCTGAAAAAATCATCTGCCAACAGTTATAAGTTAGTGATAGTTTATAGCGATCGCAACAAATCAGCCCATCCATGCCCTCTGGCTCCAATTAATAAGCTAATGAGCATTTAAATTGCATAAAAGCAAGCTTATAGCGGTTCCCATTCAAATGCGGTACAAATTATATCGCAAGGTGTAGGGGGCATGCCGTGCCCCTACGGGTGTACCTCACGTAAGAGGATGTTTGAAAAGTATTTCTCTGTAAATTTAGGCACTTTTGATCCCCCCTAACCCCCCTTAAAAAGGGGGGAACCAGAGTCAAAGTCCCCCTTTTTAAGGGGGATTTAGGGGGATCTAAAACTTTTGATACCGACAAGAGGACTTTTCAAACAACCTCTAAGTGAGAAACGCTATATAGCCGCTTACTACAAACGAATCAATCTGGAAAAATGAATAACAATTAGCTTATCTTATTAATTCTGATAACATCTGCTCAAGAATATCTTCCATAATTTCTTCGTCTAAGGCGTGCAAACTTGGTGGCCCAGCGAGGAATTCTTTGATAGTGATCTTCTGTTCTCTAAAGTCCTTGACAAAATCCCGAATCTGAGAAACAACGTTAATTTGATTGTCTATTGTTTCTACCATAATAGCCATAGAGTCAATGCCTTTTTTAGCAGCTTTACGAGAATCGGAAACCATCGTTCCTTCGGGAGTATTTTTTGCCAAACGTAGTTCCCGTTTCAAGTTTTCATATTGAGTGAGGAGAATTTGGTTTTGTTGAGAAAGAGTTCGACATTTCCGAGTTAAATCATCCTCGCTATTATTGTCAATAACTTCCCCAACTTGCTGAAGTAGCTCAATTTCTAAAAGTCTTGCTAAATCACCTTCTTGGTAGGCTTGATTGATTGATTTCATGATTTCTGTATAATATTTCTGTGTCTCGTTGTCTTTTACCTTGTCAGGGTGAAAGATTTCAGCTAACCTCAGAAATGTTTCACGAATTTTTCTTTTATCTTCTGTTCTAGCTCCAGACTGAGATTTTACAGACTCTTGTGTTTGCCAATGTTCATAGCCCTCTTCAGCAGTTTCTCTTGAAAAATCGGATTCGGGATTGTCAGACAATTCGTCTAGCTCTGTATTGAAGTGTTTGTGACTCGGTTTAAGACTAATAATCCCCGTCAACTGAAGATTAAGATAAACTGCCTCTATATTTTTGAGGGTTTGTTTCCCAAACTTTCTAGTAGTAAAAATTTCATCAAATAGAGCATGGATATCCTGGTCTAACTCAGCCATTTTTTGAAAACTGGGACTGGCTTTATGCAACATTTCTGTTGCAAAAATTCGCGTTTGCTCAACAAAGTTCTTCAGTTCTGTGCGCTTTCTCTTAATCTGTTTAAGTAGCGATTGGTGTTCTTTTTCTAGAAACTGTAAGCGGATATGTAATTGCGAAAGAGCTAGTGGAGTTGCTTTAGTTGAGTGTGATGGAGGTGGAGTTTTTCGAGGCATATATATAAAATTGATAATTTATTAACAAGGGTATAGGCTATCAGTAGAACCAGAATAAAAAACTTTACAAGGTATAGAGCAAGTATTTTTTATAAAAGACATCTCCAGAAATTAAATATGCATTATCCATAACCCTTATAGAGATGTAGTAGTGCTACGTCTCTATATTCATTTTTGAAGATGTCTAAAAAAGATTTTACCAGACACGTAGTGCGTTCGCCCTACAGCCCTTTGGGAATCCTACCGCGGGGCGTAATCGCGCAAAAACTTAGCGCTTAAGGACTTCCAGTTAAAAACATATCCCATCCGTGCAGTATGTGCCTAGGGATACGCAGAGTTGTTGGCGCAGCCTCTAGTAGAAAAGAGGCTACGCTATCCGAGGAAACTGACCTTCAGGAAACTCTTGGCAATACACTGGCTCCCCTACAAAAAAATTGGATATTTTTTTAATTGGAAGTCCCTTATTTGCCAACAAATTCTTTCACCACTGCCATAGCATCAGGAGGAATCTGCGTAATTAAGCGAAATGGGAATGCAGTCGTTGAAGCAAACTGGGCATAATCTGATGTCAGAAAGACAGCATAGTTTTTAGCTTCTGGAGTCATCTGGAAAGCAAAGGCCAAAGCTATAGCTTTAACGTACTTGCGGACATCAGCGGCTTGTTCACCTACAATTTCACCGCCACTAATCGGTGTATTTGGTTGTCCTATCTGATCCAAAGTTGTACTAGGGTCTTTTACACTCAGATGAGTAGCCCCAACTATACCAACTAGCCACTTTGGAGATGGGATTTTGTCAAATCCCACAATTTGTTCAGTTAAAGCTGGGGTGGTTTTATCTGCGGAACCTGCTAACACTAGGGTAGGAACTTGCACCTTAGTTAATCCAGTTTCGCCAAAGATCAGAGAAGTTGTAGGATTGAGTGCGATCACCTGTTTGATTCTGGTATCCCGTAGTTGATAGCTATTTTCTGGCAGTTGTTGAGCGATACACTGAATATTTTCTCCCAGACTCAAGATAGTTAAGTTCTCTTTACAACGTTGTTTGAGACGTTCCAGTTGTAACTCGGCTCCAGCAAGTGCTAAAGCTGTACTACCGCCCAAAGAATAGCCAATAACCATCGCTTTATTAGTTGCAAGTTTCCCTCGCAACGGATGATTAGCTGTTTGGTTGAGCTTTTCTAATTCGTCGAGGAGAAAACTAATATCTTGAGGGCGATACAAAAACTCCTGAGGCTTCATGACTCTGGTTTTGCCTTGTAATGCTGAATTAGTATTTGCCTCATTACTACCAGGATGTTCTAAAGCTGCTACTACATAACCGTGGGATGCTAAATGTTCAGCCAGGTAACGCAAATCTGTGCGGACTGACCCAAAGCCGTGAGAAAAGACAATTACGGGTTTGTCGGCAGTTGCAGCAGTTGAAGAGTAAATATCAACTGGAATTTTACGGTCGCGCTTTTGGTCATTCAGGCTGAGGTTGAGTACTTTTACTTGAGCTACTCCCGGCTGGCTGGGGTCAAAAGGAAAAGCAATCTGCGGTGTTCTGGGGTCGAGTTGGGGAGCGATGTCTGACGACAAGCCGTTACGGGTCAACGCTAGCATAAATTGTTGGGTGCGCCAGAAAGTTGTATTCAAACTCCCTACAACAACGAAAGCTTTTGGCAAATCAATTTCTAAGCGTTTACTGGGATAAGCAGCAATAAAACTCAGTATGGAAAGACCCTGCGGTGCAGTAGCACCTAGTACCAATCCTGCTCTCAGTGCTTGTACTCCAGCTTTATCCTTTCGGGCTAAGGCAGTAGCGAAATCATTGAGAATAGTTGTGCCAATCTGAGTATTAATTAACTTATCAAGTGTGACAACATTCATCGGTATATTCATCCCCAACGCTGCCAAGAAAGAGCGTCGTTGTTCTTCAGATAATCCTTGAGTGTAAGACTGCAAACTCTCAGGTAATTCCCCAGTTTTTGCAGCTTTTTGCAACTCAGCAAGAGAGATGGATTCTGTAAATAAACCCAGACGCACAACAACTGTGTCAGCCGCAGTGGCCGAAGTATTTGCCCCGAACTGTGTAAGTATAATTGCGCTAAAGAAACCCGCAACTGCCTTAAGACTTCCCCAACTTATTCTCATAAATATTTATACCAAGTGTTACTTACGGGAATATAACGGATATTTGTGTATTTGACTACTCTATTAATTCCCTAGAAATAAAAGTAGATTTTTTCCTGAACTTTATAGCGATGTCTACGACGGGCAACACCTACGTTCTGATCTCCTCAAAGTATCTACTAACACGAAGAAAGTTACATTAAAAGCGACGAATTGTAGAATTCATCACAGCTAAAAATTTAAGCCTAAATTCAGTGTTGACAGCCACAAAAACCCGATTGTTTCTCCGGTAGGTTTAATAGTGTAACAGCAACAATCCAAAATTCTTTATCCAGTGCAACCAGATTTTATATATGGAATAAATCTAAAATCTAAAATCCTAAATTGAGTGATTGTAAGTTTTTATCACAGAAATGTTTGAGCGATCGCTTCATATTTTGTCTTTGCCCTTTAGAGCGTGTTGCAGGGGTGTTGTAGGTAGATAGTCTTACTGTTGTAGCTGCACTATCATTACTCATCAAATTCTACCAGCCGCATCAAAAATCTTCATTAGCTTTATGCGTCACAGACTCCGCTATATTTTAATTTTGCTTCTCTCTCTGAGTATTATTACACTGTGGTGGCCTGTGAATGATTCTGATTGCAATCTCGACGATTTTTTAGCATCAAAAACTACAAATTTCCAAGTATATGCTACTAAAGTTGTTGTTCAGCCGTGGCGTGGTCGTCACCATGTGTATGGAATCTTTATGATTCCTGATAAATACAAACAATCTCCATTTTTTGTAGTCAGAGTTAAAGATGCTGGCAGTTATTGTTCCTACCAATTCGGTCATAAAAATAATTTTGATAATATATTTGCTGAACCAGAAACTTATCTGGTGAGAAAGTTTATTAGAACTCGAACATCTTTGCGGCTCATTCTCCAAGGTTTGTACTTCCAACTCAATGATAAACAGAACTGGACGTTGACTTTCCCGGAACCAAAAGTTAGTCAACCTAATTCGTAATTATAACCCCATGTCTCTTTGTGGGGCGTGTCGTAGGCAAATAAATATGGTAATTAATATAAATAGAGCATAACAAGTAGGGTAATAACGCTTTTTGGAAAATGAGATGTGACAATAAACTATCAAAACTTTACCGAAATATAGCCAGTTAGATAGAGTAATTACGCAATTTTGTACTCTATCTACTGGCTTTGCTGTTTTTAATGAGAGAATTTAGAAAACTCTAGCTAGCTTCGCTTGGGCTATAGATCGTTCATGTTAAGTCAGAGTGATAAACGAGAAGTCTTGAGGCGAAAATTTAGCCTGATTAGACAAGCTTGTAAGATTAGTCAGATTCGCCAAAACGCTGATTGGGCCGGCATCAGCTAAATCACTAGAATACACTACTCTTGAAATGCCAAGTGTAGAGTTGTAATAAACAAATAATCCTGCATCTGATGTAATAGCATTGTTGTTAGCAATGGCTTTGGCAGCAGCGGCAGCATTTGGAAATGCATCCAGCAGTACTAGTACATTGGGATTACCCGATAGTTTAGAGCTAACGCCTTCCTTATATTTGACGCGCTCACCAAAACCAAGTCCGAGTTGCCCAGTTTCAAAGACGAAATCATCTACACCGATTTGGTAGTCAGTAATTCTATCTGGCTGATTCAACACACCAATACCGTTGGCACCTCGTGCCGGAAAGCCGTTAGGAAAGAGGATATCTGCGTAATCGAAAGTATCTTTACCAGCTCCACCTGTGAGTGTATCAATCCCAAAACCACCAGCTAAGAAATCGTTGCCATTATCGCCTTTTAAAATGTCATTGCCCTGCTCGCCAACTAAGAAATCGTCGCCATTACCGCCTCTTAAAATGTCATTGCCCTTATCACCGTAGAGGTAATCATTTCCATCCCTACCTTCAAGAGTGTCATTTCCCGCTCTGCCACTAATAAAGTCATTTTTGGCTGTGCCAAACAAGGCATTATTGCCGTTATTTCCAGTAATGTCTGCCATAGTTATCCTTTACGCTTGCAAATTTATCTCTTGTGAACTGTATTGATCGTAGAGATTCAACAAAACATAAACATCTGAAAAACGTCTCGAATCGCACCACAACTAACTAGAGAAATTCTCTATAACTTTCGTCGTCCACTAAGTAAATATGTCTATAACTTTCGTTATGGATCAAAACATCTGTTACAACGAAAGTTATAAACATCTGACTTGTTGTGGTGCTATAGATACAGTTGAGAGTATTAATGAAAGAAAGCTTTGCATCCAGCTACTTCTATGAGTCTGTTATTTCCCATCCGCCCGAATCCTTTTCGCTTTCTGCTCTACACTGAATGGGTGATGCTCACCTGTTGCGGTTCACTCGCTGTAATTGAAGGTTTAGAACGCCGAAGTATACCTGTTCAACATGTGCTGATCTTGGTCTTGCTTGGTTTAATGGGTTTGAGATTACCAAGCGGTCATGCCTGGGTGAAAGTGCTTTATACTGCGATCGCAATTATTTTGATTTTTAGCGGCACAGTATTGGGATATCTGCATATCTTACCCACGCTGTATCTGATTGTAGTTATTCGTAGTTGCTTTCTATTTGAATCACTTGGACGTTTAGTTGTAGCAGGTTTATGCTTTATTTTGTTTTTGGTGCATCAGGTACAGTATCTTCAAAGCGTTATCCTGGTGGTGCCGCCGACACAACAACAGCAATTTTGGATGCATCAATTAGCTGAGATACTGATGTTTGCATTAGGATTATTCTTGGTTTTGCAATTGGTGAATATATTGCTAGTCGAGCAAAAGACGCGAAAACATCTCACTGTTGCCCACGAGCAACTGCAACAGTATGCTTTGCAAATAGAAGACCTCGCTGCTGTGCAAGAACGTAATCGCATCGCCCGCGATATTCACGACTCTCTAGGTCATGCGCTGACAGCTCTTAACGTGCAGATCCAAACGGTTGTTAGACTTTGGTCTGTTGATCCTACCTCAGCCGAGTCATTTCTGACTCAAGCTCAACGACTAGGAGAAATGGCGATGAAGGAAGTGCGCCAATCTGTGAGTGCATTGCGAGAAGATGTACGAGAAGATCAACCTTTAGAAGAAGCGATCGCATCTTTGGTAGAAGATTTTCGCCAAAGCACTGGTTTGTCACCCAGTACTAAAATCACCTTGAAAGTAATTGTACCACTGCCTATCGTCAAAACTTTATACCGAATTGTCCAAGAAGCCCTAACCAATATTTGCAAATATGCACAAGCCACAGAAGTCAAAATTCAGCTTGTCGCTACCAATGACATTGTAAGCATTCTAGTTAAGGATAATGGTCGGGGATTCAGTCTCAACGAAAAAAGGACTGGATTTGGAATCACAGGGATGCAAGAACGAGTTGCTGCTTTAGAAGGCTACTTTCATCTGGAAACTGAACCTGGTTCTGGTTGTCGAATCACAGTTGAATTACCATTGCGATCGCTAGACTGATTAAGTCTTTAATGGTAGGTAAATATATCTAAAAAATAATCAGAAATTCTGCTCCTCGCGTTGGTAGATTAAATAGTTGTTACCTAAGTAAAGTTGCACTTCACAT
Organism: Nostoc flagelliforme FACHB-838; assembly: GCF_014698065.1. Classification (GTDB taxonomy): domain Bacteria; phylum Cyanobacteriota; class Cyanobacteriia; order Cyanobacteriales; family Nostocaceae; genus Nostoc; species Nostoc flagelliforme_B. The sequence goes on from NZ_JACJSI010000028.1 coordinate 19,425, forward strand.
GATTCGCTTGTTACTGGTAGACGATCAAAGTTTAATCTGCCAAGGTCTGAAAGCCATGCTAACGCTGGAACCAGATTTGCAAGTGGTAGGAACTGCTGATAACGGTGAAACAGCCATTGAGCAGGTAGCTGCTTTACAACCCGATGTAGTATTGATGGATGTACGGATGCCTGTGATGGATGGTAGAGCAGCCACACGGATTATCTGTCAGCAGTATCCAGATACCAAAGTCTTAGTCTTGAGTACATTTGATGACGATCGCTATGTCGCTCAGTCCATCCGTGCGGGAGCGAGGGGCTATTTGCTCAAAGATATGCCTTCCCAAGAGTTGGCGCAGGCGATTCGGTTTGTCTATTCTGGATATACTCAACTAGGGCCAGGACTAATGGAAAAGCTAATGGTTAACGTCCCAGATCCAGACGCTGTTACACCAAAACCAGTCCACAAAGAATTAACTGAGTTAACCCCACGGGAACAAGATGTCTTGCGCTTGATTGCCCAAGGCTTGACTAACCGTGAAATCGCTGAACAACTTTACATTGCAGAAGGAACAGTCAAAACCCATGTGACTCATCTTTTAAGCCGCCTCAATTTGCGTAACCGATCTCAGATGGCAATTTATGCTAACTCTATTTATACCTGTTAAATTTTATCGGCTAATTTGATGAGAAGTTCTCATTCACGCGCCGCAGCGATCGCCACTTAAGTTCAATCGACTTATTTAGCTTGGTGATTGAGTTTCCAAAACTTCAGCCTTTTCTAACAAGTTAGTAGTAGCATTAATTACAATTTGTGCTGCTCCTGTGAAGAACGATCGCTCGATAGTCGTCGGCATATCACTAGGTTTGTGGTAGTACGGAGTGCGTAAATTTGCGGTATCTGTCACCAACACAGCACCCACCCCCTGATACCAAAACGGTGCATGGTCGCTGCGTAGAGTATCGGGTGTCAGTAAACCTTTAAAGGGAATCGGCAGTGTTAAGACTGCTGGCAAATTTGATTCCTGTTTATTCAAGGCAGTTGAGGGGTTTTGAAAGGCATTCAGCAAAGGTAAATGTTCTGTATCACCGACTACTGCCAAAAAGTCACCTTTGTCGCTAGGAGGTGTAACAGGCAATCCAGCAGGGTATTTTTGACAGCCAGTAGTGTAACAAGCGTAACCTACCATATCCATAATGATCGCCCCGCCTAAATTTTGCAAGCGTGCTGTCTTGCTAACGAAAGCCTGACTACCCAAAAGTCCTGCTTCTTCTTGGTCAAAAAAAGCTAGCTGTAACGTTCGTGGTGTAGGACGGGAACCAAGCAACCGAGCTATTTCCAGCATTACGGCTACACCACTGGCATTATCATCAGCACCAGGGGATAAAGCAACAGTGTCGTAATGCGCTCCCACGAGAATTGCTTTAGAGGCTTTGTTAGTTCCTATACGTTCGGCAAAAATATTCACACCTTCAGAGAACTTTTCCAATTTGGGCTTCCAGCCTAATTTTGTGAGTTCAGTTGTGATATAAGTGCGAGTAAGCGATCGCTCTGTTGTTGTGTAGCGCTGAAAATTTAACTTTTGGATATGGGTTAACAGCTTATTAGTAGACACTTGCGGCGCACTGTCAACTTCCTTTGATTCTGGCTGTGGTTGGGGTGTTTCCACTGGAGTGCGCTCAACAATTGCTGGCGACGGACGCTGTTCAAAAAACGTGCTACCTATGCTACCTACCACGGCAACTGCCATCAGCACCAACAGCATCAGCCAAATCCATTTTCTCATGTGATTTATCCTTGGCTTCCAAACTTAGGCTAGCGCAAATCCCCAGGCATAACTTTTTACTTTGTTGATTAGTAACTAGATCGTCTGTAACTAAATGTCCCTGCATTCTCTGTCCATTTGATGTCAAAAGCTCTGGAATCAAAGCTTGTAAGTGGTTCAAATAAAAATAATTTGAATTAGTGTGGTTTATACTCACGCTGAATTTAATTGGAATATTAATCCCAATTTGTTTTTTGGGAATGGGATATATTCTAGTAGGAAAAAGTATTGTGTTAGGATTAACGATTTCTATGCTTGTACCATTCGATTCAGAAACTGTCATTTTTACCATTTTCTCAACTTGTAAAAATTAAATACCTTTAAATGGTGTTTCTCTTTCTGAAAATAGCAATTGTGACATCGTTTAAGTTCAAGGTTAGACTAAACGAAACTCTACTTTAGGTGTAGATACTATCCCCATCCAAATACCTTCTATTAATTTTGTATTCCTAGTTTCTCGGTCATATATCTCTGCCATTGCATCTTTGTTATTATAGGTAAGCCGAATTTGATAGACACCCGCTTTAATATCTGTAAAAATACAATAACCTCCATCTCCAGCTTCGATGCGAAGAATAAACTGATCGCGCTTTTGCCAATATAATAAGGAGTAGAGAAAAAAGGTAAAATTTTCTCCTGGCATAACTAATGGAAAATCTGATTCTAATCGTATTTTAATGTGATTACCATAATACCCTTGCAAATGTACTTGACCATCTGCTCCCACAAGTTGGGGAATTATAGTGGCAAAAAAGCTAAAGCGGACTGCCTCGAGCATATTATTAGTAATATGAATCCCTAACTGCATACAAGTCTTAATACCGCGCTTTTTTTCTGGCAGTGTCAATACTCTTTCTGGCATTAAGGTTTCAAAACGTATACCATCCACTTTTACAGCACTATTATTAGGTTCCACAGGTTGAATCAGGCGAAAATTAACGAAGGCTGCTGTTGAATGACTTGATGCAATTTGTGGTAAATTTGTGACATCTATAGCATCTGATTCATTGTAGCTACTACTAAATTTGTTTAAATAAATGAACCGAAGCTGATAATTTCCAAGTTGTAGATTATTAAAATAGTAATAAGTTCTAGGTCTAAAGTATTCAAAGTCTAAAGAAAAGTCTTTAGTAGATAATTTTAAAATCAGTAAGTCACTTTGCCAAAACAGCCTTCCATTTAAATGAGAAGCGCTCTTACTCCCAGGCTGGACTAACCAGAAATTGACATTTATAGGATATTTTCGCCTGTTAAAGTTAACTAATCTTGAAAATAAGCATCTCAATTTAAGCCTCCAGTTTTGCTGCTGAGATATATTTGATTGATTTGTGGGTTCCTGCTCATAGATAACGAAAACTCCCTGTAATGTTTGACCGTCCGAGTTCACAACTTCTGGAATGAAAGTGTCATCGAAACTCATAGTAAATGGCTCCAATGTGTTGTTAGTAATCTGAACAACTAGCTTTATATGATAAATAGCGCCAGGTTTATTTTCTGGAATGGCTAGTGCTACTATGTCGGGCAGCAGAATTTCCACATGAATAGCATTTACTTCAAAATAGTTTCTGTCATTTAATTCTCTAAATGTCATTTTTGCTAGTGTGATTACATTACATTTATCCAACAAAGCAAAAAAGCTACTTACACGCAAGCTTTCTTTCCTAGAGTGAATATCAAGTTTGACAACTTGTCTTTTGACAGCGATCGCAACTTCATTTACAGTGCCCCATTAGAGGAGTGCTGAGTACTGAGCAAAGAAGAAAAGAATTTATTATTACTTCTTCAAAATCTTTATTCTGACACTCAGGACTCATGGCTCAGAACTCAGGAATTTTTTTATGGTAGATTTGTTGCTGATCACAATACTGGGGTTCCTGGGGAGTTTTGGGCATTGCTTTGGGATGTGTGGCCCGCTAACAGTGGCGTTTTCCCTGTCTCATCAGCCGAAAGTTCCACACACAGCTTCATTAGGGCGCACATTAACCTTAGAAAAGTCCGACACTTGGCAACAGCAATTAAAATTTCATATCCTGCTAAACCTGGGGCGGATGTTGAGCTATGCTTTAGTCGGCGCTGGCATTGGGGCGCTGGGTTCGGTATTGCTGCAAGGTGGACAGCTAGCGGGTGTTGGCAGTGACTTCCGGCGTTGGATGGCAATTTTAACTGGCATAATGCTGATTTGGTTTGGTTTAGGACAAGTAAAACCCGATTTCCTACCGCGCATTCCCGTGTTACACCCCTTATTACAAGGTAGTTTACACGATCGCCTCAGCAGAGGAATGGTTAAGCTTTCCTTAAAAACCAAATGGTGGACACCAATGCTTTTGGGGATGACTTGGGGTTTAATGCCCTGTGGTTTCCTGTATGCTGCCCAAATTAAAGCTGCTGAAACTGGCAATTTATGGATGGGTGGGGCAACTATGCTGGCTTTTGGCTTGGGAACCCTGCCCACTATGCTAGGTGTAGGCGTTTCCACATCATTGGTAAGTAAAGACAGGCGCAATCAATTGTTTCGATTAGGCGGTTGGGTGACACTCACCATTGGCATTATCACCTTGTTGCGGACTGGTGACACAATGGTAGATTACACCGGACACGCTGCGTTAATCTGCTTAATTTTGGCGCTAATTGCGCGTCCCATTAGTGGCTTGTGGGCTTCACCACTGCGTTACCGCCGCGCCTTGGGGGTGGGATCTTTTGTGCTTTCTGTGGTTCACACTACCCACATGATAGAACACTCGTTGCAATGGAATTTTGCCGCCTTTTCTTTTTTACCGCCAGAATTTCAGTGGGGTATGGCTGCGGGTGCTGTAGCATTGATATTAATGTCCCCCGCCGCTTTTACGAGTTGGGAATCGTTGCAAAAATCTTTGGGCAAGCGTTGGCGACAGATTCATCTATTGGGTGTGCCAGCCTTGCTCTTGAGTGCTATTCATGCTGTGTTGATTGGTTCCCATTACCTGGGTTCCTTGCAATCAACTTGGGGAAATAAATTAGCGGCAGTACTGATGATAGTTATTACACTCAGTGTATTGATGGTGCGATCGCGCTTTTTTTGGTCAAAGTTAGCCGTAGAAAAGTTTTATGTTCCCCCAACAAAATCGCGGTAAATCATCTTTATTTTTTGGCTCCATGCCAACGAGTCAAAAACAGAGGCGTTACCCGCTCAAAGGCATTTCCTGGAATCAAGGAACAATAAAGTACTTATTATTCCTGAGTTGCTTAGTTATATCAATAACTAATATTTACCCTGCATCTGCTCATAAGGTAGAGATATCTGGAGATGTCGGCGGTACTCTCCACATTGAACCAAATGATAATCCCCGTGCTGGAGAACCAAGCCAAGCTTGGTTTGCACTTACCCGCAGAGGTGGAAGGGTGATTCCCCTGTCACAGTGTAATTGTCAGTTGGCTGTTTATGCCCAACCTTATGCAGCCGGAGAGCCACCACTCTTAGAACCAGAGTTAGAACCTGTGGCAGCTGAACGCTATCAAGGCATCCCAGGTGCGGAAGTTGTCTTTCCCAAACCAGGGATTTATGAGTTGCAACTAAATGGTAAACCAGTCTCTGGGGCAAGATTCAAACCATTTCAGTTCAAATTTGAAGTTACTGTAGCAGGCGGATCTACACAAAACACACGAAACTTGCGGGATGCCAATGGTAATTTAGGAGAAAATGAATCTCAGCAATTACCAATTTGGGCGATCGCACTGCCAATCCTCGGATTTATTGGCATCTTAGTTGTAGTACTGCAAAATATGAGGAGGAGTGGGGAGTAGGGAGTGGGGAGTAGGGGCAGGGGGCAGGGGGACAAGGTGATTTGAGTGAGAACTTACAACAAGTCTTTCCCCATTCCCCATTTCCCATTCCCCTTTTCTTACTTATGTCGCTTTTGATGCCACTCCCACGCATGAGCAACAATATCTTGGATGGATGGATACTGAGGCTGCCAGCCTAAAATTGTTCTAGCTTTCTCGCCACTACCAATGAGAATTGGGGGATCACCAGGACGGCGATCGCGTTCTTCTATTGGGATTGAAGCTCTTGTCACCTGTTTTGCAGCGGCAATGACTTCTCTAACAGAGAAACCACTGCCATTACCTAAATTGAAAACTTCGCTATCGCCACCTTTTAATAAATATTCCAATCCCAGAATATGGGCGTCTGCCAAGTCATTAACATGAATATAATCACGAACACAAGTGCCATCGGGCGTCGGGTAATCAGTGCCGAAAATTGAGATGGATTCTCGTTTGCCTAAAGCTGTCATTAGCACTAAAGGAATTAAATGGGTTTCTGGGTTGTGATCCTCACCCAGTAAGCCATTGGGATTAGCACCAGCAGCATTAAAATAGCGGAAACGCACTGATTGGAAACCGTAAGCAACATCAAAATCAGAGAGAATCCTCTCTACCATCAGCTTTGTCGCGCCATAAGGATTAATCGGATTTTGGGGATGGTTTTCTGGAATGGGTACAAATTCCGGCACCCCGTAGGTGGCACAGGTAGAAGAAAAGACAAATTTCTTCACAGATGCCGTCAGCATCGCTTCTAACAGAGTCAAAGTACCAACAACGTTATTACGATAATATTTGGCCGGGTCAGTCACCGATTCTCCTACGTAGGCATAAGCAGAAAAGTGCATCACAGCAGCAATATCACGGGTTTTAAATAGGTGATCTAGTAAGGCGCGATCGTTTGTATCCCCGACTATTAGTTCTACCTGTAAAACCTTTTCTACTAGGTCATGATGACCATAGACTAGATTATCAAGTATGACAACGTTATAACCCGCTTGCTTCAAAGCAAGCACTGTATGCGAACCAATATATCCAGCTCCCCCCGTGACCAAAATGGTAGGCTTTCCAGGCGACATAGTTTTCCTTTTGAGTGGATTACTCAATTAATTTAGTTTATCGGTGCCAGATTACTCTTCTGGAAAATTATAAATAATAGACGCAGTGTCAAAAAATTGCACTAAAATCACTACGACGGTAGTCTTTGGGTGTGAGGTTTGAGATATCTTAAGTCAAACGGTGCGATTACAATTTGACAATAAAATAAATCTATTTCCCGAAACCTCTAGGTTGACCCTTACGGGTAACGCTTCTTGTGTTGCTACAGCTAAGAAGTCGCCAGTGGTTTCATGCAGGGAAATCATGGACGGCGGTTCCTTCTGGGGAGCCAATGCCTTCGTTACCGGGGTTCCCTCGGTTGAAGAAGTGGCATGGAAACCCCGATTAAAGGGGGCTGCCTCACCACCACACTGGCTCACCGCACCAGAAAATTTGAGAGTTAATGTATGTTTCTATTGTTAAGCCGGGTACTGCTATGGCTGCTGATTGGCACTGTCGTATATTCTCTGTTCCAGCGATTTTATCCCTCTGGAAGCTTTGTCGGGCGATTAATCTTAGTCGTTATCTTGGTAATCGTAGCCTTATCATTTCTTAACCCCACTGAACCAGCTGTAGCGTCACTGTGGAGGATGCTGTCTTTTCCACTCAAGCCTTTAGGAGCATCTGTTTTACTGATGATTCTTGCAGCTCAGAAAATCAAAGGAGGTGGAATAGAGAAACCAGGAGGATACTTAATCGGTTGGGCACTAACGATTTTGCTGTTAGCAAGTACACCAGCAGTTGCCTATTTCCTTTATCGGGCACCTTTAGGAGCAATGGCAGGTGAAACTTATGTAGCAACTGCTGCACCAACATCTGGGACACTGGTGGCATTGGGGCAACAAACCACGACAATGGGCATTTCAGATGTGACTGGGGATAGCATTTTTTCTTATAATTTGAGAGTGCCTCCCTACTTATTACAAGGAAATCCCCAAGATATTCGCACACGAGGTTTACGGCTTGAAGACTTTGTACCAAATTCAGACACGTTGCAATTGACAACAAGAACTTGGGAAAGTTATCTCGTTGAAATTTACAGGTTCTTGCGTGTTCAGCGGTAATAAAGTAAGAAAAATACTAAAAAGACCGCTATGCCACGCTTTAATAACGCTGCGCGAAATTCAAAATTACGAATTTGCAAGGGTTTCATTGAAATAAAAACTGGAGATTGGGAAAATTTAAACAGGGATTCAGCCCCCAATCCCCAATTCCCAATCCTCAATCCTTATTCCCCTAAATAGCTGCCTTCTTGGACTAGCAGTTAATCTAGGATGATAAAGTTGCAAAATTGCTTTAATGGCAAAATCTCGACGAATCGCTAAACTCGGTGCTTACTTACGACCCCATTGGCGGGAGGTGTCTTTAGGCATTCTCGCTTTGTTGTCTGTCAATGCACTGGGCGTTTATATCCCCTTGTTGATTCGTGCTAGTGTTGACAAACTCTCCACAACCTTCATCTTAAACCAAATAATACATGACGTAGTAATCATTGTATTACTAAGTTCGGCGATGTGGCTAATGCGAATGGCATCCCGTATTTGGCTATTTGGGGTGGGGCGGCAGGTGGAATTTGACCTGAAACAACGGATTTTTGAACACTTACTCAAGCTGGAGCCGGCTTATTTTGCTAGTAATACTGCTGGCGATTTGATTAATCGAGCTACCAGTGATGTGGATAATATCAAGCGGTTGTTGGGTTTTGCAATTTTGAGCTTGGCAAATACCTTCTTTGCTTACGCCTTGACACTGCCAGTCATGCTGACGATTAGTGTGGAACTCACACTAGCTTCCCTGGCAGTTTACCCTTTTATGCTCTTGTTAGTGAGCATGTTTAGCGATCGCTTACGCAAACAACAAGCAGAAGTCCAAGAGCAACTCTCTGACATCAGCGAACTCATTCAGGAGGATATTAGTGGCATTGCCTTAATAAAAATCTATGCTCAAGAAGCAAACGAGCGTCGAGCCTTCTCCAAGAAAAATCAGCAGCTATTAACTGCTAACTTGGAATTGGCAAAAATCCGCAATACACTTTTTTCGCTTATTGGCGGACTAGCTAACGTCAGTTCACTAGTAATCATCTGGCTAGGGGCGGCGCGGATATCTTCTGGGACGCTTCAAGTTGGCGACTTTTTAGTATTGCTAATTTATGTAGAGCGTTTAGTTTTCCCTACAGCCTTTTTAGGATTCACAATTACTGCCTATCAACGGGGTGAAGTTAGTATTGATCGCCTTGAATCTATTCTCTCTGTCACACCGAAAATTAAAGATGCAGCCGATGCAATCCATTTGCCTATAGCTGAACTTAAAGGAGAACTGACAGCTAAAAATCTCACCTACAATTACCCTGCTTCCACGACTCCAGCTTTAGCAAATATTAACTTTACCATTGCTCCGGGAGAAACCGTGGCCATTGTTGGGGCGATTGGTTCAGGGAAATCCACTTTGGCCAATGCTTTGCCGCGCCTGTTGGATATTGAATCAGGACAATTGTTTTTAGATGGGGTGGATATTACCAAGATAGCTTTGGCAGATTTACGAGGTGCGATCGCCTACGTTCCTCAAGATAACTTTTTATTTAGCACCACCATCAAAAATAATATCCGCTACGGCGATCCTGTTAGCGAACAAGAGCAGATAGAATCTGTTGCTAAACTTGCTCAAATTGAATCAGAAATTCACAATTTTCCCCAGCAATATGAAACTCTTGTTGGTGAACGCGGTATTACTCTTTCTGGCGGTCAGCGACAACGTACTGCTTTAGCTAGAGCAATGCTAGTAAATGCTCCAGTGTTAATTTTGGATGATGCTCTCTCTAGTGTAGATAATCAAACAGCTACGCAAATCCTCAAAAATCTCTCTGGTGGTACTGAACGAAAAACAGTAGTTTTTATTACGCACCAATTATCAGCGGCGGCGGCTACTGACCGAATTTTTGTGATGGAAAAGGGGAAAATTGTCCAGGTAGGCAATCACTTGGAACTTTTGCAACAAGAGGGTTTATACAGAACTTTGTGGAGCCAACATCAAGTTGAGGAATTACTACGGTGAAGTTCTGACCTATAAGTATATCTTCTTTACTACAAGTAGAAACCCCAAGTTGGCTTCGCCTCAGCTTGGGGTAATTTATTTGGGATTACTTCTTCAGTGCCAAAGTTAAGCCATCAGCGATCGCTATTAAACTAAGATTAACTCGCTCGTCTTGATGCAGCTTTTGATTAAAAGCACGAATTCTTTTAGTTCTATTATCTTGCACTTGGGGGTCGGCAACCCTGCCTGACCAGAGGACATTATCGATCGCAATCAGTCCTCCCGGACGCACTAATTGCAGCGATTGCTCATAATAGCCATCATAGTTGCTCTTATCTGCATCGATGAAGGCGAAATCAAATGTTTCTGCTTCTCCTGTTGTCAATAGCCGATCCAAAGTCTCTAAAGCTGGGGCAATATGTAATTGAATTTTCTCTGCCACTCCTGCTTGCTGCCAATAGCGCCGAGCGATCGTTGTAAACTCCTCACTCACATCACAGGCTACCACCTTACCGTCACTTGGTAACGCCAATGCCACCACCAAGGCACTATAACCTGTAAATACCCCAATATCCAAAGTTTTCTTAACTCCCAACAACTGCACCAGCAACGCTATAAACTGCCCCTGTTCGGGAGCAATCTGCATTCTACCTATTGGATACTGGGCTGTTTCCTGTCTTAGTTGAGTTAGAATTTCTGGTTCTCGCAGAGAAACTGACAGTAAATAGTCATAGAGGTTTTGTTCGAGTCCTAGTGTTTGAGTGGTCATACCGTGCGTTCCTCTTTTGTCTAAACCCCATAGACGAATGGCACTAAAATAAGCCCAAAGTCTTGTGTTGCCTTGTTCCCAGGCTCCAGCCTAGGAACGCCTTCTAGGAGGCTTTGCCTCTCGTCAAGAAAGAAGAGGCAGCCCATTTGGAATACATTCCCAGTCTTCAGACATACCGTGTACACACAAGTCGAATTTCTTCTTAAATCCCAAACATTACCGACTTAATCGCACTGATGGTTAGGGTGGGGTAAAACTAAAGCTAAAACCTTAGTAAATCAGGTTTCAGGTAAAGTTTTGAGAATTTATGCAATAAATATATTGAATTCGGGTGGTTATGGATACAAATGACTCTGAAAGTGATGTAGTTTGTAATTATTATGCAATAAACCAGCACACAGACATTCTATATGTAGAGATATGTAGAGATATTGCATACCAAGCCATTGCTTGAGTTACTTGCCTAAACCCTTCTAGAATAAAAACTATTGTAGGGAAATTTTATTACTAAACTTGCTTTTATTCTGGGAGGTATGATGAGCCGTCCAATAATTCTTGGTATTGTAGGCGACAGCGCTGCTGGGAAAACAACACTAACGCGAGGAATCGCTCAGGTACTCGGCCCAGAAAATGTTACGCTCATTTGCACAGATGATTATCACCGTTACGATCGCCAACAACGTGCAGAGATTGGCATCACTGCCCTCCACCCTGATTGTAACCACTTAGATATTATGCAGCAACACCTGTCGTTGCTACGCACAGGACAACCAATTCTCAAACCAGTTTATAGCCATAAAACCGGCACATTCGAACCACCGCAGTATATCAAGCCCAATAAATTCGTAATTATTGAGGGATTACTCGGTTATTCTACCCGTGTTGCCCGTGACTCTTACGATGTAAAAGTTTATCTTGCGCCTCCTGAAGAACTACGCACTAAGTGGAAAGTCAAGCGGGATACCCAAAAACGGGGTTACACTGCTGAACAGGTATTAGCAGAATTAGAAAAACGGGAATCAGACTCAGCACAATTTATTCGTCCGCAGCGGCAATGGTCTGATATAGTTATTAGTTTTTATCCACCTACTGGGGAAGATGATGAAACCAATGGACATTTAAATGTGCGTTTGGTACTACGTCCGTCAATTCCCCACCCAGATTTTACGCAGATTATCAACCCTGGTTATGGTAATTCTGACTCAGCGATTCGCCTGGGACTAGACAGAGATATGAGTAAACCGGTGGATGTCTTAGAAGTTGATGGACACGCCACCTTAGAACAGGTGAATAAGCTAGAGCATATTATTTGTTCTGATATGCCCCATTTACGAAGTATTTGCGATCGCGAAAGTAATCCAGAACTGGGTAAAATTGCTGGTACAACTGGAGAAACACTGCAAAGTTATCCTCTGGCTTTGACTCAGTTAATCATTACCTACCACATGCTCAAAGCAACGCAAATTTATCAGTAGACATCTAGTGAAATTAAATATGCGTTATCCATAACCCTTGTAGAGACGTAACACTGCTATGTCTCTATATTCTCCTATGTCTAATTCTTATCATGATAGTGACTTGACGGGTGCTTGCAGCAGTTCAATATCTCTAATCTCAAGAATGCCACTACTCTCAAATTGCACACTAACCCTCTTCTGTCACTCTCCGAAAACATTTGCCTTTTCTAAAATCTAGAGCTTTTGTATAGCAAGCGATTGCGCGATTATTTTCTAATAACAAATACAAGACCTATTTTTTTCTAATAGTATAACTTGTATTGATTGCCTCATGAGGCTTCTAGCGATAGCCTTCCCGGAGAGTGACAGAAGAGGGCTAATTTGAACTTTAGCAGCATCGGCTTCTTTTTTAAAATGGGCACGCGCTTCGTAAGGCTTAAAATTTTCCGTTGGTGAAACTCCTGTAGACCATCAAGTTGTTCTCATTTCGCCCCATTGTCCTGTCCTACATAAACCTAAACTCACATTAATTGGTTTTTCTGTGTCTAGCGCTTTCGCGTTAAATTGACAAGCAAGAACACACTCTTGGACATCGGGCGCTGCAACTTCAAACAAGATGACATTTCGCAAAGGATTTGTACTAATCATTAACTGCTGAATATTGTCGTCATAGGCTTCAATTCGCCAACTTTCTCCGAAAATTGCAATGCCTCCCCTTGTCACCGTGAAATCGGCAGGTGTGAATCGACGAATCAGCACAAATGGCTCTGCGGGTTCGGGAACGCCGAAGCGTTTTTGCAGATCGTTACCAACTTCTTGGATTTTAGAGTCAATAAAACCTTTGAGATTGTTGAATAAATCATCAAACATAGCGTAGTTTACCGCCGTAGGCATCGCCCCAAATCATATTATTTTTAGTGTTCCCTTTGAAAGTTACAAATAAGATTACCCATAAAAACTTACCAAAATTAAAGATTTTCTCAAATAAAGATGATTTTAAGAGCAAACAAGGGATAAATAAAGATAGTTCCATCTAGGGTGAGTATTCTCTTAGTTTGCTATGACCTATTGCCTCAGAATTGCCGACCTTCCTACAAATGAGCGTCCGCGTGAGCGATTAATGACGCATGGTGCCAAAATTTTAGCCACAGCAGAGTTAATCGCAATTCTTCTAGGCACCGGTCAAGGGCCAGGAAAATTATCTGCTGTGGGTTTGGGACAATATATTTTGAGCGAATTAGGCAAACACCAACGCGATCCTTTGGTAGTTCTGCGAGAAGTTAGCCCTGCTGAGTTGATGCAAATTTCTGGTGTTGGCCCAGCGAAGGCGACAAGTATTTTAGCGGCAATAGAATTGGGTAAACGCGCTTTTCAATCTCGTCCCAACGATGGCACATTAATTGATAGCCCACTTGCTGCTGCTGCTACCCTTAGCCAAGATTTGATGTGGCAGATACAAGAACGTTTTGCAGTGGTGCTGTTAGATGTCAAGAATCGCTTATTGGGTACGCAAGTAATTACTATTGGCACCGCAACCGAAACCCTAGCCTCTCCTCGTGATATTTTTCGAGAAGTTATTCGTCAAGGCGCAACGCGGGTAATAGTTGCCCACAATCATCCTTCTGGGAACCTTGAACCCAGCCAAGAAGATATAGAATTGACGCGTCAGTTGTTAGCAGGGGCGCAGCTTTTGGGCATTCCCGTACTAGATCATCTGATTTTGGGCAATGGCAATCATCAGAGTTTACGGGAAGTGACAACGTTGTGGGATGAACATCCACAGGGAGATTAAAATAATTCGTAATTAGAGACTCGTGAGAATTGCAACCCGCAGATCCCGGACTTCTTTAAGAAGTCCGGGATCTTGTTTCTGCGCGTTTGATTTAGGATTGCTATGGTAAAACTTACTTACTTTCCTGCATACTTCTCACTAATTTAGTCACTAGCTTTCTAGGAGTAAATCTTACAGATTCCGCAAGGAGCTTATTTTTAATTCCAGGAACAACAACAGTTTTGTTTTCTAATAGACCACGATAGCCGATTTGGGCTACTGTATCCGCAGTCATAATTTTTTGACCGCTTACTAGCTTTGAGTCTTCCATTGCGGCTCTTTGTTGAAAACCTGATTCTGTAGGCCCTGGACAAAGTGCTGTCACCGAGACACCTGTACCTTCTAACTCATTAGCGATCGCTTCGGTAAATGATAAGACGTATGCTTTACTAGCGTAGTAAACTGCCATCAGTGGCCCTGGTTGAAAAGCAGCAGTCGAAGCCACATTTAATATTTTTCCAGACCCCTGCTTAACCATATCCTTGAGGAATAACTTGGTTAAATGTGTCAGACATAAAATATTGACCTGTAGCAATTGCAGTTCAGAATTAAGGTCAATTTCGTTAAATAATCCGTAGGTAGCAAACCCAGCATTATTTATCAGCACATCAACTCTGATAGATGCTTGTTTTAACTCAGTGAAAATTTCTTCTGGTGCTGATGGGTTAGATAAATCCTTGAATATAACTTTGACACCAATGCCAAATTTACTTTTAAATTCATCAGCAATTTCATTCAGCTTGTCCACGCTTCTAGCTACTAACACAAGATTGTAACCATCCTGAGCAAATAACTTAGCGAATTCATAACCGATGCCGCCAGATGCACCAGTAATAAGAGCCGTTTGTTTGCGATTACTCTGCATAATTTTTCCTCTCTTAACAGATTGAACTGGGGATTGGGGACTGGGACAATTTTGATGAGGATTCAAACCCTAACCAAATTGGGAAAAAGACTCTTTCCCTGTACCCAGTCTCGGAGCTAATATTCCTCCCTGACAAGCTTTAGCTTGTTCGCCTAGGGTCTCGTAGAGAAGTTAGGGAAAGAAAGGGCGCAACCCGTTGAAAACTAATAGACATCTCCAGAAATTAAAGTTTTTCGGAGATGTTTTATGAATCATCAGTCATTAGTAACCTAACGCTCTTTAACCTTACTTATTCTCTCTTCAGAATAATTAAAAAGCACTAATTAACTATAACTAATCACTGACTACACTATAACAAGCACTCTCCACAGTACTTAACAATCACATTTATTGCCAGCGCGAAATTTCCAAGCGAACTGACGCGTTTGTTCCTAAAACTTTTTGTCCACGTTCAGGTAAAGGAACATACGCAACATATATATCAGAACTGGATTCTCGGTTGGAATTTAACTTGATTAATGGCTCTTTTGCATCAGAATTCCAACTGTATATAGCTCCATAAGTACTATTTGATTCGGCAACATCAGTAATTAGATAGTCAGACCACAGGGGTACTTGGTCAAGATGACTATCACGCAACCAATTTGTCTCTTGTTTTGTGAAAGAATGCAGTGCTAAACGCAGAGCATATCTACAGACATTATTATCACTGGCTGAGTTTCTTGGTATTAAAAAAGCTGTAAATAGAGGAACGGGTTTATCTGTTCTAGTTAACTCTTGTGTGATTGGACAATAATGACCGATCGATTGCTCATATATAGGAACAGGAAGACCACGCAAAGCAATTCTAGTTTCCAGTTGATAAAAATTCTTGTCTCGGTCTTTCAGCTGGATATTGCTCAAAGACAGTTTCACTTGGATATCACCAAACAAAAAACGTTGCAGGTTTTGATAACCTTCTTCGGAGTTCAATATGCCATAACGTCCACCATGAGTACGGTGAACATAAGCACGATGAGATCCTGCGATGTAAGCTTTATCTATCTGAACTAGACCATCACTTTTGACCCCCACAGTCTTGCGTGAAAGACCAAAAGCATCTTCATAGTCATGTGCATTAGTTCCGATTAAAGAAAAAACGCGGTCTGGCGAAAACTTATTCTCTAAACTTTGTAGTTTTTCTAGCTGAAATTTATCGGGTAACTTATCGGTTCGTTGGACACGAGGTGTTAAGTACTGATACATCCGTTGAGGCCCAAAGTCATCAGAATTATTCAATTGGAACCTGTCTCTAAGTTCTTCAAGCATCCCACTTCCTACCTCAAAATAAATACCACCATGAGGTGTGGCGTAGGTAAATAATTTGTCAATGTGATCGACGGCTTTCTCACCTTTTTCTGGATAAATCTTTTGAATCAAGCTGCGGCAAACAAGTCCTCCCATTGAGTGCGCCACAAGGTAAACTTTGGCTGCACCTGTGGTTTGCTTCACATTCTGAATCAGTTTTCTTAAACCACTCGCTATCTCTTCCATCTCCTGCCTAACTACACTTGAAGAACCAAAACTAGGTGTAGTTACATCATAAAATCGGTAGATCCAAATAGTTTTATAAAGTTGGTTAGATAATCTTTTAATTTGATTGCTCACATTTTGATTGTCAACAATCGGTTGATAACCATGATCGGTCATTAGCCGCAGCAATGGACTCTCGAAAAAAAACTTCTGGGGATTTTCCTTTTCATCCACTCGAATATGAGTCGAACCATTATTGAATCCATAAAACGGATCATTAACTGTTTGCTCAACATCTTTTTGTGTACCTGCATATCCACGAACAAAGATGATTGGTAAATACTGCATATATATCCTCACTATTTAATAAATATTTTTGCTCGTTCCCAGATTTAACCGAGAACGAGTATAGAGTATCAAGACAACTTGTCTTAGAAATAAATCCGCTTGAGTTAAAGTTTTATCTGTCCTAAACCTTCTGAGAAAAAAGGAAATTAGAGTAAACCTTTTTAAGACTACGGTGTATATACGAATGGTACTAAGATAAGCCCAAAGTCCTGTATTGACTCATTCCTAGCCTGGAGGCTAGGAATGCCGATTGGGGTCAAAAACTAAGCCAGAGACTCAATGAATGCATTCCCAGGCGGTAGCCCAGTAACAAGTCAAGCCTTATCAAGCTAAGTTCTTAGGACTTGTGTGTACACCGTAGCTTTTGAAGTCAAGCAACTGGCATAGCTTGGAGGGATATTCCGGGGTCAAATATTATGAACCCCGGCATATTGGTGTTAGAAAGTTTTCACAAATTCAATTAAAGCTTTCTTATCTTCATCTGGCAGATTCGAGCCAAAATAATGACCCTCATCTTCAACGAAGTCAGGAGACTTATTAGCTCTTAAAAGCACGCGTGCCAACTTACCCTTAATTCCACCACCTGGTTTCAAGTCTTGGAAAAGGCTACTCAGATTGAGAGATGTAATCGCCTCTCTGATATTGATGCTTGCCAGTAAATTTACAGGTGTACCTTTAGGAACAGGAAGCCTAAATCTCGGATTCGGATCTCCTGGGGGAAGCTCTAATTTGGTATCTCGATTTGTCCTGCTGATAATTCCTTCACGCTTTTCAGGCCACAATAGCTTCTCCATCGCATCCGTATAGGCTGCTACACGCCCTTTTACTGAAGGATCTTCATTGTAAAGTCCTAGTGCGTTGTTGTGAAGAAGTGGTGCTGTTGCCCAAATACTTATTAGTGAAGGTGTACGGTAATATCCCAAACCACCGTTTGGTATCTTAAATTCGATGGGTTTTTTCTCATCGAAGGGGTTGTACAGGGTCAAATTACCTGGTGATGGTAGTTCTTTGTAGGTCTTCGAGGAGAACTGATCCCAAATATGCCCCTTGGTAGCATTTGTCCCCAGCGATCGCCCCGCATTAGTACCAATTAGTGTTACCGGATAACGCTGGTCATCAGACAAGAAGTTGTGGTCTAAGAAATTACTGCTAAGTACAGACTCTTCGTACCATTTTTGAGCCTGTTCGGGGTCAGCAGCAATCTCAGCAGTTGGCTTTTTGCTGGAATGGCAACCAGCACAAGTACTGGCAAAAACACGTTTACCACGTTTGAGAACTTCCTCGTCTTTAGTTAAGAACTCTTCACCACCTGGCGCATCTTTCAAGTGCATCGGCTTGATGGTTTTCAGGAATGATTCTGCATCAGCCATGCGTGCTTCTGTCTCTCTCCAGTCTTTGCACTCCTTCCGCGCTTTTTCAATATCAAAAGGTTTTTGGGGAGTTCTGCCTAATAAAGGCTCATGGAGACTTGTCCAGTAATCACCGCACATCCCAATGTTGACGTAGACGCGTAGTGAGGCTGCTGCCACTCCTGTAGAGTCTGCACCATCCTTGAGAATATGATTAACATCCTTGGTTGAACCATCGTTCATCACCTCTGGATATGTGGGGCGATCGCCTAAATTAAAAATGGCGTTAATCGCATTCGGATTGTTGATGTGATCGGTGGCAATCCGCGAAGTATCAGAAGTCCCCGGTTTCTGAGATTTTAGTACTTGCTTAACAAAACTATTGTCAGCGATACTTCTTCCGAAGAATTCGCTTTCTTTGATGTACTGATTACCTAATGCTGCTACTAGGTTTTCCCATTTTGGGTGTTCGTTGTCTTTGGGTGGGTTGAGAGGATCTAACGCTACGTGACAGATGGCACAAGATTGCCCGATCAAGTAGGGAGGCTCAACTTTTGAGGTTTTGAAATACTCGTCAGGGTTCCATTTTGCCTGGTCGAAATTGGGGTTAGGGAATTTACGCAACCCAATAACGCCAGTTGAAAGCGGGTCTTTACATTTATCTAGACGCAATCCGTATTCATCTTTTTCTGTGGATTTTTCACATCCAGGATCGTTAATTGCGCCATATAACTTGAATCGCTCGTCATGATCTTTTGAGTCAATCAGCTTTAGCAGGTCAGCACTACCATGCGTTCGCTTCGCTAAATCACGATAGTACTTAGCGTTACCGCCAGTCCATAAGTACCAAGTGCAACGGCCCCGTTTCTCGGCATCTGTCAAATTCTCCGTTGTGTACTCTGGGAGATAACCGATACCCTCGCAATTATCCGGATATTCACTTGCATCAGTATTGGAGTATTGACTACTTATGGGCGCAGGTGTCTCACTATACTCATCAGCTAGAGCTGTAGGCGTTCCATAAAAGCCGCAGACTATAAACATAGTCACGAACAGCAGGAGCAGACAGCCCTTAAAAATGAGACTTGTCTTTTTCATAAAACTCTCTAGTTGTAAGACCTAAACCTTATTCACTGCACCTCACATTTGCAGAGGCACACTAATAATCCATCAATAATTTCCCATTTTCCAGATTTAGTCTTGGGATATTTTGATGATTTAAAATGTACCTTACTGAGGCTCGTTATATATGAACTTACTACACAAATTCGCAAAACGTCATCAATAAACTTTTATACATTTATAAACCAAAAATTTAAAAAATTGTAAATTTACAATGGTGTTCAATAACCAATTTGCTATCGTTATATCCGTTACCTATGTATTTGGTGATCTTTGTAACAGATTGTTAAGTGCTTCTTTTAAGCTTGCCTTAACCTTATAAAAGAGATAAAAAGACGAAAATTTCCATCTCTTTTAAGAATTTCTGTGTAAATACCGTAGGTTTACAAATTGCAAAAGTCTTTATATAACTGTAAAAACCAATAAAGGTAAATATCTATGTTGAAGGTTGGTAAGTAAAACTAAGTAACAAAAACTTAATACTTAGCGTTTGATCCGAAAACCTGCACTGTGGATTTGTAGACATAAAAAACTTCCCTCCCAGAGACGATGAAAATATCAGTCTGTGGCGAGGCTATTAGCGCTACCAAAAATTCTGCCACCTAATTTTATTACTGAAAATAACAAGTTAAAGACAGAGGAACACATGGAAAACGATATTATTTTTGAACCATTGAGATTTCGTCATCTCACAGTAAAAAATCGGATATTTCGCTCTAGTATTTCCGGCAGGTGGGATAACTACGATGGTTCAGGTACTCAAGCCCGAATCAACTGGGAAGAAAAATTTGCTCGTGGTGGTGTAGGGGCTATTATTAGTTCCTTTGTCCCAGTCGCCATCCGGGGAAGAATTATGCCCAATTACGCCACAATTGACTCTGATAAAACCGTTCCTTTTTGGCGAAAAGTAGGAGAAAAAGTCCACGAATACGACTGTAAATTTATCTTGCAATTAAGCCATTCTGGGCGACAGCAGGATATTGCTGGTATCGAAAACTCAGGAAAAAAAGCGTTAAGTTCTACCAGCCAAACTGAGCCATTCCACGGCTTTTTGTGTCAAGCGATGACACTAGCAGAAATTAAACAAACAATCCAATACTTTGCCGATGGTGCTAGACGTGCCCGTGAAGCAGGTTTGGATGGAGTAGAATTACACAGTGCTAATGGATATCTTTTTAACCAATTTCTCAGTTCTGGAATTAACGATCGCCAAGATGAATATGGTAGTTCATTAGAGAATCGAGCGCGGTTTTTGCTAGATGTAATTAGAGCAATCCGCAAAGAAGTAGGCAACGACTTTCACCTGCAATTCAAAATTAGTGCTGTTGACTATAACAACGCCGTTACCTTTTGGGAAAAACCAGGTAATACCATAGAAGAATCCATCCAAGTTTGTAAATGGGCGGAAGAAGCTGGAGCTGATGGCGTGCATGTGTCAACTGGTAGCTTATTTCCGCACCCACTCAATCCCATTGGTGATTTTAATTTTGATATCATTTCTAAAACCTATGACGCGATGTTATCAAGTGGTGTAGAAACCACACGCAACTACATTTTATTCCGCAAAGCCTTTTTACATCCAATTTTCAATCTTTTATGGAACCGCGTCAAAAAGCAATTGCCACCTCAGGCATTTAGTGGTGATGACGTAAAAGATCCCAAAATCAAGCAGTTATTAATAGAGAACCAAGGCAGAAACTTATTAGATTCTAGAGAAATTAAAAAGCACGTTAATATCCCCGTACTATGTACTGGTGGTTTACAGCAGGCTTCTTATATTCGTCAGGCAATTAATGATAAGTATTGCGATGGCGTCACAATGGCTCGTACCCTGATTGCTAACAATGACCTAGTTAAATCTTTTCAAGCAGGTAAAGACCTGGCAGACAAACCCTGTACCTATTGCAATAAATGTCTGCTGAATGTAATTGAAAATCCCTTAGGTTGTTACGAGCAGGATCGCTTCGATAGCTATGAAGAAATGATGGCAGAAGTAATGTCAGTCTTTCATCAAACTGAGTTTGCAAATTTATCTAGATAAAAAGCGATGGGTATTAAATTGACAATTTCGCTTACAGATAATCTCGGCAATATAGGGAGTGTTTCATGACTCAACAAACAAACCCTACCCAACTCCCGACTTCAATCAAGGGAGTTTTCCAGCGAATTTGGGTTGTGATTGTGGGTGTTGTAGCAGTAGCAGTCTTTTTGCTTTGGCCTGTTTTGTCTAACTCCCCGGTGGATTATGCTGACATTGAAAACCACTTTAAATATGGTTCAATCGGCAGCGAACCCATCAATGGCATCCCTTACTGGATTTGGAAAGTTTTACCAGAACTATTCCCAGATAAATTACCTGGTAAAGGTTATACATCCTTGGAATTTATCAAAGAACCTGATAAAGATTTGCCTATAGGTTTTTCGCAACGGAGAGTTTTTATTGATCGCATTGGGTTGAATTGTGCTGTATGTCATACAGGAACGCTGCGAGATACCCCGAATAGCGAACATCAAGTGATCACTACGATGCCTGCTAATGTACTTAATTTGCAGGGATATATCAAATTCTTATCAGCAGTTGGTGTGGATGAGCGCTTTACTGCTAACCGGATGTTGCCAGAAATTGAAAAAATCAGTGGTGGTCTTAATCCCATTCAAAAATTACTTTATCGCTTTATTGCAATTCCCCAAACTAGAGATGCGCTAATTAATCAGGCATATCGACTTAATTTTGTTGAAAAACAACCAGATTGGGGGCCAGGTAGAGTAGATACTTTTAATCCTTATAAAGCAATTCAATTCCATTTTCCAATGGATAAATTGCGTGAGGATGAACTGATTGGTACTTCTGATTTCCCCTCAATTTGGAATCAAAAACCCCGCGAAGGATTGCAGTTACATTGGGATGGTAATAATACTTCGGTTGATGAACGCAATAAGAGCGCAGCTTTAGGAACTGGAGTCACACCCACCACCATTGATTTGCCTCGGATTGATCGTATCGCCGATTGGCTGTGGGAACTACCACCACCAAAATATCCCTACGAAGTTAACGAAACTTTAGCGACCACAGGAAAACCACTCTTTGAAAGTAATTGCGCTAGTTGTCACGCTTTTGGTGGCGCTTATACAGGCAAAGTTGTTCCAATTCAAGAAATTGGAACAGACAGGCATCGCCTAGATTCATTTACTTATGAAACTATCTCTAACCAAAATACCTTGTACGCGGGTTATCCGTGGCGCTTTAAAAATTTCCGCAAGACTAATGGCTATGCAAATATGCCCCTTGATGGTGTTTGGTTACGCGGCCCTTATTTACACAATGGTTCAGTCCCCACCTTACGGGATTTATTAGAAAAACCAGAGAACAGACCACAAGTATTCTATCGGGGCTATGACGTTATTGATAGAGCAAAAGTTGGCTTTGTCTCTGATGTTGCCGAAGAAAATGGTAAAAAATACTTCAAATTTGATACAAAACTTGAAGGTAATAGCAATAGCGGTCATTTGTATGGCGTTGATCTCTCCCCAGAAGAGAAAGATGCAATTGTTGAGTACATGAAGAAACTTTGAAGGACACTTTAGCAAGGAGAAACCTAAGTTTATGGCAATACTTAAGTCAAAATTAGGGAAAATAATCACCTCAATTGCTGTAGTTATTGTCCTTCTTTTTGGGGTTGTGGGTTATGCGGGATGGTACAACCTTTTCCGCGAAGTTCCTAGCGAAGTTTACAAGTCACCAGAGGATCATTTTAAATATGGTTCTATTGGTACAGAACAGGCGCAAGGTGTACCATATTGGATTTGGTTAGTATTGCCGCGTATATTTCCCGATAAGTTACCAGGGCCAGGCGGTTATACTTCTTTAGGAATTACATGGGAAGAAGGTAAAGAGCTACCAGTGGGTTTTTCTAAAAAAACCATTGGGTTTCCGAGAGTTGGAATAACTTGTGCTGTTTGTCATAATGCTACTTATCGAGAAAACCTCAAAGATAAGCCAACAATCATTGCAGCTGGGCCGTCGAATAAATTTGATTCTCAAGGCTATATTCGTTTTCTTAGTAACGCTGCTAGCGACTCCAGATTTCAAGCTGACTATATCCTTGACGAAATTAAATATAGCCATGAGTTTCCCTGGTGGGAAAACCTGCTTTATCGTTTTGTAATTATTCCCCAAACAAAGAAAGGGCTGCTACAACAAAAAGCTGACTTTGCTTGGACTGATTCTCGTCCCAATTGGGGGGCGGGTAGAATTGACCCGTTTAACCCTGTGAAGTTCACTACTTTAAGGTTGCCTAAAGATGACACCATTGGTAACTCAGATATGATGCCTTTGTGGAATCAGAAGCAACACCAAAACTTTGCCCTGCATTGGGATGGTTTAGAAACTTCGCTGCGAGAAACAGTGCAGACTGGCGCTATTGGTGACGGTGCAACTAAAGAATCTCTACCAGTAAAGGATCTCCAACGGGTAGAAGATTATATTTCGGAATTACCACCTCCTAAATATCCGTTTGCAGTTAATGAGCAACTAGCTACACAAGGGAAAGGTATTTTTAGCAGTACCTGTGCATCTTGTCACGCATTTGGCGGTGAAAGAACTGGTAAGGTGATTCCTGTTGAAGAAGTGGGAACTGACCGCCACCGTCTAGATATGTGGACGCAGCAAGCAGCAGATACTTACAACAAATTTGGTGATGGCTATCCTTGGGACTTCAGCGAGTTGCGGAAGACTAATGGTTATGTATCTGTCTCCCTTGATGGTCTTTGGTTAAGAGCGCCTTATCTCCATAACGGTTCGGTGCCATCCTTACAAGACTTGTTAGAAAAACCAGAGAATCGTCCCCAATCTTTTTACCGAGGATTTGATGTTTACGACCAGAAAAAAGTTGGCTTTATTTCCGAAGGAGAAGAAGCACAACGTGTAGGTTTTAAATACGACATTAGTGTTCCCGGCAATAGTAATCAAGGACATCTCTATGGCACTGATTTACCCGCCAAAGAGAAACAAGCTTTAGTCGAATATCTTAAAACTTTATAACCAAGCTATGAATAAATATGCTGTTTGGTTTCGCCACATCGTCTGGCTAGGTATTATTCAAGATTGGGTAATTGGCTTGCCGGCGATCTTTGCACCGAATTGGTTGCTGGAATTACTTCACCAAAGACCTAGCCAAGACCCGGTATGGACTTCGTTTGCTGGGTTGTTAGTGGTTCTGCTGTCGTTGTTCTACATTCCTGGAGCAAATGACCCCTACCG
Source organism: Nostoc flagelliforme FACHB-838 (assembly GCF_014698065.1). Lineage (GTDB taxonomy): Bacteria > Cyanobacteriota > Cyanobacteriia > Cyanobacteriales > Nostocaceae > Nostoc > Nostoc flagelliforme_B. Next base: position 43,668 of record NZ_JACJSI010000028.1, read on the forward strand.
TTACACTCCCAACGCCGTATTAGCGACCTTTGCCCGCCCGCCTGGAGTTCTCTTCTTTTTCTTTCTTTACCCCAATATTTATCCTGCCTTCGGGATTATTGACTTAGTTTTGTGCTTATTCCAAATCCCATTGTTGATACTGACTATGCTCAACAAACCTCAACCTTCTACCCCAGACAACGATGTTTTCGAGTATGACGGGTCTACCTACAAAGAAGTAAAAGAAGTTGGTTTTAGTGGGCCCTATGGTGAACCATTGCCTTACCAACAAGGTGTGGGACTGACAACCTTTGTCCAATTGTTTAATGACGCAGCGCGGAATTTGTTCGACAGGCGAGATATCCGCCCCCATTACGACAAGCTAATCCACGCTAATGGTGTTTGCTACACAGGTCTTTGGAAAATCACTGAGGATTCACCTTACACGGGCTATTTTAGCAAGGGTTCGGAAGGTTTAGTATTCGCTCGTCTTTCCGTTGCTGGTGCTGGAATTAAACGGGGCGATCGCAGGGCCTTAGGTTTAGCTGGCAAGGTTTATCCTACCCTCAATCCTGATGAAAAGGCAAAACCAGGTAATTTCGTGACTGTTGATTATCTGACAGGCATCAAGACGAAGCATATTACCGATACTGAGTTAACTAACTTTCCTGACGTTGGCCCAGATATTGGAGCCAAACTTGTTAACCGCGTGATTTTCCGACTAGTAGATAAAAGACCAGGGTTTCGCCAAGTCTTTCCGATCTCCACCCTCGGTGTCGAGCCAGGAGGCAAGGTTGTTACCCCAGACTTGTTTATGCTCAGAGTGGCAGAAGGCACACCTAAAATCGATGCGGAAGACTTTCGGGATGAACTGCGGCTAGAAAAGTATCCTAACCATACCTTGGTCTACACCATCAACGTCAAAAACTTCGATGAAAAAGAGTGGACGAAGTTGGGTGTTATTGAGTTGAATGACTATGCCATCTGTGAGGGTTGTGATAAACGGATACACTTTTGGATTCCCCGCGATATCCCTGTACCAAAAAGAGATAGCCTTGCCCGCCCTTCAGACCCTGTAGTGATTAAGTAAATTATATGAGCCAGCAATTTGATGTCATCATTATTGGCAGCGGCTTTGGTGGGTCAGTAGTTACCTGCCGTTTGGCTGAATCAGGAGCGCGGGTTTTGGTGTTAGAACGCGGTCGGCGTTGGACTAAAGACCAATACCCACGTCAAGCCAAAGATGCCTGGATTTATGAACACACCCAGCCGCAAAAATATAATGGCTGGCTCGATTTACGTTTCTTTAAAGGGATGGCTGTAGCTCAGGGGGCGGGGGTTGGTGGTGGTTCTCTGTGCTATTCCAGCGTGGTTTTAGAAGCAAATCCCACGCGATTTGAGCAAGGCTGGCCACCGGAAATTACTTACAGTGAATTGCTGCCTTACTACGATCGCGTGCGAAAAATGATGGGTGTGCGTCCTATACCTCCAGGACAGCATACCCAACGGGCAAAATTGATGCAACAAGCGTCGCAAAAGGTGGGATATAGCGATCGCTTCCAAAGTATGCCCTTAGCAATCTCCTTCGATCCAGACTGGAACTACCAACTGGAAGACCCCTTGAATGAAAAGCACTCGCGGCAATTTGTCAATGCCCAAGGGCAAAAACAAGGCACTTGTATCCATCTGGGTAATTGTGATTTAGGGTGTGATGTTCACGCCAAGAACACCCTCGATTTGAACTATATCCCGGCTGGAGAAAACAAAGGTGCAGAAGTGCGATCGCTCCACTTGGTACGCTATATTCAACCAGATGAGGGCGGCTATCGCGTCATCTTCGACCGCATCGAAGACGGCAAACTAATTCGTGGTGAAGAAAGGGCCAAAATAGTTGTCATCGCCGCAGGTTCCCTTGGTTCTACTGAGTTGCTATTAAATAGCCGCGATAAGTACCGCACTTTACCTAAAATTAGTCAGCAACTTGGTAAAAATTGGAGTGCCAATGCCAACGTTCTTACCCCCGACTTCTACGGTAAAGATGTTGAAGTTAAACAGTCCATTGGCCCAACTATTACCGCAGGTATGGACTTTACCGACGGTAGCTTTGAAGGTGAAAGTTTTATTATTGAAGATGATGGTTTTCCCAATATGTTGCTCAATGCCATTAGCAGCAAAGTGAATTCTGGCAGATTCAGCCTATTCGCCCTAGCTTTACGCAACCATTTGCAACGTGGACTGGACGAAAAGAATCCCTTAAGCAATGTTATGGTTTGGCTAGGTGCGGGTGTTGATGCTGCCGATGGAAAACTTTCTCTCGGTCGCAACTGGCTCAAACCTTGGGAAACAGACTTAAAACTTGACTGGAATATCCAGCGCTCAAAGTCTGCAATTGATGCGATACTGAATGTGCAAAAGCAACTTTCCCAAGCTAACGGGGGTAAACTTTACATTCCTTTATACTGGTCAGTTCTCCGCAGTTTGTTGACAGTGCATCCTCTGGGAGGTTGCAAAATGGGAACAACTGCTGAAAATGGCGTTGTCGATCATAAAGGCGAAGTCTTTGGCTACAAAAATCTTTACGTCGCAGACGGGGCAATTTTACCTCAAGCTGTTGGACGCAACCCTTCTATGACTATTGCTGCTTTAGCAGAACGGGTGGCTCACTTGATGGTGAGCAACTAACCGCAGGAAGGCAGAGTAGCAACCATCAAGTGATATCATGTTCGGCAAATCACTTATAATATGTCATTGCGAATGCAACGAAGTGGAATGAAGCAATCGCAAAGGTTTGGGATTGCCGCGCTACGCTCGCAATGACATAAGTATTAAGTCGAACATGATAGATATCGTGTCCGGTTAAAGACTTATCATTAAGACCGCAGGGAGCAGGGGGAAAGAGGGTTTTCCGATTTTTGCATAGATGTGGTAACTGTAACTAATTAGCCGGACATGATATGAGCTACCCTGCCTTAGATTTTGTGATTTACGGTTTGCAAAATACTTAAAGCCACCGCTTCCGCTACCTTAATCCCATCGATACCAGCTGAGAGAATTCCTCCGGCGTATCCCGCGCCTTCCCCAGCCGGATAAAGACCGACTGTATTTAAACTCTGATAATACTCATTGCGTTTAATCCGAATCGGTGATGATGTGCGGGTTTCTACCCCAGTCAACACGGCATCATTCATCGCAAATCCTTTAATTTGTTTCTCAAAAGCGGGAAGGGCTTCGCGGATGGCTGCGATCGCATAATCTGGTAAACTCTCACTCAAGTCACCTAAATGTACCCCAGGTGTATAAGACGGTTTAACAGTGCCGAATGCTGTAGAAGGGCGATGGTTGAGAAAGTCTCCCACCAACTGTCCTGGAGCTTCATAAGTTCCACCGCCTAATTCAAAAGCTCGTTCTTCCAAGCGCCGTTGGAAGTCAATTCCCGCCAAAGCATTTCCCGGATAATCTTCAGGTGTGATGCCCACAACGATCGCACTGTTGGCATTGCGCTCATTGCGAGAATATTGGCTCATCCCATTGGTGACAAGTCGCCCCGGTTCTGATGCAGCTGCGACCACCAAACCCCCCGGACACATACAGAAACTATAGACGGAACGACCATTTTGGCAGTGGTGAACCAGTTTGTAATCAGCAGCACCTAAAACCTTATGACCAGCTTGAGCGCCGAAACGACATTTGTCGACGAGAGTCTGGGGATGTTCTACCCGAAAGCCAATGGAAAATGGTTTCGGCTCAATGTAAACCCCGCGATCGTATAGCATTTGGAAGGTATCGCGGGCGCTGTGACCCACAGCCAAAACCACATGATCGCTAGCGATATATTCCCCACTGGCGAGGGTGACTCCCCGCACCTGCCCATTTTCGATGTTGATATCTTCCACCCGGCTTTGAAAGCGAATTTCACCGCCGAGGGATTCGATTTTGGCACGCATACTTTGGACAATTCCCACCAGTTTAAAAGTGCCGATGTGCGGTTTGTTGATATAGAGAATTTCTGGTGAGGCTCCTGCATTCACGAGTTCGGTTAATACCTTGCGCCCATAATGCTGAGGATCTTTGACTTGACTGTAGAGTTTGCCATCGGAGAATGTACCCGCCCCACCTTCGCCAAACTGGGCATTAGATTCGGGGTTGAAGTCTGATTTTTTCTTCCAAAAGCCAAAAGTATCAGCAGTGCGATCGCGAACTTGTTTCCCACGTTCTAAAATGATGGGACGGAACCCCATTTGCGCCAGCATCAAACCCGCAAACAATCCACAAGGCCCAGTACCAATCACGATGGGGCGAATCGCCAAATTGCTTGGTGCTTGTGCCACTGAGCGATAGCTCATGTCTGGCGTGACCATTACATGAGGATCTTTTTTCAGACGCTTGAGTAGATGAGTTTCCTGAGTCGTTTCTACATCCAGAATATAAACAAGGGTAATCTCTCCTTTCTTACGGGCATCGTAGCTACGCTTGAAGATGGAATAGCTGATCAAATCTTCGTCCGTGATTTGCAGCTTTTTGAGGATGGCAGTCTTGATCTCATCTTCAGGATGATCAAGCGGGAGCTTTACTTCAGTTAGTCGTAACATAGCGAGGAGAAATGCATACTGTCTATCAAAATATTAACAAGAGAGGCAGAAGGCAGTATTCTGCCTGCCTTCTGCCGAAACTTTACATAAACACTGACTTTTCACGTCATGGAAAAACCCACGAAAAACCTAACCCCCCCGCAGCATGGCAATAGGAAAATCTTTCATCGCCGTATCAAAAAACGGAGCCTGTTCAGCCTGACATAGGGTGCTGGCGCTCTCTAGTACGGTTTTACCCAAATGATTGATCAGGTTTGAGAGCATGACTTTGGAATCCCCTGGCTTATTAGCCTCCCCCTTTAACGGCTCAATTAGATAATAAGTGTAGATGCTCATGCTTCCATCAGGGGGTATGTAAGACCTCTGATTGCCTCTGGAGGACGTAAACACCCCCTTCCTTTGCCCTGCTTCAAGACATCGACTACGCCCTTGGGCAATGCCGTAGCAATAAAATCAGCAGGTAGTTCGCCTTTATTCAATATCGCATATTTAATCTAGTGGTTTATTTGGTTATTTATCAGGGGGGTGAGAAACGAACTGCATTCGCGTTAGCGTTTCCCCTTCTCCCAAAGGGAGAGGCTAGCGCCAAGGGAGAAGAACGCAAAGACCGCAAAGGAATAAAAGTTAAGAATGAGTTTACTTTGTAGTGGGTAGCCATAACCCTAAATTCAAGAACTAAAGCCCTTACTACAAACTTATTCTGCATCATCGTCAATTACTGCACTGCGATCAAGTATTAGTAAGTTGCGAAGTTGGTCTGTATCCAGTTCTGTCAACCATTCTTCACCAGCACCTACAACTTGTTCAGCTAGTTGTTTCTTACTTTCAATCATGTCATGAATTTTTTCTTCTAAAGTGCCTGTGCAAACAAATTTATGTACTTGCACATTCCGGGTTTGACCAATTCGAAATACTCTATCTGTGGCTTGATTTTCCACGGCTGGATTCCACCATCTATCAAAGTGGAATACATGATTTGCTCGTGTTAAATTCAGTCCGACACCACCCGCTTTCAGGGAAAGAATCATAATCGGTGGCCCTTGAGGATCGTGTTGGAAACGGTCGATCATCTCCTCACGTTGTTTTTTGCTGGTACTGCCATATAAAAAGAATATTTCTCGCCCAAGCTGTTTTTCTAAATAGGGTTTAAGTAACTTACCCCACTCAGCAAATTGTGTGAAAATTAGAGCGCGATCGCCTTCTGCTAAAACTTCTTCTAACATTTCTTCTAGCCGCAGAAGTTTTGCTGAATTATGTTGCTCTAATGTCGCCTGTTTCAAATATTGGGCTGGGTGATTGCAGATTTGTTTAAGTTTAATTAACAAAGCTAAAATCATCCCTCGACGTTGCAATCCTTCAGCAGATTCTATCTCTACTAAAGATTGTTCTACAATTTGTTGATAAAGTGCAGCTTGTTCACCAGTTAAACCGCAAAATACGGTCATTTCTTGCTTATCTGGTAAATCTTGAATGATCTCGCGATCGCTTTTCAATCGCCGCAGTATAAATGGCTGAACTAATGAACGTAATTGAGTCAAAGAAGCGGTATCACCATACTTTTCAATTGGCATGGCAAACCGACGCTGAAAAAATTGCTTGTTGCCTAAATACCCTGGATTGAGAAAATCTAAAATAGACCATAGTTCTTGCAGCCTATTTTCTACAGGTGTACCCGTCAACGCAATCCGAAATGTCGCTTCTAATTCCCGGACTGCTTTTGACTGCTTCGCCTCTGGATTTTTCACATTCTGGGCTTCATCTAAAACAATTATCTGCCAAGAGACACTTTGCAATGATTTGATATCTCGATGAAGCAGTGAGTAGCTGGTAACGATTAAATCGTGCTTTTTCACTGCTTCTAAAAACGCTTTTCCTTTTGGGCGTTTGTCACCGTGATATTGCAAAATTTTCAGGCTTGGTGCAAATTTATTGACTTCCCTTTCCCAGTTGCCTAAAACAGAAGTTGGACAAACTAGCAGTGTTGGATTTTCTAATACATCCTGCTCTTTTAAATGTAACAAAAAAGCAATAAACTGGATGGTTTTACCGAGTCCCATGTCGTCTGCGAGACACGCGCCTAAGCCCCAACGTTCCAAGAAAGACAGCCAAGCAGCACCACGTTCTTGATAAGGCCGCAACTGTCCTTTAAAGGCTGCTGGTGTAGGCAAAGGTGCGATCGCTTGATTATTGCTTAACGCCCCAATTAACTCTTGCAATGCCCCAGATGCCTCAAAGCTGACCACTGGTAATTTTTCAATTACTTGGGTATCCCCTGTACTGAAACGCAAGGCATCTTCCAAGGAAAGGGCCATTTGATCTTTGCGAGTGGTAAAAAAAGTTTGGGCTGTCTTAATGTCTTGGGGGCGCAATTCCACCCACTCACCGTTAATTTCTACTAGCGGACTATTTAAAGCCACAAGTTTATCAAACTCAGCTTTGGAAATAGTTTGTCCTCCAATTGCCAATTGCCATTGGAAATTTAGCAGACTCTGCAACCCTAAACGCCCCTGCTTTTTCTTTGGGGTTTCGGCTGAAATTTTCAAACCCAAACGATTCGCCCATCCTTCGCGGTTCGCTAAACTGGGAGGCAAAATTACTCCTAAACCACTGTCTTCTAACCTCCAAGCTACAGCTTTGATAAATTCATAAGCTTGCATGGGGGTGATCCGAGAAAATTGAGGATATTCGGTTTCAAAACTGGGTGCGATCGCTGGATATAATCTGGAAGCTACCCCCAAACCTCGCAAAAATGTTTCTTGTGGTTGCTCAATTGTCCGATTTTCATAAACCAATCGTTCAAGTGGATTATTCCAAATAGTTGCCGCATCCACCACAAATTCAGGATCATCAGCCGCTTGCAGGAAATACGCCAATGTCCACTCTGTTTCGCCAGACTCTGGAGAACGCAGTTGAAAACAGGTACGAAATAGAGTTTTAAGAGTTAATTGGTATTGTAGCGGCATAGTCCAAGCCTTTAGTGCCGCTTCCAGTCGTTTGAGTTCAATTGAATCTGCATTAACTGTATGAGATGCACTAGTTAAAGCTTGCAACCACTGCCGCACCCCAGATGATAAAGATGCAATCGCCTTAGCTTCAGTTGCAGGTTGAGAACCCGCCATCCCGCGCACTTGGGCATCTATCGTACTGTTAAGAAATCCCAAAAGTAATTCTTGAGGTTCAGTAGGGAAGTTTATATAAAGTAGGGATTGGGAAAACTCCTCGCCAGTCCCCAGCCCCCAGTCCCCAGTCCCTAGTTCCTCCTGATAAGTCCGACAAACCAACGGCATATTCGCAGAAAATTTTTCTAAGCGAGTTCCATCTACAGCACTATCTAAAAGTACTTGCCATTTAGCAGCAGCACCATCTGATTGTCGGTTAATTGTTGGTAAAAACTTACACCGTGAGATTAAATCTAAACTCCACCGGGAAACTTGCGACCAAAAACGTAAATCTCCTCCTAAAAAGGCATCTTCCCCTTTAGCAGCATTTAAGGGAACAGCAGCGAGAAATTTTACCGCCTCGCTGGGGTTGAGACAAAAACCTTCAACTCGCCACGGTTGCAAATATTGTGGGGAGTCTGTATCTAGCCCTAAGCTGGCAGAATGTACCGGGAAAATCCCTGCTGTTCCTTCGCTACTGCCTTCTGGGATATAAGTTGGCACGGCAATTATCTGCGACTGCGTTGGCATTATCTGGGTAGGACTGGCGGCTTTACGTGTTTGCCCAGTAGTAGCCATGGCTCCGCCAACGCCAGGGGCGAACGCAACTTGAGGTTGCTGGATGAAGTTGGTAATTGCCATGTTCTGGGAAACCAACCACTCACTCAACTCCACTGATGTCATTGCCAATGGATGTAATGGGATATCTCCAGATCCATTAGACTCAAAATTCACTCGTGGCGATCGCCAAGTTTCCCCCCAAATAAATAAACAACCATTTTGATTTTTTAGTAACCAATTACAGTGTAAAATCGCCATTTGCTAATTACTCAGTTTCTCGTAAAATTCAATAATGAAAATTGCAATTATTCTACTTTTTACATCTTCACGAAAAGATTTTTTAGCTCAAAATCGCATATAATTAATATTTAAACAAATATTTCATTTAAAAATTATTAATAATGATTTTCCCCCTAATTAAAGTTTTAAAAAATGGGATATTAGTGGAACTAGATTATATGCATCCTCAAGAACAGGAGGTTGTAAGAGCATTACTCAATGTTGTAATTATTGAAGGTAAAACTTATCCCCAAAAGCAACCTCTATCTCAGGCAGAATTTTCAGCTTACTGGTTGAGTAAGGATGCCTTTGTTGTCAGGACATCTGGTCAGGATGGTACACACAAGCCAAAAGAAATATTAGGGGCGTTTTATTTAAAACCCAACTTTCCCGGTCGGTGTTGCCATATTTGCAACGCTGGTTTTATTGTACAACCTGCCTTACGCGGTCAGGGGATTGGGCGGTTCATGGGGGAGGCAATGCTCTTGATAGCAGCAAACCTGGGGTACGAAGCAGTGATGTTCAATTTGGTCTTTGAAACTAATATACCTTCAATTACCCTTTGGCAGTCGTTAGGATTTGAGATCATTGGGCGCATTGAGCGTGCAGCGAAGCTAGAGGATGAAGTAGTAGACGCGCTGATCATGTATCGCACTTTGGATTTATTAACTGTTGACGGTTAACCGTTAACAGTCATCAGTCAATAGTTATCTTTGTATGTACCAGAAGCCAGTCATAGTACATAAATGTTAGGATTGCCACAGAAAGAGAATAGCGAAAGAGAAGGAAAAAAAACTGAATGGCAGAAGTTGATAAGTCAATATCCTTCGATGGAAGGGATATTCGGCTGAAAGTAGGCTTACTAGCTCCCCAGGCAGGTGGGTCGGTTTTGATAGAATCAGGGGACACATCCGTTTTAGTGACAGCTACGCGATCGCAAGCCAGAGAAGGCATTGATTTTCTTCCACTCACAGTAGATTACGAAGAAAGGCTGTATGCCGCTGGTAGAATTCCCGGAGGGATTATGCGGCGCGAAGGTCGTCCACCAGAAAAAACAATTCTCACCAGTCGTCTTATAGACCGTCCCATGCGTCCCCTGTTCCCTTCATGGCTACGGGATGACCTGCAAATTATTGCCTTAACGCTGTCGATGGACGAGTTAGTTCCACCCGATGTGCTAGCAGTTACAGGTGCTTCAATTGCTACCCTGATTGCCCAGATTCCTTTTAATGGGCCAATGGCAGCAGTGCGGGTTGGTTTAGTGGGAGATGATTTCATTATTAACCCCACTTATGCAGAAACCGAAGCTGGAGACTTGGATCTGGTAGTAGCAGGTTCACCACATGGCGTAATCATGGTGGAGGCGGGAGCCAATCAGTTGCCAGAGCGAGATATTCTCGAGGCGATTGACTTTGGTTATGAAGCAGTGCGGGACTTAATCAAAGCGCAGCAAGATTTAATCGCAGAACTGGGTTTGGTAATAGTGCAAGAAGCACCACCAGAAGTAGACCAAACTCTGGAAAATTATATCCGCGATCGCGCTAGCGGTGAGATTAAGAAAATCCTGTCTCAATTTAGTTTCACCAAACCCGAACGCGATGCAGCTTTAGATGTCGTCAAGGATGAAATTGCCGCGACGATTACCGAACTGCCAGAAGAAGACCCAATTCGAGTTGCCGCAACTGCAAATAAGAAGGCACTTGGTAACACTTTTAAAGATATTACCAAACACTTCATGCGGCGACAAATTATTGAAGATAACGTCCGCGTTGATGGTCGTAAACTCGATCAAGTGCGTCCCGTTTCTTGTTTAGTTGATGTCTTACCAAAGCGAGTTCACGGTAGCGGTTTATTTAACCGGGAACTAACTCAGGTATTATCCACTTGTACTCTGGGTACACCTGGGGATGCTCAAAACCTTAACGATGATATGCAGCTAGATCAGCACAAGCGTTACCTGCATCATTACAACTTCCCGCCGTTCTCAGTCGGGGAAACCAAGCCAATGCGGGCCCCAGGAAGGCGCGAAATTGGTCACGGGGCATTAGCAGAACGAGCGCTACTACCTGTGCTACCGTCAAAAGAACAATTTCCCTACGTGATTCGGATTGTATCGGAAGTACTTTCTTCCAACGGTTCCACTTCAATGGGTTCAGTGTGCGGTTCCACCCTAGCTTTGATGGATGCTGGTGTACCAATTATCAAACCCGTCAGTGGCGCAGCAATGGGTCTGATTAAGGATGGGGACGAAGTGCGAATCCTCACCGATATTCAGGGCATTGAAGACTTTTTGGGCGACATGGACTTCAAAGTTGCCGGGACGGATACCGGGATTACCGCCTTGCAAATGGATATGAAAATCTCCGGTTTGTCGTTGGAGGTTATTTCCCAAGCCGTTCACCAAGCTAAAGCAGCCCGGTTGCACATTCTGGAGAAAATGCTTGCCTGCATTGACACGCCACGGACTGAAACCTCAGCTTATGCCCCACGTCTGCTAACAATTAAGATTGATTCAGACATGATTGGTCTGATCATCGGCCCTGGAGGCAAGACTATTAAGGGTATTACAGAGGAAACTGGTGCAAAAATTGACATCGAAGATGATGGCACCGTGACGATTTCTGCTGTGGATGAGAACAAGGCCAAGAGAGCCAAAAACATCATCCAAGGCATGACTCGCAAGCTGCATGAAGGGGATGTTTACGCAGGGCGCATCACTCGAATTATACCCATAGGTGCATTTGTAGAATTTCTGCCTGGAAAAGAAGGGATGATCCACATCTCACAACTAGCTGACTACCGCGTTGGCAAAGTTGAGGATGAAGTAGCGGTGGGCGATGAAGTGATTATCAAAGTGCGCGAAATTGATAACAAAGGTCGCATTAATCTCACCCGCTTAGGTATCCACCCAGATCAAGCAGCAGCAGCAAGAGAAGCTGCGGCGGTGAATCGGTAACTCGATTTGGGATTTTAGATTTATATCTAAAATCCGCGATGCCTACTGTGAAGGCATCGCCGTATGCTTCTCTAATTAGTTGCAATCTTAACTTGATAGCAAGAAGACAGTTAATAAATGTTTTAAACTCGCCTATACCTGTTGAGCAACGTTATTACATTATTTATATTATTTTGGCAAGCCGTAATTAAAGTAATTTAAACTATACCTTTTATGTATTTACAAATTGAGCAGATTGTCTGATCATAACGACACAAGACAAAAGATGATGAACAAAACTTTTTTTTATAAGAAGTGTTAGTTTATGTAATTTGTCTGATGAATGTTATATCAAAAATCTCATGGCTTTAGTTCAAACGATAAATAAACTGACATCAACTCAAGTCCCCAGACTTAATGATTGCAGTTCACAAAGCCTGCTCAACTACTTTGAGACTTCTTGGCGACTTGAAGAAACACTTATGAAAAGTTTGGTCGGGGAAGAAACTTTTTATCTTAACCCCGATCCTTTAAGAAACCGTCTAATTTTTTATCTTGGTCATTCAGCCGTTTTTTTTATCAACAAGTTAATTGCCGTTGGTTTAATCAAAGCTCGAATTAATTCAGAATACGAAACCCTATTTGAAATCGGAGTTGATCCACAAACACCGACAGAACTCGAAGCAGCTATGCAAGGGGTTAGCTGGCCTGATGTAGAAAAAGTTTGGCAATATCGGGATAAGGCACAAGAGGCGATCGCAAAGGTAATTCAAAATACTCCCCTGGATCTCCCCATTCATCAACAGCATCCCTTCTGGGCTTTGCTGATGGGGATAGAACATAGTCGCATTCACTTTGAAACCTCTTCGATGCTGGTGCGTCAATTGCCTACCGATCGCTTAAAACGTCCCCAAGGCTGGAATTACGCACCTAGCAACGCGAACATTCCCAATAATGAAATGCGCTCCATTCCAGGCGGTGTGGTGAAACTAGGAAAACCCAAGGATGATCTTACATTTGGTTGGGATAGCGAATATGGCGATCGCACTGTTGAAGTTAAACCGTTTTTAGCTAGTCAATATCTAATCAGTAACGGCGAATATCTGAAATTTGTTCAGGCTGGTGGCTACAACAATCCAGACTACTGGAATGCTGAATCTTGGGATTGGAAGCAACTCTACAACGTCCAACATCCCAAATTCTGGATACCTTTCGAGGATGGCTACCGCTATCGAGCCACATTCGACGAAATAGACTTACCCTTAGACTGGCCTGTAGAAGTCAATTACTACGAAGCGATCGCATTTTGTCGTTTTCAAGGCTCAGAAATTCGCTTGATGACTGAAGCTGAATGGAATCAAGCTTTACTTATCTCTGAGGATAACCAGTTATCAAATAACTATAATCTCAACTTACAATTCATTTCCCCCAGCCCAGTGGGAATGTTCAAACCAGCTAATAGTGCTTCTGGACTTTACGATCTCAGAGGAAATCTCTGGGAATGGTTGGGGGACACTTTCAACGCCCTACCAGGATTTCAACCTCATCCGCTTTACGAAGATCAAGCAGCACCCTTTTTTGATGATAAACATCAGATGATGCTCGGCGGTTCTTGGGCTACTAATGGTTCAATGGCATTACCAACATATCGCAACTGGTTTCGTCCCTACTTTTATCAACACTCTGGTTTTAGAATTGCCCAAGACATTTGAAAGGAGATTACAGAGAATGAGACCAAATGCAATCCCACCACAACCCGGTCAAGAATCAGTTTGGGATTATCCCCGTCCGGCTCGTTTAGAAGATAGCAACAAATCAATTCGGATAATTTGTAATGGTACTGTTTTAGCAGAAACAACTAAAGCTAAAAGAGTCCTAGAAACTAGCCATCCTCCTGTTTATTACCTTCCTTCTGAAGACATTAAACTAGAATATCTGATAGAAACACCTAAAAAAACTTGGTGTGAATGGAAAGGTAAGTGTCAATATTTTGATATCAGCATCGGTGAAAAGTATATAAGGAACGCTGCTTGGCGATATATTGAACCCACACCTGATTTTGTAACGATTCAAGAATACTATGCTTTTTACCCTAGCTTAATGGATGCTTGCTATGTAAATGATGAGCTACTTATGTCTCAACCGGGTGATTTCTACGGAGGATGGATTACTGCTGATATTGTCGGGCCATTTAAAGGTAGCCCAGGAACAATGGGGTGGTAACTTAGGGACTTCTAAATAACAAATATCCCATCCCATTTTAAAGGATGGGATGAACTTAACAGCACTTGATGTCAACATCCAACAAAATATATTACTGTTTATTTTTCCTGTTGATTTTTTGCAGATTCATTAGTAGCATCATTTGAAGTGTCTGTCTGCAACTGGCTTTTTAACAAAGCAATCAAACCTTCAGAAAGTTGAGATAAAGAATTTTCTAACTGGGGTGAAAGTTGTAAGGGTAAACTTGCAGAATCTAAATGTAGTGAGCGTTGTGGAAAAGGAATATTAATATTTTGCTGCCGGAAAGTTTCGTCAATTTTAAAATATAAATCGCTCTTAATCTGAAACTGTTTGCGAGGTTTAGCAATCCAAACTAGCAATTGAAAATTTAAAAAATCCTCACCATATTGTTGAAACCAAACAAGAGGTGTTGGTTTTTTTAATATATCATGATTTTCATGCGCTACTTCTAATAATGCAGAGCGGATAGTACTAATATTTGCACCATAAGCCACGCGCACAGGGAATACTAAACGAGATACCGAACCCCGATGGTTCCAATTGATTACTTCTGTATCTAACAAACGCGAATTGGGTACAATAACTACTATGTCGTCTAAACTGCGAATATGAGTACTGCGAGCATTTAATCGCTCTACGGTTCCCATAAATTCGCCAATTTCCACAAAGTCACCAACTTCAATAGCACGCTCAAAGGTAATCACAAAACCGCTAACTAGTTCTTTAGCAACTCCCTGTAAACCAAACCCGATGGCTACACCAAAAATACTGGCTAATATTGCTAGGGAACTGATATCCAAACCCCAAATTTGCAGCAACAAAACTGTACCGATAAAAATCAGACTGTACTGGATAGAAACTGCAATTGATTCTTGAACACCACGGCTAACATTGGTCATGTTTAGTACGCGCGATCGCAGCAAATTAGTCAGAGTTCCAGCTGTAGCCAATACTCCAAAAAATAAGCTGATGAAGATAATTATATTGATTACCTAATAAGAGCTTTCCCCAATGCTAATTACTGGTGACGTTAAGCTCATCCAAAGAATGTTGGCAATGCGCCTACTCCATTCTCGTGTTAAAGGAAATAAGTCAGTAATATAGATTGCGATCGCTATCCATAACAGCGATCGCACTACAAACAGGGTCAATTTTAAAAATAATTCAACTCCTTTGGGTTGCGCTCCAGTTTCGGGGTGATTCACTTCTCTCGGAAGCAGCCGCCGTAACCAATAGCGCCAAACCCAACCTAACATTAAATGCAGAGCGATCGCACCCAATACTGATAAAATTGCAAATAATATTGCCCGTCAAAAATAACTTAATCTTCGTTCTTCTTGACCTTGCTGAACTGCCTCACGAATTCGTTGTACCCAAATTTTTGCTTGCTCTTGTTTTGTTCTACCAGTAAAAGTATCTTCTTGTGTTACCGTCAGTAAATGGCGGCTATTCACCAAAATTACAGGTAATTGATTAATTTCTACAATCTCGACCTTCACAGGATCTGGGAAACGGACTACTTCTCTTAAAATTAAGTTGGCATCCGCAGCACGACTTTCAGCACTAAATTGTCCTGCTTCACTCACTTCAAATAACTTGCGACCATCTACCGAAATCACATCTGTTGATATTGATTGAGCTTGCACCGACATTTCAGTGGTTAAAAGGCATCCTATAATCATGTTTGCAACAATTACAAGGATAAAAAAACCAGTTATTTTCTTTAGCATTTACTGTGTCAAAAGTAGAAAGCCCATCAACTTTAGCCCTGGGATAAATACTTTATTTCCCATAGATTATTCCATCCTATCGTGCTTCGTGCAGCGCAATAGGATGGCTTCGTTCATATATCTGTGACTTCAGTAAGGGAGCATCTCACTTTTGCAAATATACCAGGCGATTAGAAATCGCGGCTATACAAACCAAGTCCGCCTAGGCGGACTCAAAGAATTTAAAACCCACGAAGGTGGGTTTTGTTTGTATAGCTGCGAATTCCATTCGCCTGGTTAGGCTTTTTTCAACCAGCTAAACATAGCGCGTAAATCTTTGCCAACTTCCTCAATTTTGTGTTCAGCTTCTTTACGACGCATAGCGGTAAATCCTGGTTTACCAGCTTGGTTTTCTAGAACAAATTCTCGTGCAAATTGCCCAGATTGAATTTCACTGAGAATCTTCTGCATTTCAACTTTGGTTTGTTCAGTAACAATCCGCGGCCCACGAGTATAATCGCCATATTCAGCAGTGTTAGAAATGCTATCGCGCATTTTAGCTAAACCACCTTCTACAACCAAGTCAACAATCAGCTTGACTTCATGCAGACATTCAAAATAAGCCAATTCTGGTTGATAACCAGCTTCTACCAAAGTTTCAAATCCAGCTTTGATTAAAGCACTCAAACCACCGCACAATACCGCTTGTTCACCAAATAAATCTGTTTCGGTTTCTTCGCGGAAAGTAGTTTCGAGAACACCGGCACGAGTACCACCGATACCTCTAGCATAAGCCATCGCGCGATCGCGTGCCTGACCACTGGCATCTTGATAAACTGCAAACAACGCTGGTACGCCTTCACCCTGTTCATAAGTCCGTCGTACTAAATGCCCCGGCCCTTTGGGTGCTACCATCACCACATCTACGTTAGCCGGTGGTACAACTTGCCCAAAATGAATATTGAAACCGTGGGCAAAAGCTAACACATTTCCTTCTTTAAGATTGGGTTCAATCTCGTTTTTATAAATCGTTTTTTGGACTTCATCAGGTAACAAAATCATGATGAAATCAGCAGCATTGGCAGCATCTGCAACATTCTTCACAGTTAACCCAGCAGCTTCAGCTTTTGCTACTGACTTACTACCCGGATATAGTCCCACAATCACATTCAAACCACTATCTTTGAGATTGAGAGCGTGGGCATGACCTTGAGAACCATAGCCGATGATAGCAATAGTTTTTCCAGCCAAAAGGTCTAAATTGGCATCTTCGTCATAATACATCCGGGCCATAGAAGCATCTCCTGTCAGCAAGCATCGTCATTTATTGGCAGGCTTACGATTGTACCTCAAATTGAGTAACACAGATGAACTGTCAATTATTGAATTTATCTTTTTGAACTCAGGGGGAGTGTTTACGACGACAATAATCGCCTAACTTCTTTATCTAACAAAAAATCCAATTGTTAAGTAGTAACCTTTCACTTACGTTTAGTATTCCCTCTTTTTTGAACTGAATACCACCTGTATCTATACACGCTAGGGCAATACTCAAGCGCTCATGATTGCTTTCATCCCGTTACCGCTACCTGGACTTTGTTCAATGGCTTTTGGTTGCTTGCCTACTTGGTAGCTTCAGAATGTGAGCGTACCACCTCCGAAGTCAAGAATATGGAACTCACTGCAATTATCTGGAATAAGGTTATTAGCTTCTAGAGATGCTCCGTTCTACTCCGGCTGGTATAAAACTCAGACAGGATAAACTTTTGCAGACTATTTTCCCGGAAATTACACGTATCTAATACTGTTGGCGATCGCCTTACCGAAAAAGAATATTTACATTATTCTCTGAAAAAATAATGTAAGTATTCTTGTTTGTTTATACTTTATTTCTCAACACTATATAATAAATTGCGTTTTACCCTTATCCTCGGTTTTGGGTAAAACACTGCCTTTGAGGTTGGCTTTTATGGCAAAGAAAATTGCATTTGGTTGGTATGGCGGCAAGTACAGTCATTTAGACTGGCTTTTACCCTTGTTGTCAAAAACGACCCACTACTGCGAACCCTTTGGCGGTTCAGCAGCCGTGTTGTTGAACCGGGAGCCTTCACCTGTGGAAACCTACAATGATATTGATGGCCAGGTAGTCAACTTTTTTCGCGTACTACGCGACCAAAAAGACCAACTCATCGAGGCGATTGGTTTAACCCCATTTTCGCGTGAAGAATTTCGGATTGCTATTACCAAGGAAGAAGAGAGTTTATCAGACTTGGAAAAGGCTAGACGATTTTTCGTCCGGGCGCGACAAGTGAGAACAGGCTTGGCACAAACCGCCAGTGTTGGACGATGGGCGCACTGCAAACTTACTAGCCGCGCTGGAATGGCTGGTGCAGTTTCCCGGTGGCTTGGTAGTGTTGAGGATCTGCCCGAAATCGTGCAACGGTTGCTACGCGTGCAAATTGAGAACGACCGAGCAATTGATATTATTCGACGGTACGATAGTCCAGAAACATTATTTTACTGTGATCCCCCGTACCCGCACGATTCCCGTGGGGATAGCAAGGCTTACGCTTATGAAATGACCGACGACCAGCATCGGCAACTAGCGGATGTTTTACGTTCAGTCAAAGGTAAAGTTGCCCTTTCAGGCTATGATTGTTCGTTGATGCAGGAACTATATAGTGACTGGAACTGCATTAAAGCGCCCGTGAAACACTGCCATTCCATCAAGCAGTTACGGCAAGAAGTACTTTGGCTCAATTATGACCCTCAAGCTTCCACACTTACTGTTGAAGAAATCGCTCCATGTCCACAACCCCAGCAGCTATCCTTGATGTAGCTTTACAAAAAGCCGAACCATCGATAGTCCAACCGATTGTCACCAATCCCAGCATTGCTGAAAAAATTGACTATGTATCGCGCTATGTAGGCAATCGTGCTGTAGTTCGTTTGTTGCTGGCCTGCTCTTTGGCAGCAATTCACCGTGGGAATGTTGATATCCGTAAGCCTTACACCGAAATAGGCACACCAGATGCTTACTCTGGACGCTACTACGATGAAAGTTACATCACAGCATTCATTAACCAGCATGAGTTGCCTTGCAATCCCACTACTGCGTTCCTCACTCCTGCCCTGCGGAATCGTAACATCACCTTAACCCCAGCAGTCAATCTAGTGGGACGACCGCCTAAACTCTACGAAGTCGCCTTGGAATTACTTGATGATGTTCATGAAGGCAGAATAACTGCTGAGGAACTGCTAGCCCAAACTATTCGCTGTCTAATTATTGCTCGCAACGAGAAGCGGCAGCGCATGGAAACACTACTAGCCGACCTGAAGAAGTCGGAAGATGCAATACCTTTGTCAGCAGAGGAAATTATCACACTCCTGAAACAGCATTTGGCTTGCCGAGGTTCAAGCCGTCTTCCTGTACTAATTGTTGCTGCTGCCTATCAAGTAGCAGAACAATATATTGGGGAGCGTTTTTTACCTCTAGAATCCCATAATGCAGCGGACGAGCAGACTGGAGCTTTGGGAGATTTGGAAATTACTTTAGTTGATGACGAGAAGGTGATTACCAGCTATGAAATGAAGACCCGACGTGTCACCTTAGCAGATATTGACCGTGCCTTGCAAAAAATCAACAGTACAGGCAAGCGGGTTGACAACTATATTTTTATCACGACGGATGTGATAGAGGAAGCTATTCAGGAATATGCCTCAAGTCTGTACGACCGTACAGATGGTATAGAGATTGTGGTTTTGGATTGTATCAGCTTTGTAGGTCACTTTCTGCATTTGTTCCATCGGCTGCGTTAGCGCAGCTTACCGAAGGTATCGCAATTTTTATCAGCCTACCAACAGCTAGTGCTAACAGAACCAGATAGTGCTGTTAGCCAACCTCTAAAAGAAGCTTTTTTAGGATTGAGACAGGCTGCTGAAAGTGCCAGGGAATTTTGACCGACAAGATACCGTAGGCTATTTTGAATTGGTATAAAGGCAGATTTGCAAGCAGCGATCGCAGATCCAACTTGTTTTCAAAATCAAACAATTTCAAAACGATCAACTACCAGAAAGCAATTTTACGACCCTATTGGCAAACAGACTTGTTGCAGATATTTTTTGAAATAATCTCAAATGACTTGCTAATAATCTTTTTGAAATATCTCATCAAGATGAATTCTCATTCTCTGTAAATAAAAATGACTAATCCTGTTACATAAATCGCAACAATACAGGCTTTGAGTTTTACTTCAGCAATACTGGGGTTAACTTCATCCATCTAGGGGTAGATTATGTACGCTTCAACAAAATTACCGCGCACATCTGCTTTTTTTGTAAGTGCGTTATTAGGAGGGTTGATTTTCACTAGTTGTGCCTCTTCCGAACAGACGGCAAATAAGGCTGCACCTCCAATTGCAGCCAATGGCGCGGTAAATCAATTACTTGCTAATGAAGGAAGTATTTCCCAAAAAACCGAAGTTGCATCAATAGTCCGTTCTCGTCCCCAACTCATCAAAAAAGCAGCAATCTCTTTGACTGTCAACTCTGTAGAGCAGACTGTTAATGCTGTTTCGCAAATTATCAATAAACAGCAAGGAGATTTAATTGGGTTGAAACAACAACAACCCAAAAACGACAACCCGCGTTACACAGCAACAATACAATTGCGGATACCAGAGAATCGGTTGGAATCTACTTTAGAACGGCTAGCTAAATTGGGCACTGTAGAGAGCCGTAATATCACTGCCGAAGATGTGGGCGATCGCCTGGTGGATTTCCAAGCTAGATTAACCAATTTGCAAAAAACTGAAGCCAATTTGCAAAAAATTATGGATCGGGCAGGTTCTGTTAGAGATGTGCTTACTGTTGCTCAAGAATTAAGTAATGTTAGACAAACAATAGAACAAATTAATGCCCAACTCAAAAGCCTACAAAATCAAGTTGCTTATTCCACTATTACGCTGAATTTACAAGCAGCAGTTTCTAGCACCAGTTCACAACCTGCCTTTGGTTTGCAAGTTCAGGAGACTTGGAACAAATCTACTCACTCCCTTAGTTCATTTTCCGTTGGCTTACTCAAGCTGGGTATTTGGTTAATTGTTTACAGCCCTTATTTGTTAATTTTTGCTGCTCTTTTCTATGGTTTTACCCGTTGGCGGCGAACGCATTCACCACGTTCGACACAAACCGCAGAATCAACTACTTCTGAGTGAATTTGCATAAATCCTACATCTACCGTTGATAAATTTACACAAGCAAAGAGCGATTCAAATATTGCCAACTCTTATTATCTGCGCCTCCATATTGAAAAGTTCTGTTTGTCTTGTAGTTTTGATTACTTTAATACTTCATCAAATGTAAACAGGAATACAAAATATATGATGACAATTTTGATACAAATTTGTTAAGAATAGTTACAATAGTTGGAATACCCGATAATATTTCTTATGGTAAATTCACTTGACAATAATCCACCTCATCAAGTAGTTATTGTTGGCGGTGGTTTTGGTGGACTTTATGCGGCCAAAACACTTGCTAAGGCGGCGGTAAACGTTACTCTGATTGATAAACGTAACTTTCATCTATTCCAACCCCTCTTATACCAAGTCGCCACAGGTGCGCTATCTCCTGCGGATATTTCCTCACCGTTGCGTTCTGTCCTCAGCAAGAGCAAGAATACGAAAGTGCTGCTGGGAGAGGTGAATAATATTGATCCAGAAGCAAAACAAGTGACTGTGGGTGACGAAGCAATAGATTACGATACGTTAATTGTCGCTACAGGTGCGAAGCATTCGTATTTTGGCAAAGATAACTGGGAAGAATTTGCCCCAGGCTTGAAAACAGTAGAAGATGCCATAGAAATGCGTCGCCGGATTTTTACGGCGTTTGAAGCCGCAGAAAAAGAAACCGATCCAGAAAAACGCCGGGCTTGGTTAACCTTTGTAATTGTTGGTGGTGGCCCAACTGGTGTAGAGTTAGCTGGTGCGATCGCAGAATTGGCAAATCAAACTCTTAAAGAAGATTTCCGCAACATCGACACCTCAGAAGCTAAGATTTTGCTATTAGAAGGTCTAGATCGGATTTTGCCACCCTTTGCACCAGAGTTATCACAAGAAGCGGAAGCATCTTTAACGCGCTTGGGGGTGGTTGTGCAGACAAAAACACTGGTAACGAATATTGAAAATGACATTGTTACCCTCAAACAAGGCGATGAAGTGAAAGAAATTGCCTCAAAAACGGTATTATGGGCAGCAGGTGTGAAAGCTTCAGCAATGGGGAAAGTGCTAGCAGAACGCACAGGTGCTGAATGCGATCGCGCTGGACGGATTATCGTCGAACCTGACTTGAGTATTAAGGGACATCCCAATATTTTTGTAATTGGCGACTTAGCAAATTTTTCTCATCAAAATGGTAAACCGCTACCTGGTGTTGCACCTGTAGCGAAGCAAGAAGGCGAATATGTAGCAACACTAGTCCAAAAGCGGCTTGCAGGTAACAGTTTACCGCCCTTTGCTTATGTTGATTATGGTAGTTTAGCGATGATTGGGCACAATTCTGCTGTGGTAGATTTGGGCTTTATGAAGCTGAAAGGTTTCTTTGCATGGTTGTTTTGGCTAGTGATTCACATCTACTTCTTAATTGAATTTAACAACAAATTAGTAGTAATGATTCAATGGGCATGGAACTATTTCACCCGT
Organism: Nostoc flagelliforme FACHB-838; assembly: GCF_014698065.1. Lineage (GTDB taxonomy): Bacteria > Cyanobacteriota > Cyanobacteriia > Cyanobacteriales > Nostocaceae > Nostoc > Nostoc flagelliforme_B. Next base: position 65,823 of record NZ_JACJSI010000028.1, read on the forward strand.
AATCGCGGAGCAAGATTAATTACAGGTCAAGAATCGCTTACGCAGTTAGGAATTAGCGATCGCAACAGTTATTCAGCCGATAATAAACAGCCAGTAAATGTCTAATTTGTCATTAGTCATTTGTCATTAGTTATTCTCCCCCTGCTCCCTCTTCCCCACTCCTCATAACAAAGTTATCGCCCTCATAAATTAGCAGTAAGCTATTTTAGGGCGTTTTTCATATTTACACATGGCAACTATTAACGACAACTACCTGAAACTGAAAGCGGGTTATCTGTTTCCAGAAATTGCTCGACGGGTGAATGCCTTTGCAGAAGCCAATCCTGATGCTAAAATCATCCGCTTGGGTATTGGTGATGTTACCGAACCTCTGCCGGAGGCTTGCCGCACAGCTATGATAAAGGCTGTGGAAGAAATGGGCGATCGCAATACCTTCAAAGGCTACGGCCCAGAGCAAGGCTACGCTTGGTTACGAGAAAAAATTGCTACTCACGATTTCCAAGCACGGGGAGCGGATATAGATGCTTCCGAAATTTTTATCTCCGATGGTTCCAAGTGCGACACCGGTAATATTCTGGAAATCTTTGGTCATGACAACATAATTGCCGTTACTGACCCCGTTTATCCCGTATATGTAGACACTAACGTTATGGTGGGAAATACGGCAGATGCCAACGATAAAGGCGAGTTTGAGGGTTTAGTTTATCTACCAATTACGGCTGATAACAACTTTACCGCCGAAATTCCCTCAAAGAAAGTCGATTTAATTTATCTCTGCTTTCCCAATAATCCCACTGGCGCAACTGCTACTAAAGAATATCTCAAAGCATGGGTGGACTATGCCAAAGCTAATAACTCGATTATTTTCTTTGATGCAGCCTACGAAGCTTACATTACCGACCCGTCCATTCCGCATTCAATTTATGAAATTGAAGGTGCAAGAGAAGTTGCGATCGAATTTCGTTCTTTCTCCAAAAATGCAGGTTTTACAGGAACTCGTTGCGCGTTAACTGTAGTACCGAAGACACTCACAGGAAAAGCTGCTGATGGTTCCGATGTGGAACTATGGAAACTCTGGAATCGCCGCCAGTCTACCAAATTTAATGGTGTTTCTTACATCGTCCAAAGGGGAGCCGAAGCTGTTTACTCCCAAGAAGGACAGGCACAAATTAAGGAATTGGTGAATTTCTATCTAGAAAACGCCAAAATTATCCGCGAAAAACTCACAGCCGCCGGATTATCAGTTTATGGAGGCGTGAATGCACCTTACGTTTGGGTGAAAACTCCTAATGGTTTATCCAGTTGGGAATTCTTTGATAAGTTACTGCAAACTGTCAACGTTGTAGGAACACCTGGTTCTGGCTTTGGTGCTGCGGGTGAAGGTTACTTCCGCATTTCGGCGTTTAACAGCCGGGAGAATGTCGAAGAGGCGATGAAGCGGATTACAGAGAAGTTTAAGGTGTAAGGCATTTTTTGCATTCAGTCTAAGTATCTTAGTTAAACTCAATTTGGAAGTCTCAAGTAGGGTGGACACTGGCCACCCTACTTGAGAATCCAAGATAGTTAGTATCAAGTTGGCAATAGGAGCTTTTTATGAAATTACTACGAGTTCGAGTTCCAGATTTTCGCATTTTAAAGAACGTTGATATAACTTTTGAACCAGAATTTATCCCCAGTATTTTTCCCCTTGGTAGTCAAAATGGTGGTGGTAAAAGTACACTTTTGCAATTAATTTTTGTTTTATTGCATTGTTCTAGTGATTCTGGTAAAAAAGATTTTGTGAAAAATATACTTTATGGATTTACGATTAATAACAATTCTAACAATAGAGTATTAGCCATAATTGATATCTGGAATGAAGATAAAGTTGTAAAGCTTGAATTTTTATCTTATAACGATTCTTATCTTAGGGAGCTATTAATATCAAATGATAATACTGAGGTTGATAATGATAATTATTTACAATTCTCTGCTTCCAATCAATTAGATAAAATTATAAATAAAATTTCAATTACTGAAAAGGAAATACAAGATTTAGAAAAAGCTATTACTAAATTAGATAGTGTGATAAAAATTGAGAGTAGTGAGGATAGACGTTATATATTGAGAGATTTAATCGATGAACTTCGACTATTTGGATTTAGAACTCTTAAACTAATGTCGAGATTAGGACTAACAAATACATCTATAGAAGAATTTAAAGAAGAAGTTCAAACAAGACTCGATATATTTAAATTAAATCTTGAAAAATATTATGAACAACGTGAGCAGCTTAAACGTATCCTCCAAAGAGTTTTAAAATATTTGCAATCAGAAAATTTATTATATATTTGTAATTACTCAGCTAATAGTAACAAAAATGAAGAAGAAGAAGTTTTACTTTGCCGAATCAACAACATAGATATGAATAAAATAGAAATATTTATGAAAGAGTTATCACAAAAAATATTTCTTGCGGCTCCTTCTACCCAAGTTTTTCTTTTTAATTCTAAAGAATCTAGAAAACTCTTATTTAAAAAGCAGGATAACGAAACTGACTACTATTCACAGCTTAAATTAGCCAAGTCTAAACTATCAGGCTTTTTTACCTATGATTTTCTGGCTGTAGATATCCTTATTGAAGCCTTTAAGTCTGCTCGAGACGAGGACTTTGCAGAAGCTATAAAAAAAGGCGAGTATGGTAATAGCTATAAAACACTGATAAATGATTTAAATATAATATTGTCTAATAAAAATATAAATGTAGATACAGATTTATCAGGTGTCAGTTTTAAATTAGATAAAGATGGATTAGAACTATATCCCGAAGACCTCAGTCATGGCGAGTTAAAAAGATTAAGCATTTATATGTGGATAAAGTACCATAATATAGAAAATGCAATTGTGCTAATGGATGAAATTGAAATAGCATTTCATCCAGATTGGCAATATCAAATAATTGCAGACCTCAACCAATGGTCACCCAGTAATCAATATATCCTTGCAACTCACTCATACGAGTTATGTCAAGCTCTTACACCTGCTCACGTTAAGGAACTAGAACCAAAACTTTTAAAGCCAGAAGCTAAAAATTAAATATGAGTCTTAAGCCGGAACAACTAAAACAACATTGTGAAATAATCATTGGCTCTCGTAGAATTAAAAATAAGATCGTTGTACTGTGCGAAGGCGAAGGTGGTATTTGGGATACCGAAGGCAGACCATCACCTCAATCATATAGCAAGATGGAACAGATGCCAGATTCTAACTTTTACAAGGCGTGTGTTCCAAAATTATGGAGTCAATATCGAACAGAGTTTTTTAACTGCGGAGATCGTAAAGATGTATTAGATACATATTTTACTCTTTCAAAATTGTATAATGAAAATAAAAATAATTCATATTTAAGTTTAGAAAAACTGTTTGCAATCGTAGATGTTGATCTACAAACACAAAATATAAAAAAAGAATATAATTATAGTTTTTCAGATACAGAAGCAATTTTCTGTAATCTTTATACAAAACTCAACATAAACGAAGAAAATGCAAAACAGCATCGTATATGGGTTACGGGTTTAATACATAAAGAAGCATATTTTATCATACCTGAGCTACAACCAGTATTTGATACTTTTTCTACACTTTATGATAGTAATTCTCTACTACTTAGAGAAATTTATGTGACTATGGCAGATGCTATCATTACTGATTCTGATTTAAAAAGTAATTTATCAAAAGTATCTAATCGCATTAGCCATTGCTCTGAATTAGATTGTACTGCAATAGATAAATTGAGAGATTCATGGAAAGAACAGTTTCAAAATGCTCAAAATAATACGGAGGAGAATGAGTTAATTTTAGCTTTACTGGCATTCAAAAAAGCTAAGTATTACTGGAACCAAATTCAACCACCAAGTGACTGGACTTCTTCAGTTGAGACATTTAAAGATCAACTATTGTTAGAAATAGGAAGATTTTATTCAGAACAAAGTAATCATACTAAACATCATATTCCTTGCTTTTTTAAATTTTTAAGGCAATTTGCTTAATGTAAATAAAGTACATCGGTAGGGGCACAACATTGTTGTACCCTTACGATATATTTGTACCTCACGTTGGCGTAGCCTCTATCTGCGACACGCTGCGCGTTTGCGTAGCATCCCGCAGGGAACGCAGAGAAGTTGCAATCTGCTGTAAATTTAAAATCAAAAATTCAAAATCTAAAATCCAAAGTAGCATTATGCTCACGGTTTTCCAGCACAATGACAGGTATTAAACTAGCTTCTAAAACTGCTTGTGAGACTGAGCCAATTAATACTTGCTCCCAAGGTTTATGCCCGCGTTTTCCCATAACGATCGCAGTGACACAATACTCTTGAGCAATGCGAATAATCTCTTCTGGAATCACACCTGTAACAGTCAAAAATTCATACGTGATATCAGATAACAACTGTTTGCTTTGTTCTTCGATTTGTTGGATATTTTGCTGGTTCAAAGTGTTAACTACGTGTAAAACGATCGCTTCCCCATTACTGCGGCGTGCTAAATCTGCCACTTTGGTTAAAACTTCTGTGGCTAAACTCGATGTATCCACTGCTGCCAGGAACAAGGTACGAGTAGCAACTGTGACTTTGGTGGGGTCAACTTCGCCTTTTGTGAGCAATTTCGGGGCAAAAGTCATGGTTGCCCAAGCTCCTAACGGTGCAGTAATTAAAATTGAAAGAGCTGCGATCGCTAAAATTATCTCACCCCCCGCAATTCCTTGGGAGAGGGGTATTGCCCCAATAGCAGCTTGGACTGTAGCTTTTGCTGAGTTTCCTGGGAGCAAAAATAATCTTTCTCGCCAATTCCAATTACTACCCAAAGTTGAGAGATACCAGCCCAGCATCCGACCAATTAGTAAACCAATTGCTAAAATTAAAATGCCTGGTAACAGAATTTTCTCTAATACTTGCAGTTGAATAGTTGCCCCTAATAAGACAAACAAAAAAATCTCAGCTACTATCCATAAACTGTCAAATCCGCCCCGTAATCTTCGGGCTAGAGGAGCATCTAATTCAATTAAGAAAAAGCCCATAGCCATTGCTGCTAAATAACCAGAAAAGTAAGGTAAGGCATGAGCGACAATTACCAAAAGCAAGGCTAAACTGGCAGCAATCACAGTATCTTGAACGATATTCTGAGCCCATTTTTGTTTAATTAATAGTAGAACTAATAAACGAGCTGTTAAATAGCCAAATAATACTCCTAGCAATATTTGCATAATAATTTGGAACGGCAGCAGTTGGAGAGCAGTCAAAGTGAATCCCCCAGGTAGGACAATCTGCTCAACACCTCCGTCACCTAAGAAACTCAGCAGTAAGCTGAAGACTAGCAATAGCAGTACATCAGATAAAGCACTACCAGTTAAAATTGCATCGGGAATTCCTTTAGTAACACCCCAGCCTAAACTTTTGAGCCTGAGCATTCCTGGAACAATTACAGCCGGAGATTCCGCGCCAATCACACAGCCCAACAGTAACCCAGTGGGAAAGTCAAATTTAAAAATTATCATAGCGGTAAAAGCGATCGCGATCGCTTCTGTTGCTGCTGGCAAAAATCCCAAACGTAGCGCCACAGTTCCCTGTTGAGACAGCTTTTCTCTATCTAAACCCAGTCCGGCTTTCATTAAAATAATCATTACTGCCAAAGATCTTAACTCATCAGCAGCACCCAGCACATCTGAACTGATGACATTCCGAACTTGGGGGCCAAGAATAATCCCCACTAAAATCATGCCAATTAAAGGCGGAGCTACTAAACGACGGGCAAGTTGACCGGCAAAAAAGCCCATCATTAAAATCCACAATACACTAGCTAGCATTTCATAACTCCTTGAGGCGCGATTTGTAGACTTACACTTTCTACAGGGGAGTCAGGTAATGCATTTAGCCAAGCCCTACTCTCCCGCAGTCAGCGAAGAAAGTAGGAGCCATCAGCCTTCCAGTTATGAATTTAACCAGTACTAGAAAGGCGGTTTTGGCGAGCTCCATCGCCATAAATATTATTTAATTAATTCAACAATACCATTTTGACTTTTGTATTGCTTTTTCATACTTGTAATTTCTACTTTGATAAACAATTTATTCCTATAGATAGATGCATTTATGATATCTATAAAGATGTAGGACTTACGCAAAATATCTTTCAAACTCTCATTTCTCTGTGTCCTCTGCGTCTCTGTGGTTCGTTATTCCCTAACTCATGTGTAAGTCCTAGATAAATCTTCTTCCCAAAAGAACAAATATCAAAAAGAACTATAATTAGTATTTATAGAAGTTAAGTAGGAAAACCGTACTTATCTGATAGGTTTTCTGTACCATATATCTAAGTTTAGCTGGATACAATCAAAATGTAGCTTAATGAATGCTGTTTAAGAGAAAAGTAATACAGCATTAGCAGGAGAGCGAAAATATGACAAATCAATTGAAAACGGCTGTTTTGCTAGCTGCGCTAAGTGGTCTTTTGATCGCAATTAGTTACTGGGTAATTGGCGGTTCTGGTGGCTTACTTATCGGAATTGCCTTGGCAGCAGTAACAAACCTGTTTTCTTGGTATCAATCAGATAAGATTGCCCTGGCAGCATACCGCGCCCAGCCTGTAAGTGAAAGGGAAGCACCGGGGCTTTATCGGATGGTGCAAAGATTAAGCGATCGCGCTAATATTCCCATGCCTAGAGTTTACATTGTTCCAAGCCAAGGTGCTAACGCCTTTGCTACAGGACGCGATCGAGAACACGCTGCTGTTGCTGTTACCGAAGGCATTTTGAAGATATTGCCAGAGGACGAACTCGAAGGCGTTATCGCCCACGAACTCACCCACATTATTAATCGTGATACCCTCACACAAGCTGTTGCTGCTACTGTTGCTGGTGCGATTTCATTCCTAGCGCAAATGGTTAGTTACAGCTTATGGTTTGGCGGTGGTTCACGAGATGACAGCAGAGGTGCAAATCCTTTGGGAGTCTTATTAACAGTAATGCTTGCGCCATTAGCTGCGACGATTATTCAGTTAGGAATTTCGCGCACACGAGAATTTTCTGCTGATGCACGTTCAGCTAGATTAACTGGTAATCCCCGCGCCTTAGCGAGAGCGCTACAAAGGTTAGAAGCCACAGCAAAGCAGATGCCTTTAAATGCTAATCCAGCTTATGAGCCGTTATTAATTATCAATCCTATCTCTGGACAATTTTTGGGTAACTTGTTCTCCAGTCACCCTGCTACACAAATGCGAGTTGCAGCATTGCTAAAATTAGAGCAACAACTGCCAGCAAAAGTTTATTAATTTGTCATTAGTCATGAGTCATTTGTTATTTGTGAAATTTACAATGACTCATGACTACCAGTACAGGATGCAATTCTGATTCGAGAGTAAGCTTTGCAATTAAAGAGGTTTTAACTATGAATGCTAACAATATCGAACCCATTCAAACCACAGTAATTGAATCTACCGAATCCATAGTAATTGTAGAAATCAGTTCTGAAACTGACAAATTAGTAGAAACTGAAATGGTTGGTGAAACTGATGAGGTGAAGCGCGAAACCAAAGCGTTAATTGAGGCGCTAAAAAGACGCGCTCAATCTGAGGCTGATTCAGCAGGTACTATCACTCGTGAAACATATTTAAAAGCTGTGCGTCAAGCACGAGAATTAATTGAAGGAAGGAAACTGATAGAACGCGATCGCTTAGAAGACTCTTGGGCGATAATTCAGGATGAAGCTGAGAGAAACTGGCATTTATTGATGAAAGACCTACTAGACTTCAGCTATCGCCTGCAAAAGGCGGCAAAAGCTGCCTGGGAAACCTTCAATAATCCTTACTCTCGTTAAACAAGGGAAGGGTGCGATCGCAGCGATCGCAGTTCAATGTAACGGCGCATTATAGGGGCGCAAAGCCTTGCGCCCCTACGACTGTTCAAACAACTTTGTGGCACTGGGTAAACTAGCGATCGTCTTTTTTAAAATCTTAATAGCCGTTTTCGCCGCCTTTTGCAGTGCCGGTTATTGAAGACTTTTCCCCACTTCTGCTAAAGCTTTTACCTGTTCTAATGCCTCAGCTTTATATTCTGGCGGTAAGTTTGTATCATCCTCAATATTACAATGTTAGTCATTAACATTACAATGTAATAAATCGTTATCGTCAGCGTAACGCATCAAGTTGGCTTTTTTAGTGCGTTACTTGTAAATCGTCGCTGAGTAATTACGAAAGAAGGCACTGTAAAATAGCGTAATACTTGGGCATCGGAAAGAGAATTGTAGAAATTTCAGATGGTCAGCCGCTATATGTCTATGTATGCAATACTCTGATTTCTAAATACTTCTTCAATATATTTTAGTTTACAGTGATCTGGATCACACCACTTTGTAAGTTAAAATAAGTAATATCAAGCAGATAAGCACCCAAAAACTGTTAAAAAGAGGGGCAAAAAGCCTTAAGCTACAAAATAAAAAAATAGATGGTACCTTTATAATCGCTAAACTCAGCAGTTTTTAATACTTACCAACCAAGTCATCTAAAGAAATGAGGGAAAGGTAAATGGTAATGTTCGACCTCTTACTGAAAAATCAATTAAGTGCTCCAAAAAAACTAAAATTTAAAAATGAAATTTTGGCACGAGTTCAAGGTCGAAATTCAGAAGTTTTAAATGACGAAATAAAATTTTATAAAACTGAATTGCTTCCCTATTTTATAAAATTGAGCCAACAGAATCCTGTTTTTAGTGTTACAGAGCAATTACGGCTTTTAGTGGGTGTTTGGACACCAATCTGGTCTACAATATCGTTTCATGAAAGTTTACCGCAACGAATACAAGAGCAGTCCTTCCAAATTTTCCAGCATGATGGTTACTGTGCCAGTGTAGCTCGCTATATAATGGGCAAAGAGCAGTCTTTATCCGATAATTTTCAATCAAGATTACCAGCTTATGATTTCATGTTGATCCAAAAATATGGGGTTCAAAATGGTAAATGGTATCTTCAAAACATTGATAGATTTCAGGCTTTTACAAATAGAGAAATTCCTTTAACTTTAGAATCAGTCTACAACTGGTTTACTCATGTAGTTAACAATAAAGTCAAAATGAACGCCTCAAAAGGGATTTTACCTAAAGCTCTAAAACTAGACAATATAGAGATAAATCATGTTAATGGATTTCAAAAAACATCTTTAGTAACTTCTCAAGTGTTTGAGAATTTATATATAGATAATGACTTGCGACTTGTGAAAACTCAAACAGATGCCTCACATTTACCTAGTTATACGATTGCTGTTAAGAGGTAATAAGTATAGCGGTTCCCATTCAGATGCGGTACAAGATTATATTGCGAGGGTAAGGGCACGGCAGTGCCGTGCCCTTACGGGTGTACCTTACGTAAACGAGAACCGCTATAAAGATAAGAATTTTTGTAATCCAAACACTTTTTGTCAGATGCTAAGTTTAGTCCTCAATCTAAAAAGAAGCATAATCAAAAATCTTACTATTCGTTGAGAAAATAGTTTATTGAATAGCTTCATTACAGATATAAGTTTTATGAAGAAGTGGTACAAAGAAGACCTCGCATTTATTCATGATCACGGTTTCCGTGACTTCGCTCTCAAATCCGCTCCCGGTATCTTAGAAATTTTGACTCAAAACAAAATACATAGTGGACTAGTGGTTGACTTGGGTTGCGGTAGCGGGTTATGGGCACAAGAACTTAGCAAGGCTGATTATCATGTTCTCGGAGTTGATATTTCTGAGTCGATGATTAATATTGCACGAACAAGAGTGCCGGATGCTGAATTTCGGATTGATTCATTATTCAAGACAGATATTCCACCGTGCAATGCTGTCACATCGATTGGTGAATGCCTGAGCTACCTCTTTGATTCAGACAACGATCGCCAAATTCTTGTTCAACTGTTCCACCGCATATATAATGCCTTAACTCTTGGGGGTGTATTCATCTTCGACATTGCAACAACAGGACAAGTTGCACAGGGAACCACAACTAAGGGATTCACTGAAGGAGAGGGCTGGGTAGTATTAGTTGAAAAGGAAGAAGATCAAAAGCAAATAACTTTGACTCGTCGAATTATCAGTTTCCGCAAGTTAGGGGAACATTATAGACGATCTGACGAAGTACACTACTTGCGGTTATACGAAGCGATAACTCTTGAAAGTGAACTCCAGCGCGTGGGCTTTGAAGTTGAAACAACCCATAGTTATGGTAAATACCTACTGTCAAAAGGTCATGTAGCATTTATTGCACGCAAACTATATGAATAAATATCTGAATCAAATCCAATATGTAATTTTTTTTGCTATGGTGATCCCAAAGGAATTGTTAAGTAATTACGAGGTGTCAATCAAGTGACTAGTCAATAATTTAGTATTTTAATATACAAATATATAGAGATATTTTCTCTATATAGCGGATCTGTTTTGTTACTTATTCGGTTGGGCAATACGCGCTTCAATGTCTTCCAATGTTTGTAACAATAGACGACTTGCCTGTAATTCCCAACCCCATTTCTGAATTCTAAAAGCTAATACAGTTCCAACTATAGCAGCTAACAAACATACAGGTTGATTTAAAGAAATTCCGAATAACAAACCCAATCCAGCAATTCCCCAAAAAGGTAAAGCTGCTGCTTGTCTTTGTTCTTCCACAATTTGAGTAATCATATTAGAAGATTGCTTACTAGCGAGCAATGCCTCTTTAACCTGCCTCTGTTCGGCTGCGGACACTGATAAACCTATTTTGCGCCGTAGTTTTTCTATTTTACGGGCATCAGTGCTGTACTCTGTTAACTCATCTTCTGCCATTTTCAGCAGTCGTTCTAGTTGTGCCATTGTGCATTACATCCAATATTACGATACAGCTATTATCCCGAATAATTGTTATTTATAGACTATAGTTTGGCATTTAATTGCACAATACAAAATCACGCTAGTAGCTGTAATATCTAAAATTGAATATGGGAAAAATATACTAGCGGTTACGCACTGAGAAACTGAGTATAAATTTACAAGGTAATTATGGCTACAGTATCTAAAAGCACATTATCTCTATCTTCCCAAGAGCGATCGCTCATTTTGTGGTTTGATGAAGTTGGTATTGCTGATATCCCGGTAGTTGGTGGTAAAAATGCCTCGCTGGGCGAAATGATTCAACAGCTAACGCCCAAAGGGATTAATGTTCCTACAGGATTCGCCACCACTGCTTACGCTTATCGTTATTTCATCAAATCAGCAGGTTTAGAAGCAAAGCTACGCAAACTCTTTGCTGACTTGGATGTTGAAGATGTCAAAAATTTACGAGAACGGGGAAAAAAAGCGCGATCGCTATTAATCCACACCCCATTTCCTGTAGAATTGCGAGAGGCGATCGCTACAGCATACCAGAGCTTGTGTGAACGATACAACGCAGAGACAGATGTTGCAGTTCGTTCTAGCGCCACCGCCGAAGACCTTCCAGACGCTAGTTTTGCTGGACAGCAGGAAACTTACCTTAACGTTGTCGGCGCTGAAGGAGTTTTAGCAGCTTGCCATAAATGCTTTGCTTCCATATTTACTGATCGCGCTATTTCTTATCGCCACACCAAAAGATTTGATCACTTTAGCATTGCTCTAGCTGTAGGCGTGCAAAAAATGGTGCGTTCTGACTTAGCAACCTCTGGGGTGATGTTCTCCATTGACACAGAAACCGGATTTAAGGATGCGGCATTAATTACAGCCGCCTACGGTTTAGGCGAAAATGTTGTCCAGGGGTCTGTTAATCCTGATGAATACTATGTTTTCAAACCAACTTTAAAAGCTGGTTTCCGCCCAATTATCGATAAAAAATTGGGCAGTAAAGAACTAAAAATGATTTATGATGACGGTTCAAAATTTACGAAAAATGTGTCTGTTTCACCCAGCGAAAGAGGTAAATTTGCCCTGAGTGATGAAGAGATTTTACAACTAGCAAATTGGGCGTGTTTAATTGAAGACCATTATTCCCAAGTCCACGGTATTTCCACTCCAATGGATATCGAGTGGGCAAAAGATGGAATTACTAATCAACTTTTTATTGTGCAAGCGCGTCCCGAAACTGTTCAGTCGCAAAAGACGGGAAATGTACTGCGGAGTTATCGGTTGGTATTGGGGGATAGAGAATGGGGAATAGGGAATGGGGAAAAATCTTCGCACTCCCCACTTCCTGATTCCCAATCCCCAATCCCTCTTGTTACAGGACGCGCAATTGGGGAAGCTATTAGTCAAGGGAAAGCACGCCTAATTTTAGATGTTCAGAAACTCGAACAGTTCCAAGTTGGGGAAGTTTTGGTGACAGAAAGAACTGACCCTGATTGGGAACCAATTATGAAACGCGCCAGTGCAATTGTTACTAATTCTGGGGGCAGAACATGCCATGCAGCAATTATTGCGCGAGAATTGGGTGTACCTGCGATCGTCGGATGCGGCAATGCTACAGAAATTTTAAAACCTGGTCAAGAGGTAACAATTTCTTGTGCTGAAGGAGAAGAAGGAAAAGTTTATGCAGGGTTATTACCTTTTGAAGTTAAAGAAGTTGCTTTAGAAAACTTACCTCGTACCCATACTCAAATTTTAATGAATGTGGGTAATCCTCAAGAAGCATTGAGTTTATCGGCAATTCCCAACGATGGGGTAGGTTTAGCACGGACAGAATTTATCATCGCTAACCAAATTCAAATTCATCCAATGGCATTGATTCACCATGATTTGTTAAAAGATGAATTTGCTAAAGCTAAAATTGCTGAAATTACTGCACTTTACGACGATAAACCCCAGTATTTTGTAGATAGATTAGCCCAAGGCATTGGTCGAATTGCGGCGGCATTCTATCCCAAACCAGTAATTGTGCGAATGTCAGATTTTAAAAGTAATGAATATGCCAATTTGTTAGGTGGGCGACAATTTGAACCCCACGAAGAAAACCCGATGCTGGGTTGGCGAGGAGCAGCACGTTACTATGATGAAGGCTACAGAGAAGCTTTTGCCCTAGAATGTCATGCCCTCAAACGGGTACGGGAAGATATGGGTTTAACGAACGTTATCCCGATGATTCCGTTTTGTCGTACTCCCGATGAAGGGCGTTTGGTTTTAGCAGAGATGGCAAAAAATGGTTTAAAGCAGGGTGTTAACGGCTTGCAGGTTTATGTGATGTGCGAGTTGCCCAGTAATGTTATTCTGGCTGAGGAATTTGCTGAGGTATTTGATGGCTTCTCGATTGGTTCTAATGATTTAACTCAGTTGACATTGGGGATAGATAGGGATTCAGCGTTGGTAGCGCGATTGTTTGATGAACGCAGTCCAGCTGTGAAACGAATGGTAAAAATGGTTATCGAAACGGCGAAAAAATGCGATCGCAAAATCGGCATTTGTGGACAAGCACCCAGCGACTATCCAGAATTTGCCCAGTTTTTGGTTGAACAAGGAATTGACTCGATTAGTCTGAATCCAGATTCAGTTTTAAAGACAATGCTGGAAGTGGCAAAAGTCGAAGGTACTAATTCGTAATTCGAGTAATTTATGCCAGTTAGAGACCGTTACCACGAAAACTTGAAGAATGCCCTAATTAAAGATGGCTGGACTGTTACAGACGATCCCTTTCATCTAAAGTGGGGAAAAAAGGATCTTTACGTGGATTTGGCAGCCGAAAAGTTGCTCATTGCAGAAAAAGGAACACAGAAGATTGCTGTAGAAATCAAAACCTTCAGTGGCGACTCAGAAGTAGCAGACCTAGAACAGGCGATTGGCCAGTACTTTACCTACCTTGCTGTAATGTCCCGCAATTATCCAGATAGGGTTTTGTATATCGCTGTTCATGAGGATGTTTTTACTGATATTTTTGAGGAAGAGCCGCTTGGTAAACTTATATTGGAAGACTACAAAATTCCTCTGATCGTTTTTAATCCAAAGCGAGAGGTTATTGTCCGATGGCTAATCTGGAGCAATACAGGCAGCTAATTTGCAGCATTCTTACTGAACATACAAAGATTCCTTACTCTTACGGCAATATTCAGCATGAAACTATCTTTGATCGAGAACAGGATCGATATTTGGTAATGATTCTTGGCCGAGAGCCAGTGCCAGAACTCTCTCCAACTGCAACACGCCGCGTTCACGGCTGTCTAATTCACATTGATATTATTGATGACAAAATTTGGATTCAACGTGATGGCACTGAAGAGGGGTTAGCAACGGAATTCGTAAGGGCTGGTGTGCCGAAGGATCGGATTGTATTGGGATTTCGGTCTGAAGAACTGCGGAAAGATTCAGAATTTGCGATTGCATAGCCAAGGGTAGTTAAACTTCTGGATAATTGCCCATAGCATAGCGATCGCCATATTTCGTTTGTGTAATTCTCTATAAAACTTTTGACTGCTCAACCATAAGTATCTTAGTATTTTGCAGAATGGCAATTTAGTTTAGCCAAAAGCAAGATGACAAATCTTTGGGAAACCGAACGCTTGATTATTCGCAGTTGGATACCCGAACGCGATGCCGAACAAGCGTTTGTAATTTATAATGACCCCGAAGTTACGCACTTTCTTGGTAAAGCTTCTCGCGTCACAAGTGTTGAATCACAGCGTCAGCGTTTGATTGACAACATCAAGCGTTCGCACCGACTCAACAATGGTACTGGATATTGGGCAATTGTCGAAAAGCAAACTACAACAATTGTAGGAACTATTATTCTCAAACAATTGCCCAACAAAGATGTTTTACCCACTCAAGATTATGAAGTAGGCTGGCACTTGAGGCGAGCTTCTTGGGGTAAAGGGTATGCAACAGAAGCCGGACGAGTTATGCTCAACTACGGATTTAGTGTTTTGAACTTGCCAGTGATTTATGCCGTAGTGAAGCCAGAAAATCATGCTTCAATCCGTGTAACAGAACGATTGGGTATGAAACCAATAGGGCGGACAAACAAGTATTACGGTATTGAACTACTCCTGTTTCAACTAGATGCACCTGAAGATTAGAGAGGGAGTAGGGAGCAGGGGGAGCAGGGGAAGCAGGGGAAGCAGGGGGAGAATAACAAATGACAAATGACAAATGACAAATGACTAAAAAGTGGTTCGGAATTGGGATGGGGAGTGTATTTATTCTGTCACTCGCCTTGAGGTTTTGGGGGCTGGAGCGATTCAACACTCTGGTATTTGATGAAGTTTACTTTGCCAAATTCGGTAATAATTATCTCACGCATACGCCATTTTTTAATGCTCATCCGCCGCTAAGTCAATATATGATCGGCATCGGCATTTGGATTGGCAGTCACATTCCTTTTTGGCACGATACAGTAAATGGATTAACAGGATCATTGCGATCACCTTGGACTTATCGTTGGTTTAATGCTCTCACTGGCTCATTTATCCCTTTAGTTGTGGCTGCGATCGCTTATCAATTGAGTTATCGTCGTAGCTTTGCTCTGCTTGCAGGTTTGTTTACAGCTTGTGATGGCATCTTTCTAGTTGAGTCTCGCTATGCTTTAAGTAATATTTATATCGTCATTTTTGGTTTATTAGGGCACTGGTTTTTATTATTGGCATTAGATAACCAAAATCGACGGCGTTCTTTTTGGTTAATCTTTGCTGGCATTGCTTTTGGTGCGTCAGTCGGTACTAAGTGGAACGGTTTATGGTTCCTCTCAGGTGCTTATCTCATTTGGATAGCAGCTTGGGTAATCTATTTAATACATTCTTTTCTTAACTCCAAACTCTTTTTTGCATCTTCTTCATTGAAAGAGACGGGAGGCAGCGAGAGTAGAGGAGCAGAGTCAGCACAGGAAGCAGAGGTTAGTACTTATTCTCCCTCATCTCCTTCATCTCAGACACCACTACAAAACCTAACTCAGCTAAATGTTTTTCACATGCTGTTTTATCTAGGAATTATCCCAGCTTTGATTTACAGCATCATCTGGATTCCTCACCTTCAACTAGATAAAACCTATGGATTTATTGCAGTACATCAGCAAATTTTGAAGTTTCACTTACAGCTAGGTGGGAATAGTCCTAACGTGCATCCTTATTGTGCTGCCTGGTACAAATGGCCGTTGATGACTCGACCAATGGCATACTATTATCAAACGGCTAAAAGTATCACCGAACCCTTACCTGTGATGGGCCCGCCTTTGCCTAACGGTGCTGGACAAGTTATTTATGATGTCCATGCAATGGGCAATCCATTTTTGTGGTGGTTTGGTGTTGCTGCCATGTTGTTTTTAATAGGGATGCTGGTGTCACAACCCATAAGTCTTTGGGTGAAAGAAAAGCGTTTTTCAGTACCTACAACTCTTAATGTTGATACTTGGATTGCTTTGTATTTAGTTCTAAATTATGCTGCTAACTTATTACCTTGGGTAAAAGTGACAAGGTGCGTTTTTATATACCACTATATGTGTGCAGTGGTGTTTATATTTTTAGCAATCGCTTGGTTTGTTGATCAGTGCCTTCGCAGTTATTATCAACAACTCCGGGCGCTAGGTGTCACCATTACTTTTATCATTCTGGCTGCTTTTATTTTCTGGATGCCTATTTATTTGGGTTTACCCCTCTCACCTCACGATTATAAACTGCGAATGTGGTTCACCTCTTGGATTTGATTACAGAAGAATTCAGGAGTCTGAATTCTGGCTCCTGGCTCCTGAATTCTATTTCTTAACATAGCTACACATATACAGAATTGCTTAATCACATCGTTTTCATATTTCTTATCGCTATGTAAGTTTACTGGCTGTTAAACTTTTCAAAGCGCAAGCAGATTAGAGCAAAGCTGCAAAACGCAACACCAGGGCATGGAAAATTAGATACTAAGTAAAAGTGATGAATAAAAAATTATAAAATTTTTTACATTCATCATTCTTCGTTATTATAGATACTCTAGTTTTGATGCTCCTAGACAACAGAGGAGGATCGTTATGGAAATAAACTTACAATTCCCAGGTATTAATTTAATTAGCTTGAAAGAGGCACCGATTCATATTTATAGCCAAATTCAGCCTCATGGTGTCCTGTTAGTCTTGGAGGAGCCGGAGTTAAAAATATTACAAGTTAGCACTAAGAGGCTATTTATAAAGTAAATCTAAAGAGGAAATAATCAAGTAGAAAACTAGCTGTAAGATACAAGCAAATAGTATATATACTGAAGAAGAATGTCTTGTAAACGGTATCCT